>DFNI01000002.1 GCA_002375995.1 Acetothermia bacterium UBA3571 | reverse complement strand
CAACACCTTTGTGAAACAGTACACCCTAGAGGTACCCAAACTGCAACGCCACGATCATCCCCGCCCCCAAAAGGAACATCACCAGCCCAGCCACGAAGTGGAGTGTGCCCAGGCGGGCTGAACGCCACCGCTCCGCCCGGGCGGTGGTGGTGAACCCGAAGTGGATCCCCAGGGTGATCACAAGGAGCGGGATCACGAAGATGAAGTTGTAGAGAAGGAGATACAGGACCCCCAAAAGCCGGCTCACCCCCACCCCCTGGAGCAGCGCCAGGATGGCGATGTAGGGGCCCGAGGAGCAGGGAAGGAGGAATAACGAATCCAACACCCCAACGGCGAACGCCCCGGGGATGGTGACAGCGGAGCTGGTGAGCTTTTTCACGATAGGACGCCACCTCTTTGGCACCTCGATGGTGAACCACTTCCCATAGGCGAAGTAATCCTTCATGTTCCAAAGGCCCAAAAGGATCGCCAGCGACGAGACCGCGAGAACGAATGGACGCTGCACCCCCGCCGACTGGATCGCGGTGAAGATCCCGAGGCCCATGAGGAAGTAACTGATGTAGATGGCGGCCACGAACGAAAGTCCCACCCATATGACCTTCCCCCGGCGCCCGGCCACAAGAAGAGTCCCCAAAAGGAGAATCAGCACCGCGAAGGTACACGGGTTTACCGAGTCGGCCGCGGCGGCGAGGACCAATGCGGGAATGGTGAGGGCTTCGGCCAAACCCTCGGCTTCTATCCCTTTCACCTTGGTCAGGGGAGAGGGCGCGTCCTCTTCGATGGCGCGGCGGATGGCCTCCTCAAGCATCATCTCCTCCGCAGGCCCCACGGCCTCGAAGGGCTCAGGCTCCATCCCGTATACCTTGAGCCCGCCCGCCAGCCCCCCCATGGCGATGAGGGCGTAGTCCCCCACGAAGATAAGGGGGGTATAGATCTCCTGAAGGTCCACTTCGACGCCGTAGGCCTTGAACAGCTTGGCTAAGAGCTCCTGGGCCTCGGGCTCATCGACCTCGTAATAACGGACCTCGAGCTTCGGATACCGGGGGAGTATCTCCTTCTCCAGGGCTTCCTCGATCTTGGCACAGTGGGAACAGCCGTGGCGACGGAAAAAAAGGAGGTCGGTAGCGCAAGCACATGCGGAAACGAGTATCGCGATCACAAAAATCGATATGGCCCTCCTCATATTCCCTCCTCGGAGCCAGTTTCCTGGAGTTTAACGTCGCAGAAGAAAGGGGGAGGAGACGGCGGTCTCCTCCCCCGGCGAAATTCGATCACTCCGATGGGATGATGAGCAGGTTGTCGTAACGTTTCCTCCACTGGGAGAGTCCCCCGAGGACACACCAGGCCTCGTATCCCTGGGAGCGGATGTACTTGGCGGCGGGACAAGACCTGGTCCCGTCTTCGTCCACGCACCAGATGGAGAGCTTTACCCCTTGGGGAAGGCTGCGGGGCAGATGGTCTACGATCCACTGGGGCAAAGTCCCCGGATCCACGTTGATCGCCCCCGCAAGGTGCCCCGCGGCGAACTCCTCAGGAGGGCGCACGTCCAGGACGATCACGTAGCGGGAAAGAAGCTGTTGGGGATCCACCGCGTGTTGGCCCGAGCGGGGCTCGCCTTGGAAGGTAAACGGCCCTTCTTCTCCAAATTCGATGAAGAGGTTCCCGTAACGGGACTGCCACTCCACCAATCCCCCCTTCAGAGCCCGGGCGAACCGATACCCCTTCTGCTCCAACATCGCCGCCGCCTGCAGGGCGGTCTCCCCCGCGTTGTCGTAAAGGAAGATCAACACCTGTGTCGAGAACTCGCTGATCTTTTGGGAAAGGTCCCGGAAGGGGATGTTGATGGCCCCCAAAAGATGGGCACGGGCGTATTCCTCCGGGGAGCGCACATCTATCAGGAGGTAGAGGCTGTACTGCAGGTTCCACGCCGACCGTTCATGGGGCTCCGCCGCGCGGACATACCCCACCAACGCCAGAACCGTCACTGGATTTTCGGGATCGTTGGTGTAAACACGGATCTCTTTGCGCACGTGCCGGCCACCGAATCCAGTGGAATCGAAGGTAGCCACCAGCTCCAAGGACTCACCAGGCAGCAATACCTCCTTGGGCAGCGCCGCTACGGTACAACCACAGCTCGAGTAGGGCCTGCGGGTGAAAACTAGGGGGTCGGTTCCCTCGTTCCGGATCACGAAGGCGTGAGTTACTATCGTGCCCTCCTTTATCTCGCCGAAATCGTAAACCGCTTGGTCCACCACGATCTTGGGCGCTGCCATGACCAGCGCCGGGATAATGAGGAGGAACATCGCGAACGCGAATCTCATCGAAGCTCACCTCTCCTTTCCCGTAGTGTTTTCTCCAAAGATTTTACAGCACAAAGGACTTTTCGGTTCCCCATCCCTGCCAATGACATAACTGGAAGCGATTGCCAGGTATCAAACGGAGATTTTATAATCCGCTTACGGAGGTGAAATATGCGTATCCTCAAGTATTTGGCCCTTGGCCTGTTATTCGGGCTTGCTTTCCTCCTCGTTGGGTGTGGCGGGGGCTGCCCTTACTGCTCTTGAAACCAAGGCCTTTCTGGCGCAGGATAACGGTGAGAAACCCCACGGATCCGGGGTGAGGAGCGATGCAGAAGGGGACTTACCGGGTGAAGACCGGTTTCGCTGAGATGTTCAAGGGCGGGGTGATCATGGACGTGACCACCCCCGAGCAGGCGGAGATCGCTGAGGCCGCCGGGGCGGTGGCGGTCATGGCCCTGGAAAGGGTACCCGCCGATATCCGCAAGCAGGGCGGTGTGGCCCGCATGGCCGATCCCAAACGCATCAAGGAGATCATGGACGCCGTCTCCATCCCCGTTATGGCCAAGTGCCGCATCGGCCACATCGCCGAGGCCAGGATCCTGGAGGCCTTGGGGGTGGATTTCATCGATGAGTCCGAGGTCCTGACTCCCGCCGATCCCTTCAACCACATCGACAAGTGGCAATTCAAGGTCCCCTTCGTCTGTGGCTGCCGGGATCTGGGCGAGGCGGCCCGCAGGATCGCCGAAGGTGCGGCGATGATCCGCACCAAAGGAGAGGCGGGCACCGGCAACGTGGTTGAGGCCGTGCGCCACATGCGCATCCTCAACGACCAGATCCGCCGCCTCCGGGACATGTCCCGGGCGGAGCTCGTCTCCTACGCCAAAGAGCTTGGGGCCCCGGTGGAAGTGCTGGAGATGATCCAAGAGCTGGGGAGGCTCCCGGTAGTGAACTTCGCCGCCGGGGGCATCGCCACCCCCGCCGATGCGGCCCTGATGCGGATGCTCGGGGCCGATGGGGTGTTCGTGGGAAGCGGCATCTTCAAGTCTGAGAACCCTGAAAAGCGGGCCCGGGCCATCGTGCTCGCCACGACCCACTACGATGACCCCGAGCTCCTGGCGGAAGTGTCCGAGGACCTCGGGGAGCCCATGCCTGGGATCGCTATTGAAGAGATCCCCCAAGAGCAGCTGATGCAGTATCGATGAAGATCGGGGTCATTGCCGTCCAAGGCGACGTGCGGGAGCACCTCCGGGCGCTGGAACGGTTGGAAGTGAAAGCCGTCCCGGTGCGCAAGCCGGCCGATCTCGAGGGCGTATCTGGTCTCGTCTTTCCCGGGGGGGAGAGCACCGCCATCTGGAGGCTCCTCAAGTGGTCAGGTTTGGTGGAGCCCATTGAGGAGCTCCACCGCTCGGGTGTTCCCTTTTTCGGCACCTGTGCGGGGATGATCCTCTTGGCCCGGGAGATCGTCAACTGGCCCGAGAGGTTCTTCGGCTTTATCGACATCGCCGTGGAGCGGAACGCGTCCGGGAGGCAGGTGGACTCGTTCGAGACGGAACTCGAAGTGAAGGGGGTGGGGCGGGTGCCGGCGGTCTTCATCCGCGCCCCCTACATCCGCCGGGTGGGGCCCGGGGTAGAAGTCCTGGCCGAACACCAGGGCCATCCGGTCATGGCCCGGGAAGGAAGGGTCCTCGTGGCGAGCTTCCACCCCGAGCTCACCGAAGACCTGCGCGTTTACGACCTTTTCCTTACAATGTGTAGTTAAATCCTCAGACATAAAAGGAGCGTGAAGATGGCACCGGTGAGGATAGGGATAAACGGTTTCGGGAGGATCGGGCGGGTCTTCACCCGGATCGCCGCCAAAGACCCCGAGGTGGAGATCGTGGGGATCAACGACCTCCTCTTCTACAACAAGAAGAAGGACAAGTTCAACGCCAAATGGGCCGCACACCTCTTCAAGTACGACACCGTCTACGGCCCCTACGATCTGGACGTCACCTTGGTGGCCGAGGATCGCCTAAAAATCGGAGATCGCCCCGAGATCCGGCTTGCCGCGGTTCCCAACCCCACTGAGCTTCCCTGGGGAGAGCTGGGGGTGGACGTGGTCATCGAGGCCACCGGGGTCTTCCGGGATCCGGAGAAGGCAAAGGGGCATCTTGAGGCCGGTGCTAAAAAGGTCCTCATCACCGCCCCTCCGCGGGGTGAGAAGGCCAAGGAGACCTTGCAGATCCTCTGGCGCGTGAACGAGGACGAGTACGAGAAGCGGGGCAAACCCGATATCGTCTCGGCCGCCTCCTGCACCACCAACTCCCTGGGCCCGGTGGTGAAGGTGTTGCACGAGGCGTTCGGGATCGAGGAGGGGTTCCTCACCACCGTCCACGCCTATACAAACGACCAGCGGATTGTGGACGCTTTCCACGACGACCTCGCCCGGGCCCGGGCCGCGGCGGCCAACATCATCCCCACCTCCACCGGGGCCGCCCGGGCCATCCCCGCCATCTTCCCAGAACTCGAGGAGAAGATGGACGGGATCGCCATGAGGGTGCCGGTGCCGTGCGGCTCCGTATCCGATTTCACCGCTACCCTGAAGCGGGAGGTCACGGTAGAGGAGGTGAACGAGGCGTTCCTCAAGGCCGCGGAGACCCCGCTCGGCGAGGTGATGAAGGTGGTGGAGGAGCCCATCGTCTCCTCCGATGTACTGGGCGAGTCCCACTCGGCGGTGGTGGCCTTGGCCTACACCATGGTGCTTCCCAAGATGCCCAAGGTGGTGAAGGTGCTTTCCTTCTACGACAACGAGTGGGGCTACTGCTGCCGCCTTTTGGATGTGGCCAAATTCATCGTTAAGTGAGCTCCTGCGGGCGGCGGGAAAAGGAGTGACCGCCCTCCTTTTCCCGCCGCGCTGTTTCATCTGTGGTACATCCCAAGCCGAGCTGAGGCCCCTTTGTCCACGGTGTCTGGAAGAGATCGAGGTTTTCGCCGGGGCACTGTGTGCTATATGTGGTCACCCCGTGAAAGAGGGGGTGGACATATGTCGGGAGTGTGCGGTGGAACCGCGGCCGTACGCTTGGGCGCGGGCCCTGGGGCCACACCGGGGGGTCCTGCGGGTTTTGGTTTTAGGGATGAAAGAAGGTGAAAGGGCCCTGGCCCGTCTCCTCTCAGGCCTCCTTGTGTCCTTTCTCCCCCGGGACGCAGAGATCATCGCCTACGTTCCCCCGGATCCCGGCCGGAAGGGCACGTGGCACGCCGCGGAGGGGCTGGCCCGCGAGCTTTCCCGCCTATCCGGTATCCCCTTGGAGGGCCTCCTCGTGAAGACGCGCTCCACCCCACCCCAGGTTTCCCTGGGGTACGAAGAGCGCCGGGCGAACCTCGAGGGGGCGTTTTCAGCTCGCCGGGTAGGGAGGGGGGAGCGGGTGGTATTGGTGGACGACGTCTACACCACGGGGACCACCGCGGCGGAGTGCTCCCGGGCCCTTGTCTCCGCGGGCTTCGGGGAAGTGATGGTCCTCACCGCTTCGCGCACCGTTCGCCATGAGGATTGAGAGGTTCGTGGTCGGCCCGCTTTTCACCAACTGTTATTTAGTGGAGTCCAACGGTGAGGCGGCGCTGATCGATCCTGGGGACTTGCCGGCGGAGCTCGTCGAGGCCTTGGGAAAGGTCAAATTAAAGTACATCCTCCTTACCCACGGTCACTTCGACCACGCCGATGCGGCTCCAGAGATCAGGAGCCGTTTCGGCGGAAAGCTCCTTTACCACGAGGCGGAGCGGGAGGTGTTCTTCGCCTTCGGCAAAGCTCCGCCCCAGGCGGACGGTTACCTGGAAGACGGCCAGAGATTGGTCCTGGGACAGGAGGAGCTCACGGTGGCCCACTACCCTGGACATTCGCCGGGATCGGTGGTATTCCTTTGGGAGCGGGGGAAGGTGGTTTTCTGTGGGGATTTGGTGTTCGCGGGCTCGGTGGGGAGGTGGGATCTGCCCGGTGGCTCGTTCACGGAACTCCAGGAATCCATCCGACGCTTCTTCTCTTCCCTTTCGGGGGAATGGCGCATTTACCCCGGCCACGGTGAACCCACCTCGCTTCAGGTGGAGCGGGAAAGGAACCCCTTTCTGCGGGAACTCCTATGAGCGAGCTCGATGAGATCCGGGAGAAAGTCGATATTGTGGAGCTCATCTCCCGGTATGTAGCGCTGAAGCCCTCCGGGAAGGGCTACAAGGGACGTTGTCCCTTCCATCCCGACGACACCCCCTCCTTCCACGTCTCTCCCGAGAAGAAGCTCTGGCACTGTTTCGGGTGCGGGGCCGGCGGCGACGCCATAGGGTTTTTGATGCGCATCGAGCGGCTCTCCTTCCGGGAGGCCCTGGAGCGGCTGGCGGCAGAGCTCGGGGTGGAGCTCAAACGGAGTGGCGAAAGGGAAAAGCTCCTCAAGATAAACGCTGCCGCGGAGCGCTTTTTCCAAGATAGCCTACACTCCCCGGGGGGTAAGCCTGCTCGGGATTACCTCCTTTCCCGGGGGATGGGTCCGGAGGTTTGGGAGCGGTACGGGCTAGGCTACGCCCCCCCATCGGGCACCTCCCTCCTTTCCGCCCTTTCCCGTTGGGGCATTTCCAATCTGGAAAAGCTTGGTCTGATCGTAAAAGGGGAACGAGGGTATCGCGACCGTTTCGTGGACCGGGTGATCTTCCCTATCCGGGACGAGCTCGGCCGCACGGTGGCCTTCGCGGGACGAAGCCTTTCGGGGGCGGAACCCAAGTACCTCAACAGCCCCAACACCCCCCTGTTCGAGAAGGGAACCCTCCTTTACGGGCTCGATATCGCGAAGGAGGCGATCAAGTCCTCTGGCCGTGCCGTCTTGGTGGAGGGGTATACCGACGTCATCTCCCTCCAGCAGGCCGGGATCCTGGAAGCGGTATGCTCCATGGGCACCGCCCTCACCGAATCCCAAGCAAGGAGGCTCTCCCGATATGCCCGAGAGGTGGTCCTCGCCTACGATGCCGATGCCGCGGGAGAAACCTCCACCCTCAGGGGGATCGGGATCCTGTTGGATGCCGGCCTGGAGGTAAGGGTGGCCCCCCTTCCTGAAGGGGAAGACCCGGACTCCCTGGTGCGGGAGCGGGGGATAGGGGCGCTACACGCGGCCATCGCCGGGGCCGTCGATTTCCAAGAGTTCCTCCTGTCCATCATCCCCGTGCGGTTCGATCTTTCTTCCCTCAAGGGCAAAGGGGATGCCCTGGAGCTCGTGCGTTCCCTTTGGGAGCATGTCAAGAACCCGCTTTTGAGGCGCGAATGGGTTCAGAAGCTTTCCCTGCTTTTAAGGCTTCCGGAAGAGGAGGTGTGGAAGGTCCTCGGGGGGAGGATCTCGTGGAAGGAGACGGCGGATGAGGAAGAACCGTTTGGGGCCGAGGAGGTGGTGCTCAAATTCCTGCTTTCTGGAAAGCTCCCCGAGGAAAAACTTGTGCGGCTTGCGCCGGAGGATTTCAGCGTCGAATATAGACCGATAGTGAAACTGTGGTTTGAGCGCTGCGTGGACGGGAAGGCGGGGCCCGAGCCCCATGTCCTTGCCGCGGAGCTTGAGCCAGAACTACAAGCCCGTTTGAGCCGAATTCTCCTTTGGGATGTCAACTTCTCGGATGAGGAAAGAGCGCTGGAGGAGGCGTGGCGAAAGTTTCACGTGCTTCCCAAGCTGGAACAGCGGATCGAGTCGTTGCGGGAGGAACTGACACGGGCGGAAAAGCGCGGGGAACGAGAGGTCTTGGAGAAACTCCAGCGGGAGTACGTAGAGCTTTGTCGTAGCCGGGCGCGGGTATTGAAGGGGGAATATGAAAAGCAAGGATAAGCGTGTGTATTCGGACGTGCCGGACCCATGGGAAGGGGACGCCAACGTCCCCGTGGAGGAGCCGGAGGAAAGCCCAGCGGTAGAGGAAATTGAAGAAACGCCGCGTTCCCGGGAAGACCCCATCCGTACTTATCTCAAGGAAATCGGACGCGTTCCCCTCCTCACCAAAGAAGAGGAAGTTGCTCTGGCGAAGGCCATGGAGGAGGGAAAGCTCGCGGCCCAACGTCTCAAGGAAGAAGGGGACAAGCTTTCCCCGGAAGAACGCGAGGAGCTGGAACGGAAAGTGAAAGAAGGGGAGGCGGCGCGCAAGAAGCTCATCGAGTCCAACCTCCGGCTGGTGGTCTCTGTAGCCAAACGCTACATGCACCACGGTCTTTCGCTTTTGGACTTGATCCAGGAAGGGAACATCGGCCTCATGCGGGCGGTGGAGAAGTTCGACTGGCGCAAGGGCTACAAGTTCTCCACCTATGCCACCTGGTGGATACGCCAAGCCATCACCCGGGCCCTGGCAGATCAGACACGCACCATCCGCGTTCCCACCCATGCCGCTGAGACCCTGCAGGACCTCTCTGAAGCGAGAAGGGAGCACATCCAGCGGTACGGGACCGCCCCCACCTACGAGGAGCTCTCCGAGACCCTGGGGATACCGGTGGACAAGATCAAGCGCATCGAGCAGGTGGCACGCTATACCTCTTCGCTGGAGCGCCCCCTCTCCGAGGACGAGGATGAGACCCTGGGCGACCTCATCGCCGATAGCTCCGTACCCTCGCCCTCCAAGGAGGCCATCCGGGAAAAGCTCCGGGAGGAGCTTCTCAAGGCGATAAGGGAGCTGGATCCCCGGGAGCGGGAGATCTTGGAGCTCCGATACGGATTGCGCGACGGCCACCCCCGCACCCTGAAGGAGGTGGCGGCGATGTTCGACGTTACCCGGGAACGAATTCGCCAGATCGAGCTGCGAGCCTTAGAGAAGCTGAAACATCCCTCCCGGCGGGCGGCGTTGAAGCGTTACCGGGACCTTTTGCTCTCGGAAGAGTGAAGATCCCCCTGATTGTGGGGCCCACCGCGGTGGGGAAGAGCGAGATCGCGGTGGAGCTCGCGGATATGATCGGCGGGGAAGTGGTCTCCGCCGATGCCCGCGCGGTATATAAGGACCTCGAGATCGGGACAGCGAAGCCCTCGTGGGAGCTGCGCCGTCGCGTCCCGCACCACCTGCTCGACCATGTGCCGTGGTGGGTCCGGTACGATGCCGTCAGGTTCCGGCGGGATTGCGAGCGGGTGGTGTGCGAGATCGTGGACCGAGGCCGGATACCGGTGATCGTGGGAGGGAGCACCCTGTACATCCGGGCACTCACCGTGGGGATATTCGAGGGGCCCGGAGCGGCACCGGAGATCCGAGCCGAGCTTTCCCACAAGCCCACCGCTGAGCTTTACGCCGAGCTTTTACGAGTGGATCCCGCCGCCGCGGCCAAGATCCGCCGCAGCGATCGGGTCCGCATCATCAGAGCGCTGGAGGTCTACCGCCTCACGGGGAAGCCCATCTCCCACTTCTGGGGAAAGGAACGTCCGTTCCCCTGGCCCCTTTTGGTGGTGGGGATCTCCCTTGAACGGAGGGAGCTCTACCGGCGGATCGCGGCCCGGGTGGAGGAGATGTTCGCCAAAGGCCTTGTGGATGAGGCCCGGAAGCTTTTCCACACCAAGCTCCCCGCGGATGTCCCCATCCTCCGCACCATCGGCTACGCAGAGCTCTTCGACCATTTCCGGGGGATAATCCCTCTGGGGGAAGCAAGACGCAGGATCGTGGCCAACACTAAGGCCTATGCCCGGCGCCAGCTCACCTGGTTCCGGCGCGAACCTGGGATACGCTGGATTGACCGCACGGGAAAGGACACAGCCCAGGTGGCCCGGGAAATCCTGAGCATGCTTCAGGAAGCCTGAACCCGGCTTTCGGTATCCCACCACTTGGCCGACTTCATCAATCTCCCTACAATGATCCTTGGATATGCAGCCCGTTTTTTCCGCCGAGGCGATAAGGGCTTTAGATCGCGAGAGCGAGCGGCTGGGCATGGAGCGTTTGCTCCTCATGGAATCGGCCGCCCGGGGCGGGGCCGAGTACCTGCAGCGCACCCTGGGGCGACCTCTCAGGCGCTACGTCTTCGCGGTATGTGGAAAAGGGGGAAACGGCGGGGATGCGTTGGGGATCGCCCGGTGGCTTGGACTTTGGGGCGCGGAAGTGCTGGCGGTCATCTTGGGGGAGCCCACCGGCGCCGCCGCATCACAGGCCAACGCCTTCGCCGCCTCATTCCCGGGGAGGCTCTTCCGGGTGCGCTCTTCGCGGGACCTGGAGAGGTTCCGGGACGCCCTCGTCCGAGCTGATCTCGTCATCGACGGCCTCTTGGGGGTGGGGATCAAAGGGGCTGCTAGGGGTCTCGCCGCCAAGGCCATCGAGCTCGTGAACGAGTCCCTGGGGTTAGTGGTGGCGGTGGACATCCCCTCGGGGCTGGACGCCGATTCCGGCGAGGTGCCGGGGCCAGCGGTGGAGGCGGACATAACCCTGGCCATGGGAGCACTTAAGCCTTGCCACCTGCTCCTTCCCGCGGCACGGCACTGCGGCGAGGTGGAAGTGATCGACGTGGCCTACCCCCAGGCCGCGTGGGACGCCGTGGACCCGGTGGCGGAGGTGATCTCCGAGGCCTTTTGCGCCGCTGCGCTTCCCTATAGGGACCCGTTCGGCCACAAGGGGACGTTCGGGAAGGTGCTGGTAGTAGGAGGATCGGTGGGGATGGCTGGGGCGGCGGCGCTGGCGGCGGAGGCAGCTTACCGAGCTGGGGCCGGCCTCGTCCACATCGCCTGTCCCGAACCCCTGTATCCGGTGCTCGAGGGAAGCGTTACCGAGGCGTTGGTTCATCCCTTCCCGGCGACGAAAATGGGGATCTTCTCGAAGAACGCAGTTAAAGGGGTCCTGAAGCTTGCGGCCGATATGGACGTGGTGATCTGTGGTCCCGGGCTGGGAAAGGGACCGGGACCAGCGGCGCTGGTGGAGGCGCTTTTGCGAGAAGCCCCCAAGCTCCTTTTGGACGCCGACGGCCTCAACGCCCTAGCCGGCCGGGCGGAGCTCTTGCGGCGGGCGGCGGGGGACGTGGTGGCGACGCCGCATCCCGGGGAGTTCGTGCGCCTGGCGGGTGGGGCGGTGGACGAGGTGGTGGCCCACAAGATCGAGCGTGCCCGGGAGGCGGCAGAGGAATGGGGAATTGTCCTGGTCCTGAAAGGCCCTCCCACGGCCATTGCTACCCCCAACGGGGACGTTTACCTCCACGTGGGGGGAAACACCGCCCTGGCCCACGGGGGCTCGGGGGACGTGCTCGCGGGGCTCATCGGGGGGCTTTGGGCAGGGGGAGTTGAAGCCCTGGAAGCTGCCTGTGTGGGGGTCTACGTCCACGGAAAGGCGAGCGAGGTGCTGACAGAACGAGCGGCCCAGCGGGGGATTCTGCCTGGAGATCTTTTGGAAGCGATCCCCCAGGTATTCCGTGAGCTCGAGTCCATGACCTGAGAGAATGAGGCTCTTCGATTCCCACGCTCACCTAGACTTCCCGCAGTTCGCCCCCGATCAGGAGCGGGTCGTCCGGGAACTGGAAGAAAAGGGAGTTTATGTCTTGAACGTAGGCGTGGACTTGGGAAGCTCCCAGGCGTCGTTGGAACTTGCGCGCAGGCACCGAAATATCTTCGCTGCCTGTGGCATCCACCCCCATGATGCCAAGGATTTCTCCGAGGACACGCTGAAAGAGCTGGCGGCGCTATTGGATCAGGGTGCGGTGGCCGTGGGGGAGTGCGGCCTCGACTACTACCGGGATCTATCGCCCCGGGAAGACCAACGCCGGGCGTTCCAGGCGCAACTGGAGCTCGCGGTGGAGAAAGGGTTACCAGTTATCGTACATCTCCGGGGCGAGGCCCGGGACGAGCTTCTGGAGATCTTGCGGGAGGTGAATCCGGGGAAGGGGGTGATCCACGCCTTCTCCGCGGCCCACGGCCATCCCCGGGAGTTCTTGGACCTAGGGTTTTACATCGGGATTGGAGGTCCGGTGACCTACAAGAAGAACGCGGCCCTGCGGGCGCTGTTGCGGGAGATCCCCCTGGAGCGGCTGTTGGTGGAAACCGATTCCCCCTATCTTCCGCCGGAGCCATTTCGGGGGAGGCGCAACGACCCGGAGAAGGTCCGCTTTGTGGTAGAGAAAATTGCCGAGATATTAAGGGTTTCACCCAAAAAGGTGGCCGAGGCTACCTTCCGCAATGCCTGTGATCTTTTTGGAATCTCCTTGGGAAGCTAGAGGTTTTCAAAAAAGGGGCCGGAGAATCCCCGGCCCCTTTTTGACTGTTTCCCGCTTCAATACACGATGGGGCCTCCCGGCGCCAGACCCAATGACGGTATCAAGCCCCCGAAGATTGGATCATAGTGGGTCTCCCACCAATCGGGCCAACCGTCTGAACGATACTGTTCCCCGGCGGATGCAATGTATGGGCCGTAGTTCTCGGTTACCCCGTTCTGCACTATTTGAACGCTCACGATAGCATCACCGGAAGCGTTTGTGGTGTCGATAACTGGGTAATAGATGGCGTAATCGTAGTGGGGATCGGTCAGGGTAAAGGTCTCGGAACCGCCGTGCTGGGCATCTCCCGAGAAGGTGCCGTAAGGACAACCGGTCTTAGGTGTGTAGTAGCCGACTGTGCCACCGGTAAGCGGGTTGTAGATTTCGATCCCGAGATCTACGTCCTGATTCTCGTTCCAGCTTATCGTCACCTGGAGCGCGGTGTTCACGTACAGGGTTTCGGTAACGAAATCTCCCGAGCCCACGGTGACCGTGGCGGTGGCGGTGACCCGGTTGGCCACCCGCCCCCACCAGCCATCATAGTAACCGGGCCAGGTCATGTCCTCGCCTCCGACGATCACCTCGTAGGTGCCAGGCTCGATCCCGTAGAAGGCACCCGTGCCCCAAGAGCCTGTATTCGGATCATAAGGGAAACCCAAGCCGAACCACCCGTCAAAGTCCGTCTGGCCGAAGTAGCGCTCGACCCCATCCTTCCTGAGGATGATGTCGGCGTACCTTAGTGACACGCCACCGGGGGCAGATATGCCGCTTTGCGTTTTCACATAGATCTCCACGTAGCCACCATCTGGGGGAAGGGAATTCGCAGCCACAGCCGCCGCGGCGTTGATGAGGCCATAGCCAGATTCCCGATCGAATCCGGGTGCCTCGATGTCCATGGCTGTAGTCTCGATGAGCCGCTTGACCTGGTACGGAGTGGCGCCCGGGTGACGTTCGAGAACCAACGCCGCCAAGGCAGATACAAAGGGCGTGGCCATGGAGGTCCCCGGCCAATAGTCGTAGAGCAGCTCAGCACCCGTTCCGTCCTGCTCCCACCACCGCGGGATACAGGAGAGGATCCCCGTGCCCGGAGCTCCCACGGAGATCCAACCTCCCATGGTAGAGAAGTCGGCACGCTCGTTCCCCGGCGTGGTGGCACCTACGGCGATAACCCCCGGATAGGCTGCAGGATATTCCACCTCGTCGGTGGAACTATTGCCCATGGCGACCACGAACACCGCACCGTTCACAATAGCATAGTCGATGGCGGCCTTGATGAGCTGCGAGTACCCCTTGCCGCCCCACGAGTTGGAAAGGACATCCGCCCCGTAGTCAACTGCCTCTACAATTCCCCGAGCAACGTTGAAATCGCCGACATAAGAGATCGGCAGGCCATAGTTGGTTATGTAGTGATCTAGGGCGTCGGGGGAGAAGATGCGGACGGAAAGAATCTGGACGTGAGGAGCCAAGCCGAGGATCCCCATCCCATCGTCCTTGGCGGCGATGATCCCAGCCACGTGAGTGCCGTGCGCTCCCTCCTCTCGAGGAGCCTCCTCAGAGACAGTCCACGCATCCCAGCTGGAGTCAACTCCAGTAACCCATGTCCCGTTCCAAGCGTCATACCATTCACCGATAACCTGTCCCTGAAGATCGGGGTGGGTACCGTCCACACCAGAGTCGATAACTGCCACAATGATCCCGTACCCTTGGGCGTAGCTCCAGGCACCTCCAGCGTTCACCGCATCAAGGCCCCATTGGTATCGCCGGAGATCGGTGTTAGGATCGTAAACCGTGGGTTCCAAGGACTTGAGGATCTCGTCCGTCCGCACTGGTTGAATCATGTGGCGGATGTAGTTGGGCTCAGCGTAGCGGATCCCCTGAAGCTCACCAGTATAGGCAGCCCTCGAGATCTTTGCGATCGCCAGGGGAACGGGAAGGTCGGCGGGCAATTCGATCAACCCGGCTTTGAGCTCCTCGATCTCCCCGATCACTGTTCCACCCACATGATGGGCTACGTCCTGAAGAACGGAACTATTCTTGTAGCCCACGACGATCTGCCCCTCGATGTACTCCCCGGCTATGGGCGGCATGAAGGCCGCTTCGGGCGGTGGCAGCCTCGCGGGGTCTGAAGGTGTGAGGGTTATCGGCGTCTTTGCGGGCGTGTTTCCGGTTGGTGTTGGATTGAAAAGTGAACTGCACCCGAAAAGCCCAAGGATTGAGATGGCTACTAACCCAATAAGGAAAACTTTCCTTTTCATCCCTCACCTCCTCATTCGGCCCCGGTGGTGAACTGGAAAAAGTCCGTCGCGGGGACGGAGAGATATTCACCGGTGGCACCGTCGTTCACCGCTATAGAGATCGCAGTGGGATTATCGTAGTCATCATACGCGACAGCGAAATCCACCAACCATTCGTAGCTCCGATGCGGCTGTAACCGCTCCCAGGGCGTACCTTCTTTTGAAATCCAGGCGCCGTAAGCATAAGAGTAGACGTAAATCTCACCCCATGTGCATTCAGTCTTGTTGCGAAGGTTCTCCGGATCCCCGCTTGAGAGGCCTGAATACCATCCCTGAACTGTGTCGTATATACGTACACGGTAAAGCTGGTCTTTGCCCACGACCTTGGTGGGCTCCCAGCGGAAGGTGGGGGTGAGGGATACATCGGTGGCATTGTCGGCGGGCTCTAAAAGCCGTACGTCCCAAATATCAAGCGGCGTCGTCGTGGCCTCCACCGGAGCCGACTCGGTGGAGCCTTTGTAAGCCCGCACCTGGTAGCTCACTTCTACCCCTGCTTGCAACGCGGGCGAGGCGTCGCGGAAAAGATAGTAAAGGAAAGTCGGCGGGCTAGTGCTTTCGTCCCATACTCCGTCGCCAGAGGCGACGGTGCCGATCAGAGTGTAGTCAGACTCACCCGCGAGCTTTCGGTATATCCGATAGCCAGTGATTCCCGTGCCGCCAACCACTTGATCATCCGGGGAGGCCTCCCAGGTAAGCTCCACGTAGAGATTCCCGCCCTCGGGGGCGGCATGTACCGTCAAATCGCCCCCACCTGAAGGCACCACTATGGGCTCACTGTAGAAGGCCACCTTCTTTCCCAGCGTTACCGCCAAGATATCTAGCCCTGGCGGAGGGTTGAGGGTGCCCGGTCCCGTGACCTCGGGAACGTAAACCTTGCAGATGAGGTGGGTCCGATTCTCGTTCACATCGTATACCACCACTTCGAAGGTGGTCCAACCTTCCACCCCGTAGTCCGCCGGGTTCAGGCTAGCATCCCCGGTAGTATATGTGGATTCGAATAACTCACGGGTGCCCGTAGTGTAGCTAGCCCCAGGCGTTTTTCCCAAGGCCACATAGATATACTTGATGTCATTCGGACCTTGAGCATTTACCCGGTAATTCAGACCATCGGCCAGCGCCGCCGCGTCGAGGATGATTTCGTCCCCAGGGGCTACCGCTTTGCCCTCGATGGTCACCGTCACCTCAGGGGGCTCCAGGGGCCAGTTCGGGTTGAATACAGGCTTCTGGATGATGTCGAGCTTGTAGGTACTTGCTACCACCATGCCCTCAATCCTTGTAGTCGCGAGACCCTCCTTGGTCACCGTGACCACGTATTTCCCTTCAGGTAAGACCAATTTGTAATGCCCGGATTCGTCCGTGATCGCGGTGGGGGAGAAGTAGGACGATCCCACCCAATATATGGGCCCATCCTTCCCGTTCAAGGGATATGCCGTAACCAGGGCACCGACCACCGGCGAGCCCGCGCCCGCATCCACCACATACCCTTCCACTACCCCAGTGGGCCGGGCGGAGATGAAGAAACACCCCGTAAGAGAAAGAGCGCCGAGCCCCAAAATCCCAAACAGTAGCCACTTCATGCGCTTCATCTCCACCCCCTTCAGAAGGTAAACGCCCAGCCAATACTGAGGCTAGGCCCGCCCGGAATCGCTACCTCCAACGTAGAGGCCACACTGAAATTGGTCAAGAGGGGGATCTCCATTTCCACGAAAATCCGCGAGAGGCCGAAAAGGGTGCCCGAGGTCTCCCGGAAAAACGCCCATATGTCCAGGGTCCAAGTGCCCCCACAGCAGGCCGCTCCACAGGCCGAAAGCTTGACGTATTCGAACTCATTGCGGTCGAAAAGGGGCTCCGCTTGGTAGGGAACGTGTGCCGGAGCCACAAGGAGCTCATCGTCCACAACATAAAAGAGGTCCGGACGGAACGCGGTGAGCACTTCTATGCTGTAGCACTCCTGAAGTTCACAGAGGATCCTGAAGCCGTAGAGCTCCAGCCCGCCCAACAAGGAATCGGCAAATTGAACGTCTCCAAAGACCTGGACACAGCCTTCAAGGCCGGCCCAGTGGGGCTCGACGGATATCGACTTGGCGTTGGTGGCGAAGGTAACGGAGAGGTCTACCTCGGTCCCGCAGCAAAGCTGGAAGAGATCGGCGACGAAAAACTTTATGTATTCAAAGCCGTCCCATTTCGTGAACGAAAACTCGAGGTCAAACGAAACACCACAACAGATGGAAAGCCCCTCAAGTGTCAATTGGAAATAGGTAAACTCCAACCCACCCGGGAGGGGATCGATGAGGAAATCTTTGGTGTAAGTATCGAGGCCGGAATACGTGATAGTGAACGGCGCCCAGGGATCGGTCAGCCTGGCCCCGATTCCTATCTCACCCCGAAGTGATACCCCGTCCAGATCCGTGGCCACCACCGCTACCATCCCGCCGGAAGGCCCACCGGAGAAATAGCTCGCCGTATCCGGCCCCACGCTCGCCGCGTAGAGGTCGATGTCCACTCCCTCGATGCTCGCGCTTGCCCGGGTCATGGCGTAGAGAAAGGCAGGGGCTTTCGGCCCGAAGACGGTTGTGAACTCAACCTCGGCGAAACCCAAGCTTCCCTTTAGCCCAACTTCTTGCCACACCCATCCATCGGCGCCGAGGAAGTCGGAGCGGGACGTAAGCGTCCACCCATCAACAAACTCAAAGTAAAGCTCAAAACTAGTAGAAGTCAGGGAAAGGACGGGAACAACGGCGAGTTCTCCGGTCCAACTACCGCCTATAGTTTGAGCCCATCCAATTGTGGACAAGAGGAAGAACAAAACACAAATTTTTCGCCCCATCACGCCTCCTTATATGGCCTCGGATTTTGAACGAAGAGATTCCTCGTTCTTTCCCCCTCCTTACTTGCTATGTTATATTTTTGAACAACTCTGACAACAAAAATCGAGCTGTCAAGCACACCATTAGTGTACGCGCATCGGAATCCTTCGACGGGGTTCACCGTACTTTTCATTTCCCTTGTTGTCCTACGAGCGAGTTTTGACTTCAGGCTCGATCTTAAGGCGTAGTTCGCGGAGCTGCTCCTCGGTGACCTCCGCCGGGGCGCCGGTCAAGGGACAAGCACCAGTAGCGGTCTTGGGGAAAGCAATCACCTCACGAATGGAGCTTTCCCCCACGAGCATCATTACCAGGCGGTCGAGCCCGAAAGCGATCCCTCCATGGGGAGGCGCCCCGTACTCTAGAGCCCGCAAAAGGAAGCCGAACTTCTCCCAGGCTTCCTCCTCGGTGAGCCCGAGCAACTTGAAGATCCGCTCTTGCAAGTCACGGCGGTGGATCCTGATGGAACCCGAGGCGATCTCCACCCCGTTTATCACAAGATCATAGGAACGCGCCCGCACCCTCAGGGGATCGGATTCGAGGTAGGGAAGATCATCGGGATGGGGAGAGGTAAAGGGATGGTGCTCGGAAGCGATCTTCCCCTCTTCATCCAGTTTGAAAAGCGGGAAATCTACGATCCACGCTAAGGCCCAAGAACCTTCGGGGATCAAACCGAGCTCCTGCGCAAGCTCGCCCCGTAAGGTTCCCAAGGCCTCAGCCACCGTCTCGGCAGGCCCTGCGGCGAGGAGGAGAAGATCCCCCTCTTCGGCATGCGCCTGCTCCGCGGCCCGGCGCAGGAGCCCTTCACCCACGAACTTGGCGATAGGGGAACTTATCGCGTCGTGCTCATATTTAGCCCATATTAAGCCGCCAAGGCCAAGCTCCTTGGCCCTATCTTCAAGCCTTTTCAACTCGGAGCGAGACTTCCTCGCCGCGCCGGGGACGGGAAGAACGCGGATCACTTCCCCCCGCTCCACTGCCTCGGCGAACAACCGGAGGTCGCATCCCCGGAAAATTTCCGAGAGGTCCACAATTTCCATCCCGAAGCGGAGGTCTGGCTTATCCGTGCCGTAACGGAGCATCGCCTCGGCGTAGGGGATGCGGGGGAAAGGAACCTCTAGCTCCACCCCGATAGCTTCCCGGAAGACATGGGCCACGAGGCCCTCGATGAGGGTGAAAAGCTCGTCCGGCTCCTCGAGGAAGGCCATCTCAAGGTCCAACTGGGTGAACTCCGGCTGGCGGTCGGCCCGCAGGTCCTCGTCGCGGAAACAACGGACGATTTGAAAGTAGCGTTCAATTCCAGAGATCACCAGGGTCTGTTTGAAGAGCTGCGGCGATTGGGGGAGGGCGTAGAACTTCCCCGGCTCCAACCGCGAGGGAACGAGGAAGTCCCGCGCCCCTTCGGGGGTGGAACGGGTTAAATAGGGGGTCTCTACCTCGATGAACCCCCGCTCGCTCAGGTAATTGCGGATGGAGAGGCATATTTTGTGGCGCAGGCGGAGGTTGCGCTGCATCCTTTCCCGGCGCAGGTCGAGGAACCGGAAGCGGAGCCGGGTCTCTTCGTTCGCCCGGGGCTCGTCAGTATCCACGGGGAAGGGAAGGGGCTTCGATTTGGAGAGTATTTCCAGCTCTTCCACTAAGACCTCGATCTCACCGGTGGGAAGCTTGGGATTGGGGGCCTCGCGGCGGCGCACCACCCCTTTAACTCGGATCACGTCCTCGAGGGAGAGATCATGGGCCTCAGGGATATTGCGGAATACCAGTTGTACCAGTCCGCTTTGGTCCCTGAGGTCCACGAAGGTAATTCCTCCCAGGTCCCGCAGCCGGTGGACCCACCCCGCAAGGACGACGGCTCGCCCTTCGTCTTTGATTCCCAATAAACCACAGGCTTCCCGAAGCATCTCCGAGATTTATAAATGAGCCCTTCCTTCTTCACAAGTCGAGGACACGAAATGTGGTACTTCAATGGATATAATACCATGGAATGGATGCTGAATTTGGACTCCTTCTTAAAAGGGGAAGTGCCCAAGAAAGGGTCTACTTCGGATACAAACGATCCCCAGACTTCCCCTTCGAGGCCTAGATCGGGGAGGTAAGGTAAATCCACATCCCTTATGGGGGTGGAATCGCCGCGGGCAAAGGAACCGAAGAGCCATAAGGCCAAAAGCCCCTTCACTTGGGAAACCCTCTTCGGAGGCTCCTCCAAGCGCTCCGCGACCTCAAGGGCAAAAAGCCTAATTTGCTAACCATCGCTTCCATTTTAGCGGAAAGGATCTTGGGTATTTTCCGCCGAAGTCCGAAGGATCTCTTACTGCCAAGAAGAAGGGTAGAGTGCTGAAAGGACTGCAAAAAATATAAAAGGGGCCGGCCGACTGGCCGGCCCCTTTTGATCGACTAAGTTATCAGAGTTATCAGAAGCTGAAACTCCAACCGATGCCCAAGGAGGTCCCGTCTTCGATGCTATAACCGTAATCTACGGTCAGGCTGAGGCTGTCCATAAGCGGCACGGTAGCGGAGACAAGGAGCCGGGTGACGCCGAAGAAGAGGTCGACATCGGCATCAGCTGCGAAGATGATGGTCACGTCCACGCTCCAGGTGCCGCCGCAGCAGGCGGGGCCACAGAAGCCGAGCTTCACGTACTCGTTCTCCTGGACCTCGACCTCGTCAACCGTGAGGGTCTCGAAGATATAGCCCACATAGGGGTTCACGTTCGCGGGATCGAAGGCGTGGACGAACTCGATGTAGTTGCACTCGGCGAGCTCGCAGTAGACCTTGTAGCCCCACCAGGTCCAGCCGTCGATGCCGACTTCTTCAGTTTTCTTCTGCACGTCGCCCCAGACGGTGACGCAGCCCTCGATGCCGCCCCAGGAGAACTTCGGGGTCACGGACTTGTAGTTAACGCCGAACTCAACCTCGACGCCCACCGCGAAGCCGCAGCAGAGCTCGACCAGCGGGTCGACGGTGAACAGCACGTACTCAAAGCCATCCTTGGTGAAGTAGAGTGTGAAATCATACGCAATCCCACAACAGAGGCTGATGTCGCTGAGGTCAAGGGTGAAGTCAAAGAACTCGATACCATCGCAGCAGTCGAGGAAACGCACCTGGAGGCTGACCGGATCGATGCTGGCCTTGAACGTGTAAAGCATCAACGTGTTCCCAATGGTTTGATCAGGACACAAGTCAGACCAGGTAAGCGCATACGTGGACTCGAAATAGTCTACCCCATAATCGTAAACACCGTGGAATACCTTGCCCGTGAGCCCAACCCCAGCGAAATCGAGAGTAGCGGACAGATCGGTGTACGCATACGCAGGCACAGTGGGATCGAACCCCATGACACCGCTGACTTCAGCAGGACCAAGGGCACCATCGATCTTGAACTTGACGGAAGACGGATCGGGATCGGCATAAACTTCAGCGGTAAGATCAAACCCGGCCACGGTGTAGGTCAGCACCAACTCGGTGTAAACGAGGCTGGGAGTAGGAAGTAGGTCAAGCTTTCCAGACCAGGAGCCAGAAATTTGGGCTAAGCCCGCAACTCCAAACAGCAGTGCCGCAAATGTTAACGCAAGAGCCCGCTTCATAACTTACATCACCCTCCTTTTGCTCGATAAATTTTTGCGATGTATCCCCTGTCTTTACCCCGCTTCTTCACCTCCTTTTCGCCGAATTTTCTCAAGCAGCTTTTATTATAGGAACGTCATCGATCACGGTCAAGACCTATTGCGACTTTTCGTGTACCAAATATTTCGTCATCTCCCCACAAAAACAACCCCATCTGTCGGTGATGCGCGATGGAAACCTTGAGCATGGACATGGTGTACATTTAAGCAGCACGAATTATACCGAGACAAGGAGGCGATGGCTGTGATACGGATTACGTTGCTTCTGGTTTTCGGGGGCATCTTTGGCCTTGCGATGGCCACGGAGGTGCCCACATACCTCTGGGCGAAGATCTCCATCCCTCAGGAAGCGATCGCCGCTCTCCCGGAGCGGGCCCAGTCGGCCGGGATCCCTCTCGCCGTGGCCGGGGGGGCGGGGTGGCTTGAGTTTGTCGGGACCGAAACCGAAGAAGACCTCCTCTCCTCAAACGCTTACCTTTACCTCGACGGTCCCTTTTTCCTCTTAGGGGTCTCCGGCACAAACGGCTCAGCGTTTTTGCGGGGAGAACAGACGGAAGCCGAGATCATCTGCTTCGGCGATCCCGAGGCCCTCTCACACATGGTCTCGCTCCTGGATAGCCTCGGGCTCCTTTCCCCCGGAACCGAGGTGGAGTTCACAGAGCGTCCCCTCTCCCTCAAGATACCCACTCCCCCGGAAGGGGTGAAGTTGGATCCCGTCCTTTGGGGGCTCCTCCTACATCCCGATTGGTTCGCGTTTGCCCGCGATTACGGGATCGAGCGAGTGGGCTTGCGGGTCAGAGTGGTGGCCGAGGTCGAGGGTATGCTCCCGGAGAAATACGAACCCTACATCCAGAGCTCCTCCGATGGCCTCGTGAGCCTCTTGGTCCCCATACCCTTGTTGGACGACCTGGGGAAGGAAGCGGTGGTGCGGCTCGTGCGCCCGCCCTACAAGCCCCACCCCGTGGCTCCGGCCAACCCGTAAGGAGGAAAGGATGCGTGGAATTTTTTCTTCGGGTGATTTCAAAAGATACACGAGGTTCTTTCTCCGCGGGAAGATCTTCGCGGCAATCATCGTCCTCCTTTCTTTGAGCTCCCTCGCCTACGGGGAGGTAAACCTCGGGGTCCTTTCCGAGGACCTTCCTCACTGGCAAGAGGTGGTGAGCCGCTTCCAGGCCCAAGGGGGGGCGGCCGAGATCCACCCCTATTCCGAAAATTACCTCTATCAGCAGATCAACTTCCTGGTTCCCCTGGGGTTCTCGCAGCTCGATGTGGTGGAGGTGCTGGACAAGTGGGCGAGCAACCTGTATGGAAAGCTCTCCGATCTTTCTCCATGGCGGGCGGAACTCGAGGAGGCGGGCGCAGAGCTTGTGGTTTATGCGGGAAGGGTCCTGGGGGTGCGCCTTCCTTGGCGGGGCGACGCCTTCGCCGCTATCCCCAGCCGGGGAGACTCAAAGGCTGCCGTCCCCCTATTGAAGCTATTGGTCCAGGGAAAGCCAACCACGATGGCCCCCCAGGGAACGGTGGTCACCAAGGCCGTCCCGGCCACTGTCCTCTCCATCGGCCCCATCACCATCGAGAAGCCAAAAACCAACCTCCCATATGTGGACGGGGCCCTGGAGCTCCTATTGGAGACGATGAAGAAGACCTCCCCCACCGGCTCGGTAACTCCCTTAGCGTACCTCCCCTCGGCGGCCCGGGAGGCGGTGGCCTTCGTGGCGAAGCTCGTGGGAATCCCCCTCTCGGCCGGTGGAGGGGAGATTACCCTGGTGATAAAGCCCCTGCTCCCCGGGGCGCGGGTTGCCCCGTTGGGCGTTGGGCGCACGGTTCAGGCCCCTTCGGGGCTCCAGAAGGTCACCGTTTCCTTATCGAACCTCGAATCGGTGCTCCAAAACATCGCGGCCCGCTACGGGGGGCAGGTTTTGATCAAGGTCCCCTCGGTCCCGGTGCCGTTGGCGGTGACTTCCGAAGGAGTCCAAAAAATCCGGGCCGACCTCTACCACGCCGCCGGATACCGCGGCTCCGGAGTCAAGATCGCGGTCATCGACGTGGGGTTCACTGGGCTCTCAGCGTCCCAGGCCCGGGGGGATCTCCCCTACTCCGTGATCACCCGGGACTTCACCGGGAGGGGAATAGAGTCGGATTACTCCCACGGCACCGCGGTGGCGGAGATCGTCCACGATGTGGCCCCCGAAGCCCAGCTCTACCTCATCAAGATCGGGGACGAGGTAGACCTGGATAACGCGGTTTCGTACTGCATCTCCGAGGGGATCGACATCATCAACCACTCCCTCGGGTGGTACAATACCAACTTTTACGACGGCACCGGTACCATCGGGGATATCGTCCGCCGGGCAACCTCAGCCGGGATCCTGTGGGTCCAAGCGGCCGGAAACGACGCGCTGCGCCACTGGGAGGGGAACTTCACCGACACCGACGGCGACGGCTGGCTCGACACCGAAATCACCCTCACCGCCCAGGCCGGCAACCCCATCATGCTATACTTCACCTGGGACGGCTGGCCCCTCACGTCGGACGACTATGACCTATTCCTGTATGGCCCCGATGGTACACTCGTAGCATCTTCCACCAAGACCCAGGCGGGGACCGAAGAGCCCACGGAGTTCATCAACTACACTGCAGCCACAAGCGGGATTTACAGGATCAGAATCCAGAGGGCAAGCGGGGCCGCGAGGCGCCTCGAGCTCTTTTCCATCTACCAGGACCTTTCGCCCCACGTGGCCGCGAGCTCCATACCGGCCCCGGCCAACGCCGCCGAGGCTTTGACGGTGGGGGCGATCTCTTGGAGCGTCTACACCACCGGCCCCGTCGAGGACTACTCCTCCCGCGGCCCCACCAACGACGGCCGCCGAAAGCCGGATCTCGTGGCCCCGGATGATGTGACTACGGGGGTAACTCCCTATTACAGCCCGTTCCAGGGAACCTCGGCCGCCGCGCCCCACGTGGCCGGAGCCGCCGCGCTGATCCTCTCCCGGAACCCAGGCCTCGACCTGGACGGGCTGCGGAGCGAACTCCTCTCCTACTGTGTCCCCATGGGAGATCCCAACACCTACGGCGCGGGGAGGCTCGAACTCTCCCTCCCCGCCACGCCGAAGCCCGATCTCGTCATCGATTCCATCACCTACACCCCGGGTTCCCCCAGGGTGGGGGATACCCTGACGTTCACCGTGGTGGTGCGGAACGCCGGATCCGGGGACGCGGGAAGCTTCGCGGTGGAGTTCCGCGACGGGGGGACACGGCGCAAGGACGTACCCGGCCTGGCCGCCGGGGACACGTATGCCCTGAGCTTCACCGCCGTCCTCGCGGCGGCCTCCATGACCTTCACCGCGGTGGCCGATCCCGACGGTTTGGTCGACGAGGCCGACGAGGCCAACAACACCCAGGCGGTGACGGTGAGCGGGGGCTACCCCGCCCTCCGGGCCGATGCCGGGGGCCCCTATACGGGCACGGTGGGAATCCCCATCACCTTTGACGGTCGAGGCTCCGCGGGGGATATCGTTTCCTACGCCTGGGACTTCGGCGACGGGACCTCGGGAAGCGGGGCCGTGGTTCAACACACCTACTCCGCCCCCGGCACCTATACTGTTCGCCTCACCGTGCGTGACCGCTACGGCCGTACTGCAACCGACACCACTACCGCCACGGTACAGTCCGCGCCTACACCTCAGGGCCGCCTCTCCACCGACAAGGAAAGCTACAGTACGGGCGAAATGGTGCGGATAACGTTTACCAACACGGGGTCTGTCCCGATCACGCTGTCCAACACAGCACCCTGGACCATCAAAGACCCCTACGGCCGGGTCGTCTATTCCCCCATGGCGGCCATGGTGATCACGCCGATTGCTCCCGGGAGCTCCAAAACCTGGACCTGGGACCAGCGGGATAACACAGGAGCACAGGTTCCCCCAGGCACCTATACGGTGGAACTCCGCACCCAGGATGCCGGCACCTTCACGGCGACGTTCGCCATCCAGGCCCCGGCGCTGCGGGCCGAGGCGGGAGGGCCGTATTCCGGGGTCGTAGGAGTACCCATCACCTTCGACGGCCGAAGCTCCGTAGGGGATCTCGTCTCTTACACCTGGGACTTCGGCGATGGAAGCTCAGGGACCGGGGCCGTGGTCCAGCATATCTACTCGGCCCCCGGCACCTACACCGTGCGCCTCACCGTGAGGGACCGTTACGGCCGCACCGATTCCGATACCACTACGGCCACGATTTCCCTTCCCTCGAAGCCTGATTTGGTGATCGAGTCCATCTCTTACGAGCCCGCGAACCCGCGGGTAGGTGACACCATCACCTTCTACGTGAGGGTGAAGAACACAGGCGGTGCCCGGGCGGGACGTTTCTACGTGCGGATGCACGATGGCGCCGGGTACCAGCAGGGCTCCCTCTCCGGCCTGAACGCGGGACAGTCCCATACCGTGACGCTGCGGTTGCCCCTCACTCGCTCCCCCGAGACCTTCACCGCGGTGGTGGACTACTACGACAGGGTCGATGAGCTGAACGAGGCCAACAACACCCGCACCATCACCGTGACCGCGGCCGTCCCCGCCCTGGACCTCCGCCTCTCCCTGGACAAAACGGCCTACACCGTGGGGGAAACGGTCACCGTCACGGTGGACCTCAACCGAGCCGCCAACGTGTACCTGGTGGAGCTGGATCCCTGGGGTCGGGCGGTGCTCATCTTCCCCAACGCCTCCCACCCGAGTCCGTGGCTCCCGGCCGGAAGGAGCACCGTCAGGGCGGTGGCCACGGAGCCCGTGGGGGCGGAATCCCTGTACGGGTTCGCTGCCGAGGCCACCGTGCCCCTCTTCCCCACGTCCTTTGGCCCCACCTTCCCCGTCCTCGACGCTAACGGAGCGCGCTTCCTCGATCAGGTGCGGGCCTGGCTCCAGGCAAACCTCCCCGCGGCCTCCTGGGACGAGGAAAAGGTCGATTTCCGGGTGGTGGCCGCGGCGGTGAACCGTCCCCCTGTGGCCCGGTTCACCTTCGCCCCATTGAATCCCACGGTGGGCCAGTCGATCAGATTCGACGCCTCCGGAAGCTCCGATCCCGATGGCACCATTACTCAATACATCTGGGACTTCGGCGACGGGACCAGTGGGACGGGCCGAGTGGTGACCCATACGTATGGAGCGGCGGGCACCTATACCGTGCGACTCACGGTGCGCGACGATGCCGGGGCCACGGATACCACAAGCGCTACCATTGAGGTAGGCACTGCCCCGGGGCCGGGGCCCACGCCACCGGCGGGCATGCCCGAGCTCGACAAGCCGGGCATCTACGTATGGGGCGATCCGGATAACAACTGGCACATCACCGTTTACGCTTCGCCGAGCTGGTCGAACGCACGGAAGTTCCAGGTCAAGGTTTACGTTACAGCCAAACTCAAGTTGATCTCCGTCTCCTCCGATGCCCCTGAACCTCGGCATCACCAAAACGAAATAAATTGGAACGGGTCGATTCCCCCAGGTAAGTGGTTCGACATGGCGTTCACCATTACGGGACCAGGGGCAATGCAACTAGAGCTTCTCTTGGATACTGATGGGGACGGCAAACTCAAAACCACTCCGGCACGGGCTAGGAAAATTGTTTACTTGAGTCAATGCAAAACCAACCCTCCAAAGAATCCGTTCGTGATAATCCCTGCGTTCGGCAAGTTGACCCTTTCACCCAACGATAACTTCCGAGTGGGATATTGCGTCGACGGCACATTCCCTCGATGTCGTTGGACCACCTGGACCATACGGGACCTTTGTGATTAAGGCCCAGACACAGGGGGCCGGGGATACCCCCGGCCCCTCGCTCCTGATTGGAAAGGGACGTTCTTCCGAGTCCGTCCCTTTGCGTGAGGGATATAATCGAAAGCGATGATCCGCCAGGTTATTTTTACGGCCTTAAGCGTTATCGTCTCTTTCCTCGCCTACGGTGAAATCACCCTCAACGTCTCCCTGGTCTCCCCATCCTTACAGAATCAGTGGGAGCCACAACTCCCATTGCTTTCCCTCCCCACCCGGTTCACCCAACGCATGCACGTGGACTTCTTCGATAACCTGGGCGTGGAGGTTTCTTCCCTTTGGGATTTCGACCCCTTCATAGGCACCGAATGTTGTGGTTTCCTTTGGCGAGCGGGCATCAGCTTCACCGCACGAGATCGGGTTATAAGCATTGCCCTGACACTCCAGGAGATCCCGTTCCTTTGTTGTGGGCTTAGCTTCGACGCTATGCTTTATCTCACCGCGCCGGGAAAGACCCTCACCTTCAGTCCCCGATGGGAAGGGTGGTACGGGCCCAGCCTCGAGGTGTACGGAGATCCCCTCAGATTGGAGGTCTACGGGTGGGGGGTCCTTTACGAGATGGGCCCTCTCCTCATCCGAGAGCTCGTCGCGCTCGACCCATACCGTATGGGGGAACTCGCCGGCATCCCTTTTAACCCTGGCGAGCGCGAGTATTGGAGCTTGCGATACATCTTCAGTGCCCTCACCTTTACTAGCGAGTTCTGGTGGGGGGAAGGTGATTTCCCCTTCGATCTTCGCCGCACACGACTCTCCTTGGTTTTCCCCATATACGAGGGGTTCCAGGTAGTGGTAGAAGGTGAGTGGGACTTTTCCACCGAAGATCCCTTCGACCTCTTGAATATCCGCTGGGAAGTGGAGTTCTGACCCGACTTTGACAAGTTA
>DFNI01000038.1:38308-58100 GCA_002375995.1 Acetothermia bacterium UBA3571 | reverse complement strand
GAAGGTCCTCGGAGCGGGGGGTGGAGGGTTCATCCTCTTTTTCTGTAAGAGTCCCGAGAGTGCCGAAGCCCTTCGCCGCAGGTTCACCACCCTGAACATCCGGGAACTGAAGATCGCCTATGAGCCCCACGGTTCCACGGTGATCTACCACTCCCACGGTTGAGTCCACGGGCCGGTTGACCTTGCCTACCTCAAATTTACCCTCGACTGCACGCCCCGCGAGACGAAGCGGTTTTATTGAGGAAGTCCTTGGAAGATCAGGACTGAAAAGATGCTGGGGTTACCCCGTTTTTGGTGGACAAGGCCCCTTGGGAGGGGCGCTGCCCAAAGCGGTGGACAGGACATCATAAGCTTTTAAAAGTTTGAAATATTTGAGGTTCCCGGGTACAATAGATACTGTGATGGGTACTTATACTGTGCAGGAGCTTGCCAAGGCCCTGGCCGCCGTGGGTTCGGAGGAGAGGCTCCGGATCTTGAGCTTGCTCCTCAAGAACCCCCGACTCGGCTGCGGCGATCTGGCCAATCATCTCAGGTTGTCCCAGCCGGCCGTCTCCTACCATCTCCGCGTCCTCGAGAGCGCACGCCTCATAAACAAGGTCCGGGAGGGTCGGCGCCGTTGCATCTCCCTCACCCCCAGACTCAAGGCCATCTTGAACGAAGGGGTAATACGCTGGCTCAGCGAGGAGGAGGTGAGCTGACCGTGGAGGAACGCCAGGTCATCGTCTATACCACGCCCAGCTGTCCCTGGTGCAACGCGGTAAAACAGTACCTGGAAGAACGGGGCATCCCTTATACCGAAATCGACGTCTCCCAGGATCAGGCCGCCGCGATGGAGATGATCCGGAAATCGGGCCAGATGGGTGTCCCGGTGGTAGAAATCGATGGCGAGATCGTCATCGGTTTCGACAAAGAGAGGCTCGACTACCTTTTGGGCCTGTATTAAAACCCGCCGCCCCCGCGGCGAAAGGAGAGGAAATGCCGTACATAAGCGGAGAGGATTTGGAGTACATCCGGGGCGAGTTCGAAAAGCTTCCCCGGAAGGTCACGGTGAAGCTTTTCTTAGGTGAGGAGTCACCCACGGGGGAGCTCCTCAAGGAGCTCATGGAGGAAGTGGGGGCCATCGTGCCGGAGAAGGTGGCCCTGGAGATCGCCCA
Source organism: Acetothermia bacterium UBA3571 (assembly GCA_002375995.1). GTDB lineage: Bacteria > Bipolaricaulota > Bipolaricaulia > Bipolaricaulales > Bipolaricaulaceae > UBA3571. The sequence continues at coordinate 56,946 of DFNI01000038.1, read as the reverse complement.
AGAGCCTCCCGTGGAACTCGGCCTCGACAAGACCCCGGCCATCGTGCTCCAAGGGAATGACGAGGACTACGGGATCCGGTTCTTCGGAATCCCCTCGGGCTACGAGTTCGCATCCTTCTTGGAGGCGATAAAAGATGTGGCCGCGGGGGAGGCGGAGCTGGAAGAAGAGATCACCCGGAAACTCGAGAACATCAAGGAACCGGTGCATATACAGGTATTCGTCACCCCCACATGTCCCTATTGCCCTTATGCCGTGCGCGCAGCACACCGCTTCGCCATGGCTTCTCCCCTCATCCGGGGAGATATGGTGATGGCCCCGGATTTCCCGGAGCTGTCCGATCGTTATGAGGTAATGGCAGTGCCCACCGTGGTGATAAACGACCGGGTACGGTTCGAGGGAGCCATCCCCGAGGAGGAGTTCGCGGACAAGGTCCTTGAGGCAGTGGGCAGCTGAGGAAAAAGGCGACCCAAGCGGGAGGACGGGGGTTACAACCCTGTCTTCCCGGTTTTTGTGAGTCAGGGAACGCGGCGGATATCCGTTCCCCGGCCGATGATTGACTCGGAGATTTCGACGCCCTCTAGATTCACGCCTTCGTCTACCACACACCTCCTCAACACGGAATCCACGATCCGAGCCCGCCCCACCACAACCGACTCCTCGATCAGGGAGCCCAGAATCTCGGCCTCCGGTGCGATCCAGCTTCGTCCACCACTGAAGTGGAGATTGGCGCGGATGTAGGCTTCTCTTGAGCCGATGTCGAACCAGGGCCCCGTGAAGACATAGGACTCGATCGTTTCCCGTCCGAGCAGCCATTGGAGGAAATACCCAGGCGCGTCCTTCCCCTCCTCCGCCTCCCGAAGGAACTCGCCGAACATGGGGAGGACCCGAGGCGGGAAAAGGTAACAGGCGGTGCTCACGAGGTCGGATGGTGGGTCCGCGGGCTTCTCGACGAAGTGCACCACCCGGTTTCCCTCTACTCGCGCGACCCCGTAGCGGCGTGCTGCGGCCCGATCCCCCAACTTGTACAGGGCCACAAGCGTCCTGCCGGAGTAGGCCGAGGCGAACTCGGCGAGGCGAAAGGGAAAGATGTTGTCGCCCCCCACCACGAGGAGCTCCTCGTCTTCCCCGAGACGGCGCACCAGGTAAGCCAGGGCACCGATGGCTCCCAGTTTCTCCTCTTCCGAACGGGTATCCTCCACCACAAGCTCTGCCCGGTATCCCGAACGGGAAAGCCACCTCGAGAAATGTCCCACGAACCGCCGGTTCACCGAGAGGACCGGGACGGCACCCGGAGGCATCCCCTCGAAAAGGTAATTCAGGATGGGGCGGCCAGCTACGGGAAGCAAGGGCTTGGGACGCCGTAAAGTCAGCGGCCAAAGCCTCTTAGCGTACCCGCCGGCAAGAACTACAATTTTCATCTTTAAGCCTCCCTTCCGCTATCGTGGATCTCTCGCCGCTCGGAAGCTCTGGGTGGGGACTCAGAAGGTCCGGAGCAACGCCGAGAGTTCCCGCTCCAGCCTTTTCAGGGAGAAATGCTCCCGCCCCAGGGCGAAGTTGTGCTCCACCATCTCCCTCCGGCGCGGCTCGTCGGCCAGGATCTCTCCCACCTCCCGTGCTGCCCGGCGGATCACCTCCTCCGGTACCCGGGCCAACCCTTCCTCGTCCCGGTGGTATTCGCGTCCCAAGGACACGTACCGGAACCCAAGAGGGGCGATGTCCGCGGCGAACACGGGGTACTCGAACACTACCAACGGCAACCTCGCCACCACCGCCTCCAGGAACTGGTTCCCGAAGCCCTCGTAGAGCGAGGGATAGGTGACGAAGTCGGCGATGGTGTAGGCATCCCACAGCGAATAGACCTTCTTCCCGTCCGCCTTCGCCCGCTCCGCGCCGAACCGGTCCGGGACGAACACGGCCTCCACGCCGAGGCGTTCAGCCCTCCGGAGCAGCGCCCCGTGGTAGTCCGGATCCTCGATCAGGTTCGGGAGGAAGAGGACCACGCGGCGCCCTTTCCCCGGGATGCGCAGGGAAGGCAGGACCTCGGCCTGGAAGCGGTGGACGAGGTCGATGGCGATCTCGATCCCCTTACGGCGCACCACCCGGGTGGCCTGTAGGAAGACGATGTCTTCGGGGGCGAGGCCTAGATCCTCCCGCAGGGAGGCGTTGAGCTCGTCCACCCCCCAGGGGGCATCGAAGTCGATGACGTTGGGGACCACCTCCGCTCGCAGCCCGCGACGGCGCTGGAGTTCCGCTTGGGCGAGGGAGTTTATGACCACATGCACCGCCCGGGGATGAGCGGGGGGGAACATCTCTCCCAAGAGGGCTTCAACCTCTCCGCAGGTGGGGCTGTAAATATCCCTCTCCCACCAGAAGTCGTGGTGATGGGCGACCACCGGGAGCCCCAGGGTGTCCACGGCCCGCAGGAAGGCCAGGGCGGCGGGGATGTTGATGGGCAGCGACCAGATGTTTTCGATAATCAGGAGCTCGGCCCTTTCCCGCTGCAACGTCTCTATGAGGATCTCCGCGATGCGTTCGGCTTTCCGCTCGATCTCCGCGGTGAGTTCTCGGGGGGTACGGGATAGGGCTGTGAAGGCATCGCGGCGGATCCCCTCGGCCCCGGCGATGGAGATCTCCGGGATGACCGTGGCTTCGCCGGTGGGGTCCTCGCCGGCGATGATCGCCACCCGGTGCCCCAGTCGCTCCAGGGCCCGCTTCCACTTCTCCATCTCCAGCGAGACCCCGTCCAACATCCCGTAACGGAAATGGCAAATGGCGATCACCATGGGTATCACCGATTTTACCCCTAAATCGAACGACTCTTGACATCTTACCCTGTGGGCCAATAAAATGGTTTTACCCATTGAGCAGAATTCAGGAGGAGGTGAGATGACGGTTCGGAAATTGGCCAAATCGGTAAATTCCAACTCCAAAAAGGAGGGAGTGCAGTTATGAAGAAACTTTCTGTTCTTGCGGTAGCGTTGTTGGTGGGCGCTTTCGCGGGTCTCGGCCAAAAGATCACCTGGATGTCCACCCAGTTCGTCCCCATCGCCGAGGCGGAGTTCGTGCGCAACGAGATCCTCGCTCCGTTCGCAGAGGCCACCGGGATCGAGGTGGAGTTCATCGGGGCCGAATACGCGGAGTTCGTGTCCCGTGTCACGGCCGAGTACGAGGCGGGCAAGGGGGAAATCGCCGTGCTCTGCGCGCTACACGGTGATTTCGTCAGCGTCCTCGATGCCCTGGCCGATGTAAGTGGCGTCCCTGTTGGCGGGACCATCAGCGAGACGCTGATGAAGCTCGGCCAAATGGGTGGCAAGCAGGCTTACATCCCGCTCATGCAGGCCACCTACCTCATGGTAGCCAACAAAAAGGCCCTGGAGTACCTGCCCGAGGGCGCCGACGTCTGGGCCCTGACCTACGATGACCTCCTCCAGTGGGCCAAGAACATCTATGAGGCCACCGGCATGCAAAAGCTGGGGATCCCCGCCGGGCCCAAGAGCTTGCTCCACCGGTTCATCCACGGTTACCTCTACCCCTCCTTCACCGGTTATCAGGTGCTCGCCTTCGACTCGGGTGCCGCGGTGAAGATGTGGGAGTACATGAAGGAGCTGTGGCAGTACGTCAACCCCGCCGCCCCCACCTGGGACGCCATGGACACCCCGCTCCTCTCGGAGGAGGTCTGGATCGCCTGGGATCACACTGCCCGCGTGAAGCAGGCGTTGATCGAGCGTCCCGATGACTTCATCGCTATCCCCTCCCCGGCCGGTCCTGCGGGCCGCGGGTTCATCACCGTGTTGGCTGGGCTGGGCATCCCCGCTACTTCCCCTGATCCGGACGCCGCGGCCAAGCTCATCGAGTACCTCACTACTCCCGAGGTCCAGGTGAAGATCCTCCAGGGCGTGGGCTTCTTCCCCGTGGTGGCCGAAGCTGCCGGTGCCGTTCCCAGTGGAGCCCTTCAGATCCTGGCCAAGGGTGTGTCCGCCCAGGCCGCGTCCCCCGACGCCATCGTCTCCTTCATCCCCGGCGGCATCTCCGACGAGTACAAGAAGATCTACAAGGACACCTTCTTCAAGTTCGTCATCAAGGGCGAGCCGGTGGATGTGGAGTTCCTCCGGTCCCAGGCCACCCGCCTGCGGGAGCTCTACCTGGAAGCCGGGGCTCCCTATCCCGCTCCGGATGGCAGCTGAGACGCACCGTGAGCGCAAGAGGGGGAGGGTACACCCTCCCCCTCTTTTTCTCTTAACATCTGGCCGATGAACACGAGACTCCGCCAAGTGCTGGGGACGGATACATTCCTCCCCTATTGGCTTCTCCTCCCCACCCTGATCTTCATCGGGATCTTCTTTTTGATGCCCCTTTTCAACGCGGTCATCCTCGCCTTCCGCAGCGACGAGGGGGTCTTCACCCTGGAATATTTTCAGCGGATGGTGGGGGACGTGCGGTTCATCGAGGCCCTGAAGTATACGTTCTTCTTGGCGTTGACCATCGTCCCCATCCAGGTGATCACCGCCCTGGCCATGGCCCTCTTGGTGAACGCCGGCTTCAGGGGATCCCGGTTCTTCCTCTATATCTTCGCGCTTCCCCTGGGGATCTCGGATCTTGCTGCGGGGCTCATATGGCTCTCCATCTTCACTCAACACGGTTTCTTGAACTCTATCCTCTACTCCCTGGGGATCATAGATAAGCCCATCTACTACATCTCCTATCAAAACATCGGCCTCACCTTCCTGGCGGTGGTGGCCGCGGAGCATTGGCGGGCCACGGCCATCGTGATGGTGATCCTGGTGGCTGGGTTGCAGATGATCTCCAAGGATTACCTAGAAGCCGCCGAGGTCCTCGGGGCGCGGGGGTGGAAGAAGATATGGTACGTGATCCTCCCCCTGCTCAAGCCCTCGCTCCAGTCGGCCCTCATCATCCGCACCATCTTTGCACTCCAAACTTTCGCCGTGGTGCTGGCGCTGGCGGGCGATATCATCCCCGTATTGGCCGGCGAGGCCTACTTTTGGCACTTCTTCTACCGCAACAGCCACATCGCTTCCGCCTACGCCGTTTTGCTCATGGTGATCTCCATCGGGATGACCTGGTTCTACCTCAAGTTCTTGAAGTCTAGGATGGAGGTGATCCGGGGGTGAGCTTCCCGCAGCTGCTGCGGCGCACCCTGCTCTACATGGCGGTCCTCACTTTTGCCCTGTGGGTACTCGTTCCGATCTTCTTCATCGGGATTTCGTCTTTTACCCCGAGGAACGAGATCTACCTTTGGCCCAAGTCCATCATCCCCAGCCACTTTTCCCTGGACACGATGCGTTTCTTCCTGAACTCATACGGGGTGTTAACCTCGCTTTTGAACAGCGTGTGGGTGGCGCTCCTCACCCTGGCCTTCACCCTGGCGGTGGGGGCCCCGGCGGGGTACGCGGTGGCGCGGTTCTATTTCCGGGGACGGGAGGGGTTCCGCCTGGGGATCCTCATCACCCGGATGTTCCCCACCGCCCTGCTCGCGGTTCCCCTGGCCGTCACCTTCATCAAGTGGGGGCTTTACGACACCTTGATCGGGGTGGCCCTGATCCACACCGCCATGGCCCTTCCCTTCGCGGTGATCATCACCACGGGGATCTTCATGGGGGTGCCGAAGGACCTGGAGGAGGCGGCCATGACCCTGGGGTGCAGCCGGTTCGGAGCCTTCGCCCGGGTGGCGTTGCCCCTGGCGTTGCCGGGCCTCGCCGCGGCGGCGATGTTCACCTTCGTCATCTCCTGGAACGAGGTCTTCGCCGCCACCATCCTCACGGTGCACAACCGGACTCTCCCGGCCCACATCCTCACCACCATCCAAGCATCTCCCCTCTACTTCCGGTTCGCCGGCGGGTTCTTCATGATCCTCCCCGCCCTGTTCTTCATGTTCCTAATCCGGCGGTACCTCTTCCACATGTGGGGCGGGGCCACGGCAGAGAGGTGAACGATGGCGGCTGAAATTCGTCTGGAGAAGGTGCGGAAGACCTTCGGGAAGGTGGTGGCGGTAAAGGACATGGACCTCGTGGTGGAGCCGAAGGAGTTCTTGGTCCTTTTGGGGCCCTCCGGATGCGGCAAGACCACCACCCTCCGTTGCATTGCGGGACTGGAGCGGGTGGACCAGGGCAAGGTCTTCATCGGGGGACGCGACGTCACCGCCCTTGCCCCATCCAAGAGGGGGATTGCCATGGTCTTTCAGTCCTACGCCGTTTTCCCCCACATGACCGTGGCTCAGAACATCGCCTTCGGGCTTCGTATGCGTCATACCCCCAAAGAGGAGATAAAAAAGGCGGTCAAAGAAGTGGCGGAGCTCCTCCAAATAGACGAGCTCCTCGACCGCTACCCCTCGCAACTCTCCGGGGGCCAACGGCAACGGGTGGCGGTGGCCCGGGCCTTGGTCATGCGCCCCGAGGTACTCCTGATGGACGAGCCCCTCTCCAACTTGGATGCGCTGCTTAGGCTCCAGATGAGGGCCGAGCTGAAGAAACTCCACCGGGAGGTTGGAACCACCACTGTCTACGTAACCCACGATCAAATCGAGGCCCTCTCCCTGGGGGATCGGATCGCGGTGATGCGCGAAGGGGAGATCGTGCAGCTTGATACCCCCAACGAGGTCTACGATAAGCCGGCCAGCGTGTTCGTGGGAGGCTTCATCGGCACCCCTCCCATGAACTTCCTCCGGGCCGAGGTCAAGAGCACAGATGGGGAGGTATACCTGGCGGTGGGGGACTTTTCCGTGGAGGTCCACGAGGAGTGGCAAGGGAAGCTCAAGGATATGGCGGGGAAATCGTTGATCTTGGGAATCAGGGCCGAGAACATCGAGGTCAGGTCCACGCCGGGCGAGGGGGCCCTGCCGGCCCAGGTGGTGGTCTCCGAGCCCCTGGGTTCCCAACAGCTCCTCACCGTCCAGGTGGGAAGTGATGTCCTCAAGGTAGCCACAAGCCCGGACCTCGCCATCCGGCCCGGGCAGACCATCGGCCTCGTCCTGACCAAAGGGAAGATACGCCTCTTCGACGAGGCCACCCAGAAAGCCCTCAAACTCGACTGAAGATAGGAGGTAACCATGTCTCTGGTGGTGTTCCCGTTTAAGGAAGAGGATCCGGAAGTGCTCTTGAAGAACGTCGAGATCGCCCTTGCCCACCCCCGGGTAGATGAGGTCCTCTGCGTGGGGGCGAGCGAAGACCGCTGCTTCGCCGAAACATCCGCTGCGGCACCGGAGCTCGCGCGGAAGCACGGGAAATCCGTAGCCGTCATCCTACAGGAGCGAATCGGGGAGCTGCGTCCCGGGAAGGGCGACGGGATGAACACCGCCCTCAAGTACCTACTTGAGAAAACTGAACACAGACGGATCCACTTCTACGACGCCGACATCGTCTCCTTCTCTCAGGAGTGGATCACCAAGGCCGAGGAGGCCGCGGACGAAGGGTACCAAGTGGTGCGCCACTACTTCCCCCGCTCCTCCACCGACGCCATGATCACCTGGATGATCACCCGCACGGGGTTCGCGCTCCTTTGGCCCCGCACCGCCCTCCCTTGGATCGAGCAGCCCCTGGGCGGGGAGCTCCTCCTCACCCGGGAGGCCGCGGAGCGGCTCTTCTCCGATCCCCGGGTGCGGCGACAGTCCGATTGGGGAATCGACACCCTCTACACCTTCTCCATGGTGGCTCACGGGCTCTCCATCTTCGAGATCTACATGGACGTGGGGAAGCTCCACAAGCTCTATGGAGCCCTTACCGACCTCAAAACGATGCTGATCGAGTGCTTCGCGGCCCTCAAGGGCCTGAAGGGCGAGGATGTGCCCGAGGGAACGCGGCACCGCATCGAATACCCCGGCCCCGTGCGCCAGGAGATGAAGGAGAAGGTGGGTTACGACTTCGAGCGCACCCTGCATCTTCTCCGGGAGAACTGGAGCGATCGCCAGGAGACGCTCCTGGAGCTCTTTCCCCGAAAGGTCCGGGAGGGGATGCTGGCAGCGCGGGAGTACCCGCGGTTTTCGTTCATGGACGAGGAGGCCTGGGCCGAGACGTATCTCGTGCTCCTCGAGCACTTCGACTCCGGTGATCCGGATTGGGTGGAACTCCTTTTCAAGCTCTGGATCGCCCGGGTCCTGCAATACACCACTGCGGAAGCCCTGCGGGGGTACGACCACGCCCTCCATTACCTGCACCGGATGGTGGCCCGGTACGTCCACCGGGCGCTAGTTGGGGTCAACCCCTGAGGATGGCCTCGATCCCGGCCCGGGCCCGGGCGATGGCCTCCCGCGGTGAGGCCCTTCCCGCGAGCACCTCTTCCACCATGGTGCGGAATTGGTACGAGATCTTCGCGTAGTGGGGGTTCACCGGCCGAGGCCGGGCGTGGGGGAGGATGGAAATCTCCTCTCGCTGGTACCAGCTCCTCTCCTCCAGCCTCTCGGCCACCGAGCGGCGGCTGGGGAGCCTCCCAGTGCGGATGCAGAAGGCCTCCATCAGATCCGGAGAGGCGAGTTCCTTCAGGATCCCGAGGGAGGCGTCCCGGTCCTCGCTCTGGCGTGTTACCGCGAACACCATTCCGCCCGTGGCCGCCGCCGGGGCGCTCCCCTTCGGGGCAGGAACGGGCACCATGCCGTACTTCTCCCGGAACTCCCGTTCGCCCAGGCGGGCCGTCGCTTGGATGGCCCGCTTCTCGTAGGTTCCCCCAAAGGAGAAGACCGCCTCGCCCCGGGCGAGGAGCTTCCGGGGACCGTCCCAGGGGAGGGAGATTACCTCCGGGGGAGCCAGGCGGCGCGCTAAAAGTCGAGAAAGGAATGTCAACGGGCGCTCCGCGTCTTCGGTGATCCCCGCTTCCGCTCCCCTCACCAAGTCCACGCCCGCGCTCCAGAAGAGGGGCAAAAGCTGATATGTCGTGGTCTCGCCCCCGCGCACTCCGCCACAGAAAGCGATGGGGAACGCCCCGATCCCGTAACGCTTTGCGTCTCTCCGGATGGTCGTGGCCTGAGCTAAGAGCTCTTCCCACGTGTGTGGGGGTTCGAGTCCTGCTGCTTGGAGGATATCCTTTCGGTACCAAAGGACGGTGACGCTCAAGTCCGCTTGTACCCCGTATATATGGCCGTCCACCACGAGCCCTTCCCTCACGCCCGGGAGGAGGTCGGTGGTGTAGGAGGAGGTCCACCCGGGATCCAGCTCGTCCAAGGGGAGGAAGAAATGGAGCGCCGCAAGCTCGGCCATCCATACGAGATCGATGAGCACGATGTCCGGGGCCTCCCCCGCGGCCACGGCGGAGATGATCCGTTCCCTCAGGCGGGGGCGCCCCACCACCTCCACTTCAAGACGCACCGGGCGGCGTTCGTTCCGTTCGTTGTAACGACTTTCCGCTTGGAGCAGGTATCGGACCCACTCCCGTTCCGATACCACGGCGTGGAGGGTGAGGGCCTCGGCTTCGGCGACGTAGGTGCCGCTTCCCTGGACCCGGTAGAGGATCCCTTCTTCCACCAGTTCGGCGATGGCCTGGCGTACGGTGAGGCGGCTGACGCCCAGGAGGCGCGAGAGCTCCCTTTCTGTGGGGATCTTGTCCCCGGGCTGCAAACGATTGCTCTCAATCCAGGTGCGAATGTATTCCTTGAGCTGTTTGTATAGCGGTCGGGACGGCTGCGCTTTGAACTCCCACGCATTCATCTCTGCTCAAAATCAATATACCACCGGGTTGGAAATCGCGCCAGTTCATCTGCGCTGCCGCACATAATTTGGCCCCACCCCTGCGGCGGCTAAAATTGGGGACCCGATGACCCGAAGGAGGGAAGATGGAAAAGTGGGAATGCACCGTGTGCGGTTGGATCTACGACCCCCAGAAGGGCGACCCCTCACAAGGGATCGATCCCGGGACTCCGTTTGAGGACCTCCCCGACTCCTGGGTCTGCCCGGAGTGCGGTGCCCCAAAGAGCATGTTCGAGAAGGTGGGATGAGATATGCCATCGTCGGCGGGGGGATCGCGGGGATCACCGCCGCCCGCAAGCTCCGGTCCCTGGATCCTTCCGCCGAGGTCATTGTCCTCCAAGAAGAGCCTTACCTCTATTATCTCCGGCCCGCCCTCATCTCCGTACTGGCTGGGGAGAAAACTCTCTCCGAGATAGTGGCGTTCCCCCCCGATTGGTACGAGAAACAGGGGATTGCGTATGAGCAGGGGAAGAGGGCCGTTCGGCTCCTTCCCGAAAGGAAGGAGGTGGAGCTCGGGGACGGAACACGGATCCCGTACGATGCTTTGCTTTTGGCCACCGGAGCCGAGGCGTTCCGTCCACCGATCCCGGGGCTTGCGGAGAGGGAGGGGGTTTTCACCCTGCGGCGTGCTGCCGATGTGGAGCGGATTATCGCTTACCTGAAGAGGGTGGAACGTGCCATCGTGGTGGGAGGGGGCTTACTGGGGCTTGAGGCCGCCAGGGCCTTAGTGGCAAGGGGCCTCTCCATTACCGTGCTGGAAGCCCACGGATGGCTCCTCCCCCGCCAGCTCGATCCCCCGGGCTCGGAGGTTCTCTCGCGCATCCTCGAGGACATGGGGATCGAAGTCCTCACCGGTGCCCGTTGCCGTGCGGTCAGGGGGAAGATGGAAGTGGAGGGGGTGGAGCTCGAGGACGGAAGGGTTGTGGAGGGGGAGATGGTGCTCGTCTCCGCTGGGATCCGTCCCCGGGTGGAGCTCGCCGAAGAAGCCGGGATCTCGGTGGGGAGGGGAGTGGTGGTGGACGACTTCATGCGATCTGATGCCCCGGGGATCTTCGCCTGTGGCGACGCCGCCGAGTGGCGTGGCCAGGTCTACGGGATGGTGCCCGCGGCCCGGGAACAGGCAGGGGTGGCGGCGTCCAATATGGTGGAACCGGGAAGTGCCCGCTACGGCGGCACAATTCCTTCCGTGCGCCTCAAGGTGGTGGGGGTTGAGCTCTTGTGTGTGGGCAACACCCAGCCCCAAGGTGGTCCACATTCGGAAGCCTGTTATGCCGATCCCGAAAGGGGGATCTACCGCAAATTCGTCTGGGACCATCGAGGGAGGCTCACGGGAGCTGTGGTCTTGGGTGAGAAGGCTCCACAGCTGGAAGCCCTGGTTAGATCGCATATCGCGGCCCCACCCATCCTCGAGGAACTCCTCGCGGGGACGTATCCGGAAGTGTAACCACCCGCCCAAGGTTGGGAGAGAGGCATCTTCCCGAGAGTCCGGGCAAAACGATTGTCCGCCCCGAAGATCCACTTCAGAGCATGAGCCATCGCCTCCCGATCCGCCCGTCTCACCTTCGTCAGCGCATCTCCTACCGCATACACCACACAAACCTTTCCCGTCATTCACTGTCAAACAGTGACCTCAATTACCCCATTAATAAACCCCACGGCGCCTGACACGGGAGCTTCAGTGGTAAGCAATGTGGGCAACAAGTTCGACAAGCAAACGTCGAGGACAACCCCCGCCGCTACATATGCTGAAGAGGCTTTTGTTCTTTTGCATTCCTGGCGCCCGTGCCAGTTGTTTCCGCACCCGGCAACAACCCCCGAGGACTGCGGAGTTTACTCGCCGATGATGAGTTCTACCCGGCTCCCGCGTTCCTCGTCGGGCGGGTGCACCAGGAGCTTATAGGGAACACCCCGCCGCAACGCCTCCACATGGGTGATGATCCCCACCCGCAACCCCTCGTCCACCAGGCGGTACAAAAGCTCGAGCACCATCCGCACCGATTCCTCGTCCAGGCTCCCGAAGCCCTCGTCGATGAAGAAGAACTCGATGGGGGGTGTCCCACCGCGGCGCCCAAGCTGAATTGCTTCCGAAAGCGCAAGCGCCAGTGAAAGGGACACCAGGAAGGTCTCGCCCCCCGAGAGGGTATGTGGAGCACGGGCCACGCCCCCGTTGCGGTAGTCGATCACCGCTAGGTCGGTACCCTCGCCCGAGAGGACATAACGGCCCTGGCTCAACTGGGCGGTGTAGTGCGAAGCCCGGGCCAGGATCCGCTCGAATTGGCTCCCCACCAGATATTCCAGGAACGCCTTCCCCCGCAGGAGCCCCTCGAGCTCCCGCTGTAGCTTGAGCTCCTTCCGAACTTTGGCGCGCTCGTCCTCGAGTTTTTCCTTCCTGACCAGCCTCTCTTCCAGCGACCGGATCCGCTCCCGCACCTCCCCCAGGCGGCGTTGGAGCTCCCCGAGCTCCTCTTGCTTGTGCGCGTACGTTTTCAGGATCCCTTCAGCATCTTCGGCGTCGGCGACCCCCAGGGACGCCATGGCCTCAGTCTTCGCCGCTATCTCCCGGGCGAGTTCCAACCCCTCTTCCAAGAGCTCCCGCTGGGACGCAGTGAGGGCTAGGGCAGCGGCCTCCTCGGGGGGAATCCCGATTTCCCGGGAGAGGAGCTCCACTTTCCGCTCCGCGGCCTCCAGGTTACGCTCGAGCTCCGCTACGCGCCCACTCACCTCGGAGACCGCCACTGCGAGCGCCCTCTCCCGCTCGCGGAACCCATTCAGGTTCCGCTCCACGCGCCTCCGTTCCTCCTCGATCCGGCGCAGCTCCCCTTCTACCTTCGCCTTCCACTCCTCCAGCGCACCCCGGGTGAGGGGGCGGTAGATCTCGCCCAATCCCTCCACGATCTCCCGCCAGATCCCATCCAGCCGTCCGAGTTCCGCCCGGGCCTCGTCCCGCTCCCGGGCTACCCGCTCCCGTTCGAGATACGCCCGCCACGCGCGGATCCTCTCGCCGAGTTCCTCCCACGGGATGAACCGGAGCCCCTCAGGGAGCTGGGCCCGCAGCCGGGAGAGCTTCTCTTCTAGGGAAGCCCGTGTTTCCCTGAGCTCAGCCAGTTTCCGCTCCCTTTCCGCCAGGGTCCGCTCCGCCAGGGTCCGTTCGGTACGTTTTGCGGAGATAAATTCCCGGACTTCCCGGAGTTTTTTCCGGAGCTCCCCGAGCTCGGCTTCGAGGGCCTCCAAGTCCACTCCCTCCGGGAAGGCCGCCGGGGCGGGGTGATGGGGGGAGCCGCACACGGGACAGGGTACCCCCTCGGAAAGCCCTTGGGCGAGCTCCGCCGCCGCGAGCTCCCAGCGCAGGCGCTTGAACTCCCCCTCCCTCTCCGAGACCGACCGCTCGAGGTCACGGTGCTTTCGCTCCCCCTCCGCTAGCTCCCGTCCCAGCAGTGACAACCCCTCGCGCGCCGCGGCGATCTCCCGCTCGAGCTCGGCCACCCGCTTCGAGAATTCCTCCAGGCGCGGGACTAAGTCCGTGGCCTCCCGCAGGATTCCCTCCACCTCCGGGAGGGTCTCCGCGGGGAAGGGCAGGGGCTCGCCGCGCGGCATCACCTCGATCTCTGCGGACAGGGCTCTCACCCGCTCCTCCAACGCCCCCACCCGCGCGGGGTCCAGGCCGGTGAACTTCCCCTTCACCTCCCGCAGGGCCCGCTCCCGGGAGACCAGAGCGTCCAACTTCTTACGCGCCTCGCCCTCGAACACGGTCTTCTTCCGGCGGAGCTCCTCGAGTTCTTCCGTGGCCACGGCGAGGTCGCTCCGCGCTTCCTCCAGTTCGTGGGCTATGCGTTCCCGTTCCTCTTGGGCACCCATGAGCTCCCGGGCCCGCTCGCAGAGCCTGAGGCGTTCCTCCATCTCGCTGCGGGCGTCTTCGGACCAAGGCCTCCCGAGGAGCTCGGCGAACCTCGAGGTGAGATTCTCCTTTTCCGCGGAAAGCTTGAGGAACTGGTCGGCTGCCCGGCGCCTCTCCTCCAGGCGCCCGATCTCTTCCCTGAGGGAGCGGAGCCGCCCCTCCAGCGCCCGAAGCTCCGCCCGGGCGGCCTCCAAGGCCTCCCGGGACACCCCCTCCAGGGCGGCGAGCTCCCGGGAGAGGCTCTCTTCAGAAGCTGTCAATTCCTGGACTTTCCCCCGTACCGCCCGGTACAGGGGCTCGCCGAAGCGCTCGAGCCGGAAGATCTCGGCCAATAACGTCCGGCGCTCGGCGGGCTTGAGCCTCAGAAACCGGGCGAACTTCCCCTGGGGCAGAAATACGGCGGTGATGAACTGCTCGAAGGAAAGCCCCAAAAGCTCCTCCACCGCCCGGTTGAGGCGCACCACACCCTCCAGGGGGAACCTGTCCCCGTTGCGGGAGAGGCAAAAGTCCGCGCTCACGAGGCCCCCGCCCCGACGTTCCACGCGCCGATAGACCTCGTAGACGTCGTCTCCCAACTTGAAGGCGAACCGGGCCCAGAGGGCATCGGCCCCGGTGGTGAGGGAGTCCCCCAAGGCCGAGGTACGGTCCACCTTCCCGAAGAGGGCGAAGGTGATGGCGTCGAGGATAGTGGACTTCCCCGCCCCGGTGGGGCCGAAGATCCCGAAGAACCCGCTCTCGGTGAGGCGCGCGAAGTCGATCTCCACCGGATCCCGATACGAGTGGAGGCCTTGAAACGCGAGCTTAAGGGGCCTCACCAGTTGCCACCTCCCGGAAGTGCTCCAGGAACGCCTCCACCAACCCCTCTGGTGGGTCACTTCCCCGCACCCGGCGGTAGAAGTCCCGGAAAAGCGCCGCGGGGTCCTCCAAGGAGGGCCCCTTTCCCAACTCCGTGGGGACCTCCACCGCCCCGGGCACGGCGAACCCGATCCCCACGAGATGCGGATAGGCCCGCTGGAGCGACCGCATCTCCTCGCGGGTCAGCTCCTGGCCCGCGGGGAAGGTGAGGTAGACCCACGCATCCGAGTGGTCCTGGGCCCGGGCCAGGGCCTCGTCCACGGACCCCACTTCCAGGCGCACGAGCTCCATCCCCCCGCCGATCTCCACGAACTCCCAGTTCCCATCCTCCCACAGCCACCCGCCTCGGGGAACGGGGGGATCGCCGAAACCGAACGCCAACGGGGCCCCGGCGTAGCGCCACAGATCGTCCCCGTGGGGCAGATGGAGGTGGCCCAGGAAGGCGGCGCGGTATCCCGAAAGCTCTTCAGGCGGGAGGAGGTATGCGTCCCCGAGCACGTCCATCACGTCCTCCCGGTCCTCGGAGGTGGCGAACAACCCCCGGCGCACGTAGAGGTGTCCCACCAGCACCCGGTTCCTGCGTCCGGGGACCACCTCTCGCAGGGCCCGGAAGGCCTCGGGAAAGGTGGTGTCAGGCTCAAGCGATATCCCCGTCCCCTCCCGGAGGCGGGGGAAAGAGGCGAAGGGAACCAGGTGCAAAAGGAGGTCCGCTCCCTTGTGGGGAAAGGCGAGGTGTATCCACCCCGGCCCTGCGTCCAACACGGAGAACCCCGCGAACCTCTTGAGGGAGGAGGGCACCATCCCGGGATAGGCGGAGACGATGATCCCCCGGGGGACCATGAGGGAGCGGGGGGCGCGGAGACGATCGGGGCTATCGTGGTTCCCCGCCACGACCACCACCGCCCGGGCCCCATCTTGAGAGAGCTCGCTCACCGTCTCGAAGTAAAGCTCCTCGGCGGCGGCGGAAGGGGTGTAGGTCTCGAACACATCTCCCGCGATCACCACGAGATCCACGTCCAACCGGCGCACCTCCGCCACCAGGTTCTCCAGGAACCGGCGCTGCTCCGGGAGGCGCGGTTTACGGAAGAGGGTCTTGCCCAGGTGCCAGTCGGCGGTGTGGAATACCCTTACGCCCATCCCCCCTCACTTCGCCACCGGGTTTTGGTGGCATTTTAACGTGTTCAATAGCGGATGTGGAACCCGGAAAACTCGCCGGTGGGGTTCTCCCAGCGCACCTCCACCCGCTCCACCCGCGCAAGCGGCGGCCCCTTATGGCACCAATCGATGAGCTTCTGCAACGCCTCCTCGTCTCCTTCAGCCACCACTTCCACCCGTCCATCGGGGAGGTTGCGCACATACCCCGAAAGGCCCAACCGCTGGGCCACCTCCTGGGTGTTGGCCCGGAAGAAGACCCCTTGGACACGGCCGGCGACGGTGATGTGGACCCTCCGCATCATGGCCCCTCCTTCCGCCTAATCCAGGAGTTCCTGGGCCCTCCGCAAGAACCCCACCACGAGCACCACCGTGGCCTCCAGATCAGAAAGCGAAAGGAGCGAGACCGGGGAGTGGATGTAGCGGCACGGCACGGACACTACCCCGGCCAGGATCCCACCCCGCTCGAGGTGGATCGCCCCGGCGTCGGTGCCGCCGTAAGCGGGGAGCTTATACTGGAAGGGGATTCCCTCCGCTCGGGCCACCTCCTCGAGGAACTCCACCATCCGCGGCCGCACCACGATGGAGCGGTCGGCCACGGTGATGGCCGGCCCCTTACCCAAGCGGGTGGGCTGCTTGGCCTCGGAGATCCCCGGGACGTCGGCCCCCACCGTCCCCTCCAGGGCCAGGGCCACCTGGGGGGCGATCCGGTAGGCCGCGGCCTTCGCCCCCCGAAGCCCCAGCTCCTCCCCCACGGCGAAGTTCACCACGAGCTTATACGGAAGCTTCTCTTCCGCGGTGAGGCGCAGGGCCTCCAGGGCCACGAGGCACCCGGCCCGGTCGTCGAAGGCTTTCCCGGTGGCGTAGCCCTCGCGGAGGAGTTCGCAGGGGTAATGGATGGTGAGGGGGGAACCGATCCTTATCCCCATATCTTCGACTTCCTCCCGGCTCCTCGCTCCCACGTCCACGAAGAGGTCCTCCAGGGCCACCGTCTTCTTGCGCTCCTCCTGGGTGAGGATGTGGGGCGGGGTGGCCCCGATGATGCCCTTTATCTTCTCGCCGTCCCTGGCGCGGATGACCACCCGGTGCCCCAGAAGAAGCCTTTCGTCCCAGCCTCCCACGGGGGAGATCCTGAGGAACCCGTCCTTTTCGATCCACCGCACCAGGAACCCCACCTCGTCCATGTGCGCATCCAGCATCACCACGGGGCCCTGGCCCCGGGCACAGATAAGGTTCCCCAAGGGATCTACTTCGCAGGAATCGACGTAGGGCGTGGCCATCTCGCGGATGAGCTCCCGAACCTCGTCCTCGTGGCCCGCCACTCCGAACGCATCCGAAAGCTTTTTTAGGTTTTCGAACAAACGCAACACTCCCTCCTTTCGCGGACGTCGCGTTCCAAACCGAAACGAAGCCCCAAAAGTATAGCCGAAAGATCGAAGGGAACTGAGGAGGGTCTTGTCTTCCGTGGCGCCGGATTCGTCACGCCCGTGGTCCGAGCGCATCCCCAGGTGGTGGGCGCGGGGCAAATAAAAAGGGGACGGAAAGATCCGCCCCCTTATCCGGTACCCAAAATCAGCCGATGATGTCGGCGTAAAGGGCTACGACCCGGACGTCTTGGTTGAGCCTTATCGTAAGGGAGTTGACGCCACGGCGCCTATCGGTGGTTCCCTCGTAGGATACGGGTTTTTCGGCGTCGCCGTACCATACGAGCCAGCCCCGGAACGAGCGGCCGTAAGCTCCGCCCTCAATGCGCAACGGTGCCTGCAGCGTGACCTGTGAGCCCATGGTCCGCTGCACTGTAAACGGGGTGGTACGAGGCCTCTCCTCGCCCACGATGAGGATGGGGACCTTGAGTTCCTCGGGCCGTTGCCCCGTGGGGGCCCGGGTCATGGTGGCCGGGGGCTGATAGGTGTACTTCCAGGCGTGGACCTCTAGGTTCACCTTCATGATCTCCACGAGGACGGGTCCCTGTACGGTGGGACACGCGCTCAACGTGGGTCGTGTCTCCATGGTCACGGTATGTCCTTGGGCATCTCGAACCTGGGCCCGCACGATAAGCTGGCCGCCCTCGGGGTAGTTGACGGAGATCGTCCCCTGGTTGCCCGTGAAGTACTGGTTGATGACCACCACCTGCCCATCCGGGTAGGTGACCTGGAACGGGCCGACCTGGTAAGGAGAGGTTCCCCCGGAGATAGACCACTGGAGGAAGAGGCTGTGGCTTACGTTGTCCTCACACTGGGGAGTGGCCCTCCAGTAGGTGAACTGGGCCGAGAGAGCTTCGGGCTGGGGCTGTGGCTGCTCGCCGGCCGCGTATAGGTTCACTGTGAGCACGATCACGGAGCAGTCGCGGCTGTCGAAGAAGTTGAAGACGGCTTGCCAACTTCCTCCCTGGGGCGGCACTACACCTTGCAACATTAGGCGCCGCTGTTCCAGCGAGATGTCCAGGTGCAACCCCTCCGACAAGTTGTCCACCACCCGTTCCAACCTCACGGGAGCGAGGGAGTCCACCAGGCCGGAGAGCTCATAGGGGAAAGGCTGTATCCCCAGCACCCGCTTTCCCGGGGTCAGGCCCCGTAAGTTCCACGTGAACTCCTCTGGTTCGGGACAGCGGGTGGTGGGAGCAGCACCGGAGCGGATGTAGACGGTGAGGGTAATCACTGGGCATTCCCGTTCATCGTAGAGCTGGTAGACCACCTGCCAATTGCCGCCCTGTCGCGGTACCTGGCCCTGGAGGATGCCCACGCGCTGCCCCAGGTTGAGGTCGAAGGTGAGGCTTCCGGGGAGGTTGTCCTGCACCCTTTCGGCGTAGACGGCGCCGGTGTTGGCCACCGCCTGAGCGATTTCGGAGGGGAAGTACTTCACGGAGTGCACCTGCATGCCCGGGGTGACCTCCGCGAACTCCCACGGGAGGCTCACCGGCGTGGGGCAGGCTTCCTCACAGACCTCGTACTGGCGGCAGGTGGGTTGGAGACAGTCGGGGTTCACGAACGCCTGGGTGGAGGTCTCGATGTCCGGGATCACATCCACCGAGGTCTTCGCGGTGGCG
>DFNI01000038.1:0-37969 GCA_002375995.1 Acetothermia bacterium UBA3571 | reverse complement strand
CGGTGGCGGCGGAGTTAGCAGCCGCTTCGGCGATGGACCGGGCGAAGGCAGCGGCGGCAGCGCAGGCCTGAGCAGCGGCCTGAGCGCGGGTCGCGGCCAGGGCCGCCACCTCGGCGGAGGCGCTGGCGGACGCAGAAGCCAGGGCACACGCCCTCACCTCGGCCTCGGCGGCCACTTGGGCCTCGGCCACGGCCCCGGCGAAGGCGAACGCCCGGGCGCGGGCCTCAGCCAGGGCGGATGCAGCGGCCTCGGCGTAAGCGCGGGCATCGGCCAGGACCTCTGCAGCGACGTTCACCCCCACAGCGGCCTGGGCTTGGGCCTGGGCTTCGGCGGACGCCGCGGCGCGGGCTGCGGCCAATGCTTCCGCGTAAGCGGACGCAATGGCCTCTACGCCCACGGCGACCTGAGCCTGGGCCTCGGCTTGGGCCAGGGCGCACGCCTGGGCCTCGGCCTGGGCCTGAGAAACGGCTTCGGCCACGGCCTCCACTCCCACCGACACCTCGGTTTGCGCGGCGACCTCGGCCTGGGCACAAGCCTGGGCCTCAGCCTGGGCTTCAGCCACCGCTTCGGCCACGGCCTCCACACCGCTTGCAGCCGCGGCGCGGGCGCGGGCCAGCGCATCGGCGGCGGCGCGGGCAGCGGCTTCGGCCCTGGCTTGGGCCGCCACGGCGGCCTGGGCGTAGGCTAGGGCCTCGGCGGAGCTCATGGCCTCCGCAGCGGCGAAGGCCTGGGCGTAAGCGGTCCCGGTTCCGGCGGCTTTAGCGGTGGCCTCGGCACTGGCGACGGCTTGGGCAGCTGCCTGAGCACAGGCTTGAGCCTTGGCCTGGGCCTCGGCGGCCGCCTGGGCTGCAGCCTGGGCCTGGGCTTTGGCCTCGGCCACGGCCGCTGCTACGGCGCTCTTAGCGCTTTCCAAGGCCGATTGTGCTTTTGCATAAGCGTCAGCGGCGGCCTTGGCCGAAGCGGAAGCCTGGGCTTTGGCCTGGGCGATAGCCTGGGCCATGGCCTCCGCCTTGGCCTTGGCGGTGGCGCAAGCCGATGCGGCCGCTTTGGCCTTAGCTTCGGCCACGGCCTTCGCCTGGGCTATAGCCTCGGCCATGGCCTTGGCCTTGGCGCTCGCCTCGGCACACGCGGCGGCGGCCGCCTGGGCTTCCGCCTCGGCGCTGGCCTTGGCTTTGGCCAGAGCTTTAGCCACCGCCTCGGCCTGTGCCTTGGCCTTGGCGTAAGCCTGAGCGATGGCTTTAGCTTGGGCTTCGGCCTTGGCGTAGGCCTGGGCGATGGCCTCCGCGGCAGCGGCGGCCACGGCTTGGGCTTTAGCCTTGGCTTCGGCGATGGCCCGGGCGTGGGCTTGGGCAGTGGCATAGGCCTCGGCAGCGGCCTCGGCTTTGGCTTTGGCGGCGGCCACGGCCTGGGCGGCGGCTTGGGCCTGGGCGGCGGCTTGGGCTTGAGCTTGGGCGGCGGCCTGGGCAGCGGCTTGGGCGGCAGCGTGAGCCTCGGCCACGGCCTCGGCTACCGCCTCCACCACTCCGGTGATCTCCGTCACTACCTCGCCGCAGTCGTTGGGGAGGACGGTGCGGACCCGTTCATTGACGAGCTCCGCCTGGCTTGTGGCCCGGGAATAGGCTTGGGAAGCGGACTCCGCTTCCGCTTGCGCTGAGGAGTAAGCCTCCGCAGCGGCCTGGGCGTAGGATTGAGCCTGAGCGTACGCCTGAGAACATACGGCTACCGATGCCTCGGCCTTGGATTTGGCCTGGGCCGCGGCTTCCACCTGGACGTCCGCCTCGGCCTCGATCTGGGCGATGGCCTCGGCGACGGCCTCAGCGTACGCGGCCACCTGGGCTTTGGCGCTGGCACAGGCTTGGACGGCGGCTTTGGCCTCGGCCTCAGCGGCAGCGATCGCTTCCAGCACCGCCTCCACGGCGGCCTGGGCCCACGCCTCCGCATTAGCGCAGGCGGATGCGGAAGCGGATGCCTGGGCCGATGCCTGGGCACACGCCTTGGCTTGAGCTTCGGCGTAGGCCTCGGCCCGAGCGGCAGCCTGGGCCACCGCCTGGACACTGGCCTGGGCGCTGGCGACCGCTTGGCTACATACCTTGAGGAACGCCTCTACAGCGGCCTGGGCTTTGGCTTCTGCGGCGGCGATAGCCTGTACGGATGCTTGAGCACTCGCCTGGGCAGAAGCCCCCTGTTCCAACAGCTCCTCCACCGCGGATTCCAGCTCCGCCAGCACTCCTTCGGCAGCCTGGGCGGCGGCCTGGGCTTGAGCTGCGGCCTGGGCCGCGGCCTGGGCAGCGGCCTGAGCCATGGAGACTACGTCGGGAAGGAAGGGCTTGTACTCTTCTTGGGCAATTGTCGGGAGGGCGAAGAGCAACCCCAGGAGGAGGAAAACGAGCGATCGTTTAACAACTCCAGCCACGCTTAACCACCTTCCTTTCGAAAAAGTTGAAACATCGTACTGTATTTACAGCCCGCGTCCAGGAGAGGTTTCAGCCGAACCTCATAGAGCCGATCCTCTCTGAACTTTATAGTAGGAAGGGGACGTAACAGACAAGCGGCAGTGCCCCAAGCGCAGTTTGCGAGAGCGTTGTAGACGCCTCATGAGAGAAAAATCCGCTCCCCCTGTATCATTCGAGCAGAACAACTCGATCGGAGGTTGGGAGAAACGATGAAGATCGCATGGGAAGCGGTGGTGGCGGCGTTCTGGACCATCTTCTTGGCGGAACTCGGCGATAAGACCCAGCTCGCCGTCTTCGCCATGGCGGCGAGCAAGCACGCCTGGAGCGTGTTTCTGGGGGCTGGAGTGGCGTTGATCCTGAGCACCGCGTTGGCGGTGACGTTGGGAGCCACCTTACACCGGTATCTTCCGTCTGGGGCCATGCGAGGCCTGCACTACGTGGCGGGAGCCGCCTTCATCGGCTTGGGTATCTGGACTATTCTGCGGGCGGGCTGAGCTTTCCTTCCCAAGCTCGGAGCTCCTTCAGGAGCTCGTGGTCCGTCAAGTCCAATTGAAGTGGGGTAATGGAGATGTAACCGGAAAAAACGGCCCACACATCGGTGTCCTCCTCCCCCGGCGGCGGGGAGGCGAGCATCTCACCGGCGAGCCAGTAGTAATCGCGCCCGTGGGGATCCTTCCCCTTCACCAGGTAGTCCTTCCAAATGCTCGTACCCAAGCGGGTGATCCGGATTCCCTTTGGCACTACCAAGGGAACGTTCACGTTCAACAAGGCCCCTGGGGGAAGGATTTGCTCCTCGAGCAGGCGCTCCACCAGCACGGCGGCGAACCTGGCGGCGCGGCGGTAATCGGGGGAGCGGGCTTCCTCCCCCTCCTCCCGCTCGGGCCCGAGGTCTTGGGAGATCGCCACCGCGGGGACCCCCCACTGGGCCGCTTCCATGGCCGCGGCCACGGTGCCGGAGTAAGTGACGTCCCTTCCCAAGTTGGCCCCGGCGTTGACACCTGAGACCACGATATCGGGGCGCCGCGGGGCGAGCCCAAGAAGCGCGAGGGAAACGCAATCTGATGGGGAGCCGTTGGTGATGTGCACCAAAACTCCATCGGGCAGCCGCACTGGAGACACCCTGAGCGGTTTGTGGAACACCCGGGTTCGCGACGCAGCGGACCAGTTGCGGTCCGGCGCCAACACCCATACCTCTCCAACGCGCTCCAACTCCTCCCGGAGGGCCAATAGACCCTCGGCTAGGTAACCGTCGTCGTTGGTGATGAGGATGAGGGGTTTGCCCAAGGGAACCTCCCTTTTTCAAAAATTCTACGCGCTACTCTCTCTCACAACAAACTCGTAGAAAACCAAGCGGGAATCGCCGTAGTCGCGGTCCTGTATCTGCACCAGGTCCCCGTAGCGGGGAGCGAGCGTTTCCGATTTGTGGATTTCAGCTACCAATACCCCGCCTTCCCGCAGGAGGTTGTAGTGAGCGAGGAGCTTTAAGGCCTCCTGGGTGAGCCCCTGGGAGTAAGGGGCCCCCATGAAGATGAGGTCGAACCTGCGCCCTCGGCGCCAAAGCTTTCTTATGGCCTCGAGGGCGTCGTCCCTAATCACCTCGGCCCGCTTCCCGTAGCCGAGCTTTTTTAGGTTGGCGCGGATAATTCTTATCGCTTTTCCCGATGAGTCCACGAAAGTGGCGCGGCGGGCGCCCCGGGAGAGGGCCTCGAGCCCCACCGCCCCTGTGCCGGCGAAGAGGTCTAGGAACTCCGCATCCCGGACGAGTTCTCCCAGGATATCGAAGAGGGCCGCCCGGACACGGTCCCGCAGGGGCCTGATCCCCGCGGCGTGCCACTCCACCAAACGGTGTCCCTTCCTCTCCCCGCCGATGATCCGCACCTTAACCCCGATTGTGGGGCAAATACGCTCGCCCCGCTAACGAAAAAAGGGCGCCGGGCTCGGCGCCCTTTCGTGACACCCATAGTTTTTCCTTCAGAAACTTGCGGAGAGGCCGAGGCGGTGGGTGGGGGAGAAGACCGGGTGGGTGATAAGGGCGTAGTCTATGGAGATGCTTCCGAGCTCGATGCCCACTCCCATGGCGAACTGCATTCCCGCGCCGGTCATGGCGACCCCGCCCCTGACCTCCAACATGGGCGAGATCATGAACCCGGCCCCTATGCGGAGGCCGTCGGCATAGTCCATCTCGGCCACAAGGACCGGGGTGACGAAGGCGGCCCCTGCCCGCAGGCCCGTGGTCCAGGCCTCGCGCCAATCCGCTCCCGAGGAGATCCCGAAGCCCAAATCTTCCAGGGCTAAGCCGAAGCGGAGTTCTGCGATACCCAGGGGCATGGTGCCCATGAGCCCCAGGGATAGGGAGAGGCCGGAGCCCGACTGGTCGGCCAGCTGTGCTCGATCGTATCGGACAGCCGCCCCGAACCTAAGGTCCATGGGGAGGAGCAACCCGAACATTCGACCGGAAAGCCCGACCCCAACCACGGCCCCGAGTTGGGAGAAAGCGAGGTCCGGCCCGCCGGGGGTCTCCTCGATCCCTCCGGCGGAGAGGTTGGCGAACGCCGCGGCGAAGGGGCCATAAGTGCCCCCGAGCCAGACTACCGAGGCGAGCCCCCCCATGTGGGCCACATATGCGGAGCTGACCTCAATCCCATCGCCAGAGCTCAAGCCGGCGGGGTTGAAGATTAGGGCATCGACCCCGGAAGCGAGGGCACAAAAGGCGCCGGCATAGCCCGCGGCTTTGGCGGAAGGTTCGAGATCGAAGGGGTTTATCAGGCCCTGAGCCGAGGCTAGCCCGCCGATACATACTACGAAAAGCCCAAGAAGGTAACGCCTCATCCCTAACCTCCTCAGCGGACGACCAGGATCCGCCCCACAGCGGAGCGGATGGTCCGCCCGTCCTTTTCCGCGGTGATGACGAAGAAGTAGACGCCGCTGGGAACGCCTGCCCCCCCGGAGGTCTGGAGGTTCCAGGTGTAGGTATTGGCTGCCGGGTTGAGGTTCGCCTCGAACACGAGCCGTCCCATGAGGTCGAAGATCGAAAGCTTCACGTTGGTGGCCCCGGCGGGGAGGAAGTAGACGATGGTGGCCTGGGTGGAGACGGGGTTGCGTTCCACGTAGCCGCCGATCTCGGGGCCTCCCTGGCGGCGGACGTAGACGGAGCGCTCGTACCAGGGACCCCAGGTATCGCTGCCCTCGTCTTTGGCGCGGACGCGCACGGTGTAGACGCCCTCTTGGTCATAGGTATGGGTCACGGTCGGCCCCTGAGTGGAATCGACGTTTCCGTCCCCGTCGAAGTCCCACTGCCAGGCGACGATGGCGTCGTCTTCGGGATCGGTGGCGGTGGCGTTGAAGGTGACCTCCTGGCCGGTGACGGGATCCTCGGGATCGAGGTTGAGGGAGGTAATGGTAGGCGGCTCGTTAACCGGCGCCGCCACAGTTATCTCCTTTTCGACCTGGGTTTCGGCCCCCCGAGCGTCCCGTACGGTGAGGGTGACGGTGTATGTGCCGGGGTTAGTGTAGGTATGGGTGACCTCCTGGTTATCTTCCGAGGCGGGCAAGGTAGCTCCGTCGCCGAAGTCCCAAGCGTAGGTGAGGGGGGTATCAGGAGGGTCGTCCGGGTCTTCGGCGGTGGCGGTGAAGGTGACCTCTTCGCCCGCCTCAGGCTCGGCCGGAGTCCAAGAGAAGTCAGCGGTGGGAGGCTGGTTCGGCCTCTCTTCCACGGTGATCTGTTTCGACTTCGTTCCCGTGAGGCCCCGGGCGTCTTTGACGGTCAAAGTAACGGTGAACGTCCCGCCATTGGGGTACTGGTGGGTGACGGTTTGAGGCGGTCCGTTGCGGGTGATGGGATCAGTCCCGTCACCGAAGTCCCACTGCGACCATACGATCGCATCTCCATCGGGATCGGAGACAGAGGGGGTAAAGGTGATGTTATCGCTCCACTTTGGATTCTCCGGGGTCCAGTCGAAATTAACCACCGGCCGGTTGTTGATCTCCAGGGTCCACTCGGGCCCGGTGACTGTTCGGTTCCCCACGTGGCCGTCTTCTTCAAAGAAAACGGTGGTCTCCAATTTCAGTTTGTGGCCCGCAGTTACATCCTCCGGCCCGGCGAAGGTCACGTAGATGTAGAGGAAAACCTCTTGGTCGTCAGGGACCAGGTTGTCGCTCAACGTGGAGATCACCACGCCGCCGGCCAAAAGCCCGTCGATGTCTGTGGTCTCGCCGAGGAGCGTTCCGTCCTCCGTCCGCACCTCGATCTTTTCGATCTCGGAGGGGAGGCAGGGGTTGGTGGCGATGTTTTTCACGCGCACGGGGTTTATGCGGACCTCATCGTTATTTTCGTCGATATCCACACACCGTATTTTCTGGACCAGGAGGCGTTGGCCGGAATAGGCGGTGCCTCCCTCAGGGGGGCTTACGTTGGCCACGGTCTCGAATCCGTGGGGGTAGAGGGCGATGGCGTCGGGATAGGTGACCTTATCGCCTGAGTAATTCGTTCCGTTCTCTTGGCCACGAATGTATACCTGGGGTTGCAAAGTAACCCCAGGCGTTACGTCATTAGCGACGGTGTAATAGATACCGAGTGTAGCTGACCCATCATCGGGCACGTTCCACGTGGTGGTGAAGGGATAGAGGTGTCCACTATCGAAATTTTGGATGTCTCCGGAGTTTATAGTCAAAAGGGTAACTCCCGTGTCCATGCGCTTGACTTCGATCTTGGCGATGTCATCGGCGGTAGCGGTTCCCAGGTTCTTGATCCAAATCCCATTGGCGGTAACGTCGTTGTTGTTTACGTCGCTGTCCGTGACTTTGACTTTTTGGATCAGGACCTCTCCGGCAGATTTCACGCCCGAGGGGACGGGGTCACTTATCTCTTGGGTCTTCTCGAATCCCTGTACCCGGATGGTGTGGGTAGTGGAAGCCTGCAAACTCTGCTGGTAAGGACCGTCCGCCTCCGTGGTTTCCAAGGTGGTCTCCGTGCGGATCTTGTGTTTGTCGGTGGTTCCCGCAACGGTGACCATCACCTCCACCTTGACCTCGGCATCGTCGGGGAACGCGGCGGGCAAATTGGGGGTAAAGTTCGTGGACAAGAAAACCACGGGGTCGTCTGCATCCCACTCGGTAGGGGCACCCCCCTTGTTCGCCACGTAGGTGGTTCCATCCACCGTGATCTCGACCTTGACATCGGCGATATCACCGGAATCCGCGTCTTCCAGATTGCTGACCATAACTTTTGTGATCGTTACCCCTGTGTCATTCCCGTCATCGTCGGTGAAGAAAGCCCGCTGTACTAAGACATCGGGGTCACCTGGATTGAGATACCGGGGTGAGGGAGAGTCGTCCCTTTTTCTTTCGAACCCGCCCTTGAAGATCTCCTCCGGGCTTCCGTCCACGATATAGGGGCTCGTGTAAGTGCTCGCATAGAACCTGACCTCAAATTGGATCGTCTCGCCCCCGGCTACTTGGTCGGCCCCAGCTATCTCCACCCCAATCCAAAGGTAACTGGTCCCGCTCGGCACGGTGTAGTCGAACGCGAAGTGCAAACCGCTCCTGAGCCCAGCTAAGTCCGTATACTCAGCCAGAGGGTTCGTGAACGGATCGGCGTCGTCATCGATGAAAATCTTCACGATGTCGTTTTCATCGGCGGTACCCAGATTCCGGATGCTGACGGAGTTAATGGTGGATGATCCGTTCACGATCTTGATTTTCTGTACCACCACTTGGTCACCGGGGTTCACATATCCACTGTCCCAATCTTGATCGGTGAAGGTCGGGGCACCTAAGCATATCCCGGCAGTAAAACCGCAGAGTAAAAGTATCAAGCCGGTTCTTGTCATCCTCGTCATCCCCCTCCCATATTCCCCATTGCCAGCTTATACCTCCCGGGTCAAAAAAGTTTAGGGCGTAATGGTCGCGACATCAGGAGAGCCCCGTCTGGTAAACCTAAGTGTTCTGTCGCTTCATTGGGAGAACTTTGTCCCGATTTCGGGACTTAAATAACCGACGCGATCCACAAAACGGTCTTTCGATTTACAACCGGAGTTTACCGGAAGAGAGTTCGTGGAGGATGGGGCGCATGGCCTCCAGGGCCCGGCGGCGATGGGAGATCTCGTTCTTCTCCTCCGGGGGCATCTCCGCCAGCGTGCGGGTCTCGCCTTCCGGGATGAAAAGGGGATCGTAGCCGAACCCATGCTCGCCCCGGGGCGCCCCGGCGATCTCCCCCTCCAATACCCCCTCTGCCTTCCACGTGCGCCCATCGGGTAACGCTAATACCGCCACGGTCCGGAAACGGGCCCGTCGATTCCTCACCCCCTCAAGCAGCCGGAGGAGTTTCTCGTTGTTGGCCCGATAGTCCTTGCCTGCCCCCGCAAACCGGGCCGATCGTACCCCCGGCGCTCCCCCCAACGCCTCAACCTCTAACCCCGTGTCCTCCGCCAACGCCGGAAGGCCCGTCTCCCGCGCCACCGCTGTGGCCTTGAGGATCGCGTTTTCCTCGAGGGTCTCCCCCACCTCCTCCACGTCGGAAAAGGGAACGTCACGGAAGGTTAACCACTCTATCCCGGGAATATCCCCTAGGATGGCGAGGATCTCCTCGACCTTGTGGGGGTTCTTGGTGGCGAGGACGACCTTGAACGCCACCGCTCGCTACATCGCTACCCCACGCAGCGAGAGCTCCGCGGCGAAGTGGCAGGCCACGTAGTGGTCGCCCCCCATGTCCACGAACTTGGGCGCCTCCTTGGAGCAGATCTCCTTGGCGTAGGAGCAGCGCGGGTGGAAATAACACCCGGGAGGCGGGTTAATGGGGCTGGGAACATCGCCCTGCAGGAGGATCCGCTCCTTCTTATAGTCGGGGTCCGGGACCGGCACCGCAGAGAGTAACGCCTCGGTATAGGGGTGCATGGGGTGGGTGAAGAGCTCCTCGGTCTCCGCTAGCTCCACGATCTTCCCTAGGTACATCACCGCCACCCGGTCCGAGATGTGCTTCACCACCGAAAGGTCGTGGGCGATGAAAAGGTACGTGAGGTGGAACTCGTCTTGGAGGTCCTCGAGGAGGTTCAACACCTGGGCCTGGATGGATACGTCCAGGGCCGATACGGGCTCGTCGCACACGATGAGCTGGGGGTCCAAGGCCAGGGCCCGGGCGATCCCGATCCGTTGACGCTGGCCGCCGGAGAACTCGTGGGGATAGCGGCGCATGTGCTCGGGTTTCAACCCCACTGCCTGCAGGAGCTCTACCACCTTGCGTTCCTTCTCCTTCCCCCGGGCTACACGGTGGACCACCAGGGGCTCCCCCACGATGTCGCCCACGGTCATTCGGGGGTTCAGGGAGGAATAGGGATCCTGGAAGATGATCTGCATCTCCCGGCGCAAGGGTTTCATATCCCGCTGCCTCATCTTGGCGATGTCCACCACCCGCCCCAGGCGTTTGCTGCGGAAGAGGATCTCCCCAGCGGTGGGCTCGATGAGCCGCAAGATCGTCCGCCCGGTGGTGGTCTTGCCGCAGCCGGACTCCCCCACTAACCCGAGGGTTTCGCCCTCTTGGATGAAGAAGTCCACATCGTCCACTGCCTTGACCCATCCCACGATGCGGCGGAAGACGCCTCGGCGGACGGGGAAGTACTTCTTCAGCCCTCGCACCTCAAGGAGTACTCCCTCTCGCAAAGTCACCGCTCCCATTCCTCCCTCTTTTTTAAGCGTAGAGCCAACAGGCGACGTCATGGTCCGTTGCAACCTCCTTCAACGGCGGCATCTCCTGCTGGCATATGTCCATGGCGTGCGGACACCGCGGGTTGAACGGACACCCCGGCGGCGCGTTCAGCGGGTCCGGCACCACGCCCTTGATGGGCTCTAACCTCTTTTTCTTGGTGGCCAGCGAGGGGATGGACTTGAGAAGCCCCTGGGTATAGGGGTGCTTCGGCTCGTGGAAGATGGGGCGCACTTTGGCGTGCTCCACCACCTTGCCCAGGTACATTACCACCACTTCCTCGCACATCTCCGCCACCACACCCAGGTCGTGGGTGATCAGCATGATCGCAGCGTGGAACTTCCGCTTCAGGTCCTGCATCAGATCCAATACCTGGGCCTGGATGGTGACGTCCAGGGCCGTGGTGGGCTCGTCGGCGATCAGGAGCGAAGGGTTGCAGGAGAGGGCCATGGCGATCATGGCACGCTGGCGCATGCCCCCCGAGAGCTGGTGGGGGTACTCGTCCACCCGCTGCTCCGGCTCCGGTATCCCCACCTGGCGCAACATCTCGATGGCCTTCTGGCGGGCCTCCCGCTTGGAAACCTTTTGGTGGAGCATGATGGCTTCCATGATCTGATAACCGATGGTGAAGACGGGGTTAAGGGAGGTCATCGGCTCCTGAAAGATCATCGCGATCTCTTTTCCGCGGATGGACCGGTATTCCTTGCCCTTGGGGTTCAGCTTGTGGAGTTCGATGGTCTTTCCGTCTTTGTAAAAGAGGATCTCGCCTTCCACGATCTTCCCCGGAGGCATGGGGACAAGCCCCATGATGGAGAGGGCAGTGACCGACTTCCCGCAGCCTGATTCCCCCACCACCCCCAGGGTCTGCTCCGGTTCGATGGCGAAGGAAACCCCGTCAACGGCCTTCACTACCCCGTCTTCGGTGTAGAAGTAGGTTCTAAGCCCCTTTAGCTCTATTAGAGGCACCCTGGACCTCCTACGTCATGGGATCACGGCAACAAGCAGGCCTAAAAGGAGGAAAAGCGTCCCCAGGACCCCGATGGCGATCTTGCGGGGGTCCTTGGAGGTGTCCCTCCCGAAGACGGTGGTGGACATGCCACCGCCGAACCCACCTCCCAAGGCCGCGTGCTCCGACATGTGCCAGAGCACAAGGCCGATCAGGGCCGCGCTGTCCAGAAAGAAAAGGACCATTAAGAAGGTCTTCATCTCGTCACGCTCCAATTCGGCATTATAAAGGAGACCACCTGCTCTTCCAACCGCAACACTATGCCTGATCTGAAGTTAGTACGGTTCCCCCATTGATCTCTCTCACCTACCCCCTAGGCTTCGAGCGCATGATCCACGTGATCACCGTGGGTGCCCATTTAGGCTATGATCTTTCCACCACACCCCTGGGAGGCGGGGGCACGGTGGGAACCCACCTCGTCCGCCACTGGACCTCTCGGGAGGATTGCCGGCTCGTCGTGGTGGGCTCGGGCCCCATGCCCCCGTCGGAAGAGGTGGAGTACGTTCAGATAAGGTGGCGGACAAGCGGTGGAGGAAGGGACCCGAGCTCCCTTTCCGTGCGGGAATACGCCCGCTTCTGTGAGCAGTTCTCGCGGGAAGCTACAGAATACCTGAGAAGCCTTGCGAAAAGGCTAGACCCCACCCGCGCCTGCATCGTTCACCACGACGTGGCCGAAGCCCCCGATTTCGCCCGCCTCAAGGCATGGGGATACCGGCAGGTGGGGATCTTCCACGTGGACGTGATAGATTACGTGGCCCACATTTACTTGCGGAACCTGGTTTCCGCCCCCACCTTGGCCAAAGTACACCGGGCCTTGAGCCGGGCCCGGCTCGCTCGCTTCCTCCCCCTCGTCCTCCGGCTTATCTTCGCCAAACAGGAGGAGTGTGTTAAACACTGTGATCTTTTGGTTGTCCCCTCCCATCCCATGGCCGATGTCCTCACTCGCTCTTATCCCCTGTGGGCCCGGGGAAAGGTAATGGTCATCCCTTGGGGTGCCATCGTGGAGCGAAACGGAAATGAGCCGGGCTCACCCGATATCCGGATCCAGTACGGCATCCCCGAGGATCAACCGGTCCTCCTCACCTTGAGCCGCATCTCCCCCGAAAAGGGGCAGGACCTCCTCCTGCGTGCCCTCCGCATATGGGAGAAGAAGGGGGGAGGCGACATTTGCCTGTTCATCTGCGGCGCTCCCGCCTTCATGCACGGCCGGCGGTACTTCTCCCGGCTCCTTAGGTTCGCCGGGAAGCTGAGCCGGGTGAAAGTACATTTCCCCGGCTACGTAGCCGGCCCCACGAAGCGGGCCTTCCTGCGCGCCGCGGATCTCTACGTATTTCCCTCGCGACATGAATCCTACGGCCTCACGTTGGCCGAGGCGCTGGCCGCCGGGCTTCCGGTGCTCGCCACCTCCCATCACGCCGCCCGGGAGCTCGTGCGGCCCGAATTCGGTATGGTGGTGGAGCCGAACCCGCGCGCGATCTACCGTGGACTGTGGGAAATGCTTTCCGACCAGAAGAAGCTTGTGGAGATGGGGGAAAGGGCACGCCGATTCGCTCAAGGCCTTGGGTTCGAAATCGCTGCACAGAGGTTGATCACCTCAATCCAAGACCTTCTGGCATCTTCCGGTTCGTAAAGAGACGCGGGGCTAAGGAAAAGTTCCGGGTTTTCCCTTTTGAGACCTCAGGACGCTTTTGGGAAGGCTGCACCCGAGTCCTCCGGTTTCCCCTCGACGTCTCCCCAAGCCCAAGGAATAACGCTTTCATATTCTGGTCCACCCCAATTGAACTGAAGTTCAGGCTGTTTATAATGTGGTTGGAGGTAACCGGGGGAGCTCCTTTCTAGGGGCTGAGAGGAGGCCTGGGGAGGCCTCGACCCCTGGAACCTGACCTGGGTAATGCCAGCGTAGGGAGGGTTACCTCGCAGGCGCTGCCCACGTCCGTCTCCCCTGGTTGCCCCGAAAGGAGACGTGGGCGTGTCTGAGTGGGAGCTCCTTTCGCGGATCGCCGCCGCGGTCCCCAAAGCAGGGGACGATTGCGCCGTTATTCCATTCCACAATACCTACCTCCTCCTCACCATCGACGTCCTCCACCGCTCCGCCGACTTCCCCCAGGGCACCGATCACTACACCATGGGCTGGCGGGCCGTGGCCGTGACACTCTCCGATATCGCCGCCATGGGGGGAACCCCCTTGGGGGTGGTCCTCGCGCTATCGGCCCCGGATCTCGATGAACCCTTCGCGGGGGTCCTGCAGGGGTCCGAGGATTGCGCCCGGGCGGCCGGATGTGAGCTCGTAGGCGGTGACCTCGACGTCTCCTCCGAGCTCTTCCTGATCTCCTCCGGGCTCGGAGTCGCGGAACGGCCGGTCCTCCGCTCCGGGGCCCGGCCCGGGGATCGCCTCTACCTCACCGGCCCCCTGGGGCGCACCTACCTCGCGCTGAAGCTCTTCGCGCAAGGAAAGCTTCCATCCGCCAACGAGCTCTTCCGGTTCAGCCCCCGCATCGCCGCGGGACTTTCCCTTCAGGGGATCGCCACCTCCATGATCGACCTCTCCGATTCCCTGGCTCATTCCCTCCACATCCTCTCCCGGGCCTCGGGGGTGGGCTTCAGGGTGGAAGCCGAGAGGATTCCCCTGCTCGAGGGGATTCCCCGGGAGGAGCTCGAAGATGTCCTTTATTTCGGCGAGGACTACGAGCTCCTCTTCACCGCTCCCCCGGGGACGCTTCCCCCGGGGCCGTGGATCGAGATCGGGGAAGTGACCCCTGAGCGCGGCATCTGGCTCAACCGCCGTGGGCAACTGAAAAAAATCGCTGACCGCGGCTGGGAGCACGGGGCGCCCCAGGCCTCCTCGAACAGACGCATTTCCGAGCGAAGGAGGGAGCCATGAAGATCTTCGGAGTTGTGGCAGCAGTGGCTTTGCTGGGCGCCGTGGCCTTGGGGGCGGAGGAGTTCTACGTTTACACCTACGACTCCTTCGTCTCCTGGGGCCCGGCGGCGAAGATCGAGGAGGCCTTCGAGGCCGCCCACCCCGGGGTGGACCTCATCTGGATCGCCCCCGGGGGATCATCCGAAACCCTCTCCCGGATGATCGCCGAGATCGAGGCCGGAGGGACCGAGGCCGATGTATTCTTGGGGATAAGCGACGCGGACCTCGTCCGGGCGAGCACATATCTCGAGCCCTACGATCCTGAGCTCATCCCGAACATCGCCCATGTCCCTGGTGAACTCCTCGGAATCGAGCCGCAAGGCATGGCCCTGCCCTTCGACCAAGGGTACGTGGCGTTCGTCTACGACTCGCAGGTGCTTCCCGAAAAGCTCGTGCCGGAAAACTTCGCCGATCTCCTCCGCTGCGAGCTCAAGGGGAAGATTATCGTCCAGGACCCCAGGACCTCCTCCACCGGACGGGCCTTCCTCCTCTGGACCATCTGGCGTTTCGGGGAGAGGGGCTGGGTGGATTTCTGGCGGGCGTTCTTGCGGAACGTGCTCGTTGTGACCAAGGGTTGGTCCGAGGCCTACGACATGTTCCTGGCCGGGGAGGCCCCCATCGTCCTTTCCTTCACCACCGATACCGCCTACTCCTGGATCGAGTACCAATCGCTCCGGTACCGGGTGGCGCTCCTGGACGGCGAGGCCTACCGATTCGTGGAGTGGATGGGGGTCGTGAAGGGGACGGACCAGGTAAAGCTCGCCCACGCGTTCATGGACCTCGTCCTCTCGAAGGAGGTCCAGGAGATGATCCCCACCACCCAGTGGATGTTCCCGGTGAGCCAGGTCGCGGAACTCCCCGAAGGGTTCGCGGAGTACGCGGTGGTCCCCGAGACCCCCGCTTGGCTTCCTCCCACCGAGGTAGCGGAGAAACTCGAGACCTGGATCTCGGCTTGGCAAAGCCTCTTGATTGCGGATTGATCCCCGGTAGAGGTCAGACAGCGGGGCCCCCACGGGCCCTGCTCTTTTTCACGCCTACGCGGTCCTCCCCGTGGCCTTGACGCGAACGCACGGGGAACGCTATCCTAAATTGCGAACGTTAGGATGAGAGGGAGGTGAAACCCGCAGGGAAAAATTCTGAGTATAAACCCCTCAAGGAGGTGAACCATGCGTAAGCTCCTTATCTTCGGAGTGTTGTTCCTCTCGCTTGCGATCGTAGGTTTAGCGGAGAAGAAAGTGCTCCACCTCTACACCGCTTTGGATGTCGACGAGGCGAAGATTTACATCGAGGCCTTCGAAAAAACCCATCCCGACATCAAGGTAGAGTGGGTGCGGCTCTCCGCCGGCGAGGTGCTCGCCCGGCTCCGCGCCGAGGCAGGTAAACCTCAAGCGAGCCTCTGGTTCGGTGGCCCGAGCGACACCTACATCGTGGCCAAGATGGACGGCTTGCTCGAGCCCTACACCGAGTCCCTGGGCTGGCAGTACTTGGACAAGAAGTTCAAGGACCCTGAGGGCTACTGGGTCGGGATCTATCTCGGCTTCATCGGGTTTGTGACCAACAAGGACTTCCTCGAGAAACACGGGATCGAGCCCCCAGACTCTTGGTATGACCTCCTGGACCCGGTGTTCAAGGGCGAACTCTCCATGGCCTATCCCTACACCTCCGGGACCGGGTATACGCGCCTGGCCACCTTGGTGTTCCTCTTGGGCGAAGAGAAAGCCCTGGAGTTCGAGAAGAAGCTATCTGAGCAGATCCACCACTATACCAGGGCCGGTTCGGCCTGTGTGACCGAGGTAGGCCTGGGCGAGGTGGCGGGCGGCATCGCCTTCGCCCACGACATCATCGCCAAGGGGATCGCCAAGGGGTACCCGGTGGTCCTCTCCTTCCCCAAGGAAGGCACCGGCTACGAGGTGGGCGGCATGGCCCTCCTCAAGGGCGGCCCCGAGCTCGAGCTCGCCAAGATCTTCTACGACTGGATGCTTTCGGCTGAGGCCCAGTCGCTGTTCAAGAAGTGGTATCGGTTGCCGCTGAACCCCGAGGCGGAGCTCGCCGAGGGCCTCGTCACTGCTGATCAGCTCCCGCTGGTGAACTACGATGCCCTCTGGGCCGCACAGAACCGCGACCGCCTGATCGAGTTGTGGCGCGAAGCCACCGGGTATTGATGGGGACAGTCCAGGGCGGGGGGCTGAAGTGCCCCCCGCTTTTTCTTTTTGGCCAGCGATTGGAAAAACTATAGATGGTGGTGATCCCGGCTTAAGGAGCGGCTAAAATCCGGCGGCCCATGGAAAGATACAAGGAACTCAGGCGTCTCGTAAATGATCCTTTCCTTCTCTTTTTGGTCACATTGATGTTCGCCTTGCTCGCGCTCTTCATCGTCTATCCGCTGGTGAGGGTGCTCACCACGAGCCTCTTTTACCGTGGCGAGTTCAACCCTAAGTATTTCCTCCAGTTCTTCCAACGACGGTACCTCATCAAACCGTTCCTAAATTCCCTTACCGTGGGAGCGTTGGTCTCGCTGATCGGGACCACCATCGGGTTCGTCTTCGCTTATGCAGTGACTCGGACCGATATCCCGGGAAAATCGCTGTTCAAAGTGATTGCCACCTTTCCCATCATCTCGCCGCCTTTCCTGATCGCCCTCGCGGCCATCCTCCTTTTGGGAAACCACGGTCTCATCACGGAGTTTTTGCGCACGAGGTTCGGGATCGATTGGGATATCTATGGGCTCCCGGGGTTGGTCCTCACCGAGACCCTGGCCTACTTCCCCCTGGCGTTCATGACGCTGGAGGGGGTACTCTCGGGGATCGACCCTGCGCTGGAGGAATCGGCGTTGGATCTCGGGGCCTCGCGGCTCAGGACCTTCTTCAAGGTGACCCTGCCCCTGGCCACCCCGGGGATCGCCTCGGCGCTCCTCCTCGTCTTCATCCGTTCCCTGGAGGACTTCGGGAACCCCATCGTCATCCAGGGCCACTACCCCGTGCTCACCACCCAGGCGTACCTGGCGGTGACGGGGATGTACAACTTGCCTTTGGCGGCGACGCTCTCGGTGATCCTCCTTGTGCCCACGCTCCTTGCGTTCGTGCTCCAGCGGTACTGGGTCTCGCGTCGCTCCTACGTTACCGTCACCGGCCGTCCCACCCCCTCCTCCCTCAAGGCCACATCCCCCGGGCTGAAATGGGGTCTGTTCACGGTGTTATGTGTGCTTTCGGGGGTCATCCTCCTTTTTTATGGTCTCGTCTTCTATGGCTCGCTCACACGCATGTGGGGCCTGGATAACACCCTCACCTTGGAGAACTTCCGCTACGTGTTCAGCACCGGCCTCGACTATCTCCTGGATACTCTGAAGATCGCGGGGATGGCCACCCCCATCGGGGGGATCTTGGCGGTGGTGATCGCGTATTTGGTTACCCGCAAGCGGTTCCCGGGACGGGGCCTCATGGACTTCCTGTCCATGCTTAACTTCGCCATCCCCGGAACCATCGTGGGGATCGGGTACATCCTCGCGTTCCACAAACCGCCGCTACAGCTCACCGGGACCGCGGCCATCATCGCCCTTGTTTTCATCTTCCGCCGTATGCCGGTGGGGATCCGCGAGGCGGTGGCCATGCTCCAACAGGTCGACCCCGCCATTGAAGAGGCGGCGGTGGATCTCGGGGCCGGGTTCTCACGGGCGTTCAGGCGCGTCGTCCTTCCCCTCATTTCTCCGGCGTTCATCTCCGGGATGGTCTATATCTTCGTGCGTTGTGTCACCGCCATCTCCGCGGTGGTGTTCGTAGTCTCGGCCCAGTGGCAGCTCATCACCGTGGCGTTATTGCATGAGGTGGACAACGCCGACCTCTCCCAGGCCGCGGCGTACGGGGTAGTGATCATCGTGGTGGTGCTTTCAGTGATATTGCTCTTGGATAATGTCCTCGGGAAGCTCATCCTCAGGAGGTGGCAACGTGCCCGTTGAGGTCCGATTGGAGAACCTGACCAAGGTGTTCCACTCACACCGGGAATCGGTGGTGGCCGTGGACCACCTGGATCTCGAAGTGGAGAAGGGGGAGCTCGTGACCTTACTCGGCCCCTCGGGCTGTGGGAAGACCACTACCCTGAGGCTGGTGGGGGGGTTCGAGATCCCCACCGAAGGGGAAGTCTATCTGGGTGGGAAGCGCGTCACCCACCTTCCGCCACAACGCCGGGACACGGCCACCGTGTTCCAGTCCTACGGCCTCTTTCCCCACATGACCGTGTTCGAGAACGTGGCCTTCGGCCTCAAGCTCCGCCACCTCCCCCGGGATGAGGTGCGCCGCCGCGTGAGGGAGGCCCTGAAGCTTGTGAACCTCGAGGGGCTCGAGCGCCGTTATCCCCGGGAGCTCTCCGGCGGCCAACAGCAGCGCGTCGCCCTCTGTCGGGCATTGGTTATCGAGCCCAAGGTCCTCCTGTTCGACGAGCCCCTCTCCAACCTCGACGCCAAGCTCCGGGTGGAAACCCGGGAGCAGATACGCAAGCTTCAGAAAGAGTTGGAGATCACAAGCCTGTACGTGACCCACGATCAGGCCGAGGCCATGGCCATCTCCGACAGGATCGCGGTGATGCACGAGGGAAAGCTCCAACAGATTGGCCCTCCGTACGAGATCTACTCCCATCCCGCCAACCGGTTCGTGGCTGACTTCATCGGCCGGGCTAACTTCCTCTCCGCCAAGGTGCGGGGCGTTCGGGACGGGCAACTAGAGATCGAGCTTCTAGAGGGGGTGCGCCTGGAGGTGCCCGCCGTGGCGGGGCTGCGGGAGGGGGATGAGGTCGTGGCAGTGGTGCGTCCCGAGGCGGTGGACGTCCTCCCCGAGGGAGAAGGGGACGTCGTGGCCACCGTGACCTTCGCCCACTACACCGGCTCCCTGGCCACCTACAAGCTCGCCCTCCCAGGCGGAGAGACCCTGGAGGTGGAGGTCCTGAGCCCCCAGGAGAAGGGGTTCCTCTCCGAGGGGACACGGGTCGGGGTCCGGTTCCACCGCCAGAGCATCCACCTTCTCAAAGAGTGAGCACATGCCGCGCCTTCTCGTGTTCGATCTGGATGGGACCTTGCTCGATCCCGATCATCGTTTGTCCCCGGCGACCCACGCCGCGTTGGGAGCACTTTCTCGGCAATTCTGGATCACCCTCGCCACCGGGAGGTCGCTCGCCTCGGCGAGACCCTTCGTGACGAGCCTGGGGGTGACCCTCCCGGTGATCCTTTACAACGGGGCGGTGGTGTACGAGTTCCTCGCGGGAAGGGCGCTCTATAAGCGGCGCTTAACCGTGGAGGAGGCCCGGGCGGCCCTGGGGATCGCGCGGGATTTCCCCGTGGACGCCGAGGTCTACCGGGATATCCACGATCCCACCCTGTACGTGGAGCGGGTCACCCCCCGCATCGCCCGGTTCCAGATGAAAGAAAAACTTCCAACTCGGGA
Organism: Acetothermia bacterium UBA3571; assembly: GCA_002375995.1. GTDB lineage: Bacteria > Bipolaricaulota > Bipolaricaulia > Bipolaricaulales > Bipolaricaulaceae > UBA3571. Next base: position 18,465 of record DFNI01000038.1, on the reverse strand, counting down.
AGTGGGTGATCTCCCCTCTTTCCTCAACTTCCCGCCGCTGAAGCTCCTTCTTCTTGGAGAACCCGAGGTCTTGGGGGAGCTCCAAAGGGAGCTTGAGCGGGCGCTGCCCGGGATCACGGTGGTGCGCTCGGAGGTGGATTACCTGGAGGTCCTTCCCCGGGGAGCATCCAAGGGCGCGGCCCTCCGCTTTCTGTGCGATCGCCTGGGGATCCCCCGGGACAAGGTGGTGGCCGTGGGAGATCAGCTCAACGACCTCGAGATGGTGCGTTACGCCGGGGTGGGGGTAGCTATGGCCCACGGGCCGGCCGAGCTCCGGCGTGCCGCCGATATCGTGATCTCCTCCGTCGCCGAGCTCCCCGAGTTGCTCACTCGCTGAACCGGGCCGGCGTTCGGGAAGGGGGTGATGGTGAGGATCGCGGTGGGAAGCGACGAGCGGACGGAGCTCACCGATTTCGTGGTCGACGAGCTCCGGCGCCGGGGCCACGACGTGGAGCTCTTCGGGCCGTTGGCCGGGGAGGATGTAGAGTGGGCCGAGGTGGGCAAGCGGGTGGCGGAGGCCGTGGCCCGGGGACACTGTGACGAGGGGATCCTCTTCTGTTGGACCGGCACGGGGGTCTGCATCGTCGCCAACAAGGTCCCCGGGATCCGGGCGGCCCTGTGTGTGGACGCCGAGACGGCCCGAGGGGCCAGGCGGTGGAACCACGCCAACGTCCTGGTGATGAGCCTCCGGCTTACCTCGATCCCAGTGGCCCAGGAGATACTCGAGGCCTGGTTTTCAACCCCTTACGGAACTGATGAATTCGATCTCCGCAACATTCGTAAAGTGGAGGAGATCGAGCGTAAATACTTCTCACCCGAGGCCTAATTGCGAAGGGCCCGGGCGTGGGCGCAGCGGACAAGCAGGGTGGCGTAGGAACCCGGCGGAAGGGCGAAGGAGACTTCCAAAGCTACCTTGCCGGGGAAGAGTTCGTCCTCGCGGGGGTCACCCACCTCGAGCTCCCCTGGGAAACACCAGATGGGACGTTCGGCCTTGGATAGATACGCCCGCTCCACGATCCGCGCCTTGAGGTCTTTCAGCGTTACCCCCTCCTCTGCCAGCACCTCCCCCACGATCCCCGCCCACTCCTCCCCGTATCGCGCCCGCAGATGCGGAAGCGGGAGTCTCTCTTCCTTCAAGCGCGGAACGATCTCATGCGGAACGGAGAGGGGCACACGGTGCCCCTCTCCCGCGATTTCCACTTCTACATGCCGTGGGAATACGCGGGAAATCCAGCGGGAAAGAATCCGGTTCCAAAGGAGCGATTGGTACGTGGAGAGGAAGAGCGAAAGGAGCCTGGGGGGAATTAGGTTCAGGGCCTTCCGGTAGGCCTTCGGATGGTCCGCCAGGAAGGTGAGGACGCTGCGGAAGTTGGAGGGCTTAGGGGCATGTTCCAAAAGATACTTCCAATCGCCCCAATGTTCTCGGGCGAGGGCCTTGAACCGCCGCACTTCCTCGGGATCGCCGCGGAGCTCCTCGGCCAGGTAGAACCTGAGCGCCCCCTCGGCGTCCCGCAGTAACACCGCCTTCCCCGGGGAACCCCGCTCTCCCAGGGAGCCGAACCGCTGCTCGTCGAAGTAGTTGGGAAATCCTTCCTCTCCGAGGCGCCGGAGCTCCTCCGCTAACCTTTCGGCCTCATCGCCGAGATCCCGTACCACGACCTGAAAGCGGTTGCCACGCAGATCGGCCGTGGAGAGCCTCCGGGGTCCGACTCCCACCGCCTCCGCCCGGACGCCGGGAAGCTCCACCGGCCCCTCCACCCTTCCGGCTACGCTGCCGTACTGGACCGTCACCGCATGGGCGTCCTTGAGGGCGGGGAAGAAAATTTCCTTTGGGGAGATGCCGAGTTCCCTCGCCAAGAGGATCTGGGCGGCCATGGTGGGGATGCCCCGCTTCTCCACCCGCAAGTAGGTGTAGCGTCCGGGACCACGGGGAAGCTCGATGAGCTCCTCCACCCGGAAATCTTCCGGGCGCGCCTTCAGCCTCATCCCCAGAAATGAAGGATCGCCTCAATGAGGAGCTTTGCGGCGGTGATGGCCGAGATCCCGGAAGGGTCGAAGGGCGGGGCGAGCTCTACCAAATCCATCCCCGCCACGGGGTACTCGCGGAGGCAACGGAAGATCTCGATCACTTGATGGTAAGAGAGGCCGCCGGGTTCGGGATTGGTCACCCCGGGACAGAGGGAGGGGTCGAGAACGTCCAGGTCCACCGAAAGCCACACCGGGACGTCCTTTTGGAGCACCTCGGGGATCTCCGCGGGCGCTATGAAGAAGGGTTCCGAGAGCTCGGGCCCGACGAAGGATCGGGCCCCGACTATAAAGAGCCGATCCACCACCTCGCCCGCGCGGCGGGATACGGTGGCGTGGGAGATCCGCTCCCCGAGGTACTCGTCCCGGAGGTCAGAGTGGGCGTCCAGAACGAGGAGCTGTAGTTTTCCCAGCGCGCTTACGGCGCCCCGGACACATCCCAAAGTGACCGTGTGCTCCCCGCCCAGTACCACGGGGCGCTTTCCCGCCGAGACGAGCGCGGAGACCTCCCGCTCCAGATCCTCCAGGATTTCCTCCAGCGATCTTTCCGCATCGAGGTCCCCCAGATCGCAAAGGGCCACGTCCGAAAGATCCCGTTTGGAAAGGACGGAAAAGGATTCCAAGGACCAGGAGGCGTAACGGATGGCGCTCGGGGCCTGGGCCGGGCCGCCGCGGAAACTAACGGTGCGCTCCAGGGGAACCCCTAAGATCACAACGTCGCTTTCATCTACCAGACATTCGGCGGAGAGGAAGTGAAGGGGGTGGGGGCTCATGCGGGTTGGGCCTTAAGGGCCCGATCCACGATCTCCTCCACGAACCTGGGGAGGACGAAGGCCGCCCGGCCGAGGGCCGGGGTGAAGTAGGTGGTGTCCAACCCCCGCTCGGAGAAGCGGGCGGCGAAGTGTTCCTCCTCCAAAGAGAGGTCCCGGTCGCTGGCTAAGACATACGCCCACATCCCCGAGGGGTATACGGGGACGTAGCCGAGATAGAGCCGCACACACGCAAAGTACTTCCGCACCTTCGCGAGGATCCCGGAAAGCTCTTCTGCCCAGTAAAACGGGGTCCCGGCCTGCATGACGAAGACGCCCCCTTCGGCGAGGGCGCCCCGAGCGCCCCGGAAGAACTCCTCGGTGAACAATGCCTCCCCGGGACCCACAGGATCGGTGGAATCCACCACCACGGCGTCGAACTCGCCGGGGTGTTCCATCACGAACTCCTCCCCGGGGCAGATCTCCACCCGGGCCCGGGGGTCGGAGAACGATCCCCTATGCACGTTCGGGAGGTGCTCCTTGGCGGCCGCGATTACCTCGGGGTCAATCTCCACAAGCCAGACCTCTTCCACCGTGGGGTGGCGCAGGACTTCACGCATGGTCCCGCCATCCCCACCGCCCACGATGAGGACCTTACGGGGTTTCGGGTGAGCGAGCAGCGCGGGGTGCACCAACATCTCGTGGTAGAAGGCCTCGTCCCGCTCCGAAAGCATAATCTTCCCGTCCAGCGCCATGACCCGGCCGAGATCCTCGGTCTCGGCGAGTTCCAGGCGCTGGTAGGCGGTGGTTTTCCTGACCAGCCAGCGTCTTACCCGGAAGGAGAGCTCGACCCCTTCCGTTTGCCGCTCGCTCAGCCAGTCATCGCGTCTTCCCCCGCTACTCATAAACTCACTCGGGACGCAAGCCCCGCTTTATCTCCAGCACCTCCATGTGCTGGGGCCGGAAGAGGTCCTTGAGGACCTCGAGGGCTTCCTCGGGGATCGCCTTGTCCCCACAAGTGAACACGTCCAGTGCCACGTACCCGAGCTCCGGCCAAGTGTGGATGGAGATGTGGGACTCGGCGATCACCGCGACCCCGGAGACCCCGTGGGGGTTGAAGGAGTGCACGTGGACGCCCAGGTTAGTGGCCTGGGCCCGCTCCACGGCCTCCGCCAGGGCCTCCCGGATCTTCTCTGGCTCGTTCAGATTGGCTTTGCACCCCCACATTTCGACCACCAAGTGCCTCCCGAGTGCCTTCATTCTCACCTCCTCCCCCGGGGAATTTGGGCGCACACAAACGGCCCGCTGGGAATCGATTGCAGGTTCCCAGAGGGCCGCGCCACCTCCCGGGTATAGTGGCTTGTTCACGAGATGGTATTTTAAAAGAAAACGCAGGCGGCGACCACACAGCCGCACCGTTCCACCCGGTGCTCAGCGGCCACCACCCGCACCTCCGTAAGCTCTAACCCCCGCACGCGGAAGGCTTCCTGGATCTTCGCCCGCACTTCGGCCTCGACCTCCGCCTTGGTGCGGCCGCTCGCCTCCATCACCACCCCGAACCCGTCCGGGGCCCGGCCCGCCCCCACTGCCACGGCGATGGTCTCCCCGGGCACATCGGACGCCCGCTCGGCGTAGACCACCGGCAGGAACGCTCCCCGGGGGAGCTCAGGTACCCCTTCCCGTAACTCCACATGTGGGGGGAGGATGCTCGAGACCTTGATCAGGTTCACGTCGCCGATCCCGGCGGAAAGGAGGGCGTTGTCGAAGGCGTTGAGCTTCGTTCCCCCTTCCGCTGCCCCGCTCACCAACGCCGCCACGGCCACTTTGGTGTGGTCCCACATTTCTCAGCTCCTCACCCGTCACCATTTACGTGGTGGCGGCCTCGTCGTCGGAGAAGATGTCCCCCTCGTAGCGGCGCTCCTGGATGTGGGGGCCTTCCACGAGCTCTATCCGAATGAGGGCAGAGCGGTACCAGATCTCGTCGCGGCCGGGGATGCGGTGTACGGGCAGGTGGGGCCAGGAACGCATGTGGTCGATGTAGGGCCAGTTGACGTAATCGTGGAACGCGTCCCGGAGCTCCGCGATCACCGCCCCGGCATCGAGGAAGAACCGCTGGATCTCCCTCCACTTGCCGTAAGAGGCCTCGCAGTGGGTGAGGCCCAGGTACCCCGCGGACCCGGGGCCTTTCAGGGCCGCGATCCCCCGCTCCGCGAACACCTTAAATCCCCGCAGGGACTCGGTGGGATCGCAGAAGAACGCATCGAACTTTCCTTTTATGTCCGGAGGAAGTGGTTCCCGCAGGTCGTGCTGCTTCACCTCGATGGGGAGCTTCTCTTTATCCGCTACATCGCGGATGAAGTCCACCAGGCGTTGGTCGATTTCCAGGACCACGATCCGCTTAGGCGCTCCGGTGAGGCCCGCGGCGATCGATACGAGGTCGTCGTCACCTAAGACGATGAGCTCCTTTCCGAAGAGGTCCCCCCGGGACCACATGAACGCCACCCGGTACAGGGTGGTCTCTTCAGTCACGTAGCCCTGGTCGTAGTCCTGGATCGCCTCCGGGCGGTCCCGCGCGATCTCCTTGAATTTGTCGGCGATCTTGCCCACCGGCCCCAAGGTGGTGCCACGGCCGCCGCAGTGGGGACACTTGAGCTCTAGTTTCGGCCCGATCCCGAGCGACCCCGCGAACTCCCGGCCCTCGGGGGTCAAAACGAGCCGACCCCCGTCCCAATCGAGGAAGCCCGCTTCCCTGAGGGCAGAAAGAACCCGCACCAGGGCCATCACCGGGACCCCGGAGAGGTCGATCACCCGCCAGATGTCCTCGGAGGAAAGGAGGGCCGAGAGCGCCCGCTCCACATCCCGCTCCGCGACGGGGACCGTCGCATCCCTCCGCGCCCGCTCGGCGATATCCTTCAGCGTCAAGGCACACCTCCTGTAGCTTGTTCTCTCCACCTGGAGGACCCCAAGCATAAACCATCTTCGAACGCGTTTCACCTGGGCCTAGGTCGAGATCGAAGCACAACCGCTCCTCTCTTGCCGTGTGCGCTCTTGCGCGCGCTCTAAGCCCGAGAACCGGCCCAGGAGGACCTGTGCACGATTTGCTGAAATCCCCAACTTCTTAGATCCACGGGAGCTAAGTCCGGTTTTGGGGTGACGGAGAACATTCGTTTGAATTGGAAAATGGTGTGATAACATATCTGCAGACGTGTGAGGGAATTCGGACAAGGTGTGCTCAGGGACAATCTGAAACATATGCGGACGACGAAACACAAGGCAAAAATTTTGCAAGAATTCGGAGAATTCTTTCAAACCACTGTGGAGGCTTCCCCTATCGGTGCATATCTGGTTCAGGAGGATCGGTTCGTCTATGTGAACAAAGCCCTTGCCGAGATGCTCGGCTACAACCCAAGGGAACTCATAGAACATTTTTCCCCGCTGGACGTAATCCATCCCGGTGACCGAGCACTTGTAGAAGAGAAAATGCGGGAACGTCTCGAAGGAAAGGTCGAGGCAACACGCTACGTCGTGCGGGGGATCAGGAAGGATGGCGAAATCGTTTGTGGAGAGGTTTTCGGTCGACTCATCGCTTTCCGGGGAAAACCTGCCCTTTGCGGTACAGTGGTTGACATAACTGAGAAACTGAAGCTTATCGAGTCACTAAGGGAAAGGGAAAATTTGTGGCGGGCAATCCTTGACGCCGCTCCCGATGCGATTATTACCGTTAACCCCAATGCCGAGATCATTGGATGGAGCAAAGGCGCGGAGAAGGTCTTCGGATATAAAGCTGAAGAGGTGCAGGGGAAAAGGCTGGAAATCATCATGCCCCCACCCCTGCGCGAGAAATTTGCAGCAGAATTCCATCTTGCCCTTAAAACAAAACAATATAAACACGTGGGGCACCTAAAGGAAGTCCCGTGTATGAGGAAAAGCGGTGATGAGTTCCCCGCTGAGATATCGCTGTCTATGTGGGAAACCAAAGAGGGCCCCCATTTTGTGGGGATCGTGCGAGATATTACCGAAAGAAAAGAAGCCCTCTGGCGTTGGCAAAACCTCCTCCAAGAACTGGTCAGAGCTCTGTCTACAGCCTTACAGGTCAGGGACCCTTACACCGGGCGACATCAGCTACGCGTGGCGGAGCTTTGCAAGGCAATTGCGGAGGAGATGGGACTTCCCCGGGATCGAATCGAGGGCATTTACATCGGCGCACTCCTCCACGACATCGGCAAGCTCGCCGTTCCCGCCGAGATCCTTTCCAAACCCGCGAAGCTCAATCCCACAGAGCGTTCGTTGGTGGAACGACACACGACGGTGGGATACGAGATCCTCCGGAAGGTCCACTTCCCTTGGCCTGTGGCCGAGATGGCCCTCCAACACCATGAGCGCCTCGACGGTTCAGGTTACCCGAAGGGAATCCGGGGAGACCGGATAATCCTCGAGGCGAGGATCTTGGCCGTGGCCGACGTGGTCGAGGCGATGTGTTCCCATAGGCCTTATAGGATCGCGAAAGGGGTGGACGCAGCTTTGGAAGAAATAGAGAGGGGAAAGGGAACCTTGTACGATCCCCAAGTAGTGGATGCATGCAGTCGCCTCTTTAGGGAAAAAGGTTTTCGCTTCCAAACGGGATATGACCTGTAGCTAGCTTTGAGCCTTCTCAAATGGGGGCCGCGCCGGTAAACCAGCCGGGGTGAAGGAAGCTCCGCCGGTAATGCTAGGCCATATCTTACGCTTTATAACATGCCACGAAGTGTCCCGGCCTCTTTTCCTCTAGGGCGGGTGGAGAACCTCTTCCGTCGGGCCTAACTCCACTACCTTGCCAAGGTACATCACCGCCAAGCGATCGCACATGTAGCGGGCGACAGCGAGGTCGTGGGTGATGTAAAGGTAACTCACGCCCAAACTCTCACGGAGTTCCATTAGCAATTCCATCACCCCGGCCCTGATCGGCACGTCCAACATCGAGGTAGGCTCGTCAGCCACCACAAACCGCGGGTTGATCACCATGGCCCGAGCGATGGCACATACCATGCAACCCTGTGCAAACAAATGGTTTCGGCGGACAGGGGCCGCGGCGGAATCAAACGGCGCGATCCCGATAGGCATCGAGCCAGGACTGGAGGATGAGGACCGCCGCGAGCTCATCGCGAAGGCCTTTGCGCTTCCGACGGCTGAGATCAGCCTCGAGGAGCACCCGTTCCGCCTCGGCACTGGTCAACCGCTCGTCCCAAAGCTCCACCGGGATCCCCGCGGCCCCCTCGAGGGCCTGGGCGAACTCCCGCACCGCCCGGGCCTGTTCTCCTTCAGTGCCGTTCATGTTCAGGGGAAGCCCGACGACAATCCGGACGACCCCCCACTCCCGGGCCTTCTCCGCCAGGTGCTTTGTATCCTCTTCCAGGGTGCGGCGCCGCAAGACCCCTTTCCCTTGGGCGATGGTCCCGGTCTCATCGGAGAGGGCGACTCCGATGCGTTTTTCCCCCACATCAAGCCCCATGACCCTCATCGCGACGAGAGGACCTGAAGGGTCCTCCGAATCATCTCCTCCACCGGCATGTCCGGGGTGAACTCCTTGCGCACCGTCTCCAGGGCCTTCCGCGCCTCGGCCTCGGAGAACCCCAGGGCTTTTGAGGTGAGGGCGCGCAAGACCACCGTTTCCTTTTCCGAGAGGGGCGTGGGGGCCGCGGGGACCACCTTGGCCAAGCGCTCGGATAGCTCCACCATGATGCGTTGGGCGGTGCGCCGGCCGATTCCCTTCACTTGCTCCAGGGCCGAGAGGTCTCCCCGGCGGATGGCGGCGGCGAATTCCTCCGGAGGCATGGCAGCCACCAGCCGAAAGGCCAGCCTGGGCCCGAGCTGCGGCACTGAAAGCAACCCCACGAACATGTCCCGCTCCTGGGGGGTGGCGAACCCGTAGAGGGACAGCTCGTCCTCGCCCACGAGGAGGTGGGTGTAGAGCTTGACGAAGCCCGAAAGCCCCCCCACGGTACGCTTTGGTACTTGAATCCTGAACCCAACCCCGCCTACCTGGAGGACCACCGTCTCCTCCCCCTTCGCCACCACCTCGCCTTCCAGGAACTCGAACATGACCCACTATTCTACCGGCCGAACCTCGCCCCACGGCCGAATCTCATCTTCCAGGTCCGGGACGCGATCCCGGGGGATCTCCAAGGCCACGACCACCCGACCTTCCACATATTCCCGGGAGCGGACCTCCGCACCCAAGCGGGAAAGGAGCGAAAACGCTCGGCCCGAATGCTCCGGGTGGAAGGTCAACCGGAGTTTCCTCCGGGGCACGAACTCCACGATCGAGGCGTTCTCCAGGGCCAGGGAGGCCGCATCGCGGTACGCCCGCCGTAGTCCCCCCACTCCGAGCTTCACCCCGCCGAAGTACCGTACCACCACGACGAGGACGTTCACCAACTCCTTTCCCCGCAGGAGCTCGAGGATCGGCCATCCGGCGGAGCGGGCCGGCTCCCCCGCGTCATCGGCCCGCTCCAGGATCTCCTCCCCCTTAAGGACGCGGTACGCATAGACCACGTGACGGGCGTCGCGGTATTCGCGCCGCAGCTCATTGACGCGGGCTTCTGCCTCCTCCGGCGCGGACAGGGGATAAGCGAAGGACAGAAAGCGGGAGCGTTTCTCCACGAGCTTTCCTCGCCCCGGTTCAGCCAACGTCCACATCGAAGACGAGCGGTGGTTCTTCCTCGCTCAAACGCTTTAGTTCCCCGTAGGCGCGGTCCACGGCCTCCGCATCGCCCGAAAGGAGCAGAGTCACCGCACCCTCCCCCGGCCCCACCCCGCAGGATGCCAGGTGCCGGGCGCGCACTCCGTAGAGGAGCCCCACCGCCTCGGTTTCCGTCACCACCGTTCCCTGCAGGGGATATAGGCCGATGGGGTATCCCATAGCAGCTTGCAACCGCTCGATCCCGAGCTCGCGGGACAGGGCGAGCACCGAGCCGTGGATGCTCTTGGCGCGGGAGATGGGGATGACGATCTCCGCCCCCCGGGCCAGGGCTGGAACCACGTACCGTCCCACGGTGCCGCCGTTCCGGGAGGCCACGAATACTCCCACGTTTTCCGCGGAATCCAGGACGTTTCCCCCCTTGATCACCACGTCCCCCGCCGAGAGCTGCTCCAGCACCTCCTCGGGGGATAGTTCCACGGGCTCGCCCTGGACCAATACCAACTCACGGCCCCGCCTTTCCGCGGGCACCACCGAAAGCTCCCGGCCGATATAACCGGCGCAGTGGGCGACTTTGTCCACGGGATGGCCCGTGAGCTCCTCTGCCACGTAGGCGTTGGTCGTCCCCAAGGTGACCACCACCATCCCACCTTCAAGGGCCCGCTTCACCTGGGGGAGGGCCGCGACGCCTCGGGCGATGAGCCGCTTCGCCGCCCCCTGGTGTAGTACCACCACCGCCTTGGCTTTATCCCTATCCATGGCGGTACGATATAACCCCAAAAAGGAAGTCCGGACAAAGGGGGGATAAAAGGGTGCCTTGGACCAAGGAGGAGTACGAACGGGAAAGGCGCGAGTTTAAATGGGACATCCCCGCGGACTACAGCATCGCCAAGGCGGTGGACGACCACGCCGGGCGGCACCCGGAGAAGCCCGCGGTGGTGTGGGAATCCGAGGCGGGCGAGCGGCGTACCTTGACCTGGAGGGAGCTCTCCGAGCTCTCCTCGCGGTTCGCCGCGGTCCTGATGAAGCTCGGGGTCAAGAAGGGCGATCCCGTGCTTCACATCTTTCCCCGGCTCCCCGAGGCCTTCATCGCCCAGATCGGGACCTTCAAGGCCGGGGGCGTGGCCGTTCCCTGCACGGAGATGCTGCGGGCGAAAGACATCATCTACCGGGTCGAGGTTTCGGGGGCGCGGGTGGTGGTGGCCCATACCTCCACCGCTGATGAGGTGGAGGAAGTAAGAGGCGAGTGCCCCCTGGAACACTTTGTCCTCATCGGAGGTAAGCGCCCAGGGTGGCTCTCCTTCGAGGAAGAGATTGAGAAGGCCCCGGCGGTAGAGCGGGTCCCGGTGGGCGCCGAGGATCCCATCACCATCAACTTCACCTCCGGGACCACGGGCGAGCCCAAGCCGGTGATGCACAAACACCGGTGGATCTATGGTCACTCACGGATAACCGCCCGCTACTGGTGGGACGTGGGCCCGGACGACTTCATCTGGGCCACCACCGCTCCGGGTTGGGCCAAGTGGTACTGGTCCCCAGTGGGGGTGGGCCTGGCCCACGGGCTCACCCAGTTCACCTTCTACGGGCGCTTCGATCCCGAGCGGTACCTGGAGATCCTCTCCCGCTACCCCATCACCAAGCTCTGTGCCACCCCCACCGAATACCGCATGATCCTGGCCCACGTGCCGAACCTGGCAAGCTACCGGGGGAAAATAAAGCTCCGAGAGGCCCTGTCGGCGGGAGAGCCCCTGAACGCCGAGGTGATCGACTCCTTCCGCGATGCCCTGGGGGTTACGATCCGGGACGGCTACGGCCAGACGGAATCGGTGTGCTTGGTGTGCAACTACCCCGGCCTCCCGGTGAAGCCCGGCTCCATGGGCGTTCCCACCCCCGGGCCTAACGCCACGGTGATCGACGAGGAGGGGAATCCCGTGGGCCCGGGAGGTATCGGCGAGGTGGCAGTGGAGGTTGGGAACCCGGGGATCTTCGCCGGCTACTGGAAGAACCCAGAGCTCACCGCGGAGGTCTTCTCCGGCAAGTGGTACCGCACCGGGGATCTCGTGCGGATCGATGAGGAAGGGTATTTCTTCTTCGAGGGCCGGGCGGACGACATTATCCTCTCGGCGGGGTACCGGATCGGGCCGTTCGAGGTGGAGTCGGCCCTGGTATCGCACCCCGCGGTGGCGGAAGCGGCGGTGGTGGGCTCGCCCCACCCCGAGCGCGGCGAGATCGTCAAGGCCTTCGTGATCCTCACACCGGGATACGAGCCCTCGGAGGAGCTGGCGAGGGAACTTCAGAACTACGTAAAGGAGATCACCGCGCCGTACAAGTATCCCCGGGAGATCGAGTTCGTGGAGGAACTCCCCAAGACCTCCAGCGGAAAGATCAAGCGAGCCGAGCTCAGGAAACGCGAATACGAGAAAAAAGGCCTCCGTCCTCCGGGAAAGTAGGGGCCGGAGAGACGCGAAGCGCCTAGGCTTCCGTACTGGAAGGGGAAGATGGACGAAAAAGGGCTCATCCGGCGGGCGGTGGAAGCGCGGGAGAGGGCCTACGCCCCGTATTCGAAGTTCGCAGTGGGGGCGGCACTTTTGGCCGCCGACGGGAGGATCTTCACCGGGTGCAACGTGGAGAACGCCTCCTACGGCCTCACCATGTGCGCCGAGCGGGTGGCGCTCTTCAAGGCCATCTCCGAGGGAGCCAGGGAGTTCACCGCCATCGCCATCGTCTGTGGGGCCAGCCCTTGCTCCCCCTGTGGCGCCTGCCGCCAAGTGCTCTTCGAGTTCGCCCCGGACCTCCTCGTGATCATGGCAGATGCCGATGGAAAAAGGACCAAGCGGGCGCGCCTGCGGGAGCTCTTCCCCGAAGGGTTCGGCCCCCATGCCCTCAAGGGCTGTGGCGGACCCTAACCCCGGAAATCCTCCCAGGAGGCGGCGCTTACTTGGGGGAGGGCGAGGAGGTCTTTGACCAGTGTCTCCACCCCCGCCTTTCCTTTCACCCGGACGTGGTAGATGAGCTCGGTTTTGCCCGCTACCTCGCTCCTTACTTCCGCCGCCAGGACCCGGACCCCTTTCTCTTCGATCCGCTCACGGCATGTAGCGGAAAGCTCGGTGAAATCCGGGGCATCGGTCACCACGGTTACAGTATGGTAGGTGACGGCGGGGATAGCGCGGCTCAAATGATCCACCACCACGAGGACAAATAGCGCCACCCCCGTGGTGATGGACGCGAGCACGAAAAGCCCTTGACCCACGGCGATTCCCAGCGCGGCCACAAGCCAAATACAAGCCGCGGTGGTGAGGCCGCGCACGATGTTCCCCATCTTGATGATCGCCCCGGCTCCCAGGAACCCGATCCCCGTCACCACACCGGCCATGGCCCGCCCGGGGTCCACCACCCCGGAGCTTGATGTCCTGGCCACCGCCATCACCAGCGCCGCCCCCACACACACGAGGATGTTGGTGCGCAGCCCCGCGGGGCGCCCGTGGGTTTCGCGCTCAAGGCCGATAAGCCCTCCCAGTGCCGCTGCCACGAGGAGCTTCAGGAATATATCCCCTACACCCATATCGCCTCGTGCAATCATACCGGAAACCGCGCTATAAATGCGCGATGAGGAGGTGCCCATGAAGGCGATGTTGGAACGTGTCGAGGTCCGAAGATCCAATTACCGCTATCTCGGCTTTGTCACCGTGCGCGATGCCAAAAACAGAAAATACCGCCTCCCCATGACGGGGACGGTGGCCCAATGGCTCGATGTGGGCGGAGAGTACGAGCTTTCGCTCTCCCGGGAGGCGGAGATCGGCTTCGACGATTACGAGCTCCGGCGGGAGGTAGTGATCTGGCCCCTTTTCGCCCGGGAGTACGCCCTGGAGCGTACGTCTCCTCTAACCGGGGAGTTGCTCTATTCTTACCGGATCCTCGCCCGGGAGGCCCGGTACGAACGCGACTACGAGGCCATCGTGGAATTGGAGCAATACCATTACGCTTCCAAAGAGGAACTTTTGGCCCTGTGGCACTGCGAAGCGTGCGATCGCTATGAGGAAGCCAACGCCCGCCCGTGCTGCCCCGGCTGTGGTGCTTCCATGCGATTCCACGATCTGAAGGACGCCACCCGGGCATCCCGGTTCCTGGTGCTGGAGCTTTTAGATCGGGAACCTTACGAGCCCCAATACGTGGGGTATGTACGCGTGGACCCCCCGATCCCGGCCATGAACCGCCGCCTTCCCGACGGTTCCATCCAACGGGACATCCGCCGTAAAGTCTTCCCGTCCGACTGGTTCGCCCATCCCTTCGCGCCCCGGGACGCAGAGTCCTTGGAGGAGTGGTGGGAGCTCCAGGGCGAGGCGTTGAAGGAAGCCCGGTCCCCGGTGGCGCGGCTCGCCCGGGTGGTGATCCACCCCGACTACCGCGTGGACGGCCTGGGGCAGCTGGCGATCCGGGCCCTGGTGGAGTGGATGGGGGAGCGGTGGGTGCCGGATATGCGGGAGGAAAAGGAGGCCCTGGAGACCATCGCCATGATGGCCCGCTACAACCCGTTCATGGAGAAGGCGGGCTTCGTGTACTTATGGGATACCGGCTCCGGCCGCCCCGTGCTGTATCTCCCCTTGAGCGACCGGGCCCGGGAAGCCATCGACGGTTTCCTCTCACGGGATCCCGTGGCCAGGGATCACCGGGGGAAGCTCTACCGGCCGCGCTTTGCGCCTGTAGAGCCCCTGTCGCGCCCCATTCGCCTGCGGAAGCTTTTCAAGTCCTATTCCAACGAGCTCACCCTGGACGACCTCTCCCCCCCGGTGCAGGAAGCCCTGGAGGCCTTCGGGGTCCGGGAGCGGGTGATCCAGCGGTACGTGATCAAGAACGGCGAGATCGAGATCCGCCCCAAGACTATCACCGCCATCGTGGGGGCCTCGGGGAGCGGGAAGACCACGCTTTTGCGCATCCTCTGGGGATTGCTCACCGAAAATGGGGGTCCCTTGTACCGCCCGGATGCCGGCGAATGGGACCTTCCCGAGAACGCCCGCCCCCAGCTACTCATCCCCGGGGAGGTGGAGCCGGAATTCGGGGACGAGCCAGTGATTGAGGTCCTATTCCGAATCTGTGGGGATGCCGCTTTGGCCATCGAGATCCTGAACTACGCCGGGATCTCCGACGCCGTGCTCTACCGGGCCCGGTTCCGGGAGCTCTCCACGGGGCAGCGGGAGCGGGCGAAGCTCGCCTGGCTCTTGGCGCACCGGCCGAACCTCGTCCTCATCGACGAGTTCGGGGCTCACCTGGACCCGGCCACTGCCAGGCGTGTAGCGCGGCGGATGTCGCAGCTTTCCCGGGAGAAACGGATCACCTTGGTACTCGTCACCCACCGGCGGGAGATCCTCGAGGCCCTGGAGCCCGACGCCGTTTACATGGTGGGCTACGGGACCCTTTTCCGGGCCGACGAACTGCCGGAACGGGGGTTCAGGGTGCGGGAGCCATACGCCACTTACATCGTGGAGGGTAAGAAACGGTGGGAGGTGCGCCGCTATCCCACGGACGTTCGGGGGAGGGTCGGGGTGATAAGTGGTAACAAGGTGATCGGCACGGTGGAGATCACTGGAAGCAAGGGTCCCTTCAGCGTGGAGGAGCTCCGAGCACATCCCGACCGCCACCTGGCCGACGAGCGTTTCCTCCGGGAGTACGCCAAGGGGGAAAAGCTCTACGTGTGGGAGCTGGGGGAGGCGCGGAAGTTCTCCGAGCCGGTGGAGTTCGAGGGCAAGCGGGGCCAGCGCACCTGGGTCCGCCTGAGGCAAAAGAATGGTGAGAAGAAAACGGGCGACGGAAGATCTGGAAGCGAGAAGGGGTGAGCGATGGGACTCGAAAACGAAACCCGCGGACTTTTTCTCGACCTTTACGAGCTGACCATGGCGAATTCCTATTTTCTCCGGGATATGAACGATGAGGCCACGTTCGCCTACTTCGTGCGGGCCCCTGTCCCCAACCGTCGCTTCCTCATCTTCGCCGGCCTCGACCCCTTTCTCGATGCCCTGGCGCAGTTCCGTTTTTCCAATAGTGACCTCGCATACCTTGAGTCCCTGAAGCTGTTCGACAAAGCGTTCCTCGATTACCTGGCTGACTTCGAGTTCACGGGCGATATCTGGGCAATGGAGGAAGGGGAGGTCTGCTTCCCCGGGGAACCTTTGGTCATCGTGTCCGCTCCCCGAATCCAGGCGCAACTCATCGAAACCATCGTGTTAAACATATTGAATTACGAGACCTTGGTGGCCTCCAAGGCCGCAAGGATCCTCATCGCCGCCGGAGAAGAGGCGATCGTGGTGGACTTCAGCCCGCGCCGGGACCACGGGATGGAGGCCGCGGTGCATGCCGCCAGGGCGAGCTACCTCACCGGCTTCCACGGCACTTCCAACACCCTCGCCGGCAAGCTCTACGGCATCCCCGTGGTGGGCACCATGGCCCACTCATATGTGCTCTCGTTCCCCGACGAACTCTCCGCGTTCCGGGCCTTCGCCGAGGACCACCCGAACCCCGTGTTGCTCATCGACACCTACGACGTCGCGGAAGGGGCCCGAAATGCGGCTATCGTGGCCCGAGAGCTTCGAGGAAAGGGGAGGAAGCTCCCCGCGGTGCGGTTGGACTCCGGTGACCTCGCTGCGTTATCACAAGAGGTAAGAAGGATCCTCGATGAAGAGGGGTGCCCGGAGGTGGAGATCTTCGTCTCGGGAGATCTCGATGAACAACGGATCCTGGAGTTCAAGCGGCGGGGAGGAGTGGCCCGGGGATACGGCGTGGGCACCCGCCTGGGGGTCTCCTGGGATCTGCCGGCCCTGGGGGGCGTTTACAAACTCGTCGAGGACGAAAAGGGGCCGCGGATGAAGCGCAGCCCCGGAAAACTCACCATCCCTGGGAAATGCCAGGTATGGCGGGAGGGCTTCACCGATACGGTGGCCCTGGACGAGGAGTTCGGGAAAGGGAGGCCTCTCTTACGTCGGGTGGTAAGGAGAGGGGAGAGGGTTTTGCCCCGGCTCGACCTTGCGCAACGGCGGGAAGAAGTTCGCGAAAGGGTTTACTCCCTCCCTCCGGAGCTTTCGGATCTTACGCCCTGCCGGGACCCGCGGTACCCGGTGCGCCTTTCCGCAACCCTGGAGGCCATGTTGAAGGGGGCGAAATGAGGGTAGAAGTTCCCGAAATCCCCTGGACCGAGGAAGTCGAGCTTCCCGTTCGAGGGACGGCGGTTTTGGTGGTGGACATGCAGAACGACTTCGTGAACGAGAAAGGGGCCCTTTTCGTTCCCACAGCCCCGGCCACAATAGAGCCCATCCGGAAGCTTCTTTCCCGGGCCAGGGAAGGGGGAGTTGGGGTGATCTTTACCCAGGATTGGCATTCCCCCGACGACCCTGAGTTCAAGATCTGGCCGCCACACGCGGTGGCCGGCACCTGGGGGGCGGAGATCGTCCCCGACCTTCACCCCCGAGAGGGCGAACCGGTGATCCAGAAGACCACCTACGACCCGTTCTTCGGCACGGAGCTCGAGGGAATCCTCTCCGCGCGGAAAATCCGGAACCTGGTGATCGTGGGCACGGTGGCCAACATTTGTGTCCTGCATGCCGCCGCCTCGGGAGCGCTGCGGGGGATCAAGGTGGTGGTACCCCGGGATGGAGTGAGTGCGCTCAACGAGTTCGACCTCCTCGCGGCTTTCCGCCAAATCACGTTCCTCTACCGGGGGGAAGCCATCACCTCGGCCCGGGGAATCCGTTTCTCGTCGACTTAAACGTTCAGCGGGAGATGTATTGGTCGTAGAGGGCCTGGGCCCGAGCGGGGTCCTTTACCCCCTTTATGATGGCCCTCCCGTCGGGGAACACGGTGAAGGAGATTCCGGCGACCTCGAAGAAGAGGACGCCGCTTCCCCGCCGCACCTTTCCCAAGGAAGAGAGACGGTTCGCCAACTGCTCCAGGTCCACCCCTTCCCGACTGTGTGGCAGTATGTGAACGGCGTCCCCGCAAAGGGTGACCGTACGGGATGTCTCCCGAAGGAACTCGTACTCGCCCCGCCCGCAGGCCGGACAATCGGGACGCCTCTCCACCGCGATATCCCGGAAATCCATGCTCCAGAAGTCGAACTGGAAGAGTCTGCCCACGGGAAAGACACCCTCCGCCAGGAACCTGATGGCCATGGCTGCTTGGATCGCCCCCACCGCCTTTGGCACCGGCCCTAGGATCCCGTGGGTGGCACAAGTGGGGAGCGTCCCCGGAGGCGGAGGGGTGGGGAAAAGGCAGCGCAGGCAAGGGCCCCGATGAGGGTGGATGGGCATCGTCATCCCGGAGACCCCAAGGACCGCGGCGTAGATCCAGGGGACCCCGTACTTGATGCAGGCATCGTTGAGGAGGTAGCGGGTCTCTAGGTTATCGAGCCCGTCGAGGACCAGATCCACCTTGGGAACGAGCTCCTCCGCTTCGCGGGGGCCGAAGTGGGCCACGTGGACCTGTATCTGGGCAGCGGGATCGATCGCTTCTAGGTGCTCTGCCAGGGCCTCCGCCTTGGGGCGTCCCACATCAGCTTGGGTGTAGAGGGCTACCCGGTGGAGGTTGTGGAGTTCCAGGATATCACGGTCGACGAGGATCAGGCGCCTTGCCCCGGCCCTAAGTAGCGCCGCGGCGGTATGGGACCCCAGGGCGCCACAGCCCACCACCAATACCCGGGCCACATGAAGCCTCCGTTGTCCTTCGCGTCCCAATTGGGAAAGGATGACCTGTCGGCTGAACCTCTCCTCCATCCCAAGGGGATCTTGCCCCGAAGGCGGGGGCGCGGGCAACTCGACGGGCGCCGGGTACTAGTGGAGATACTTATACACCAGCATACCATCCAAGGAGGTAAAGTGCGAACGGAGCCCTTGCTGCCCACGCCCAAGGTGGAAGCCCCCCTGGAGCCAAATTTCCGCCCCGCTGCGTTGGCTTTGCGGCCTTCCACGAAGAAGTGATGTTATGAAAGCGCGC
>DFNI01000032.1 GCA_002375995.1 Acetothermia bacterium UBA3571 | reverse complement strand
GCCCGAGGACGATCACCGCCGCCTCCGGGAGCAACTGGACAAGATCACCCACGAGTACACCGAAAAGGTCGACGAGATTGTGGAGGCTAAGGCCCAGCAAATGCGTACCCTTTGAGGGACTTCTTCCCTGGGCAGTGGGCCTTCCCGAGGCCGCCGTTGTCGGGGCCTTAGGAGCTGTCTTCCTCTCGCTTTTCCTTGGATGGCAATGGGGAATAGGCCTTCTTTGGGGAATGGGGGAGATAGCCCTGGGCCGGCTGATAAGTTGGGCCTATTACCCTGCCCTCAAAGGACATACCCGGGTGGGTTTTGTGGCTGGGTTCATGGCCGGTGCGCGGTTACTCCTCTATGGCGCGTTGGCCGCTTTGGGGATCGCCTTATCCCTTGAACCCCTTGGCATCTGTGCGGGTTTGCTTCTTCCGGGATTCGTACTTAAAATGCGCTTGCTCTTTGGGTTTAGAGACACGAAATGTTCGAACGTTTGGGACAAAAGCTGATTCTAAAGTTGCAGTTGGGGCCACTGGTGGTGAGCCTAGATCTCATCACCGTGGTCATGAGCCTTGTGGTCTCTTTAATCCTCATCCTTCTTGCCCTCTGGCTTCGCCGTGCCATCCCCCGCGATCCCGAAGCCCCCGTGAGCCGGAGGTTAGCCTTCCTTTCCATGGCGTTCGAGTTCTTCCACGAGTCGCTCTTGGGGGGCTTTTCCCCGGAGCTCGCCAAGAGGCTCTTTCCCATGATCACCACCCTTTTCCTCTACGTCCTTTTTTCCAACTGGATTTCCGTTGTTCCCAAGGCTGAGTCCCCCACCCAGAACCTGAACGTCACCATGGGCCTCGCGTTGATGGTCTACGTCCTCTCCCACTACTACGCCATCAAAACCAAAGGGGCCCGGGTTCACTTCCGCGGCTACCTTGAGCCCTATGCGTTTCTCCTTCCCATGAACATCATCGGCGATTTCGGCAGGACCCTCTCCCATGGGTTCCGTCTCTTCGGCAACATCTTCGGGGGGGCGATCCTCACCACCATCGTCCTGGGCCTCACGGGCAAGGTGATCGCCGCCATGCCGGTGGTGGCGCCCTTCGCGTTTGTGTTCGGGACGGGGATCGGGACATTCCTGAACGCGTGGTTCGGGGTATTCATCGGGGCCATCCAGGCTTTGGTCTTTGCCCTTCTGGCCTCGGTATACATAAGATTGATGGCGACTTAAGAAAGGGGGAACGATGAATATCTCCGGCGAGCAATTCGTGGAAGCGCTTAAGTACCTGGCGGCTGGGCTCTGCATGGGGTTAGGGGCCATCGGCCCCGCCATCGGCGAAGGTATTGCCGCCGCCCACGCCCTGGACGGCATGGCCCGCCAGCCCGAGATGGAGGGGACCCTTCTGCGGACCATGATCATCGGCCAGGCCATCTCCGAGTCCACCGGGATCTACTCCCTGGTGGTGGCCATCATCCTCCTCTTCGTGGTGTGAGGGGGTAGGGGTTGGAAACCTTTTGGGGCACCATCGTAAAGAATTTGAACTGGACCTTTATCTTTACGGTCATCAACTTCGCCCTTTTGGTTTGGATCTTAAAACGGCTCCTCTATCGGCGGACCCTGGAGTGGATCGACCGCCGCCGGGCCCTGGAGGAGGAGAAGCTGAAGCGGGCAAAAGAAGCGGAGAAGGAGGCCGAGGCGCTCCTTCAGCGCCGCCGGGAGGAACTCTCCGAGGCTAACCGCATGGCTCGGGAAATCCTGGCCCGGGCGGAGGCCGAGGCCCAGAGGATCCTCAAGGAGGCCCGCGAGGAGGCCCGCCGCCAGGCCCAGGTGATCCTGGAAGAAGCCCGGGCCGCCGCCGAACGGGAACGGGAGGAGCTCATCGGGGAGCTCAAGCGCCGTTACGCCGAGCTCGTGGTGCTGGCCGCCTCCCGGGTCCTTGCCCGGGAGGTGCGCCGCGAGGATCACGAGGAGCTCCTTTCGCAAATGGTCCAGGGGATCGAGCGGAGGCTCCTGCAATGAAGGACCCGGAGGTAGCGGAGCGCTATGCTGAGGCCTTATATTCCCTGGCCCAAGAGGAAGGGATCCTGGACCGGGTGGGGGACGATCTCGCGGCGCTGCGGGCCCTTTGGCAGACGATCCCCGAGTTCGCCCAGTTCCTGGTGCACCCCTTGGTTCCAGTGGAGCTCAAGCAGGAGTTCATCCAGCGCGCCCTGAAGGACCATCTGCATCCCTATACCTTGAACTTCCTCAAACTCTTGGCACATAAAAAAAGGCTCGATTATCTTCCCTTGATCCAGCGGGCGTTCCTTAAGGTGGCGGAGAAGCGGGGACGCTTGGTCTCCGCTTTGGTGCGCTCCGCCATGCCGTTGAGCGAAACGGATGTTGCCAAGGTGCGAAAGGCACTGGAAAGTGTTTTGGGGAAGCCAGTGGTGTTGGAAGTGGAGGAGGCGCCGGAACTTTTGGCCGGAGCTGAGCTCCGGTTGTTGGGCAGGAGGTTCGATCTCTCGCTCCTCGGGCGGCTTCAGGCCTTGGCGGCGGAGCTGAAAGGATGAGGGTATGGCAGCGCGTAAAGACGAGATCGCGGCGATCCTGAAAGAGCAGATAAAGCACTTCGGCCAGGACCTCCGCATGGAGGAAGTGGGGGTCGTGGTGGAGGTGGGGGACGGTATTGCCCGGGTGTGGGGTCTGGAACACGCGGTGGCCTCTGAGCTCCTGGAATTTCCCGGGGAGATCTACGGGTTGGTCCTGGACCTGGAAGAGGACTCCGTGGGCGTAGCCCTCATGGGGCCCGATGACCACATCAAGGAAGGGGACCAGGTCCGCCGCACGGGAAGGATCCTGGAGACCCCGGTGGGGGAGAGCTTCCTGGGGCGAGTGGTGGATCCCCTGGGAAAGCCCCTGGACGGGAAGGGCCCCGTTAAACCGGAAGGATACAGGAAGACCGACGCCAAGGCTCCAGGGGTGCTGATGCGCCAGCCCGTGGACACCCCCCTCCAGACCGGGATAAAGGTGATCGATGCCCTCACCCCCATCGGCCGGGGCCAGCGGGAGCTCATTATCGGGGACCGGCGCACCGGAAAGACCGCCATCGCTGTGGACACCATCATCAACCAAAAGGGCCAAGGGGTCTACTGCATCTATGTCGCCATCGGCCAAAAGTCCTCCACCGTGGCCAAGGTGGTGGATGCCCTGCGTCGCCACGGGGCCATGGAGTACACCATCGTGGTGGCCGCTACCGCCGAGGATCCGACTCCTCTGCAGTACATCGCCCCCTACGCCGGATGCGCCATGGGCGAGTACTTCCGCGATTCGGGCCGGGACGCTCTGATCATCTACGACGACCTCTCCAAACACGCCGTGGCCTACCGGGAGATATCGCTTTTGTTGCGGCGGCCGCCGGGGAGGGAGGCGTATCCGGGGGATATTTTCTACACCCACTCGAGACTCCTCGAGCGGGCGGCGAGGATGGCGGACGAGCTCGGGGGAGGGTCTCTCACCGCCCTTCCCATCGTAGAGACGAAAGCCGGGGACATCACCGCCTACATCCCCACCAACTTGATCTCCATCACCGACGGTCAGATCTACCTCGAGGCGGATCTCTTCAATAAAGGGCAGCGGCCCGCCATGAACGTGGGGCTCTCGGTTTCCCGGGTAGGCGGGGCGGCCCAGATCCCGGCCATGAAGGAGGTGGCGGGACAATTGCGCCTAGAGCTCGCCCAGTACCGGGACCTGGCGGCGTTCGCCGAGTTCGCCGAGGAGCTCGATGAGGCATCGCGGGCGCAGCTCGCCCGCGGAGAGCGCGTCATGGAGATCCTCAAGCAAGACCAGTACCAGCCCATGCCGGTAGAGGAGCAGGTGGTGGTGCTTTTTGCGGCGGTAAACGGCTACCTCGACGATATCCCCCTCGAGGCGGTGCGGGACTTCGAGCGGCGCTTGCTTTCCTTCATGCGGGAGGAGCGGGCCGAGATCTTGGATAGGCTCCGGGAGGAGAGAAAGCTCACCCCCGAGCTCCGGGAGGGGCTCGAGCGGGCGGTGCGGGAGTTCCACGACTCCTTCAAGGGCGGTGACGCGTAACGCGTCACGGAAGTTATGGCGAAGAAGACGAGACAGATACTGCGGCGGATCCGGAACGTGCGCCACGTGCGCCAGATCACCCACGCCATGTACACCATCGCCTCAACCCAGGTGATCCAGCGCAAGAAGGCCCTCCTTTCTGCCCGGCCCTTCGGCGAGGGGGCCCGGGGTGCCCTGTCCTCCATTTGGGCCGCCGCCCGTGCCCAAGGGATCTCCCACCCCCTCTTTGAGCCCGGGGAAGGGGATAAGGTAGGGGTCCTGGTGGTTTCCTCCGATCGGGGCCTCTGCGGCCGCTATATTATGGAGATCAACCTTGCCGTCTCCCGGTTCGCTGCGGAGCATCCCGGGGCGGAATTCGTGGTGGTGGGAGAGAAGGCCGCGCGGTTCCTGCACCGGCGGCGTCTCACGTCGGTGCGGGAATATATCCGAGCCTATGAGCGCCCGGATCTGGGGTTCGCCCGGACCCTCCGGGACGAACTCTTGGCCCACTTCCCTGAAAAGTGGAAAGAGGCCTACGTGATCTACACCCGCTTCCTCGGGGAGCTGGTGCAGCGGGTGAGGGTGGAGCGGCTTCTGCCGCTGGAGGTAGAGGAGGTCCCCGCTCGGGACCTGATCGTGGAGCCCGAACTTCCCGCGCTCCTTTGGGAAGCCGGGAGGGTGTATCTTTTGGGAGAAATCTATCGGATCCTAGCCGAGGCCAAGACCTCGGAGCACGCCATGCGCCGCCAGGCGATGAAGGCTGCCACCGACAACGCCGATGAGCTCCTGGAGAAGCTCACCCTGCTCTACAACAAAGCGCGACAGCAGGGGATCACGCGGGAGATCCTGGATATCATGGGAGGGGCGGAGGCCCTGAGGGAGGAGGAATAAGATGCCCAAACGGGAATACGTGGCCGAGGGATACATCACCGCCATCCGGGGGCCGGTGGTGGACGTCCGGTTCCAGCGGGGGCATCTCCCCGCCCTTAGGAACGCGTTGGTGGTGGAGCGGGAGGACGTGGACCTGGTGCTGGAGGTGGCCCAACACATCGGGGACGAAGAGGTGCGGACCATCGCCATGGACACCACCGACGGGCTCGCCCGTGGTACCCCGGTGTATGATACCGGCAGCCCCATCACTGTGCCCGTGGGGCCTGGTACCTTGGGAAGGGTGTTCGATCTCGTGGGGAACCCCATCGATGAGGGTCCGCCGCCGAAGACGGAGAAGCGATATCCCATTCACCGGGAGCCGCCTCCCTTGGACGAGCTCTCAGTGGAGGACGAGGTCTTAGAAACGGGGATCAAGGTGATAGACCTCATGGCCCCCATTCCTAAAGGGGGTAAGGTGGGGCTATTCGGGGGCGCCGGGGTGGGGAAGACCGTCCTCATCATGGAGCTCATCAGGGCCATCGCCTACGAGCACAAGGGGTATTCCGTCTTCGCTGGGGTGGGCGAGCGCTCCCGGGAAGGAAACGAGCTCTATTTGGAGATGAAGCGGGCGGGGGTCCTCCCCAACACGGTGCTTGTCTACGGGCAGATGAACGAGCCCCCGGGGGCCCGGTTCCGGGTGGGCCTTTCGGGCGTCACCATGGCCGAGTACTTCCGGGACGAGGAGGGGAAAGACGTCCTCCTCTTCATCGACAACATCTTCCGCTTTGCCCAGGCGGGGTCTGAGGTCTCGGCGCTTTTGGGGCGGATGCCCTCGGAGGTGGGGTACCAGCCCACCCTGGCTTCGGAGATGGCGGAGCTCCAGGAGCGGATCACCTCCACCCGCCGGGGCTCCATCACCTCGGTTCAGGCCATCTACGTGCCCGCCGACGACTTCACCGACCCGGCGCCGGCCACAGTGTTCGCGCACCTGGACGCCACCATCACCCTGACGCGGGAGCTGGCGGAGAAGGGGATCTACCCCGCGGTGGATCCGCTCCAGTCGGACTCCCGCCTCATGGATCCCCGCATCATCTCTCCCGAACACTACGAGGTGGCCCAAAAGGTCCGGGCGATCCTACAGCGGTTCGTGGACTTGCAAGATATCATCGCCATCATGGGGATGGAGGAGCTTTCGGAGGAGGACCGCATCACCGTGATGCGAGCCCGGAAGATCCAGCGGTTCTTTGCCCAGCCCTTCCACGTGGCCGAGCACTTCACCGGCCGCAAGGGGGTCTACGTCCACCTCGAGGACACCATCAAGGGCTTCAAGATGCTGGTGGAGGGAGAGCTCGACGAGATTCCCGAACAGGCCTTTTACATGAAGGGCACCATTGAAGAGGTCCTGGAGGCGGCCAAGGCGCTCAAGTGAAGCGCCTCAGTCCAGGCTCCACCGATCCCCTACCCGTCCCACGCGGAAGCCTTGCCGGTGGAGCCAGGAACGCTCCGGTCCCGGGTGAAGCAAGGGATTTGTGTGGTTGAGGTGGATGAAGCGCACATCGCACGCCGCCCCGTTAAATTCCCTTGCGGTCTCGCGCACCGGCGGGTGGGGAACCTCTCCGATCCCCCGGCCAATCTCCTCGGGGCCGAAGAAGGTGCCGTCCAGTAAAGCTATGTCCACCTCACTTAGAAACCCATGTAGGTCCCGATCCCAACGATCCCAGGAGTCGATGTCCGGGCAATAGAACAAACACTTAGCGGTTCCCCGCACCGAAAAGGCGAGGGTATCGCTGTATTCGTCTCGATGGGGAACCGGGATTGGGGTCACCGAGAGACGGGGGCTCAGCGCAAAGGTTTTTCCCGGCTCTACGATTTCAAGCTCCACGTTTCCCCGCTGCACCAGCCCCGACCAGGGGGCGTTCTCCTCGAGGAACCGGGCCATGCGTCTTGACACGTAGAGGGGCAACCCCTTGACATCTTGGACCTCTTTCCCTAAGTGGATGAGCCCCACGTAGTGGCCCACGTGGGCGTGGGTGAGGAGGATCCCGGCAAATCTGCACCTGGGAAAGAGGGAGGTGAGCATCCGGAGCTGTTCGGGGAAATGGGGGGTAGCGTCGATGATCCAACTTTTCCCCTCGGCCTCGTCCGCCAGTCCCAGGCAAGCCACGGGAAAGCGGAATCCGGGATCCCGCCACGCGCGACGGCAATTGCGGCACCCGCACCCGGCTTGGGGGATGCCCCCATCCTGGGCAATTCCCAGCAATATCGCGGTGGCCATGCCGAAACCTTTTTATCTTCGGGGCACGGGTATTTCCACGTTCCGTGGGGATTGACGGGGTAATAGCACTTTTATATGCTTTAAGCAGTTATGAGTCACAAACATCATCACGGGCATCGCCATCCACCCCGGGTCCGCGGGCTCGTCCTCCCGTGGCTCCTCCTCGCCCTGGCTCGAGGCCCTACCCACGGATACCAGCTCTTGGAACAGCTCGTCGGTGCCGGCCTCCCCGTGGATCCCGGGATCCTCTACCGCACGCTCCGCGCCCTGGAAGAGGAAGGCACGGTGGTCTCGGCATGGGATACCGAGGGCACGGGGCCGGCCCGACGGATCTACCGCCTCACCGACCACGGCTGGGAACTCCTGGCCACGTGGGCCCAGTACTTCGAAGACCTGCGGGGAAAGCTGGGCGAGTTCCTCAACGCCTATAGGGAACTTGCCGATAAGACGGGATAAAATGCCGCGCGCAAGATGAGGGATATCCTGCGGGAACTCTGGCGGTATAAACACTGGCTCATTCCCGGAGTCCTCTCCCTATTCGTGGTGGACGCCGCCCACCTCCTTTCGCCCCTGGTCATCCGGGCCGCGGTGGATGATCTCGTGGCCGGGGTTGGAAAGCTGCTTCCCCGTTACGGCCTTTACCTTTTGGGCCTCGCCGCCGTTACCTTCGTGTTCCGGTTCGCGTGGAGGATGTTCCTCTTCGGCGCCGGAAGGAGGATCGAGCTGGATCTCCGGAACCGGCTCTTTTCGCATCTACTTAGGCTCTCGCCCTCCTTTTACCTCCGCCATACCACCGGGGACCTCATGGCCCACGCCACCAACGACTTGGAGGCGGTGCGGCGGGCCTGTGGCCAAGGGGTGCTCTTGGCCGCCGACGCCATCTTCATGGTCTCCTTCTCCCTCGCCTTCCTTGTTTCCATCTCCCCCCGGCTCACCCTGTACGCGTTTGTGCCCATGCCTTTGGTCACGGGGGTGGTCCTCGGGTTCGGAAGGGTGATCCACCGCCGGTTCGAGCGGGTCCAAGAGGTCTTCGCCGAGCTCACAGAGAGGGTGCGCGAGGCCATCTCCGGGATCCGGATCATCCGCTCCACCGCCCGGGAGGAGGGGATCCAGGGGGTCTTCGAGGACACCAACCGGACCTTTATCCGGGAGAACATCGCGTTGGTACGGGTATGGGGCCTGTTCCGTCCCCTGATCGGGATCCTCGGGGGGCTAGGAACGGGGATAGTCCTTTGGTTTGGGGGGCGGGGTGTCCTCTTTGGGGACCTATCGTTGGGGGATTTCGTGGCCTTCACTAGTTATCTCGGGATGTTGGTTTGGCCCATGATGGCCGTGGGTTTCATCGTGAACCTGCTCCAGCGGGGTGCCGCTTCCATGAAGCGGATCCAGAGGCTTCTTTCGGAGGAACCCGAGATCCACTCGCCTCCTCGGCCCAAGCCCATGCCCCCCTCCACCCGGCTCGAGTTCCGGAACCTCACCTTCGCTTACCCCTCGGGGAACGCGCCTGTGCTGCGGGGGATAAACCTGGTGGTGGAAGAGGGCATGACGTTGGGGGTGGTGGGGCTTACGGGCTCGGGAAAAACCACCCTGGTGCGGCTCATCCCCCGGCTCTACGATCCCCCGCCCGGGACCCTCTTTTTGGGCGGGACCGACGTGCGGGAGTTGCCCCTGGAGGAGCTCCGCCGCCGCATCGCCATGGCCCCCCAAGATGTGTTCCTCTTTTCCGCCACCATCCGGGAGAACATCGCCTTCGGGAAGCCTGACGCCACTGAGGAGGAGATCGTCGAGGCCGCGGTGCTCGCCGGGCTCTGGGACGAGATCCGCTCCTTCCCCGAAGGCCTGGATACGGTGGTGGGGGAGCGGGGGATCTCCCTTTCCGGGGGGCAGAGACAGCGGGTGGGCCTGGCCCGGGCGATCCTCATGGATGCCCCCATCCTCATCCTGGACGACACCCTCTCGGCGGTGGACGCGAAGGTGGAGGAGGAGATCATCGGAAACCTCCGCGGGGTCCTTAAGGAGCGGACCTCCATCGTGATCTCCCACCGGATATCGGCCGTGAGGGAAGCCGACTGGATCATCGTCTTGGACGGGGGACGGATCGTGGAAGAGGGGGACCACGGGGCCCTGGTGCGGAAGGGCGGTCTCTACGCGCGGCTCTATGAGCTGCAGATGAGCTTGGCGAGATGAGACACGGAAGGAGCTATTTGGAAGAGGAACAGCTCGGCAAGGCCTTCGACGCGAGGCTCTTGCGCCGGCTGTCGCGGTACCTGCGTCCCTACATCTGGCTCTTCGTCCTCGCTTTTCTTTTGAGCGGGGGGATAACGGTGATCGAGATCGCCCTCCCCTACATCACCAAAACGGCCATCGACTCCGTCCTTACCCCGCCGTGGGTGGAGATCACCGCTGAGAAGCCCCCTATCCCCGGAGCGATACCCCTGCAGGAGGGGCATTACCTCGTCCGCTACAGCCTCCTTCCCCGGACGTTGCGGGAGACGCTGGAACTGAAGGGGGAGCTCGGGGAGCAGTACCTTTTGGTGCGCGAAAGCGATCCCGGAAGCGCCCTCGCGGCCAAGTATCCCCAGCTTTTCCGCCCGATTCCCGGGGGATACGCCGTTTCCGCCCGCTCGTTGCGGGAGCTCCCCCGGGAGGAGCTGGTGCTTCTGCGGGGAAAATCGGTGCGGACGCTCGTTATTTTGGCCCTGGTTTTCCTGGGGTTCCTCCTCGTGAGGTTCTTCCTCTCATATGGGCAGGTCTACACCCTCCAGTACGCGGGCCAACGGATCATGGCCGACATGCGCCGGGAGATCTTCTTCCACATCCTGCGCCTTCCCATGTCCTTTTTGGACAAGCAACCGGTGGGGAGGCTCGTCACCCGGGCCACCAACGATGTGGCGGCCATCAACGAGATGTTTACCCAGGGGCTGGTGAACCTGGTGCAGGACATCTTCATGATGGTGGGGGTCATGGTGATCATGTTCCGCCTCGAGGCGCGTTTGGCCCTCCTCGTCTTGGCTTTCGGCCCGGTGCTGTTTGGACTGGCAGCCTGGTTCCGGGCCAAGGCCCGATCGGCCTACCGGGAGGCCCGCAGGCGCCTGGCCCGCCTGAACGCCTACCTCCAGGAGGCCCTTTCCGGGATCCAGATCATCCAGCTCTTCCTGCAGGAGATCCGTTCCTTCCGCCGTTTCGCGGAGATAAACCGCGACTACTACCGGGCGCAGATGCGCTCGCTCCTCGTCTACTCCATCTTCGGCCCGGCCATCTCGGCCATGCAGCACATCGCCATCGCCCTCCTCATCTGGTACGGCGGCCGGGGGGTCCTTTCGGGGACCCTCACCCTCGGGGCGCTGGTGGCGTTCACGAGCTACGTGCGCATGTTCTTCCAGCCGCTTTCGGACCTCTCGGAGCGGTACAACATCTTCCAAGCTGCGATGGCCGCGGCCGAGCGGATCCTGGGGCTTCTGGATCGCCCCCGGGAGGAAACCGGCACCAAGGTCCTCGCCGCCTTGCGGGGGGAGATCGAGTTCCGCGACGTGTGGTTCGCCTACAACGACGAGGAGTGGGTCCTGAAAGGGATCTCCTTCCGGGTGCGCCCGGGGGAGCGGATCGCCATCGTGGGGCCCACGGGATCGGGGAAGACCACCATCGTGAACCTTCTTTTGGGCCTCTACCGTCCCCAGCGGGGAAAGATCTTGGTCGACGGGGTGGAGCTTGGGGAACTGGACCTCGAGGCCTTCCGCAAGAGGGTGGCCATCGTGCCCCAGGATGTGTTCCTTTTCGCCGGCGACATCCTGGAGAATATCCGGCTTTGGGACGAGCGGGTGCCCCCCGAGCGGGTGGAGCTTGCGGCCCGGAGGGTGGGCTTGGACGAGCTCCTTTCGCGTCTGCCCCAGGGGTTCTCCACCGATGTGCGGGAACGGGGGGCGAGGCTGTCGCTGGGGGAGCGGCAGCTCATATCCCTTGCCCGGGCGGTGGTGGCCGATCCCCGAATCCTGATCCTGGACGAAGCCACCTCCAGCATCGACTCCCACACCGAGGCATTGGTGCAGCGCTCGCTCCATGAGCTCATGCAGGGGCGCACCACCATAGCCATCGCCCACAGGCTCTCCACCATCCGCGACATGGACCGGGTGTTGGTGCTGCATGAGGGGGAACTTGTGGAGGAGGGCACGGTGGAGGAACTTCTCTCGCGGAAGGGGCTCTTCCGGGCCCTGTGGGAGCTTCAGTTCAAGGGCGCGAGCTCAGCCGCCGACTAGCCCCCCGAGCCCCAAAGTTCCCCCGGCGCGGATCGTTTCCCGAATCCGCCCCATCAAGCGGACCATGAACCGGAGGTTATGCAACGTGGCGAGACGATAGTAGGTGAGCTCGCCGCTCCGGAAGAGGTGGTGGAGGAAGGCCCGGGAGTAACGCCGGCACGTGAGGCAATCGCACCCCTCCTCGATGGGGCCCTCGTCCTTCCTGAACCGGGCCGCCTTTATGTGGATCCTGAAACTCTCTTCGTCCGATGTAAGTAACGTCCCGTTTCGGGCCATGCGGGTGGGGGCGGCGCAGTCGAAGGTGTCGATCCCCCGCATCACCGCCTCCACGATGTCCTCCACCGTCCCGATGCCCAAAAGGTGCCGAGGCTTCCCCCGGGGAAGCTCGGGGATCGTCCACTCCAACACCCTGTACATGTCCGTTTTGGAGCGCCCCAGCGATCCCCCGATGGCGAAGCCGGAGAAATCCAGGGAGCCGACGTACCTCGCCGACCGGCGCCGGAGGTCCTCGTAGGCGCCCCCCTGCACGATCCCGAAGAGGACCTGCTCGGGATTCGGCCCCAGGCCCTTTGTCTTGGCGAATGCCTCGAGGGCCCGTTCGGCCCACCGGTGGGTCCGCTCCATCGCCCGCTCGGTGTACGCCCGGTCGTGGAACGGGGAGGTGCACTCGTCCAGGGGGAGGACGATGTCCGCCCCCAAGAGCCTCTGCCAGCGGATCACCTCCTCGGGGGTGAATCGGATCCAGCTTCCATCGACGAGGGACTTCACCCACGCGCCTTCTTCGTCCACCTTCACGAGGGATTCCCCCTTGGGTCGGGGCACCCCTTCCTCGTCAGGGAAGATGGAGGCGATCTTTCCCACCCCGTGTTCCATCCCTGCTCCCAGGGAAAAGACCTGGAACCCGCCGGAGTCGGTCATCCACGGGCCTTCCCATCCGGAGAAGCGGTGCAGGCCCCCGAGCTCCGCCACGAGCTTCGGTCCCGGCCGCAAGAGGAGATGGTAGGTGTTCCCGATGAGGATCTGGACCCCGATCTCCCGGAGGTCGTCCACCGAGAGGGCCTTCACCGTGCCCCGGGTGGCCACCGCCACGAACGCCGGGGTCTCCACCGCTCCGTGGGCGGTGCGAAGCACCGCTGTCCGGGCTTCGCTCCTTGTATCCTGCGTCTCTATTCGGAACTCCATCAGTAGAAGACGGTGAGGGTCCGATGATATGGGAAGGGAAGCTCCATCCCTTGCGAGAGGTTCCACAACGCCCAGTCTACCTGGAAAGCCATCGCGGTACGTCCAAGCTCCTCGAGCTCCTCTACCAGGAACTCCACCGTCTGCACCGTGGCCGCCCGAATTTCGACCTCCTCATCGGAACCTGGGGTGATCAGCTCTCGGTTGTCGATGCGTTCGGAAAGGGCGGGATCGAACACCAAGACCCCATGCGCCCGGAGGAGCTGCGGGAGTTTGTAGTCGGCGAAGGCGGTGAGCCAGTCGAGGCCGGCCAAATCGCCGGGGCCTTTACCCTCGAAGGCGCCGAAGATATCGGCGCAAAGGATCTGGGCCCGCTTGTAAAAGGGGATCCAGTGGCCCCGGTAGAGGCAGGCGTCCCGGAAGGAGGGGATATGGGCGGTCACCCGCTCCACGAGCTCCGGACAGTTTTCCGCGTCGAAGAAGGCCCGGGCGGACCCGAAACGCGAAAGCGCCCTCCCCACCTCCCGGGCGATCCGCACTCGCACGGAAAGGAGGGGGATATCCCCCAAGGCTTCCCGTAAGTCCTCCTCGGCGAGGTGAGAGAGCACCTCGGGCGCAAAGAAGCTCGGGGAATCCTCGGCCACGCGCTTGAGCCCGTAGGCGAGGGCGTAGTAGCCGTCGAGCACTTCCCCTTTCGGCCCGTCCACATGCCACCGCCCTTTTCCCGGCCAGAAGCAGAAGTTGAGGGCATCGAGGACGAGGAGATACCGTAGGGTGAGTTCCTCTTCCCCCACGAAGTGGTACTCCCGGGGCCAGGGATCGGGTTCGAGCTCCGCTAGCTCCCTCGCCAACCTCCGTAAGGCCCCCCGGTCCAGGGAAACCCAGCGGGCCCGTTTCATTACCCACCGTGTCGCATCCCTTACGGGATTAGTCCTCATCGCCTTCCAAGAGCACCTTCCGCTTCCAGATGTAGATGGTGCCGTCCTTGCGGCAGGAAACGAGGTATTTCCCGTCCAGGTCAACGTCCTCCATGGATTCCGTTCCTTCACCGAGCACTTGGAGATCCTTCCCCTCGACCACGTCCCAGAGTATCACCGTCCCGTCCAGGGAGGCGGTGGCGGCATATTTCCCGTCGGGGGAGAAGGAAACGCCCCAGATGCAGCCGTGGTGGCGTTGGGCGGAGAAATAGGGGAAGCCGGTGGCGGTGTCGTAGATCCCGAAGACCTTCCCGGCGCCGACGCCGAGGAGGTATCCGTCCGGGGTGAACTCCACGTCCCAAGCGTGTCCCGGAAATTCGAAGAGGACCTCGGCATCGGCGAGCCGGAAGAGGAGGCCCTTCTCCGCCCCGCCGGAGGCGGCGAGTTTACCATCCGGGGAAGCCGCCACACCCCAAACGGCGCCCCCGTGTAATTTCCTTTCCCAAACCGCTTCATGCTTTCCAACGTCGTAGAGAACCACCTCCCCGCCGGAGAGGCCGAGGAGGAGGTTTCCTTGGGGGGCGAAGGAGAGGGCGTACACGAAGCCCCGGGCCTCGATGGTGGCCACCTCTTCCGCCCGGAACACGTCCCAGACCCGGGCCATCGACCATCCTCCCGCCGCAACTAACCTTCCGTCGGGGGAGAAGTCCACGCAGTGGACGTACCCAGGGAGATCCAGCTTGAGGCCTCCGGCCAAGGGATCCTCGACCCCGGGCTCAACGACCTCCTCAAATCGGAAGAGGTAAACGCCGTTTACTGTGGCCACCGCGAAGAGCCCCTCTCCCGGAGCAATGGCTACCCCCTTGGCCCAACGCTCGGGAAGCCGAAATACGGCTTCCCCCAAAACCACCGCCCCCAAGAGGGCGAAGAGTACGGCCACCGCTGCGGTTCTCTTCATGAAGGTCCCCTTTCCCGGGAAGGCTCCCAGAGGCGTGCGACAAGGAGCCATGTCCCGAAACCGAAAAAGAGGAGGAAGCTCGCCACATGGGCCGCCCGGATCGGCCCGAGCCACAACGAATCTCCACGCACAATGCTCACCAGCCCCCGCACCACCGAATACCCCATGAAGTAAACCGCGGTAAGGAACCCCGGCTTCGCCGGCCTCTTTCGTAACCACCAAAGGAGGCCGAAGATCATGAGGTTCCCCAGCATCTCATAGATCATGGTCGGGTGGAGGGGGGTTCCGGGAAACGCCTGGCCCGCCGGGGAGCTGGGAGGAAACACGATCCCCCAGGGGAGGGAGGTGGGGAGCCCGTAGGCATCGCCGTTCATGAGGTTCCCGATCCGTCCCAAGGCTTGCCCCAGGATAACAGCGGGCACGGAACAATCGGCCAGTTCCCAGATGGAGACCTTCTTCCAGCGGGCACCGAGCCATAGCCCCAACGCCCCGCCCAAAAGCCCCCCGTGGATGGCCAACCCCCCGTGCCAGATGGCGGGGATCTCCGCCGGATGGGAGAGGAAGAAGTCCAGGCGGAAAAGGACGTAGTAGATCCGAGCGCCGAGGAGGCCCAGGGGAATCGTCACGAGGAATATGTCCAGGAGGTCTTCCGTGGAAAGCCCCAGGCCCCGGCGGCGCACCTCCGCCCGGATGAGGAAGAACCCCGCCACGAAGGCGACGAGATACATGAGGCCGTAGTAGCGGATCTCCAGCGGCCCGATACGGACGAAAACCGGGTGCATGGCAAGGGGATTATAATGGCTCAGGAGTGTATTCCTTAAGGCTTCTTGCTGTCCTTTCGAGCTCCGCTCTACTTTGGGCCTCCTTCTTCCGCGGGGGCGAATGGCTGGTCTGGGTCGCGCTGGTCCCCCTCTTTTGGGCCTTGTCCGCCGAGGGGCGCCGCGGGCGAGGGGCGGTGTTGGGAGCGGCCTTCGGGAGTCTTTTTTCGCTCCTGGAGTTCTGGGGCTTGCTCGAGCTTAAGGTGGTATTGGGCCTTCCCATCGCCCTCCTGGCCCTCTCGGGGATGGTGGCCTGGGGGGCGATCTGGGGTGGAATTCTGGGGGCATTGGGAACGCGAGGTACAGCGTTGGGCCTCGCGGGGCTTTGGGTGGGGATGGAGGTACTGCGGGCCAGTGGACCTTGGGGGGTGGCGGTGGGCACGGTTCCCGTGGCTTTCGTGGGCCTCCCCTTCCTGCGGGCGGCGGCCACAGTGGGACCATGGGCCCTGAGCCTCGCCGCCTCGCTTACCAATGCGTTCCTGGCGGCCGCTTTGAAGGGGAAAGGGAAAAAGGCCGTCCTCCTCGCCTCTCTTCCTCCCCTTTTCCTCGCGGCGCTCCTCCCCTTTGCGGGGACTCCGGCGGCGGAGGGGGAACTTCGGGTGGCGTTGGTGCAGCCGGGCCTCGATCTCCCCGAGCGTTTGGAGATCTCGACGGAGGAGCTCCTACAGCGCTACGGGGAGCTATTCGCGCGGATCCCTCCCGGTATAGATCTCATCCTCCTTCCTGAGGACGCCGTGCCCCGGGTACTGAGCACGGTGCCTAAGCTCCAGGGATTCTTCCGTGCCCAAGCCGCCCGCCTGGGGGCTTCCGTTTTCGTTGGGGGATGGAGCATCACGGACGGGAACTACTACAACAGCGTCTTCCTCTTCCGCCCAAGCGGAGAGTGGGAACTTGTCCATCGGAAGGTCCGGCTTCTTCCTTTCGGGGAATACGTGCCCCTGCGGCCCCTGTGGGAGAGGCTGGGGTTACAGGAGATACTTGCGCGTTTCCTTCCCCGGGAGGTAACGCCGGGGGAGGAGTTCGCGCCCGCGGGAATCTACGGGGTCGTGATCTGTTCCGAGACCATGTTTCCGGGGATATCCCGGGTGCTCGTGCACAAGGGGGCTCAGGTTCTCCTCGCCCTCACCAACGACTCCTGGTTCGGGAAAAGCCGCTTGCTTTGGGAGCATTTTGCCTGCGTGGCGCTGCGGGCCGCGGAGGTGGGGCGGGCGTTCCTGCAGGCGGCCCTCACCGGAATGAGCGGCGGGTTCTCTCCCGACGGGACTCCGCTTGGGATCCTTCCCTTGGGGAAAAGGGGGACCCGGACCCTCCGGGTCCCCCTGTACTCCCACACCACGCCCTACCAACGGCTGGGGGATGGACCAGTGTTGGGGATCTCCCTCTTCCTTTTCCTGACCCCCTTCATTGGACTTGCACAGCCACCGTGGCGGCGTCGCTCCGCCCGTAAAGGTCGATCACCGTGAGCGTGGCGGTGTAGTTCCCCGGCTGGGTGTAGGTGTGGACGATGGCATATGTAATATCCAGTCCGTTCACTACGTCACCGTCGCCGAAATCGAGGATGAAGTACACGATGGGGCCGATGGACTGAGAGATATCGAACGTCACTTCCAGGGGAGCGGTTCCGGAAGTGGGCTGGGCAGAGATGACCGCATCCAGCGGGGGGTATAAAACATCGATCACCACCGATTGGCTGTCCTTCCCCCCGTGTACGTCGCGCACCGTGAGGGTGGCGGTGTAGGTCCCGGGATCCCTGTAGGTGTGATATACGGGGTTCGTGAGCTGGGCGGGGAGCCCTTCCAACGATTCTCCGTCGCCGAAGTCGAGGGTGAAGTCCTGGATCTCCCCCAGCGACTTGGAGAGGTCGAAGGTCACTTCCAGCGGGGCGTATCCCGTCTGGGGGGAGGCGTTGAGGATTGCCCTCAGGTGGGAGGGGTGGACCGTTATCTTCACCTCATCGCTGGCGATGCGATCCCAACGATCGCGGACGGTCAGCACCGCCCGATAGGTCCCGACCTCCGTGTAAACGTAGTTCACCGGCTCCTGCAGGATCTCGGTGGCAGCGGGGCTCAGACCTTCCTCCGAGGAGCGCACGGTCCCATCCCCGAAATCGAGCGACCAGGCCACGATGGCTCCCTCGCTGCGGGAGAGGTCGAAGGAAACCGACAGGGGCACGAATCCCTGGGTCACGTCCGCGCGTAGGCTCGCGACGAGGGGCGGATAATCCACCGCGATATCCAGTGAGTCGGTGTCCTGGCGTCCGGTGGCGTTCCAGACTGTAAGGGTGGCGGTATAGGTCCCAGGATCCTCATAGATGTGGGCTATCGGCACGTTCACGTCCTCGCCGCGGTACGTGTGCCCATCGCCGAAATCTAACAGGAACCCGGTGACCCCCCCGCTCGACCCCGAGAGGTCGAACTGGACCGAAAGCGGCGCTTCCCCCTGTGTCACATCGGCCCTGAGAACTGCCCGCAGCGGGCTGAACCCCAAGCAGGCGGTAAGCCCCAGTAGCAATCCCACCGCCATTCCCCCGAGCAGCACCACGTGCCACACCAATCGCACCTAAATATCACCTCCTCCGGAAATGTGGAGTTTCTAGAGGAGGTGCACTTCGGCAGCCCGGCGGCCCTCGCCGCTACGCGTTAGGGCCCGCGGCTTTGCGCCCCCGGGTTTCCCCGGGTTTGCCCTTTCGGCGCACCGGGAAAGCCTCCTTCAGCGCTTCGGGTTCACGGTGCCGGTGTATCCACCGTCTCCCAGTCCATGTCGTCCTGCCCGTAGATGTCCTCCACGATCAGGATGGCGGTGTAGCTTGCGGTCTGGGTGGGATAGGTGTGGTACACCGGCCAGGTGGCGGTGGCCCAATCGCCCTCGATGAAGTCGCCGTCGCCGAATTGAAGGACATAACGGTCGATCTCGCCGGTGGAGCCGGAGGCGTCGAACGCGAAGGTGTAGGGTGGGGTCTGAACACTCACTTCCAGGACCGCCTGAAGTGGCGGATACTGGACCTTGATGGTCACGGTGGCGGTGTCGGTATTGCCCCGGGCATCTTCCACCGTCAGCGTGGCCACGTAATCGCCGGGATCACCGTAGGTGTGTTGAATTGGGGTGGTAAAATCGGTACCACTTTGGGTGGGGCTCCCGTCGCCGAAGTCGAGGGTATAGACCTGCCCCCGGGAGCCGGAGATGTCGAAGATGACCTCCAGCGGCGCCGATCCCATCTGGGGCGTTGCTTCTATTACCGCCTTGGGCAGGGGAAGGAAAAACAGACACGCCGAGAGCCCTATCGTGGCCGCGAGGGCCAGGGCCCCGAATATCAACCACTTCGCTCGGATCATCTTCACTCCCGTCACCTCCTCGTGAGCTCAGCCATATTTTGGTCCCTATCCCCCCTTTTTTTCGTGACCGGGGAGAAAGGGGAGGAGATCACACGACACCTTGCCGGGGGACGTTGGTCCGTGATCTCCGTTCCCACACCCCGCGAAACCTCCGGATGGCCGGTGGTGTAATATAGGTGGAAACGAGATGGCCGTTGGGGAATTGGAACTCATCCAGCGCAGTTTGGAAGGTGACCTGGAAGCATGGGGAGAGATCGTGGCGCGCTACAAGCGAATGGTGTTCGGGGCAACCTTGGCCGTCCTGCGGAACTGGGCCGATGCCGAGGACGCAACCCAAGAGGCCTTTATCCGCGCCTACGAGAAACTGAGCTACTACGACCTCTCGCGGAAGTTCTCCACCTGGCTCCTCACCGTGGCCATAAACGTGGCCAAGAACATGCTCCGGAAACGCAAGCGCGATCCCGAACCCCAGCTCCCCCGTCCCGACGACCCCGCGGCCTTGGTAGAACGGGAGGCCCTGCGGCAAGCGGTGCGAGAGGCGGTGTGGTCCCTGCCCGAGACATACCGCTTGCCGCTGGTGCTCTTCTATTGGGAAGGGCTCTCGGTGGAGGAGATCTCGAAGGCCATGCGCTTGAAACCGGCCACCGTCAAGACCCGGCTCTTCCGTGGCCGGGCCTTGGTGAAGAGCAAGCTTCTGGAGATGGGGGTGACCGCTGATGCGGTTTGATGAGTGGAGGGAGGAGGAGCTTATCCGCCAGGCCATCGCCGATGAGATCACGGCGGCCGAGGCGCGGCTGGAAGGCCTGGAGGAGCGGGTCATCCGGGCCCTCGCCTCCCGGGAGCTTGGGTGCCCCGTGTGGAAACGCTGGCTCCGCTCGATCCTCTCGCCCCGTACCCCGGCCCTAAAGCTTGCCTACGCCTTCGCCGTCCTGGTCCTCTTCGTGGGCGTGGGGGTGCTTATCGGGCGCTTCGCCTTCGCCCCCCAGCCCCTTCCCGCCCTGGCCCAAGAAGGCACGGTGTTCGCGTTGGCAGCCCCTGGGGCACAAAAGGTGGAACTGGTGGGAGATTTCTCCGCGTGGAAGCCCATCCCTCTGGCGGACCCCGACGGCGATGGGGTCTGGACCCTGGTGCTGAAGCTGCCCCCGGGCCGGTACGAGTACGCCTTCTTGGTGGACGGCCGCTGGCTCGGTCAGGATCCCAACGCCGATGAGTACGTCCGGACCATGGGCGATTACACCTCGGTGAGGTACATCGGGAACGGGGAGGGGTC
The DNA here is from genome assembly GCA_002375995.1 of Acetothermia bacterium UBA3571. GTDB lineage: Bacteria > Bipolaricaulota > Bipolaricaulia > Bipolaricaulales > Bipolaricaulaceae > UBA3571. The sequence goes on along the minus strand of DFNI01000032.1, from coordinate 6,152 downwards.
GTCTTCATGAGGAAGATCTTCGCAGTGGTCGTGCTCGTTTTTGCTGTGGCCGGCTATGCCCAGGTCCAGCTCATGCTCCCTGCGGTAAGCCCGGAGGATATCCTCCAGTGGCTCCAACAGTCCACCCTTCCCGCCGCGGAAAAGGCCGTCTGGCTCCGGATCCTCCCCAAGGCCTTTGACGATGGATTGGTGGACCCCAAGATCGCCCAGGTCTTCTTCCAGCGCCTGGTTAACACCCCTCCTACCTTCATCGGGGAGATTACCGCCATCATGCAGGACCTCCTCGCTCAAGGGCTTTCCGTAACACATCTAATGAACAAGGTTTCCCAGGGGATCATCATGGGCCGTCCCTGGACGGTGATTACCAACGAGATACGGCTCAGGGCTTCGGTATTGGCCGCGACCCACGCGAACCTCTCCCTCTACCGGCCCATGGCCGAGGCCAAGGCCTCCGTGAGGGTGAAGGTGGGGACCTTCGAGTTCCAAGCCCGTACCCCAACTTGGGAGGATGTGGAGGTGGAAATCGCTGAGGCCATCAGCGATTTCATCGCCGGAGGTGGGGATATAAACGATTGGAGCGGCATGGAGACCCTTATACGCACGCGGCTCCTACAGCTCCGCGGCCGGGGACTTCCCTCGAACTTGGTGGACCACGTCCTCCAGGTCCTTACCCCACAGCTTATCGGGGAGATAGTGTCCCAGGCCTTTCAGATCGAAAGGAGGTAGTACATGCGCAAACTGACAGTGGTGCTGTTTTTGCTGGTGGGGATCACCGCCTTGGGGCAAGTGGTCCCCAAGGGGATCATCGTGGAGCCGCCCGCCCCCGAGGGGCTTCGGGTGGAGATATGGGTGGAAAAGCCGGCGTATGCTGTGGGTGAGTACGTGAGGATCCACTTCCGGGTGAACCAGGACGCGTACATCTACATCTGGGACATAGCTCCGAACGGCGTGTGCCTCATCTACCCCAACCAGCGAGAGATGGACAACTACGTGACCGCCGGAGAGCACACCGTTCCTGGCCCAGGAAAGGGGGATTACCTGCGGGTGGTCCCGCCCACGGGCACCGAATACCTCCAGATCGTGGCCACCAAGCGGCCCGTAGGCGATATCGTCCAGTTCTTCGGCGGATTCGCCCCCGGCTCCACCTTCGCCTGCTCCCCCGCGGGGAGGCAGGCGGTGGAACAGCTGAACAGGGTCAAGGACATCATTGCCCAGGTGGTCCCCGAGAACGAGCGGGCCTTCGACTTCACCTCCTTCCAGGTGGTATCTGAAACGCCGCCCCAATACGGGACGCTGGTGGTGGAGACTACACCGCCTTTCGCCGAGCTCTATATCGACAACGTCTTCTGGGGGTGGACCCCCAAGACCCTGACCTTGGTGGCCGGATGGCACGATATCCTCCTCAAAAAGACGGGTTATCAGGACTGGAGACGGAGGATCTATCTCGTTGCCGGTCGCACAAGAACGCTCCGGGTCACCCTTCAGCCGGCGGTGGCGAACCAACCTCCGGTGGCCCTATTCACCTTTTCGCCCGCCAACCCCTTCCCGGGCCAGACCGTGACCTTCGATGCCAGCTCCTCCTACGATCCCGACGGTGCCATAACCGCCTACCGTTGGGACTTCGACAACGACGGCGTGGTGGACACCACGGGACAGGTGGTCACCCATTCCTTCTCTAGCCCGGGCGTCTACACCGTGCGGCTAACGGTGGTCGACGACAGAGGGGTCACTGACGATGAGGTCAAGACCGTGAACGTGGTGGTCCTCAATCAGCCCCCGGTGGCCCAATTTACCTTCTCCCCCACCTCCCCCGCTCCCGGCGAGTGGGTCCGGTTCGATGCCAGTTCCTCCTACGATCCCGATGGTACCATCACCAGCTACCAGTGGGACTTCGACGGCGACGGCGTGATGGACGCCACCGGCCAGACGGCCTTCTACTCCTTCGCGGCACCCGGCGTGTACCACGTCCGGCTGGTGGTCACCGACAACCAGGGCGCCAGCGACGACGAGGTGAAGACCGTGGTCGTAGCGGCGCCCAACCAGCCCCCGGTGGCCCAATTCACCATCTCGCCCTCCCCGGCGGTGGTGGGAGCCCCCGTTACCTTCAACGCTTCTTCTTCCTACGATCCCGATGGCTTCATCGTCGAGTACCGTTGGGACCTGAACGGCGACGGTGCCGTCGATGCCACCGGCCAGGTTGTCTCTTACACCTACTTCGCCCCCGGGACCTATCAGGTGACCCTCTACGTCACCGACAACGCTGGGGCCACGGCCCAAAGTACCCAAACCCTCCAGGTGGCGGTCCCCGGGCCGGCGGGGATGCCCCCCATGGACGGGATCCCCGGGGTCTACGTCTGGGGCACCGACACGTGGAACATCACCGTTAACGGGTCCCCCTCGTGGGCCTCGCCCCACCGCTTCCGGATTGAGCTACGCACCGACGGGACGTTCGTGAACGTCTCGTCCGCTCCGGGTCCAGGGCCGGCGCCGTTGGGGCTCGTGCCCGAGCCCGCCGAAGAGGGTTGGAAGGTGGTTTTCGAGGGGGAGGTGACCTCGAACCGCTTGACCTATACCTTCGAGGTGCGGAACGCCACCAGCATCTACTTCAACGTCAAGTTCGACGTGGACGGCGACGGGGTCATGGAGACCTCTCCGGGGATCGTGAGGCTACGGCAATTCATGGTCAACCCGCCCACCAACCCCTTCGTCCTCGGCATTCCCGAGGGCTATTCCGGTCCCTTCGTGCCCTCCATCAACTTCCGGCTGGGCACACCCTTCAGCTACACCCAGACGTTCCGTTTCGTCCTCTGGGGGCCCAACATCGAGGACTTAGAGGGAAGCAACATCTGAGGAAGAAGGGCAGACACCCAGGGAGGGGCCGAAAACGGCCCCTCCCTTTTCGTTGGGATGTCGTTCGGCTGAGCTCCGGGGACTTCCCCCTCAGCGGAGGGCTCCCTCGAGGCGCAGAAGCTTTCGCTTCCAGTGAGGTCCGGGCCCATAGTTTCCGATCCCGCCCGTTTTGGGCACGACCCGGTGGCAGGGGACGACGATGGGAATCGGGTTGGCCCCCACCGCCCCGCCCACGGCCCGGGCCGCCCGGGGGCGGCCGATCCAGCGCGCCAATTCCCCGTAGGTCACCGTTTTACCGTAGGGGATCTCAAGAAGGGCCTCCCAAACCAGGCGTTGGAATTCGGTGCCTGTAAGCACAAGCGGCACCGTGAAATCGCGCCGTACCCCGGCCAGATACTCCCTCAACTCCTGAGCAAGCCGGAGCGCGGGCCCGCGGGGCGAACTAACGGGGATTTGGGGGAAGTGCCCGGGGAACTTCAGGGACACAATCCCCCTTTCATTCCAGCCCACCAGGAATTCGCCCCATACAGTTTCAATGAGGCTATAGCAGACATCCATCATTGTCCCTCTCCATCTTAGCACCCTAAAATGGCGTGGCCATGCGGATCCTTTCGGTGGGTTGGGAAATCGAGGGGCCGGGGATCGAGAGGGTTTCCCTGCACGATGCCGATTCCCTGGCGAGTTACGAGATCGTGCTCATCGACCCGGCGGAGATACCGAAGCTTTGGGTCCCCTATGTGCCCCCGGATCGGGACGGGGTGCGGCGGTTGATCCCGGGGTACGATCAGGGGTTGGCCCGTGCCTTGGACAACCTCTTTGCGGCGCGTAAGGAGGAACTTTCCGGGCTTTTGCGGGCCGGGGGATTGGCAGCGGTCAGGCTGCGTCCACCCGGGGAACCGGTGGAGATCGTCTCCTCGAGCGGTCCGGCACGGCGGATCCACGCTTATTCTTTCCTTCCCCATTTTTCCCTCACCCGGGAGCGGCAGTTCCTCCCCTTTCCCCAAGGGATAAGGGTCTTGCCTCGACGAGGAAGGGACGTCCGGGGTTTGGATTTGGCCCATCCCCTGGCGGGGTATCTCGCGAGGGTGAAGCGGTATGAGGCGGTGATCGTGAGCCCCATGGGGGTACCGCTTGGGGATTTCGGAAAGGTCCTCCTTCATAACCGTCTCGGGGACGTCCTCTCCTGGGAGCTGCGTTTGGGAGAAGGCCGGCTCCTTTTCCTCCCCGCATCGGGGCTTTCGCCTCGGGAAGAGGCGGAGATCCTGATCCCCGGCCTGGCCTCTCTGTTGGAGGAACCCCTGTTTCTTGAATCCTGGCCGGAATGGCTCTCCCGCTACGAGCTTCCCCAAGAGGCGGCGCTGAAGAGAGAGCTCGAGGGAATAGCGGAAAGGGAAAGGGAGCTTGCGGAGGAGCGGGCCGCCTTAGAGGGGCGCCTGCGGGAAGCCGAGGTGTTGAGAGGACTCCTTTTCCCCAGCGGGACAAGCGGGCTTGTGCGGGCCGCGCTCAAAGCCTTCGGAGCGTTGGGGTTCGAGACCGAATTCGACGAAGTGGACTCCCAGGCCTTTAAAGCCACGTCCCCGGAGGGGCGAGCCCTGGTGCGGGTGGCCTGGTCCCCGGAGGGGCCGGTGACCACCGGCGTTTACCGCCCCTTGCTTCTGGCGTTGGATCACCTGCGCCTGGAGGAGGGGGAGTCCATCCACGGGGTCCTCCTCGTGGCGGCGGAGACCGCCCACGACCCCAAGCGCCGTGGTCCCCGCTACACCGACTCCCTGCGGCGGGCGTGTGAGGAACACGGGATCTCGCTGGTGACGGGGGAGGATCTATTTGAAGCCGTGCGGGCGGTGCTCGGGGGGGAGGACCCGGTGCCGGTGCGGCGCTCCCTGCTCTCGGCGAGCGGCCCCTGGCGATGGAGGGGTTGAGGTTCGGGGTCCTTTTGGGGCTCTCCGGGGGCGTGGTCAGCGCCCTCTGGGTTTGGGCATATCTTTACTGGCATCCGTTCGGCCAGTACATCCGACCCGAGGGCCTCCCCTCCCATCACCGCAAATCGGGGACCCCCACCATGGGGGGATTGGCCCTGATGCAAGTCTTCCTCGCCGCGTGGGCGACGATGGTTTTCTGGCCGGTGGAGATCTCGTGGCGGGGGTGGCTTGTGTTCATGTCGGCTGTGGGCGCTGGAGCCATCGGTCTTTTGGACGACCTCCTCTCCGGGATGAAGCATCGCTCCGAGGGCCTCTCCCCCAAGGGAAAGCTCGTCCTGGGGCTCGTGGTGGCCACGGGGATCTTCTTCTTCCTTTTGTCCAAAGGCGGGGATCTAGTTTTTGCCGTCCCATTTTCCTACCTTGAGGTGCCGCTTGGGGCGATTCCTGTCCCCTTCCTCTACCTCCTGGTTCTCCTCGGTTTCTGGGGGGCGACCAACGGGGCGAACCTCACCGACGGCCTGGACGGCCTGGCTACGGGATGTGGGATCGTAATCCTGGTCGGTGCCTTGGCCCTGACCCAGGCGTACCCTGATATCACGGCACTGGCCCTTCTCGGTGCCGGGCTCTTCGCGGGGTTTCTGTGGTGGAACCGGTATCCGGCGCGGATCTTCATGGGGGATTCGGGCTCCATGTTCCTCGGGGGGCTCATCTTCGGGATTTTCCTAGCCGGGGACGGCCTGTTCCTCCTCCCGATATTCGGGGGGATGTTTGTGTTGGAGTCGCTTTCCGTAATCGTCCAGGTGGCCGCGTTCAAGCTTTTTGGGGTCCGGGTCCTCAAGATGTCGCCCCTGCACCACCACCTGGAGGAGGGGGAGGTCCCCTGGAGGTATCTTTTGCGCAGCCCCAACTGGCCCGAGCCGAAGGTGGTGGTGAGGCTGTGGCTCCTGGCGGCCGCCTTCACGGCGCTGGGGCTCTTGGGTGCGGCTTGGTAGAGCCCGGTTGAGAACGCGGCTTGGGATCCAAGGTGTGCGCAGCTTGTGTGGCCAGTTGGGAAAAGTGAGGGGACCGTCCGGGGATCTCAAATTGCCGTTTCCGCGGTGGAAGACCTCGGCTGGTAACCGAGTTCGGCAGGAGAGTGATCCCCCGCCGCTTGGTCCCCTCGACAGCTGAGAGACCTCCCCCGGCTGAACCGGAGGCAGAGAAAGGGACGGAGGTTCAAAGCCCCGTTTGGTCCGGTTCGGAAAGTCGGGGCGCGCTATGGCCATGCTCCTTGGGGGTGGCGTCCCGGGAAGTGATGTAAATCGGGTTCCTCCAGGCTTAGCCTATCCGATCGCCATCTCCTGTGCCAACTGCTCCCGAGTGCCTCTTCTAGCCCCTCATAGA
>DFNI01000017.1 GCA_002375995.1 Acetothermia bacterium UBA3571 | reverse complement strand
AACACCATTCCGAAACCGGACACCCTAGATAGGCCACCACCTTCTGGCGGGCTTCCCTTTCACGCGCACGCCTTTGACGAGGTACAGGTATTCCTTGACTGAGCCGTCCTTGTTGCGGAACCGTTTCACCCGGATGTACACGACACAACAGCCTTGGTAAATTCCTTCAGATTAATAGGCACTACAATTTCCGTTGGCGAACATCCGCGCCCCCATCTCTTGGGCATTCCATGTCGTCGCGAGGCTCAAATCCCGACGTTGAGTGTCAAAGTTGGATTTGACTCCGGAGGTCGGTAATCTCAGCCTAGGAAGAGGGCGCAGAGTCCCACCGCGAAGCAATAGATGGCGAAGGGAACGAGCCTCCCCCGGAAAAGGAGGGAAAGAAGGAACCTGATAGCGAATAACCCGCTCGCAAACGCCACCACTCCTCCGATGGCCACCCCCAGTACCTCTTCACCATGCACCCCCGGGGCGGAGGAAAAGACAGAGAATAGGCCCGCGCCGGCGATGGCGGGGATGGCGAGGAGGAACGAGAACCTTGCGGCCTCAGAAGCATCTAACCCGGTGAGGATCCCCACGGAGATGGTGGCCCCGGATCGCGATATCCCCGGAAGAAGCGCCGCGGCTTGGGCCAACCCCACGGCCAGGGCTTGAAAAAGGCCTAACCTCCCATGAGGCCCCCGTCGCAACATCCGCTCCGCAGACCAAAGCAGCACTCCTGTGACGAGAAGCAATCCCCCTGCCAACCGTACCGCCGAAAAAGCACGTTCTATCCCTTCCCGTAGAAGAAGCCCCATGACCACCGCAGGAACCGTGCCCAAAAGGAGGAGGCAAAGGTACCGTTTGCTTTTCGGTTCCCCCCGTGCCGCCCCTAACAGAAGTTCCGCGATATCCCGACGAAAACAGATCATCACCGCGAGCAAAGTCCCTAGATGAAGCACCCCTTCCAATACGGTCCCCGGGGGATCCAAGCCGAGCAAGGCCTTGCCAAATACCAAATGAGCCGAACTGCTTACGGGAAGGAACTCGGTCAAACCTTGAACGAGACCGAGGATGAGGTAGCGCCCCATTACGCCCGTTAACCCAGGAGGACGAAGAGAACCAAAACCAGTATGGCCGCTGCTCCCGCGAAGATGATCCACGGGACGCCGCCTTCGGCCCGGGCCTCAGGGCCTTCCGCGGAGGCCCCACCAGAGACAGAACCGGCAGGGGCGTTGATCACGAAGTTAAGGGGAGCTTCCTGGTTTATTTTGAAACACACTTCCTCGCTGGGACAGTAGTTATAGGTAACCTGCACCGTTAGGACATACTCCCCAGGGGCAGGGTCCTGCACGTTCACCGGTAGAGTAACGTCGCGGGATTCCCCCGCTTCGAGGGCCTCCAAGCTCACGGCTTCGGCCGTTGTTCCAGGAGGAAGCCCCTCCAGATTTATCTCCAAGTCCTTGGCATCGTAGGGGGATGTGTTCTGCAGCTTCAGTTTAAGGGGGATTTCCCCGGTGAAGGTGGCGGAAAAAGCCAGACGAAAAGGGACCTGGAGGGAAAGTATGTCCTGCGGGGAGGCCGTGGCCTCCCCGCCTTGTCCCTCTTGACCCTCTTCCCCTTTCGCGGAGCCGAGCCCGAGGAGCTCCTCGATCTTGCTTTTGATTTCCTCCTCCGCCAATCCAAGCCACTTTCCCCGGATCACGCCTTCCTGGTCGACGAGGTAAAGCGTGGGAATCGCCTGAACGCGGAAGAGCACGGCCAATTTGCTGTCATAGCCTTTGCCGTCCCAATATTGCGGCCAAGGGAGCTCGAAGTGCTCGATAAAGGCCAAGGCTTGCTCCCGGGAAAGATCGAGGTTGATCCCGATTATCTCGAGGCCCTTGTCGTGATATTCCTCGTAGAGGGCCTTCATCTTCGGGGTGGCCACCACACAAGGAAGACACCAGCTGGCCCAAAAATCGAGGAGCACCACCTTCCCCCGGTATGCGGATAAGGAAATCTCCTCTCCTTGCAGACTTTTAAATGAGAAATCTGGGGCCTTGGCCCCTACATAAAGGGGGACCTTTGGGGGCACGTACTCCGTGGGCACCACGCGCAGAATACTCCCGTCGGGGGAAACCTCCGCTAACGCATACGATCGATCCCCGATCGTGAAGGCCTCGTTTAACGCGAAGACCTCGTGTTCCCCCGCCTCGCCCCGCAGCACCCCGTCCCCATCCACGTCCACCACGTAGAAATCCGCCTCATCGTTGTAGTTCCCGTTCACATCGGCGTCCACAAGGACGATATCATAAGAGTTTCCGTCCAAGCTGAGCTCTCCCTTCATCGCTGTCTGCCCTATGAGGAAGAGGAATCCGCGGCCAGCGGGCCAGACGATGGAGAGTTCATAGGGCCTCTCGTGAACGGTGAACTTGAGGTGCCACATCCACTCCTCCGGAGACAGTGGTGTTCCCCGGTGTCCTTCCGTTTCGGAAAAAACCCCATCACCATCGAAGTCCACCGCCAGGTAAGGAGTGTTATCCGTGAGCACCGCGAACATCAGGGGATATTCCTTGCCCCCCAGGGTCAGCATCCCGAACAAGGCCATGGCGGGCTCAGGTCCTTCCCGCTTGAGGGGGCGCTCAAGCGACGGATAAAGCCGGAAGGCCACCTTCCCCGCGGCCCACGTGCCGAGCTCGTATGCCGGTACAGGGGAGAGCGAAACAGTGGTTTCCTTGGCACCCCCGTGTAGGAATAAGGCCCCAAGGAGGATGAGCACCGGAAGAACTCGTATCATATTATCAGGCCCCTTTCTTAAAACGTTTTTTAAGCTTTATCGCCCTATTTTACTCTCCCCCCAGCCTGCGAGAAACCGACCGCAGCCGGGTCACTACAAGCTCTTTCCCTGCCAAGGCGAGGAGCTCGAAGAGGCTCGGACCCACCGTCCTCCCGGATACCGCCACCCGGATGGGCTGTGCCACATCCTTCAACTTGAGCCCAAGCTCCGCCACTTTCCCGCGGATGCACTGTTCCACCGCCTGGGGAGAGAACTCATCTAAGGCCTCCAAAGCCGAAGCGATGGCCTCAAGCGGTCCAGCCAGTTCCGGCTTGAAGAGGCCCTCAGCTTCTTGGGGAACGGAAAGCTCACCGGGGAAGAGGAACCGGGCTGCATGGGCCATATCCACTAGGGTTTTGTTCCGCTCCCGCAAAAGCTCCGCCGCCCGCAGGAGCTTGTCCCTCCCTAACGCTTCCACCTCCTCCTCGGTGGCCACCCCCTCCTGGAGGATGTACTCTGCGAGGAGCCCGGCGAGGCGCTCGAGATCGCACCGCTTCATCCACTCGTGGTTGAGCCAGAGGAGCTTCGCCTCGTCGAACACCGCAGCGGAGCTCCGCACCCCATCGAGGTCGAAGTAGCGGATGAGCTCCTCCCGGGTGAAAATCTCCTGGTCCCCGTGGGACCAACCCAAGCGCGCCAGGAAGTTCACCAACGCCTCGGGCAGGAACCCCCGCCGCCGGTACTCGAGCACCGAGACGGCGCCGTGTCTCTTGGAAAGCTTGGTGCGATCCGGCCCCAAAATGAGCGGAATGTGGGCGAAGGCCGGGGGCTCCCACCCCAACGCCCCGTAGATCCAGAGCTGCTTGGGGGTGTTGTTCATGTGCTCGTCCCCCCGAATCACGTGGGTGACCCCCATGTCGTGATCGTCCACCACACAGGCGAAGTTGTAAGTGGGGGTGCGATCGGAACGTAGGATCACGAAGTCCTTGAACTCGGAGTTCGCGAACTCCACCCTCCCGAGGATCAGGTCCTCCACCGCGGTGGTCCCCGCCACGGGGACCTTGAACCAGAGCGCCCCCTCCGACTCGTAGGCGACCCCCTTACGCCGCAGGAGTTCCGCCACCTCGAGATGCCGCTCAAATCGCTCCGTCTGCCGATAGTACTCGTCCCAATCGAGGCCCAGCCAGCGCAGCGACTCCTGGATTTGGCCGATGGCCTCCTCGGTGGAACGGGTACGGTCGGTGTCCTCGATGCGGAGGATGAAGGTCCCCCCGTGATGTCGGGCGAAGAGCCAGTTGAACAGTGCCGTCCTCGCTCCCCCTACGTGGAGGTAGCCTGTGGGACTAGGTGCGAACCTCACTCTTACGTCCGGCATGGCCGTCGGATTTTAGCGTTTCCTCCATATCTTTAAAGGACACCCTTCTCGCCCATAACGCGTCACCCGTTACCCGTCACCTTTATGAGCCGCACCGGGTCCCCGGGCCTGATCTTCCCCCCCGATATCACCCGGGCGAACACCCCCACCCGAGGCATGATGCAGTCCCCCACCAGCTCCCTGATGGCGCATCCCTCGTGGCAGGGCTTCCCAATCTGGGTTACCCGGAGGCGTACCTCCCCCACCAAAAGCTCATCACCCACCTCCACCCGGGAGAGGTCGAGGCCCTGGGTGGTGATGTTCTCGGCGAAGGCCCCGGGAGGGACCTCGATCCCGTGGGTTGCCTCGAAGGCCCGGATCTCGGCCCGGTCGAGGATGCTCACCTCCCGCCCCGGGGTCCCGGCGTGGGCATCCCCCGCCACCCCTGATCCCACCCGGCACTCGATCTCGGGCACCGGGCGCTTGGGCGTCCCCTTGCGCTCGCTCACGTTTACCGAGATCACGCGTCCCGCGTCCATCGTCCGCTCTTCCCCCCCGTCTTCTCCAGGAGCTTCACCTCCTGGATCACCATCCCCGGAGCCCGGGACTTGCACATGTCGTAGATGGCCAGGAGGGCCGCGGTGCAGGCGGCCATGGCCTCCATCTCCACCCCCGTCTTCCCGGTGCAGCGGACCTCGGCGTAGACGGTTATCCCTCCCTCCTCCGCCTCGAACCGGATGTCCACCGCTTCCAGGCCGGGAAGGGTGTGGCACAGGGGGACGAGCTGAGGGGTGAGCTTCGCCCCCATGATCCCGGCCACCTGGGCCACGGCCAACACATCCCCCTTTTCCATCTTCCCCTCGAGCACGTCCCGGAGTACTTCCGGGGGAACCTCGATCCTCCCCATCGCCAGAGCCATCCGCTTGGTGGGAGGTTTGTCACCCACGTCCACCATCCGCACCGGCCTCCTCAGCGACTCCCCGCTCAAACACCCTCCTTTCCGGGTTATGATACCGCTCGAAGGAGGGAAACGGTGCTGAAGGTACTCCTTTTCGTAGGAGGACTTCTTTCGATCATCGGCGCGCCTCTCGCCGCGGCGGAACTGGTCCTCGCCACCACCACCTCCACCTACGACACCGGGCTCCTGGACGCGCTGAACCGGAGCTTCGAGGAACTCCTCGGGGTAAAGGTAAAGGTCATCGCCGTGGGGACCGGGGCGGCGTTGGAGCTCGCCAAGCGGGGCATGGTGGACTTGGTGTTGGTGCACGCCCGGCCCCTGGAGGACCGCTACCTCGCGGAGGGCTGGGTGATCAACCGCCGCGACGTGATGTTCAACGACTTCGTGGTGGTGGGGCCACCCGAGGATCCCGCCGGCGTGAAGGGGGCCCCCACCGCCGTCGAGGCCTTCCGCCGCATCGCCGCCGCCGGGGCGCGGTTCATTTCCCGGGGAGACAACTCCGGCACCAACTTCAAGGAACGGGAGATCTGGCGGGCAGCGGGGATCGAGCCCGGAGGGCGGTGGTATCTCCTCTCGGGAAAGGGGATGGGGGACACCCTGGTGCAGGCGAGCCTCATGGGGGGTTACACCCTCACCGACCGGGGGACCTTCCTGGCCATGAGGGAAAACCTTGACTTGGAGATCGTGGTGGAGGGCCCGGTGAAGGGCGGGGACCCCATGCTTATGAACCCCTACGGCATCATGGCGGTGAACCCCGCCCGGTTCCCGGATCGAAACTACGTCCTGGCCATGGCCTACATCGGCTTCGTCACCTCCCCAGAGGGCCAGCGGATCATCGCCGGGCTCACCGTGGGGGGCGAGCCCCTCTTCTACCCCACCGCCCTGCGGGAGGAGCCCGACTTCTCCGAGTACGTCCCCCGGGACTGGAGGGGCGGATGAGGGAGATCTGGGGGAGCGTGGAGGCGGCGTTCTCGCTCCTCTTCCATCCGGACCGGTACCTCCTCAGTACGATCCTCGTCTCGTTCAAGGTCTCGGGGATCGCGCTCCTTATATGTTTCCCCGTCTCCGCGGCCCTGGCGGCGGCCATTTCCCTGGGGAGGTTCCCCGGGAGGGGGGCGGTGAAGCTCCTCGTGCGTACTGCCATGGGGCTTCCCTCGGTGGTGGTGGGGCTTTTGGTGCTGCTTGTCTTGAGCGAGGCGGGGCCGTTTAAGGGGCTCCTCTGGACCCCGAGGGCGATGGTGATCTCGCAGCTTGTGCTCATTACCCCTCTCGTCCTCGGGGTGATGATCTCGTCGCTGGAGGGGGTGAGCCGGCGGGTGGCCGAGGCGGCCCACGTCCTGGGGGCGAACCGCCTCCAGGTGGCCTGGGCCGTGATGCGGGAGGCGCGGTTGGGGTTCCTCACCGCCGCCGTGGCCGGATTCGGACGGGCCATCGCCGAGGTGGGATCGGTCCTAATCGTGGGCGGGAACATCGCCTGGGCCGACGGCACCTCCTACACCCGCACCCTCACCACCGCCATCGTGGTGGAATCGCGCAAGGGGAACTTCGAGGCAGCACTCGCATTCGGGATCGTGCTGATGGTATTGGTCCTCGCGGTCAACCTCGTCCTGGGCCTCCTCGGACGTCCGGAGGAGGCGAGGTGAGGGCGGTCCTCGTCGCCCGGGACCTCCATTTTCGCTACGGCCGCCACGAGGCCCTCCGGGGGGTCGATCTCGCGGTCCGCCGGGGGGAGATCCTGGCGGTGGTGGGGCCGAACGGGGCAGGGAAGACCACCTTGTTCCGGCTGCTCACCTTATACCTCCGTCCCCAGCGGGGCTCGGTAGAGTACTTCTTCGGGGGCCGCCCAACCCCGGCGCGGGAGGCCCGGCGGCGCATCGCCGCCGTCCTCCAGGAGCCCTCCCTCTTCTCCACCGACGTCTTCGGGAACGTGGCCTACGGGCTCCTCCTGCGGGCCCCCTTCGGGGAGCGGCTCCGCACCCGCCTTTCCCGCGGGCTCCGACGCCTGGGACTTCATCTCCCTCCAAGTCCTATAGAAAAGCGGGTGGAGGTGGCGCTGGAGACGGTGGGGCTCGCGGGGTTCACGTCCCGGAGGGCGTCCTCTCTTTCCCGGGGGGAGGCCCAGCGGGTGGCCTTGGCCCGGGCGCTGGTGCTCGAGCCCGAGGTGCTCTTCCTGGACGAGCCCACCGCCAGCCTCGACCCCGAGAGCGCCGTCATCGTGGAGAGAATCATTCGATGGTTCAGGGAGGACGGCCGGACCGTCCTCCTCACCACCCACGACCCCGGCCAGGCCCGACGGCTCGCGGACAGGATCGTGCGCCTCGCCGAAGGAAGGATCGTGGAGACGGAGGAGATCACCAAGGGGGAAGCCGCTCCACCTCCACCGGCTCCCCTTGGGGGATGAACTCCACCTCCTCGGGGACCTCCAGGATCCCGTCGGCGGAAACCAGGGTGGAGAGACGGCTCGAGCCCCCCGGGAGGGGCGTTATCCGGGCGTCGCCAGAGTCCTCCTCTATCCGCACCCGCACGAACTCCCGCGTCCCCAACGGGGAGCGGATCCGCCGCGCGAGCAACCCCTCCACCCGCTCCCCCCGCGCCAGGGGAACGCCGTAGTACTCCTCCAGGAGAGGCCTCACGAACTGCATCATGGAAACCCAGAGGGAGACCGGATATCCGGGAAGCCCCAGGATCGGCTTCCCCGCCGCGACGCCGAAGAGGGTGGGCTTCCCCGGGGCCATGGCCACCCCGTGGAAGGCTACTTCCCCGAGGCGGGAGAGGAGCTCGGGGGTGTGGTCCCCCCTGCCCTTGGAGGATCCGGCACAGATGCAGATGAGGTCGTAATCCTCCTCCAAGGCGTCACGCAGGGCCCGCTCCAGTAGCCCCGGCTCGTCCGGGACGATGGGGTGGACCGTGACCTCCCCGCCCCACCGCTCTACATAGCCTTGGAAGAGGACGGAGTTCGTCTCGTAAACCCCGCCCTCCCGGAGCGGGGCGCCCGGGGGGACGAGCTCCGAGCCGGTGGGGATGAAGAGGAACCTGGGGCAGCGCTTCACCCATACCCGGAGGTTCCCCGTGGCGAGGCAGGCGGCGACCTCCGCGGGCCCGAAGACCCTCCCCGCGGGGACCACCGTGGCCCCTTCAGGGAAATCCTCGCCGGCAGCCCGCACGTGCTGTCCCGGCGCCACGGCCCGACGTACCCGGATCCCACCGGAGACCTCGTCTGCCTCCTCCACGGGCACCACGGCGTCGAACGGGGACGGAACCGGATTCCCCGTGTCCACCGGGAGGAACTTCCCTTCTTCTAGGAGCAGCGGGGAGGCGGGCTTAGCGCCGAAGGTGTCGGCACTCCGCACCGCGTACCCGTCCATGGCGGCGCAGGGGACGGGCGGAAGCGGGTTCCGGGCGCGCACCTCCCGGCTGGCTACGCGCCCCAAGGCCTCCCGGGGCTCCAACTCCTCCTCCCGGGACATGAGGAGCCCGAGCTCCTCGCAGACCCTGAGGAACCGCTCCCTGGCCTCAGCCAAGGGGACCAGCTCGAGGTACCTCCTTCTCACCATAGCTCCACCCACACCTCGGCTCCGGCCTCCAGGCCCTCGGTGTCCTCGGGAACCTCGATAAGGCCGTGGGCCCGGGCGAGGCTCGAGATCACCGCCGATTCAGCCACAAGGGGCACGGCCCGGGGTTCTTCCCCTTCGAGCCGCACCCGCACGAACTCCCGCCTTCCCTTGGCCGAAGTGACGCTTTCCGCCAGGACGGCCCGGACCCGGGGACGCGGGAGCGGGTTGCTCACCCCCAGGAGCCGCTCCACCACCGGCACGATCACCTTTGCCCCCACCACGAACGCGGAGACGGGGTGTCCCGGACAGCCTATCACCGGCTTCCCCGCCACGCGGGCGATGATGGTGGGCTTGCCCGGCTTCATCCGCAGCCCCTGCAGGAGCACCTCCCCCAGCCCCTCCAGGACCGCCTGGGTCACGTCCCGGACCCCCACCGAGGATCCCCCCGAGATCACCACCAAGTCCGCCGCCTCCAATGCCTCCTCGAGGGCGCCCCGGAGTCCCTCCTCGGAGTCGGGGACGATGCCGAAAAGGGCGGGCATCGCCCCTGCATCCTCGAGGAGGGAGCTCAGGGTGTAAGAGTTGATATCCCGGACCTGGCCCGGGCCGGGGCGGACCTCGGGGGGGACAATCTCCTCCCCGGTGGCGAGGATGGCGGCCCGGGGACGTCGGACCACCGGGACTTCCGGGATCCCGAGTCCAGTGAGGGCCCCGATGTCCGGGGGCCGGAGGCGATGCCCCCGGGAAAACAACACCTCCCCTGCGGCGATATCGTCCCGGGGGCCGATTACGTTCTCCCCCGGGGCCACCGGGGAATAGACGAGGACCACGTCGCCCTTCACCTCCGTGTCCTCCAGCATCACCACCGCGTCAGCCCCTTCGGGGAGGAAGCCCCCCGTGGGGATGGCCATGGCCTCCCCCTCCCCCAGCGGGCCCGGCGGGGGCTTCCCGATCCGGATCTCCCCCGCCAGCGCCAGCCTCACGGGGGTCGTCTCGCTGGCCCCGAAAGTGTCGGCGGCGCGGACGGCGTACCCGTCCATGGTGGACCGGGGAAAGCCCGGGAGGTCCTCGGGGGCGATGAGCTCTCGGGCAAGCACCCTCCCACAGGCCTCCGCGGTGCGCACCTCCTCGGTCTCTTCCGACGGCCGAAAGGCCTCCCGGATCAACGGGAGGGCCTCGGGAAGAGTGATCATCCGGAGCATCCTCAACCTCCCAGCTCGTCCATCCCGGTGCGGGTGGGAACCTCGTGCCAGCGGTGGCCCGGGGGTTTCCCCTCGATGGCGGCGGCGAAGGCCTCCCGCACTGCGTCGCGATCACCACGCCTAAGGGCCTCCCGAAGCGGTATCCCCGAATCGAAGGCGAGACATGGCCGAAGCTCCCCCGTGGCCGTCACCCGCAGGCGGTTGCACTCGGCACAGAAGGGGCGCGAGATGGCGGTGATGAACCCTACCTTTCCGGGCAGGCCCTCGACCCGGAAGTAACGGGCCGGCCCGCCTCCCTCCGCACCGGTATCAGGAACGAGGAGAAACTCCCGGGAAAGAAGCGCCCGGATCTCCCCAGCCCCCACGAAGGCCCGTCGCCAAAGGCCATTCCGCACCGCCTCCCCCACCGGCATGAGCTCGATGAACCGGAGGATGAACCCCCGCTCGAGCGCGAAACGCACGAGCTCCGGGGCTTCATCATCGTTCACCCCCCGCATGATCACCGTGTTCACCTTCACCGGAGTGAGCCCGACCGCCGCCGCCCGCTCGATCCCCACAAGGACGGCCTTCAGATCGCCGCCTCGGGTGAGGGCCCGAAACCGTTCGGGCTTCAAGCTATCCAGGCTCACGTTCACCCGGTCGAGCCCCGCGCGCTTTAGCTCCCGGGCCATGCGGGCGAGCCGGGTCCCGTTGGTGGTCAGGGAGAGGTCCTGGAGGTCGCACCGCTCCCGCAGGAGCTCCACCAACCGCACAATGTCCCGCCTAAGGAGCGGCTCCCCCCCGGTGAGGCGCACCCGCCGCACCCCGAACTCCGAGGCTACCCGCACCACCTCCACGATCTCCTCGAAGCTCAGGATCTCCCCTTTGGGGTGAAGCTCGGGAGATGCGGATCGGCAGTAGATACAACGCAGATCACAGCGGTCCCCCACCGAGACCCGGAGGTACTCGATCTTCCGCCGGGACCTAGCGGGCATCTTTCCTCCGCAGCTCGAAGACCGCGTGCCCGAGCATGGGGATGATGAGCTCCTTCACCGCCAACGAGACCCCATGGGGGGAACCGGGCAGGGCGAACACGAGCTTCCCGTTGGCGATGCCGGCGGTGGCCCGGGAAAGGAGTGCCCTAGGGCCGATTTCCTCGAAGCTCAGCCGGCGGAAGGCCTCCCCGAACCCGGGGAGCTCCCGTTCCAGGAGGGGGGAAATGGCCTCGGGGGTGACGTCTCTGGGGGCGATGCCGGTCCCCCCGTTGACGATCACCGCGTCCACCCCAGGATCCGCCAGGGCCACCTCCAGGGCCGCCCGGATCCTCTCGAGCTCATCGGGGACCACTGTGTACCCCCTGACCTCGTGGCCGGCCCGCCGGAGGGCCTCGGCAATCAGGTGGCCGCTTTCATCGGTCTCCGGGGTTCGGGTGTCGCTTATGGTGAGGACGTAAACCCTCACCCTTTCCGCCAAACACTCCTCATGCGTATGCATCCCGCGGGAGTATACGGCCCTCCTAGGGCCGGGCGCCAGCCTGATCCTCAGGTAAGGATCGCGGTGGCGATGCCGAAGTAGATGAGCAAGCCCGTGACGTCCATCACGGTGGTGATCAGGGGGCTGCTCACCACGGCCGGATCGAGCCTGAGCCTGGTGATGAGGAGGGGAAGGAGGCTTCCCACGAGGTTGGCGAAAAGCACGATGAACACCACCGCCAGCCCCACGGCCACGCTCACCCGGGGATCACCTTTCCAGATGTAGCTCCAAAGGTAGAGGATCCCCCCAAGCGCCGTCCCCAGGAGCACCCCCACCGATGACTCCTTGGCCACCACCGAGGCCCAACGCCTGAGCGTCAGCTCCCCCGTGGCCAGGGCGCGGATGACGAGGGTAGCCGACTGCGTCCCGGTGTTTCCGCCCGTATCGATGAGCACCGGGATGAACGCCGCCAGGGCGATCACCTTCCCCAGCACCCCTTCGAACGCGGAGATGACGCTTCCCGAAAGGAACCCCGCCAGGGCTAAAAGGAGAAGCCACACCACCCGCTTGCGGAAAAGGGCGAAGGTGGAAACCGTGGTGTAACTTGTCCCCAACGGCACAACGCTGGCCCCCTTTTGCACGTCCTCGGTGAACTCCTCCTCCAACACGTCCATGATGTCGTCCACGGTCACGATCCCCAGCAACACCCCGTCTCGATCCACCACGGGGAGGGCGATGAGATCGTACTTCTCCATGAGGCGGATGGCCTCTTCTTGGTCGGCGTGGGCCTCGATGGCCACGAAGTGGTGGTCCATGATGGAGGCCACGTCCTGCTCTGGGGAGGCGAGGATCACCCGGCGCAGGGGGATGTCATCGAGAAGGCGCCAACGCTCGTCCACCACATATACCATGTTCACCGTCTCGGCGTCGTGGCCAAAGCGGCGTATGTGATCTAAAGCCACTTCGATGCTCCAGTAGGGTTTTAGGGCCACGTAATCGGGGGTCATCAGCCGCCCCACGGAGTTCTCGGGATACCCCAGAAGCTTCAGGGCCTCCTGTCGCTCGTCGGGTGGAAGGATGTTGAGGAGCTTCTGGGTGAGCCGGCCGGGGAGCTCCTCCAGGAGCTCGGTGCGCTCATCCGGGGGGAGCTCCAAGAGGACCTCCAGGAGCTTGCGGTCCCGCAGCCGCTCGAGGAGGGCTTCTTCCCGCTCCACCTCTAGCTCGGCGAACACATCGGCGGCCAGCTCCCGGGGGAGGAGGCGGAACGCGATCACCATCTCCTCCTCGGGCAACTCGGCCAGGATCTCGGCGATATCCGGCGGGGGGAACGAGCTCAGGAACCCCCGCAGGCCTCGCCAATCCCTCCGGGAAAGGAACTCCCTCGCCCTGATGACCTCGTCTTCCCTCGGCACCGCTCCTCGGTCGCCCATGTGCGATCGCCCCGCGCCGACACCTTAACCCTCCCACGTCTCCGATCCAGGGCGGGGGAAGCGCTTTTGCGTTCAGCTGCTCGCGACGGCGCTATCCCGATCTTTCCCGAGTTTGTCGCGGTTTTTGCCGTCTTCTATTATGGGAGTCGGTGGAAGACGATGCCCGTAGACGTCGAGCGTATTCTGCGGATTTTCTTCCACGCCTTGGGGGCCGCGGGTTTGCCCGGTGCCTCCTTAGCAGCGGATGTGGTGAACCTAGCGATCGATGGTCTGAAAAAGCACCGCGCTTGGGAAGAGGCGAAGGAGGCCTTGGCGTGGGCCGAGGAGGCGTTCCGCGAGGAAGCGAGACAGCGCGGCTGGGAGCGCCTGGCCGAGGCCCTCCTCCAACAGCCCCTCCACGATCTCCCCTTCCTCGAGAAGGCCATTAGGGCCGCCCTGGCCACCGGCGACCCCGGAGCCCTGGAAGCCGAGCTCCGCGAGGAGATGAAGGCCATTCCCGGCGTGGAGGACCCAGAATCGGCGGCACATGCCGCGCGGCTCTACATCACCTCTGTGTTGGATGCCCTCTGGAGGATAGAGGCGCTTCGCGATGCGGTGCGTGACGTGCTTTTCAAGGAACACGTGGAGGCCCTGCGCCGCCTGGAGGAAAAGCTGGATCGTTTCCTCGAGTGGTGGCGCCTCCCCCGGGTGCGGGAGCGCCTCCCGAGGGAGGAGCTGGTACATGGCCCCCAGCGGGACATCGGCTTCGCGGCGCTCAAGGCGCCCCTGGCGCTGGTACCCTTCACCGGGAAGCGCCACCGGGCCCTACGGGACGAGCTGGTGGAGTGGGCACGAAGCCTCGGGGGAAGCCCCGGTCGCGCCGGCCTGCGGGTACTTTGCGGCCCCGGCGGCGCGGGCAAGACGCGGCTGGCGGTGGAGACCGCCGCGGTGCTGCTCGGACAGGGCTGGGAGGCCTTCTTCCTCACCCCCGAGCTCCTGCGCCTCCGTGAACCCCAGAAGGACCTCATGCCCGTGCTCCGCCACCTGTTCGTCCCTCCCCGCCCCACCCTGTACGTGGTGGACTACGTGGACCACCTACCCGAGGCCGCGTTGAGGGCGGTTTTCCGGGCGCTATACGAAACCGGGGGTTCGCGCGGCCGGCCCGTGGCCCTGATTTTCCTGATGCGGCCACGTCCCGACCCGGAATGGCTCGGCGAGCTCATCGGCTTGGCGGAGGCGGAGCCCGGGTTCAGCACGTTCCTGACCGGAACGGTCCTCCCCGCTTTCAACGGGGCCGAAGAAGTGCCGGAACTCTCGCCCGACGATCGGGTTTCCCTGTTCGAACGAGCCAAAGAGGCCTTCATCGCGCTCCGGGAGGAGGCCCCAGGGGAATCCGTGGGCTACCCGCCCGAGGCCCTGCCGCAGCGCCCCCTGGCCATCGTGCTCCTCGGCCTTCTGGCCGCCTATGGGCGCCGGGTGCCCCAAAGCAAAAGCGAAATGGCCGTGTTGGAGCACGTGTGGGACTGCTGGGAGAAGGACAAATGGAGCAAGGTGCTGCGGCGAAACGGTGGCCTGTCCAGGGAGCTGATCGCCGATGCACTGGACCACATCGAGGTCGCCCTGATAGCCGCTACTCTGGGCCGGAAGTTCCGGACCCCGGGGGAGGTGGCTGCCTTCTGGAAAGGGCACTATCCCTTCCGGCGCAGGGATCCCACGGGCCGCGCCGTGGACCCCGATTGGCTGGCCGGGGTCCTCCCGGACCTGTTCCCGTCGCTGGGCCCTGGGTCCCGGTGGCTGCTGCCGCCGATCGCCCCGGATCCGCTGGCGGATCTCGTCCTGGCGCGTCGCGGCGATCTGGGGGAGCTGGCCCGGGCCGCGCTTCCCACGGCGGAGGAGCTCCGCGAGGCTTGGGGGCGCCTTCGGGATGTGCTGGCGCGATCCCGGAAGGTGGACATTGAAGAGGTGAGAGGGTACCCGTTCTTCGTGGCCCCTTTCCGGGCCCTGCCGGTGCTGAGGCGGCTGTTCGACGTCCATCCCGAGGCCGGGCGGCTTTTGGCCCGGGCCCTGGCCGACTGGTTGGAAGAAACCGCCCGGGACCTCCCCAAGGAGGCCGCCGCCCTCTGGCTGGGGCTATGGGAGCATCATCTGCCCGAGGGCCCGGAACACACCGTGGCACTGCGGGAGCTCTTCGTGGCCTACTACCGCGCCCGACTCCATTGGGCCACTGAGGACCATGACCGGGCCTTGTGGTTCAATAACCTCGGCGTGGCCCTCTCCGCCCTGGGCCGGCACGGGGAGGCCCTGGAGGCCACAAGAGAGGCCGTGGACCTCTACCGCGAACTTGTGAAAAAGAACCCCGACCGCTTCCTCCCCGACCTCGCCACCAGCCTCAACAACCTGGGAAGCGACCTCAGCGCCCTGGGCCGGCACGGGGAGGCCCTGGAGGCCACAAGGGAGGCCGTGGACCTCTACCGCCAGCTGGCCCAGAAGAACCCCGACCGCTTCCTCCCCGACCTCGCCACCAGCCTCAACAACCTAGGCAACTGCCTCTCCGCCCTGGGCCGGCACGGG
>DFNI01000039.1 GCA_002375995.1 Acetothermia bacterium UBA3571 | reverse complement strand
TACATCGCCCTGGCCCATCCGAGCGGGGTCGAGGTCCGGGAGCACCGCTTCGCCGGGGCCCGGCGGGGAAACAAACACTCGGCCGCCCACGGGGCCTTGGAACTTCTCCTCGATTTCTTGAAGCACTAAAGGAATCGGTAACACCAAGGACTTTTATGTTTTGTGCTTAAAGATTTGCATTAGTTGCTTCGTGTCCACTTGACAAAGTTACCTCCTTTACGGTATTAAATAAGTGCCGCGTTTTATACATCCTTTCCCGTTTTCTGCACGTGTTTGCGTTCTCAATACGAAGGGAACGCTTCAGGTGAACCCGCCTGGTGCGGCGTTCGCAAGGGAGAGTAGGACGCGGGAGGCGACGGTGACAATGGGGACGAAAACGGCGGTGATCCTGGCCGCTGGCCAGGGGCGGCGTATGGGGGGCGTGGGCCCCAAGGCTCTCTTGCGCGTGGCGGGCCGGGAGATCCTCTACCGTACCCTCTCCTCCTTGCGCGACGCGGGAATAGAAAAGTTCGTCTTGGTGGTGCACCCCCAATACATCCCCGAGTTTCGAGGTTTCCTTGAAAATCATGGCTTCCACGCCCGTTTGATTCCCAACCCCGCGCCTGAACGCGGCAACGGCTACTCGCTGCACCTCGCCCGGGAGGCGGTACGAGGGCCGTTTGTGCTCGTGATGGGGGACCACATCTACGGGGATGGGTTCGTAGAGGAGGCGGTGCGCGGTCGGGGCCTCGTGGTGGACCCTGCTCCCCGGTACGTGGATCGGGCCGAAGCCACCGGAGTAAGGATCGAAGGAGGGCGGGTCATCGCCATCGGGAAGGACATTCCCAACCCCGACGCTTACGATACCGGGTTCTTCGTACTCGACCCCACAATCTTCGCGGTTACCGCGGCCCTAGCGCAAACGAAAACTTCCTTTGAGCTTTCCGAGGTAATGGCCCAGGCCAAACCACCGGTCCATACCGTCTCGGGGAAGCTCTGGATGGACGTAGACACCCCGGCGGATCTCAAGCGGGCTCGAGCCATCCTGGTATCCCATGCTATAAAGGGCACCGGGGATGGGATTATCTCCCGTCTGATAAACCGCCGGGTGTCCACCCGTATCTCCCGCCTCTTAGTGGACCGGGTGACCCCTTGGCAGGCCACCTGGGCCACCTTCGGGGTGGGACTCCTTTCGGCGGGGTTAAACCTCCTTAACCCCGCCGCCGCGGCGGTCCTGTACCAGGTGAGTTCCGTCCTGGACGGGGTGGACGGGGAGATCGCCCGGGCTTCCATGCGCACAAGCCCCCTAGGCGCTTGGGTGGATTCGGTGCTGGATAGGTACGTAGATCTGGGCTACCTCCTTTCCCTGGCCGCGGTGGCCCGGTTTCCCACTTCCTTCTGGCCCGTGGTAGCGTTGGGGCTTCTCGGGAGCGTGCTCGTGAGCTACTCCACCGAACGGTTCCGGGGCGCGTTCGGGGAGGACATGTACCGGGCCGTGCCCCTCTTGCGGTTTCTCCCCGGGAAACGTGACGAACGGATCCTCCTCACAATGGTGCTCGTGCTCTTGGGCTTCGTGCAGGAGCTTTTCTGGGTGCTCGCGGTCCTCACCCACCTCCGGGTGTTCCTGACCCTTTTCCTCGGTTGTCGCCGGAAAACGGCGTGAAAGGAGGTGATATCGGTGCTCAGGCGGCCGGAATTCTTGGCTATAGGTCACGTGTGCTATGATCGCCGCGACGAAGGGTACGTGGTCGGGGGGGCTGCAGCGTATTCGGCACTCCTTGCCAAGAACTTGGGGTACCGGGCCGCGGTCCTCACCAGCGCGGCGGAGGATTTCCCCTTCGAGAGCGTCCTTCCCGGGGTGGCGGTCAAGGTCACTCCGAGTCCCCGAAACACCGTGTTCGTCAACCGTCGCCGTGGTCCGCGCCGCATCCAGTTCGTGGAGTCGCGGGCGGAAAAAATTGATCTAAGGCTTCTCCCTGCCCGGTGGAGGCGGCCGAAGATCGCCTATTTGTGCCCCATTATCGGGGAATTCAACGCTGCAGAAGCCCTAGATATTTTGGAAGCGGATCTCGTGGGGATCGCCCCCCAGGGATGGTTACGCCGGGTCAACCCCAAGGGGCTGGTGGTGCGGGAGCAATGGGGTGAGCTAGAGGAAGTGGCTTCTCGGGCGGACTTCATCGTCGCCAGCCACGAGGAACTGGACCGTCAGGAGGTGAAGCGTTACGCCGCCCTGGCCCGGATCTTCCTCCTCACCCGGGGAAAGGAAGGGGTGGACCTTTATCTCGAGGGAAGCTTTTGGGGACGGATCCCGGCGATCCCCGCAAAAGAGGTGGACGAGACGGGGGCCGGGGACGTATTCGGGGCCGCCTTCGCGGTGTGCTACTTTGAAACCGGGGATCCGGTGAAAGCTGCCCGGTTCGCCGCCGCGGCCGGTTCACTGGCGGTGGAGGGAACCGGGCTTTCGGGCGTCCCCGAATCCCGGGAAGAGGTGTCGGCCCGCCTCTTCAGCCGCTGGGAGGAGTCGGTGCTCGGGGGCCTCGCGGAGGAGCGAGTTGACAATTCACAGAAACTGGAATAGTTTTCTTCCGGTGATAGGATGTCACAGGATCCGCTGGAGCAATTTGAGAAATACCTCCGCCACCACGGCAGGAACGTCACCGAAACCAGACGCAAAATCCTCCGCGCGGTCTTAGCCCAAAAGGGCCACTTCGACGCCACCGATGTGTGGGAAAGCTTGCGTCGGGAACGAGTTTCCATTGCCACCGTTTATAGGACCCTCGAGCTATTGGAGGAGGCGGGCTTCATCCGGAAGGTCCGCTTGGGCAAAGCCCACGCTCACTACGAGAGGGTCCTCGCCCGGGAGGATCACGGCCATTTCGTCTGCCGGAGTTGTGGTCGGGTTATAGAGTTCGATCTCGGGCGAATTCGGGCTTCCCTGGAGCGGGCTGCGGAAAAAGAGGGGTTCCACTTGGAGAAGGTCCACGTACAGGGTGCAGGGCTCTGCAAGGAATGTAGCGGTACCGGCTAGCCCCCTCCCAGGGGCGGCATGATCCCTACGACGTCCCCTTCTTGGATTCGGGTACTCTTTTCCGCCACCCGGTTGTTCACGCTTAGGATCATATACTTTTGGAATTGCCTGAGCTGCGGGTACCGTCGAAGCACCTCTTCCACCACTTGGGCCAAAGTGGCCCCGTTCGAAAACTCCACCTCGGTCTCGTTGGTCCCCGCCAGGTTCCCGAAAGACGAGAAGAACTTAACCTTGATCTTCATGGCACAATGAAGTTTAAGCCAACCCCCAGATAGAGGAAATACCCCTTGCGTCCCATTTGTAAGCATATCCAAAAGCTTGTCAGATAGCGAAACATAAGGTTAAATTGGGCATGTAAGAACTCAAGAGGGAGGGATGTGATGCGGAGAAACCATGCAAAGCTTTTTACGCCGGGTCCCACCGAGGTGCGGCCGGAGATCCTCCAGGCCATGGCCACCGCGCAGATCCACCACCGGGCCCCTGAATGTGCGGAGCTCTACGCGGAGCTTCAGCCCAAGCTCCAGAAGTTCCTATACACCGAACAAACGGTGTTCCTGTTCACCGCTTCCTCCACCGGGGCCATGGAAGCCGCGGTCCAGAACTGCGTCAAGAAGAAGGTCCTTAACCTGGTAAACGGGGCGTTCTCCAAACGCTGGGCCCAGATCACCGAGGCCTGCGGGGTCCCGAACGAAGTCCTGGAGAACCCTTGGGACGTGGCCTTCAAACCCGAGCAGGTGGATGAAAAGCTCAAAACCGGGGAGTTCGACGCGGTGACGTTGGTGTACAACGAAACTTCCACGGGCCTCATGAACCCCCTGGAGGAGATCGCCGAGGTGGTCAAGCAGTACCCTGACGTCTTCCTCCTCGTGGACGCGGTTTCCTGCATGGGCGGGGTCAAGATCGAGTTCGATCGCCTGGGGCTTGATGTGCTCCTTGCCGGGGTGCAGAAGGCGATCGCCCTCCCTCCGGGCCTCACCATCTGTGCGGTATCCGATCGGGCCCTCAAGCGGGCCGAGGAAGTAAAACCCAAGACCTATTACTTCTCTTTCCCGGTGATGCTCAAGTACCACAAGAAGAACCAGCACCCCACCACCCCCTCCACCGCCCACATGTACGCCCTGAATGCCCAGCTCGACTACATCTTGGAAGAGGAAGGGTTGGAGAGGCGGTTCGCCCGTCACGAGGAGATGGCGCGGATGGTGCAAGCCTGGGCCAAGAAATACTTCGACATCTACCCCGAGGAGGGGTACTGGTCTAAGACCTTGACCTGTGTAAAGAACACCCGGGGGATCTCGGTCAAAGACCTCATCGACCGTCTGGTGAACGACTATAACATGCGCATCGCCAACGGCTACGGGGATTTGAAGGAAAAGACCTTCCGCATTGCCCACATGGGCGATCTTACCCCCGCCGATGTGGCAGGGCTCTTGCACGCCATAAACGAGATTCTCGAACTCGCCTGACCCGTTACGCGTAACGCGTGACGGGATAAGGAGGGGAAATGAAGGTACTGGTGTGTGATCCGCTGGATCTGAAAGCGGTGGAGAGAATCCAGGGGGCAGGGCTCGAGGTGGTGGAGAAGGTGGGAATGTCCCCCGAGGAGCTCGCCGAGGAGCTGAAGAAAGGGTACGAGATCATCATCGTCCGCTCCGCCACTAAAGTGCGCCGCCCCGCCATTGAGGCCGCCCAAGGCTTAAAACTCATCATCCGCGCCGGGGTGGGGCTCGACAATATCGACGTGGACGCCGCAAAAGAGCACGGGATCGAGGTCAAAAATACCCCCAAAGCGAGCTCCATCTCCGTGGCGGAGCTGGCCTTAGCCCACATGCTGGCCCTGGCGCGGTCCCTCCCCCAGGCGACCCAGTCCCTGCGCGAGGGGAAGTGGGAGAAAAAGGCCTTCAAGGGGATCGAGCTTCACGGGAAGACCCTGGGGGTGATCGGAATTGGGCGGATCGGCCGGGAGGTGGCAAAGAGAGCGTTGTGCTTTGGGATGCGGGTCATCGCCTATGACAAGTACATCACCGAGTCCCCCCTCCCTGAGGTGACCATGGTCTCCCTGGAGGAGCTCCTGCGGGAGAGCGACTTCATCACCCTACACATCCCTCCTGACCCCGCGGGGCCGGTGATCGGGAAAGCGGAGATCGAGAAGATGAAGGACGGGGCCTATCTTATCAACTGTGCCCGGGGCGGGGTGGTGGACGAGGAGGCGCTGCTTGAGGCACTGGACTCGGGCAAGCTCGCTGGAGCAGGGTTGGATGTGTTCGCGGAGGAGCCCCCCACGGACGAACGCCTTCTCAAGCATCCCAAAGTAACCCTCACCCCCCACATCGGGGCACAAACAAAAGAGGCCCAGGCCCGGGTGGGGGAAGAGGTGGCGGAGATCGTGATCTCCTTTGCCAAAGGCGGTGACACGTAACGCGTGACGGGTAAAAAGGAGGGAAAAATGGCGGTGATCTACCCATTCCGGGGGATCCGCTACAACCTCGAGGTCGTAGGCGATCTCTCCGCGGTGGTCACGCAGCCCTACGACCGTATCGGCCCCAAGGAGGAAGAGGAATACAAGAAGCGCTCGCCCTACAACATCGTGCGGGTGATCGGGGGCAAGGTCCCCCCCGAAGACGACGCCGAATACCAGCGCCGGGCCGAGACCTTCCGAAAGTGGCTTGCGGAGGGGGTGCTCGTTCAGGATCCCGAGCCGGGGATTTACGCGTACTGGCAGAAGTTCACGTGGGACGGAAAGGAATACGTGCGCAAGGGATTCGTGGCCCTCATAGACCTCAAGGAAAGCGGGGTGAAGGCCCACGAGCGAACACTCAAGGGCCCGAAAGAAGACCGCCTGAAGTTGCTCCGGGCCACCGAGGCCAACTTCGGCCACATTTTCCTCCTCTACCGGGACCCATCGCTTAAAGCCTCCAACGCCATCTCTGATGCAGTCTCCGGAAAAGACCCAGAGATGCGGGCCACCGATGACTTCGGAAACGAACACCTCCTCTGGCAGATCACCGACCCCGCGGTGATCGAGGCCGCCAAGGAAACGCTCCGGCCGCTCCAAGCCTACATCGCCGACGGCCATCACCGCTTCGAGACGGCCAAGATCTTCATGGAGGAGTGCTTCCAGCGGGGCTGGACCCCGGTGCCCCCGGAGAGCTTCACCTCCAGGATGGTGACCCTAGTGAATACCGAAGAGCCGGGGCTCGTGATCCGGCCCATCCACCGCATCGTCCACTCCCTCTCCGACTTCGACTACAGAACATTCCTGAAGGCGCTCGAGGGGGACTTTCAGGTGGAGCAACTAAGGTCGCTGGAGGAGGCCCGGGAAAGGCTCGCCACCGGTTTGGGTAAAGAACACGTGTTCGTGTTCTACTCCGGCGGCAGATTCCACGCCGCGGCCCTCAAAGAGGAGGAAGCCATCGAGCGGCTCGTCCCCGGGGAAAAGCCCCTGGAGTGGAAGCGCCTGGACGTCTCGATCCTCCACGCCGCGGTCTTCGAGAAGCTCCTGGGAATCGACACCGAGGCACTGGTCAAGCAGACGAACGTGGACTACACCCCCTACGCCGAAAAGGTGGTTGAGGCGGTGGATCAGGGGAAGGCCCAACTCGGTGTTCTCCTCAATCCCACCCGGGTGAAGGATGTACTGGCGGTGGCCGACGCAGGCGAACGCATGCCTCAGAAGTCCACGGACTTTTACCCCAAGCTCTTGACGGGGCTTGTAGCGATGAAGATGAAAATAAGGAAAGGTTGAATTGGGAAATACACCGGGGGCGCCCTCAGCGCCCCCGGTTTTTCTACAGGTAGATTTCTATTTCCGCCTCCTGGCGCAGCTTCTCCACGAACTCCTTCCAGTAGGCGTCCTTTTTCTGGTTCACAAGCGCGGTGAGGATCTCCCCTCCCACTTCGTCCAGGGGCTTTATGTTCCCTTCCTCGTCGGTGAAGGAGTCCCGATGCTCTTCGTAGTAGGCTTCGATCTCCTCTTTTGCCACCGAGACGCCAGCGGTTACCGAGTCCTTAAGGAGATCTATCAGCATCCGCTCCTCGATCTCCCTTCTGATCTGGGCCCGGAATTCTTCCAGGGTTTGGCCCCGTTGGGCCTTAAGGATCTCGGCGAGTCGGTCCTCGGTCAGCTGGTTCCGCTGCAGGATCCCCTGGATCGTGGCATCTACCTTTGCTTCCAGCTCCTCTTCCGGTACCGTGAGGCCGCGGGCACGGGCCTCTTGGACCAGAAGGCGCCACTTGATCATGCCCTCCAGGACCTCGCGTTCGTATGCTTTGAGGAGGGCCTTTCCCTCCTCGGTGGTAAGGAGCACCTGGGCGAAACGGGGGTATTGTTGGTAGAGGGAAAAGACGATCCCCGGGATGTTGGTGAGCTGGTCGAGCTCGGGCTTGGTGATTTCCTCCCCGTTGACCACCGCCACCACCGAGGGCGTCTGCGGCGTGGCTTGGGTCAAGGCTAGTAGGGGAAGGAGTGAAAAAACGATCGCGAAAAGCTTTCTCACGGAACTCACCTCTTCCTTTGATTTGGCCATTCTCGCCCCCAGCGGCGGGGGCGTCAACCGCGGGAGCGATGGTCTCAGGGCGGGGGCCCGCGGTGGCGGTGGCGGCCGCGGCCGGGATGGAACTGTACGTAGGGGGTATGCACGATAACCAAAGCCTTCCCGTTCACCAGCGCATCCGCCACCTTGGTGCGGGCGGAGGAGAGGAGCCGCTGGACCGTTCCCCGGGAGACCCCCATCCGCTCCCCGGCCGACTCCTGGTCCAGCCCCAAAAGATCGCATAGCCTGAGGGCCTCGAGCTCATCCAGGTTGAGTTGGATCACCTGGAGCCTTCCCATGGGCACCCCCGCGGGCTTAAAGACCTCGTGGGGCGGGGGCCCGTGGCAGCGCCGGGGCTTCGGTGGCCTAGGCATGTTCCCAGTATAGCGGTTGAAATCGGGGCTTGCCAAGTTTTGTGCTTATGCTTATAATTCCGGCGGAGGTGATCGCCATGCGTTGGCGCCATATGTTCTATCTCACCGGGCTTCCCGGCTGGATGAGGTTCGGCTACTCGCCGGGCTGGGGGGGCCTTCCCCCGGGCGCGGCTTACCTCATGCAAACCGGCCAATATGGGGATTTCGCGTCGTGGATCTCCTCCCAGGCCCCGTGGCCCCGCCCCTGGGGTTGGGGACCGTGGGGGTGGGCCCCACCGAGCCGCGAGGAGGAGCTTCGCTTGCTCGAGGCCCAGGCGCGGGCCCTGGAGGCCCAACTCAAAGCCATCAAGGAGCGCCTGGAGGAACTGACCAGGGAGGAAAAATGACGCGTATTTTCGTGGCAGCCACCGATTCCGGGGGCCCGGGAGACCGAGTGTACCCCAACTTCGGCCGGGCCCCCACCTTCACGGTGGTGGAGGTGGAGGATGGCCAGATAAAGCGGGCCACCGTGATCGACAATCCCTACGCCTCCGCCCCAGGAGGGGCGGGAATCCAGGCGGCCCAGCTGGTGGCCGAGAAAGGGGCCGAGGCGGTGTTCGCCGGGAACTTCGGACCCAACGCCTCCGGGGTCCTGGCCCAAGCCGGGGTCGAGATGGTCCCGGTGGCGGGCCTCACCGTGCGGGAAGCGGTGGAGAAGTACCTCAAAGGGGAGCTCTCGCCGACCGGGGCCCCGGGACCCGGAGGTGGGTTCGGGCCTGGTATGGGTCGGGGCCGGGGGATGGGACGGGGCGCCTGGGGCTATGGCCCCCCTCCCCCGCCGCCCGGGGGTGCCCCGGAAGCGGACGAGCTCCGGGAGCGCCTGGACCGGCTGGAGCGGGAGCTCGCTGAGGTGCGCCGGAGGCTCGATGAGTTGAAGGGAGGTGAGTGAGGATGCCCTGGGGTTGGTACGGACGCGGATGGGGCGCCTGGGGCAGGGGCCGTGGCTGGGGCGGACGGGGCAACCCGTACCCCTTCTGCCGCGTCTTCCCTTGGCTTCCCCGCGGCTGGTGGCGCTTCAGTTACGCCCCCTACGCCGGCTACACCGGCTGGGGTGGGTGGTGGCGGCCCCGCTGGTACGGCCCCTACCCCTATCCGTGGAGTTGGTAAGGCGATGAGGGTCTGTGTGCCCAGCGCCGGAGGAGGGGGACTTGAGGACCTGGTGGGGGAGCATTTCGGTCGTTCCCCCACCTACACCATCTACGACACCGAGACCGGGGAGGTAGAGGTCATCTCCAACGAGTCGGAACACATGGGCGGAAGCGGCCTCCCCGCCGAGCTCTTGGCCCAGGCGGGGGTGGATGTGGTCATCTGCTCCGGGATCGGCCGGCGCGCCGTGGACCTCCTCTCGCGGTACGGCATCGAGGTGGTGACCGGCGCCTCCGGCACCGTGGGCGAGGCGATCCGCGCCTGGCGGGAAGGGCGCCTGGGCGGGATAGCTCCCTGCGACCACGGCGGTAACTGTGGCCACTGACCTCGTCCCGCGTCACGGGTCACGGGTCACGGCCGGTGTTCGGATAGCCGTCGCCTCCGGCAAGGGTGGGACCGGCAAGACCACCGTGGCGGTGGGGCTCGCCCTTTCCCTGGCGCCCCGTGTCCCGGTCCAGTTCTTGGACTGCGACGTGGAGGAACCTAACGCCCATCTCTTTCTCTCCCCGGAGATCCACGAGCGGCAGCCAGTGGAGATCCCCGTCCCCGAGATCGACCTCGACCGCTGCACCCGCTGTGGGGCATGCGCCAAGGCGTGCCGGTTCGGGGCATTGGCGGTGATCGGGGAACGCGTCCTCTTCCACCCCGAGCTCTGCCACGGGTGTGGCCTTTGCCGGATGGTGTGCCCAGTGGGGGCCATCTCCGAGGTCCCCCGGACCATCGGCTGGGTGGAGGTGGGAGCCGCGGGGGACATCCTCTTCCGGCAAGGGATCCTGGAGGTGGGGGAGCCCATGGCCACCCCCGTCATCCGCCAATTGAAGCGGGGGATGTCACCGGATCATCTAACCATCCTGGACGCTCCCCCGGGGACGGGGTGTCCGGTGATCGAGACCCTGAAAGGGGTCGATTTCGTGCTCTTAGTTACCGAGCCTACTCCGTTCGGCCTCCATGATCTCCGGCTGGCCCTTTCCGTGGCCCGGGAGCTTGGGATCCCGGCGGGAGCCGTGATCAATCGCTATGGAATCGGCGATGAGTCGGTGGAGCGCTTCCTCGGGGAGGAGGGGATCCCGGTGCTCCTCAGGATCCCCATGGACCGCCGGATCGCCGCCGCCTACGCCGAGGGAATCCCCTTGGTTCAGGCCTTCCCGGAGTGGAGAGAGCGGTTCGTGGCTTTGGCTGAATCCATCGCTTCCCGCCTGGAGGCGGTGAGATGATTGAGCTCGTCGTCATCTCGGGCAAAGGGGGAACGGGGAAGACCACGGTGGTGGGATCCTTCGCCGCCTTGGCGGAAGGGGCGGTGGTGGCTGACTGCGATGTGGACGCCGCGAACCTCCACATACTCCTCGGCGGGAAGGTGGTGGAGAAGGCCCCCTACCGCGGCTCAGAAACGGCCGTGATAGACCAGGAAAAGTGCACCGCCTGTGGGGCCTGTGCTCGAGTTTGCCGGTTCAACGCCATCGGGGTGGGAGAGGACGTCTACATGGTGGATCCCCTCTCCTGCGAGGGCTGTGGGGCCTGTGCCCACGTCTGTCCCGGGGGGGCCATCCAGATGGAGGAGAGACAATCCGGCTGGATCTACGTCTCCCGCACCCCCTACGGCACTTTGGTCCACGGGGAGCTCCTCCCTGGGGAGGAGAACTCGGGGAAGCTGGTGACCCAAGTGAAGATGAGGGCCCGGGCCATCGCCCGAGATGAGGGGGCTTCGCTCCTCCTCATTGACGGGAGCCCCGGCATTGGGTGCCCGGTAATCGCCTCGCTTTCGGGGGCCCATGCGGCCCTGATCGTAACCGAGCCCAGCCTTTCGGCGTTGCACGACCTCGCGCGGGTGGCCGGCGTGGCCCGCCATTTTCGCAATCGTTTGTTCCTTATCCTAAACAAAGCTGACCTCAGTCCAAAACTCGCGGACAGGATCCGCAAAGAGGCCGAAAGGGACGGGATGGTGTACTTGGGGGAAATCCCATACGATGAGGACGTGACCCAGTCACAGGTATTGGAGAAGCCGGTGGTGGTGCACTCCCGCGGTGCTGCGGCCACCGCATTGCGAAGGATCTGGGAGAGGCTACAGAAGGAGCTTCGGGCATGAAGACGAACGCGGCCATACGGGCCGAGGATTTGGCGGAATCCCTGGCCTACTTCGAGGATTTCCTCCGCAAGAAAGGGTTTAAGATCACAAAGACCAGGCTCCGTATCGCGGAACGGGCTCTCTCCGCCTCGGGGCACTTCAGTGCCGTGGAACTTTGGAGCTCCTTAGGAGACCGCGGTGCTTCCATTGCCACCGTCTACCGGACCCTTGAGCTCTTGGAAGAGGCAGGTCTTGTGCGCCGCTGCAACCTCGCGGGCTCAAGCGGTGCAGTTTACGAATCTTACGTAGGCAAACGACGCCCTCACGGACATCTGGTATGTCGAAGCTGTGGGCGGGTGATCGAGTTCGTGAGCCGTGATCTGGAAGCCAAGCTGGAGGAGATCGCCACGTCCCACGGCTTCTGCCTTGAGGAAGTGATGATCCAAGGGGTCGGCCTCTGCCGGGAGTGCCGTGAAGGCCGGTGATCCCCGCCATCCGCCTTTTAGCCAAAGATGGCTATAGCCATTCTTGGCTAATACTGTGAGCAACCCTATATTGCTCCTGCAATTGGGAAAGGGGGACGATGGTTAGCCCGGTGAGGGATCTCCTCGCGGAGGCGGAGACGAGGCTTTCCAGGTGCTTGGTGGAGCGGGTGGTGATCGGGGTCGCATACACCGCAGTGCTCCTCTCCGATGGGAGATTGGGTCTGGCCGCTACCCCGCGGGAGGAGGGTTGTCGAGTGCATCCGAAGGCAGGGGAGTTGGCGGGAACGGAAGCCGTGGAACTCGCCCGGGGCCTCCTCTCTCCCGATCCGCTGGACTCGGTCCTCGGGTTAGCCACGGTGAACGCGGCCTTCTCCGGAGAGGGAGAGCCTTCGCCGGACCCGGTGGAGGCTATGGAGGTAGAGCAAAGGGATGTGGTGGGCGTGGTGGGCTATATCGGCCCCCTGGTCGAGTCCCTTCAAGGCAGAGCGCGAAAGGTCCTCGTCTTCGAACGCGACCTCTCCCGCCCCGGGGTGCTCCCCGATTGGGCTGTGGAGCTTGAGCTTCCCCGCTGCGATGTGGTTTTCATTACGGGCACTGCCTTCGCCAACAAGACGGTGGGCCGATTGCTCGGGCTTTGTCGGGGGCGGGTTGCGGTGATCGGGCCCTCCACCCCCATGTGGGAGGGGCTGCTTGTGCGAGGCATACATTGGCTTTTCGGGGCCCGGTCCCAGGATCCGGGTGCGGTGTTGCGGGTCGTGGCCGAGGGTGGGGGCACCCGGGCCCTGTACCGGCACGGCCTGGTGAAGGTGGCCCTGGGAGGAGAAAATAGGCGTCACTAGGGAAAGCGGTCCTGTGGCCGCCTCGGGAATACCTCGTACAGGGAACCGCTGGACGGACGCGAGAATAAGGTTGATGCAGAGGGGAAATCCGAACTTTCGGAAGGGTTCCCCTCGTTATTTGGTTGTGGTACGAGAGGGGGACGGTGACTGTCCGCCAGTGGAGGGCGCCTTCTACGCCGAGGAGGGGTCCACAAAACTAGTGCCCAAGGGGCTTGACTTCGTGCAAGGTGGGAGATGAAAGCCCATCCAGATTGCCTGCCATGTATGATCCGAGCCTCGCTTACGGCGGCCCGCCTTGTCGGGGCAAGTGAACGGATAGAATGGACAATTGTCCGGGAAGTGGCCCCGCTTCTCGCGCGCTCCCTTCCCGGTCGCCCCCCTATCGACATGAGCCCGGAAGTCCAGCGTAGGGTCCGGGAGATTCTGGGCGTGGAGGATCCCTTCGCCGAGGCCAAGCGTCGGGCAAACCGGGAGGCTCTGTCGCTCCTGCCCCGGCTTCGCGAGGAGGTCGCCCGGGCCCCTGATCCGCTGGCCTTTCTCCTGGCGCTTGCAGCGAGCGGAAACGCCGCCGATCTCGGCTCCCAAGAGGACTTCGATCTCGAAGAGATCTCCTCCGTGAGGGAGCCGTGGGGTCGGTTCGATTATGAACTCCTCCGAACTCAGCTTGCTGGAGCCACAAACGTCCTGATCTTGGCCGACAACGCTGGCGAGATCGTGTTCGACCGCTTGCTGGCCGAGGAACTCACGCGGCTCGGCAAACACGTGACCGTTGCCGTACGTGGAGCCCCTACCTTAAACGATGCCACTTTAGAGGACGCAATGGAAGTGGACCTTGCCCAGGTAGCGGAGGTGATCACCACCGGTTCCGATCATCCCGGGATCCTGTTGAGTAAATGTTCTCAGGATTTCCAGCGCCGCTTTCGAGACGCAGACCTGATAATCAGCAAGGGCATGGGCAACTTCGAGGGCTTATCGGAAGAGCGGGGGCCGATCTTCTTCCTTCTCAAGGCCAAATGCCGACCAGTGGCTCGGGAGCTTGGCGTGCGGGAGGGAGAACTCGTGCTGAAGGCGGCCAGCGGTTGACCCATCCTACGCCGCCACTGCGGCGAACGGAGGTAAGTTTACATCTGGGGTTCCTCAACGGCCTTTAGCCAAGGTTGGTTATAGTCAAACCCGGACTAAGCCGCGGTCAGCCAACGGGCGAACATTGTGTCCACGATCCGGTAGCTCCCATCGCCCAGTCCGATCACCATCGCCTCCCGCAGCCGGGTGAGGGTGGAAGAGATATCGGAGGGTTTTACTTCCAGACGCTCGGCCACCTCGGTCACCCCCGCTTCCCCGAGTTCGGCAAGGACCCGCAAGATCCGCCGCTGCAGGGGGGCGAACTCCGAGAGCCACCGCGACTCGAACTCCCCGTCCAGCTCGGCCAGCATCCCTGTGAACATCTCCTTCACGTCACCCTCACTCACCACGGTTTTTCCTGCAAGAAGACCTTGTAGATCAGCCCCAGAGATGGGCCGGAGAAGAAGTATCGTGCGTTTCCGACACGGTCCATGGCCGCCTTCAGAGCCGAGAAGATACGGCCGTCGAATTCCGCCACCTCCTGGAACTCATCCAGGAAGAACACCACCCCCACCCTCCTTTCCCGCGCTACGCGGGCAGGAAAGGAGAAGGCGGCTCGTATCAGTTCCCCTTCGTCGATCTCCCGCTCCCGGAACCGGAGGCACACTTCTCCTCACTCCCTGAGTGCCCCGCCGATTTCCTCCACGGCCCTCGCGGCTCGGAGCAGCCGCTCCTCGAACACGGCTCGGAACCTTTCCCAGAGGTCGGCGAGTTTACACACCCGTTCGACCTCTCCCGCCAAGGAGCGGATGATGAGGCGGTACAGATCTTCGGGGCAAGCCATATCGCGGCAGTTCACGTAGGGGACGAGAAGTGAGGGCTCCGCGGAGGGCCCCCGCCGCAGGTTCGAGAGGAGCGAGGTCTTCCCAAAGCGGCGCGGGGCGAGGATGAGGTAGTGTTGACTCAAGTTCTTCGCGGAGTGGGTGAGCACCTTCAGGTCCCGCTCCCGTCCCGCAAAGTACGGAGGCTCCACCGCCCCGCCCGCCTTGAACGGCGCCTCCATAGGACCTCCTTTTGGCCAAAATTGGCTATAGCCAATTTTGGCCAAAAGAGTTGGGAAGTCAGGGCACGCTAGCGCTACAACCACACCTCCCGCCGCTCGTAGGCGATTGCGAGTTCGGTCCCCGTTCTATAACATGCGATTGTGCAAAACGATTCTTTTGTGTTTGGCCCCGTCCCTTCGCGCAGGCTGGGAAGGTCCCTGGGGATTAACAACATACCCCCGAAGATCTGTTCATATTCGTGCGTCTATTGCCAGCTCGGCCGCACCCTGGATATGCGGGCGGAGCGCCAGGTCTTCTATGCCCCCGATGAGCTCGTGCGGGCGGTCCGCGGGCGGGTAAAAGAATTGCGGGAGTCCGGGGAGGAGGTCGATTACTTAGCCTTCGTCCCCGACGGGGAACCTACCCTGGATGTGCACCTGGGGGAGGAGATTGCCGCCCTCAAGGTACTCGGGATCTCCATCGCCGTGATCTCCAACGCCTCGCTCGTCTCCCTTGAAGGGGTCCGGGATGCCCTCTCCCGCGCCGATTGGGTCTCCCTCAAGGTGGACGCTGCCACAGAAGCGGTCTGGAAGCGGATAAACCGCCCCCACAGGTCCCTCTCCTTGGAGGGGGTCCAAGAAGGGATTCTGGAATTCGCCCGGAGGTTCCGGGGGACCTTGACAACCGAGACGATGCTGGTGCGGGGCATCAACGATTCGCCGGAGGAGCTCGCGGAGATCGCCAGGTTCCTGACGGAGGTGAAGCCCGCGATCGCCTACATCGCGGTCCCCACCCGTCCCCCAGCCGAGCCCTGGGTAAAGCCCCCACCCGAGGGAACGCTGGCCCGCGCCTACGCGATCTTCGCCGAGGAATTGCCCCGGGTGGAGTTACTCATCGGCTACGAAGGGGATGCCTTCTCCGCCACCGGGGACGCGGCGGCGGATATCCTCTCTATCACCGCGGTCCACCCCCTCAGGGAGGAGGCGCTGCGGGAGCTTTTGGCCCGGGATGGGGCCAGCTGGGAGGTGGTGGAGCGGCTTATCGCCTCTGGGGAGCTGGTCGAGCGTGAGTACCAAGGCCACCGGTTCTACCTCCGCCGCCTCCCAAACGCCTGGGGGTGAGATCTGACCTCCTTGTTTAAAAATTCTAAAAATTCTTAGAATGCAATTTGGCAAGTAGGGAAGTTAAGCCCTTACAGTTAGGGGGAGCGATGAAGCTTCTGGTAGTTGATGAACGAAAAAAGCTCCTGCGGGAGCCCTACGTGGTGCGCCTCGGAGGCTGGACCTTGGACAGGTACCTCGCCGAGGCCCCGGAAAGCCAGCGGTGGGAGTACGTCCGGGGGGAGGTGGTGATGTACTCGCCGGCGACAGCGGAACACCAAGACTTGGTCCGATTCCTGTTGCGTCTCCTGGATGGATATTGCGAGGAAAGAAGGTGGGACAAGGTCCTTGCCGGGCCTGCGGCGATACGCATCCTTCCCGATGTGGTCCGGGAACCGGATCTCTTCGCCCTCCTTCCGGAGGAAGTGCCGAAGGCCAAGGGTGTTCCCTTGGAGGTGCGTCCCGCCCTGGTGATAGAGGTGACGAGCCCCACCACTCGCACCATCGATACAGTGGAAAAAGCCAGCGACTATGCCGCCGCCGGGATTCAGGAGTACTGGGTCATAGATCCCGAGCGCGGGGAGATCCTGGTCCATCGCCTTAAAGAAAGGGAGTACGAGCTGGAACGCGTTCGTGCGGGCCACCTCGAAAGCGCTTCGGTACCCGGCCTGTGGCTAAAGGCCGAGTGGCTGTTCCAGGAACCCCTTCCCCTTGTGGCCACGTGCTTGCGGGCCGTCCTCGAGAGCTGATGGGAGGGATCAGTCCCGACACGGCCGACCCCTATGGCCCCAGCGTAGTTTGGGTAAGCGAAATGTCCGGAAGCCCAGGGCTTCCAGGATCCCGCCAAGCCGCCGGAGCTCACAGCGAAATAAGTGCCCTCGGCAGCGGCAATCGCTTGAGCCGAACCCGGGGACAACTTCGTACTCCGCGGCCAACATCCGGGCCACCTCGCACTCCCGCCTCTCGGTGGTTTCCCACACGTAGACACCCGCCGCCGCGACCCCGGGATGGGAGAGGAGGTAATCGATGTGCCAGCGGAGGCGCTTTTCTCTCTTGAGGTGCCTTGCCACCCGGGCCTCGATGCCCCCCAGCGCCGAGCCCATATAGGCGTAAGTCCCAGGCGCGAATCGAATTCTCCCCAGCTTACCCACTTGGATCTCCGCCGGCCGTGTTATCTCGACCACCAATACGTAGATCCCGCCCATCTAAATCTCGTTCCCACAATGATTGCACATGAGGCGAAACGTGCAGGGTTCGGCCGACTCCGCTGTGGCCGCGATCCGGATCCAAAGGCTTATGGAGAAGGATTCACGTGGGAGCCCGTTTTGCCCAAAGCTTCCAAAGCCTTGCGGAGTGTCCGAAAAGAGAGAAGGGCACAGTTCAAGCGTGGCTTTATCACACCCCCTAAAGCTTCGAGGAGCTCCTCTTGACGCATTTCTTCCAGTTCCTCCAGCCTTTTACCCTTTAGCATCTCGGTAAGAAGCGACGCCGAGGCCATGGAGATGGCACAGCCTCGGCCATCGAACCGCACATTTTCTACCTTTCCGTTCCGGACCTTGAGCTGAAGCCGCACCACGTCCCCACAGGGGACATTCGCTTCAGTTACGTCTACATCGGGGTCGGGTAGTGTCCCCTTGTTCCGCGGATGTCGCCAATGATCTATTATCAGGTCCTCATAGGGGCTCATCCCAGCTGCTCCCAGACCCTGTCCAGGGCCGCAAGGAAAAGCTCGATCTCCTCCGGGGTATTGTAAACGTATACCGATGCCCTGCAGCTCGCCGAGATCCCCAACAACCGGTGTAACGGCTGGGCGCAGTGGTGTCCGGCGCGGATGGCGATCCCCTCTTGGTCCAGAAGTGTCGCGACGTCGTGGGGGTGGATCCCCCGCAGGTTGAAAGCCACTACTCCTCCTCGCTTCTGGGGATCGTGTGGGCCGTAGACCTCCACGTAATCCCGAACCCTGAGGCCCTCCAAGAGGAGCCCTGTGAGCTCCTCCTCGTGGCGGCGAACCTCATCCATCCCCAGCCCCACCAGGTATTCCACCGCAGCCCCCAGGCCCACCGCCTGGGCGATTGGGGGGGTGCCCGCCTCGAATTTGTAGGGAAGGTCGTTCCAGGTGGCGCGGTCGATCCAGACCTCCCGGATCATCTCGCCCCCGGTAAGGAAAGGGGGCATCTCTTCCAGGAGTTCCCGCCTTCCCCACAGGATCCCTATTCCCGTGGGACCGAGCATCTTATGACCGGAAAAAGCGAGGAAATCGCAGCCAAGTTCCTTCACGTCCACGAGGAGGTGCGGGACGGATTGGGCCGCATCCACCACCACCAGTGCTCCGACCCTATGGGCTTCCCGGGAGATCTCGGGGATAGGGTTGATCGTTCCCAGGACGTTCGAGACGTGGGTAACGGCCACGATTGCGGTTCGAGATGAGAGCTTGCGCCGGAAATCGTCCATGTCCAGTTCGCCATCTGGGGTTATCCCCACCGCCGAAAGCACCGCGCCCCTGCGGCGGGCAAGCTCCTGCCACGGTATTAGGTTGGCATGATGTTCCATCACTGTGACCAGAATCTCGTCCCCTTCGCGGACCCTGGCCTCCCCCAACGAGTAAGCCAGGAGGTTGAGGGACTCCGTGGTCCCCCGGGTGAAGATCACCTCCTCCGGCCGTGCCCCGATCAAAGCCGCGATCCTCTTACGTGCATTCTCATAAAGTTCCGTAGCCTCCACCGAAAGCGCATAAAGCCCGCGGTGCACGTTGGCGTTCGCTTCCCGGTAAAAGCGGGCTATCGCCTCGATCACCTGTGTGGGCTTTTGGGCCGTGGCCGCCGAATCCAAGTAAATGAGGGCATTCCCGTTTACGGTACGCTCAAGCACCGGGAAATCACCGCGTACATTCCTCATCCGATCGCCTCCGCAAAGCTCATCTCAAGGAGCCTTTTTAGCTCCACCGCGTACTCAAAGGGTATTTCCTTGAGGATGGGGGAAACGAACCCGTTGATGATCAAGCTGAGAGCCTCGGCCTCGTCCAATCCCCGGGACATGAGGTAGAAGAGCTGATCCCTGGAAACCCTCCCCACGGTGGCCTCATGGCCCACTTCCACCTCGTGGTTCCGCACGTCCAGGGTGGGTATCGTTTCCGTCTCCGCCTCCGGGGAAAGAAGGAGCGTGGAACATTCCACGTGCCCCTTAGCGCCCTTCGCCTCAGGGGCGACGTAGAGCTTCCCCCGGAAGACGCTCTTGGCCTTCCCTTGAACCACCGAGCGGGAAACGAGCCTGGAAGAGGTATCGGGGGCAAGGTGTATAGCCTTGGCACCGAGATCGAGCCACTGGCCGTTCCGGGCGAAGCTGAAGGAGAGGTTTTCCGTCTTGGCGCCCTTTCCGGCGAGGATGGTGGAAGGGTATAGCATCGTCACCTTGCTCCCCAAAGATCCAGAGACCCAGTCCATAGTGGCCCCCGCGTACGCCACCGCCCGCTTGTTGTTCAGGTTGTACACGTTTCGGGACCAGTTCTGGATCGTAGTGAACCGCACGTGGGCCCCTTCCTTGACCACGATCTCCACCATTCCCGAATGCAGCGCCGCCTTGGTGTATCGGGGGGCGGAACAGCCTTCGATGTAGTGCACCGAGCTTCCCGGCTCGGCTACGATCAAGGTATGTTCGAACTGTCCCACTCCCTGTGTCTGCATGCGGAAGTAAGCCTGGAGGGGTATCGCTACCTCCACCCCTTCCGGCACCCATACAAAGGTCCCTCCCGACCACACCGCCCCATGCAGTGCAGCGAACTTGTTATCCTCCGGGGGAATAACCTTCATGAAGTGCTCCCGCACCAGGTCGGGGTGGTTCTTGAGGGCCTCCTCCATGGGCTCGAAGATCACCCCCTGGGCCCGGACCTCCTCCAGGATGGAGCGGTAGACCACCTCGGAGTCCACCTGGGCCCCCAAGCCCGCCAGGGCCTTGCGTTCCGCCTCGGGGAGCCCCAGCTCCTCGAAGGTGCGCCGGATCTCTTCCGGTAGCTCTTCCCAACTTCCTACCGGCTCCACCGTCCGCAAGTAATAGGAGATGTCGGAGAAGTCCACTTCGGAGAGGTCCGGCCCGAACCGGGGCATGGGGAGTTCGCGGAAGATCTCCAGTGCCCGCAGCCGGTGTTCCAGCATCCACCTGGGCTCCCCCTTCTCCCGGGAGATCTCCTCGATCAGTTCCGCCGTCAACCCCACGCTTGTCCGCTTCATCCCCTCACCGCCTCGTAGCCTGAGCGTTCGATCTCCCAAGCGAGCTCCGGCCCTCCTTCCCGCACGATGTGACCATCGTCCAGCACGAAGACTTTGGAGATGGGAAGGTGTTCCAGGATGCGAGGGTAGTGGGTGATAAGGAGGACCGCTGTCCCCAGCCGGGCTGCTTCCTCGATCCCCGCGGCGATCAGGCGCAGGCCATCCACGTCCACCCCGGAGTCGGGCTCATCCAGGAGGGCCACCTTCGGCCGGAGGACCCGCATCTGCAATAGCTCAGACCGCTTCTTTTCCCCGCCGGAGAAGCCCACGTTTAGCTCGCGTTCGCCGAGCTCGTCCATGCGGAAGTACGCCAGGGACTCCAGGTAAAGCTTTTGGAACTCGCAGAAGGGTTCGTGACAGTTGGCCGCTGCCAGGCGCAGGAACTCCCGTAACCTCACCCCCTCCACTTCGGGGGGATATTGGAAGCCCAAAAAGAGCCCGCGACGGGCGCGTTCATGGGGGGGAAGTTTTGTGATGTCCTCGGAATTCAAAAAGATCCTCCCCTCTTCGATCAGATAATCGGGGTGCCCTGCCAGGGCGAAGGCGAGGGTGGACTTGCCAGATCCGTTGGGGCCCATGAGGGCGTGGATTTTTCCCTTTTCCAGGGAAAGGGAGATCCCCTTGAGGATCTTCTTCCCTTCAACGGTCACCACCAAATCTCTTACCTCAAGGATTCCCATGGCACGGCAAGGCTACCTCTCCGGCCGTTTCTTTTCAAGACTCATAAGTAATAATTTTGCGATCAAGCGGCGCGGGACTCTGAGGCGAGGGCGTGGGCCCAGCGCAGGGGTTCCGGCAAGGGATCCTCCTTCAAGAGGGAAGTCACGAGCTCAACGCTTGTTTTCAAGTCTGCACGGTGCCCAGGGGAAATAAAGATGGTGCGGTTGCGACCGGTGCGCATGGCCGCCCCCACTGTCTCGCCTTCCAAGACGACGGGGCGCCACTCCCCGATAGTCATCCCTTCCGTGTTCACCTCGCCACAGAGAAGCCTCTTGGCTACCCCCACCGTAGGCCTGTCGAGGATCACCCCAAGATGTGTAGCGATTCCCACCCGGCGAGGGTGGAGGATCCCGTTTCCATCCACCAGGATCACGTCCGGGGAAAGGCCCTTCTCCTCCGCCCCCTGCACGGCGGCGAGGTAGAGCGGAAGCTCGCGGTAAGAGAGATAGGTGGGGATGTAAGGAAACTGTACTTCCTGTCTGACCTCGACGTAATCGAGGGGCCCCCCCTCGCGATCGCAAACGACGCAGATCCCGATGGCTTCAGAATCCAAGTATGCGGCGTCGACGCCGGCCACCGTTTTTGCGTCTTGGGGAAGGGGTTCCAGCCTCACCTGGCGCGCGATCTCCCCTTGTTCCCGGCGCAACCGTTCCAAGGGTCGGTCGGTTTTAAAATCGGCGAAGAAATAACGTATGAGGGGTTTGACCTTAAGCCCCTCCACCCTTACGCCCTCCCGGCGCAACCGTTCAGCGAACTCCGCTGGCTCCGCGAACTCCGCCTTTCCCACCGCCCCGGAGGCGTGGACCACCCGGTGGACGGGGAGTTCGTGGGCGTGGGAAGAAAGCCAGTTGGCCACGAACCGAACCGCCGCCGGATCTCCCAATGCTTCGGCCAGGGCTTTGTAGGTGGTCACCCGCCCTGGGGGAACCTGGGCCACGAGGCGGCGAAGTGTTCCCTCGATATCCGGGATCTCCAATTTGGGCACCTTTTTTTCAATCACACGGACACGGCGGAAGGACCTGGATCGTCAACGCCGCGGGCTCGGAGAGATCGCCGTTGTCATCCTCCACTTGGACCGTGACGGTGAGCACCACGGGGTAGGTGGGGGGGAGGGAGTCCTCCTGGTACGTCTTGTGGACCTGGTACATGCCCGTTGGAGAAGGATTCGCGGGGATGGTGGCTGTCTCTCCGTTGCCGAAGTCGAAGTGAAGGAAACGGACCGAGCCATCCGGGTCATACGCGTTCACGTAGAAGTCCACCTCGGTGTTGGCCTCGACCACCGTGCGGTCGACGTCGAAATATTCGATCACCGGAGGCTCTGAATTCACATGCACCGTGACCCGGGCGGTCCTTTCCCCTTCCGGCCCCGCCACCCGGAGCGTCACCTCGTAGTTTCCCGGCAAGGAATAGGTGTGCTGTACAACACGTCCCTGCGCGCCGGTTCCGTCGCCGAAGGTCCAGATGTACTCGTCGATCTTCCCGGTGGACTGAGCGGCGGAGAACTGCACCGTCAAGGGAGGATCCCCCCGCGGTGGGGAGGGTTCGGTGGTGATCACCGCACGCAGGGGCTCCTCGTCGCCGGTGGGAATGCATCCCGCGAGGAAGAGCCCGACCGAGATCACGAAGACCGTTATCAAGCATTTTCTCATCTTCTCACCCCTCGTGTACGCCTCGAAGTGACGAGGTAATTTGCGTCACGGGCCCGTGTTTCTCAAGGTGATATAATCGTAACGGATATGTCCAGGACGATTTCGCTTGTTTCGATGCTGTCCGTGGT
Organism: Acetothermia bacterium UBA3571; assembly: GCA_002375995.1. Taxonomy (GTDB): domain Bacteria; phylum Bipolaricaulota; class Bipolaricaulia; order Bipolaricaulales; family Bipolaricaulaceae; genus UBA3571. The sequence continues at coordinate 8,290 of DFNI01000039.1, read as the reverse complement.
TTGGTGGGCAATCGCGGGAGCGACCTCCCTCGAGTTCCGCCTGCAACCCGAGGGTCCTGCGGTTTCGGTCTTGCCCCTGAAGCGTAGCTTCTTTGTGTTCCTGGAAGGGCGCCCTGAAGGGGATGTCTCCCTCTTCCTCTGGAATGCCACCGCGGCGCGGGGCTTTTCCCTGGGAGATCCCCGGACCGAGGGCGCGGGGATTTTGTGGGGTCCCATCATGCTATCGCGGGAGTGCGACCCCGTCCCAGAGGGAATGTATGTGTTGTTCGCGGCGCCTGGAGATTTGGTGGTGGCGGCCGCGGATATCGCGGAAGGGATTAGCATTACGGCCCGAGTCTCACCGCCCCAAAGCCACCCCCGGACGCTCCAGGTCCTCAATTCCGAAGGCAGAGAGGTGACGGAATTGTGCTGCGGGACTTACACCTTGCGGCTCGAGGCTCCCGACCTGGACGTAAGCTGTGAGCCTGAAGAAGTGACTTTCAGCGTGATCAGTGGAGGCCAATCCACATCTGTGGTGTTGCACGAGACAGGCGGTGCCACGGGGATATTCGCGGCCACCTTCCGCGTGGAATGTCTCTGTTCTTCCTGCGAGTTGAGCGCCTCAGTAGCGGGCCTCGTTGTCCCTGTGGACGCGGAGGTGAGCTTCGTCAACGAGGAATTGGGGAGTTCATCTACGGTGCGGCTGCAGTTTACCGTGGCAGGGTTGTGTGAGGGAAGCCCCGCGTCCGTGGTTTCCCCTTTCCCGCTGGTGGAAGACAAGGCTTCTTCTTCACCCTCTGCCGAGGGCGAGGACGAAGGCAGGGGACCGGCTTGGGAGGAAGGAGGATCCCTTCCCGCGTTGGCCGTAAGGCCCACTGCGGAAGCGGCCCTTCCCGGAAAGGATTTCCTGATCACGCTCGAGCTCTTCCTCCCCGAAGGTGCCCCGGACGTATCGCTGGATGTGGACACTCCACCGAGCTGGAGGGTGTACCTAAAGGACGTGTGTGGGGAGGTCACGCCTTGTCCGATTCCCACGCCGCCGGTCTCGCCCACCCGGATAGCAGTGATCCTCACCATACCCCCTACCGCAGCGGGCCGCTACCCGTTGGTCTTCAGCATCCCAGAGCTCGGAAAGCGTTGGGAGTGGGAACTCGAGGTACGTGATTGTCTCGGTCCCCAAGATGTGGTGCGCCATTGGAACCCGGGGACGGGAGATATCGACCTGGCTTCTCCGGGCGAGGTGAGATTCGAACGGCTACTTTGGGCCACGGTTCAAGTTGGGAAGCGGCTTCCCTATTCCTGCCGCTTTTTCACAGAGGAGGACCTGAAAGCCCTCGCCGCGGAGTGGGCTTCCGAGGATTAACCCCGAAGGAGGTGTCGGTGGTGCGATTAATGTTGGTGGCAGCGGGCGTACTCGGTTTGAGCCTCTTGGGATGGGCTGTGGACAATGTCCCCCCAACATCCACCGCAACGGTGGCTCCAGCCCCTAACGCGAATGGGTGGAATAACACCGGGGTTACGGTAACCATCACCGCTTCCGACAATCCCGGGGGAAGCGGTGTGCAAAAGATCTACTACAAACTGGAACCGGACGGCGGAGTTGTGGAAGTGAATGGAGCTGTGGCACAGGTCCAGATCACCCAAGAGGGCGTCTATACATTGGAATTCTGGGCGGAAGACAACAACGGAAACGAGGAGACGCCCCACAATAGCGTGGAGATAAAGATCGACCTCACGCCCCCGGTGGTGTTCGTGGAGTCCCCCGAGGAAGGGGCGGAATACCTCCTCCGCCAACCGGTGGAGGCGAGGTGGTTCGCGTTCGACACCCTCTCGGGGATCGAAACCGCCGAGGCTACCACCCTGTTCGGCGAGGAGATACTCACTGAGGAGCCGGGCTTCCAAGTGTTCACGGTGAGGGCACGGGATAAGGCGGGAAACGAGACAGTGTTCGAGGTTAATTACCAGGTGGTTTACAAGATCACCCCCGCCGGCACTCAGGGTACATTCGTCGATAAGCCCCTACCGCCGCAAGAGCGGAAGCCCAAGGGCAAGCTCCCGCTGTTTGCCCGTTACAAAAAAGGTGAATTGATCGAGATCGCGTTCGTGCTCAAAGATTATTTCGACGAGATCTACCCCGACGCTGTCCCCACCCTCACGGTCACGGAAGTGAAATTCGAGGGGGAGAAGGAAAAGCACGTGATCTGGAGCTGGCTCGCGATCCCTTACGATCCGGATGAGGGCGTCTACCGTCTACTCTATCCCACCGCCGACCGTGCCCCGGGCATATACGACCTGTGGATCGGCTTCGGCGACGGCACCCACGTGCGTATTCGGGTGGAGATCGTGGCCTAAGGTGGCTGAGAACCGGTTAGGGGGACGTCGGTAATGGGACCCGCGTTCCCCCAGCCACTTTACGGCAGCTTCTGGGTTATACTTGCCCTTGATGCGTACCGTAATTGGCCTCGAGATCCACGTACAACTCGCGACGAAAACGAAGCTCTTTTGTAGCTGTAGCACCGATTACTTCACCGCCCCGCCCAATACCCTCACGTGCCCGGTTTGCCTGGGCATGCCCGGCGCCCTGCCGGTCCTGAACAAAAAGGCGGTGGAGCTCGCCCTGCGGGTGTCCCTTGCCTTGAACGCGCGAGTGCAAGAGTTCTCCCGATTCGACCGCAAGAATTACTTCTACCCGGACCTCCCCAAGGGGTATCAGATCACTCAAAGGGAATATCCTTTGGCCGTAGGAGGTGCCCTTTCCTTCCGAGTTGACGGCGAGGCTCGCACCGTCCGCATCCGCGAGATGCACCTCGAAGAGGACGCGGGGAAGCTTATCCACACCGGTGATGGGGCTTTGGTGGATATGAACCGCTGTGGGGTGCCCTTGATCGAGATTGTGACCGAACCCGATATCCAGTCCCCCAAGGAGGCCCGCGAGTTCCTCAGGACCCTGCGGATGCTCTTGCGGCACCTGGGGGTATCGAACGCTGACATGGAAAAGGGGGAGCTCCGCTGCGACGCCAACATTTCCGTTTCCACGGACGGAAAGCTTGGTACCAAAACGGAGATAAAGAACTTGAACTCCTTCCGCGCGGTGGAGCGGGCCTTGGCCGCCGAGGAGGAGAGGCAGCGGGAGCTCCTTTCCGGGGGAGGGACGGTGGAGCAAGTCACCTTCGGTTGGGACGAACACGCGGGGAAACTCGTGCTCCAGCGGTCGAAAGAAGAAGCCCACGACTACCGGTACTTCCCCGAACCGGATCTCGTGCCCCTGGTGGTATCAAGGGAATGGCTCGAGCAGGTACGCGCGGGGATGCCGGAACTACCTTGGGAGCGGGAGGAGCGGTTTGTGCGAGAATACGGTCTTTCGCCCAAGGAAGCTGGGGTCTTGATGGAAGAGCCGGCCCGTGCCGATTATTTCGAGGCGGTGGCCCGGGCCTGTGGCTCTCCCCAGGACGCGGCGGGTTGGGTCCTTTCCGAGGTCCTCCGCTACTGGAAGGACGACTCACCCCCCATAAGCGTGGAAGCTCTCACGGAGCTCATCGAGGCCGTCCGGGAGGGAAAGATCTCCCGCACCAACGCCAAGGAGGTCTTGGAAGAGGCGATAGCGACCGGACGCGCTCCCATGGAGATCGTGGAGGAAAGAGGGCTCTCACTTCTAGCGGACGAAGAGGAGCTGCGGCGCTTGGCTCAAGAAGTGATAAGGGAAAACCCCAAAGCCGTGGAGGATTTCCGCGCGGGGAAAAAGGGCGCCATCGGCTTCCTGGTGGGGCAAGCCATGCGCAAGACCGGGGGACGAGCCGACGCCAAGAAACTCTCTGAAATCTTCCTGGAAATCCTCGGCTCGAATTGACCTGCAACACCAGAAACTGGGAGGGACCATGGGGAAAATTTATGCGGTGATACTGGCCGGGGGAAAGGGAGAGCGCTTGTGGCCGGCGACGCTTGCGCTGCCTAAGCCTTTGCTCCCCTTCGGGGGTAACGGCCGGACCTTGATTAAAGCCACCTATGATCGGGTCTTGCCTTTGGTCGGGAAAGGGAACGTGTACCTCGTCGCCACCCGGGAGCTGGCGGAGCTCTTGGGGGCCGAGCTCGGTCTTCCCCGGGAGCAGCTGATCCTCGAGCCTTTCGGGAAGAATACCGCTCCAGCGGTGGGGCTTACGGCGCTCGTCCTCGGGGAACTCGAACCCGCGGGAACCATGCTTATGCTCCCCGCGGACCACCGCATCGACGACGAAGAGGCCTTCCGCCGAGCCCTTCTCGCCGCCGTCAAAGCGGCCGAGGAAGGGTATCTTGTGACGCTCGGGGTCCGCCCCACCTACCCTGCCACCGGCTACGGCTACATCGAGGGGGCTGAACCCCTCTTCGAAGCCGAGGGATTCGTGGTCCACCGCGCAGCTAGGTTCGTGGAGAAGCCCGACCGCCATACGGCCGAAGCGTATGTCTCACGGGGGAACTTCTTCTGGAATTCTGGGATCTTCGTCTGGAAGTTTTCCCAGATCCTCGAAGAAATCCACCGCCACCTTCCTGGGCTTGCGGCCGCTTTAGCGGAGCTGAAATCCCACTTGGGCAAGCCCACGTGGGAAGCGGCCCTGCGGGAGGCCTATTCCCGGGCCGAGGAAACCTCCATCGACTACGGGGTGATGGAGAAAGCGGAGAAGATCGCCACTATCCCCGTTTCCTTCGGCTGGAGCGATCTGGGGGACTGGCACGCCATCTGGGAAGCGTTACGAAAAGACCGGGAAAACAACGCTTCCGTGGACGTTGAGGTTTTCGGCAAAGACGCTGCGGGGAATTTGGTCTTCTCCCTCGCCCGCAAGCGGGTAGGCCTTTTGGGAGTGAAGGATCTGGCGGTAGTGGATACCCCGGCGGCCCTTCTCGTGGCGAAACGGGAGTTGGCCCAACGGGTGCGGGAGATCGCCCGTGGATTTGCGGAGCGGGAGCCCGACTGGACGGAACTATATAAGCTTGACCGAAACGGCATGCTCGAGGTCATGGAGAACTTCCCGCAGCAGTGCCGCGAAGCCCTGGCGCGGGGACGTGAAGTGATCCTTCCCCGAGAGCTTTCCGGTTTCGAGCGAATAGTGGTGGTGGGGATGGGGGGGTCGGGGATCACCGGTGACTTCCTTGGATTGGCCCTTCCAGGGGTGGAGGTTATCACCGTTCGGAGCTATGTGGTGCCCCGGTTCATCGGGGAAGAGACGTTGCTTGTTGGGGTCAGCTATTCGGGGAACACCGAGGAAACCCTCTCCGCTTTTCTTGATGGACTCAGGCATACCAGGAAAGCCTTGGGGATCTCTTCCGGGGGAAAACTGGCGGAGATCTGCCAGAAACAGGGGATCCCCTGGATCGAGATTCCCAAAGGGTTCCAACCCCGCGCCGCTTTAGGACATCTGCTGTTTACGCTCCTCGGGGCCCTGGAGGGCTTGGGACTTCAGGCCGAGGGTATGGACGAAGGGCTCTCGATCCTTTCCCGTATGGCGGAGGAGCTATCTCCGCGTTCCACTCCTAATCGGGCTCAAGGACTTGCCAGAGCCCTTCAGGGCAAGATCCCTGTAATCTACGGGGCCGCGGGGACCGCCTCCCCCGTTGCCTTCCGCTGGCGCACCCAAATAAACGAGAACGCCAAACAGCCGGCCTTCTCCGCCGAGCTTCCGGAACTCTGCCACAACGAGATCGTAGGGTATGAGCTCGCCGGGGAACTTTTCCCCCAGATCGTCAGGCTATTCCTCCGTACCTCTTGCGACCATCCCCGGGTGGCGCTGCGGGTGGAGGTGCTGAAGGACGTGCTCCGGCGCCGGAGGCTTCCCTTCCTGGAACTGCACGGGGAGGGGAAAACTCCCTTGGCTCAAGCCCTCTCGCTCCTTTATCTGGGAGATTGGGTGAGTGTGTACCTTGCGCTCCTCAACGGGGTAGATCCTACGCCGGTGGAGCCCATCTTGGAGCTCAAGGAACGTCTCGCCCAAGAGAAGTGGGAACCCATGGGGTAATCGGCCGCGGGCCTGTCTTCCTCGCCAGCTTTGAAAAAAAGGTGGCGAGCGAGCTTTCTTGACCCCGCTAGCAAAAACTCGAAGTCGGAACGTCGCCCTGGGGAAGGACGAAGTGTTGAAGCGTGTATGCGGTGAATATTGGGTTCACCGATGTTTTTTCCGAGCGGTGCCCTAATGCGTTGTAACCAGTAGCATAACGCTCCCGGCGTAAAGGCCAGCCTATTTCAACCCCTCGGCGGCCTCGGCCATCCGCACGATGTCCTCGGAGGTCACTACACAGAGGTTCTCGACAGCATAAGCCACCAGAGCCTCGTACACCCGCCAGATGGCCTCCCGCTCTTCTGGCGAACGGGGGGAAGAGGGATCGGGAGCGTCCAGGTCATACGGAGGCTCCTGGGGTATCCGTCGCTTTATGTCTCGGTAGAAAATGGAGAGCCACGGGGTGTACCCCTTGCGGTAGAAGTTGTTCTCGTGGATGAGGACGGTGATGAATGGTGGGCGGGGATAATTCCAGCGGGAAAATTCCTCGCGGAGATGCTCCAGGGGATCGTAGAACTTTCCCAACGGGCCGGAGATCATGTTCCACCAAAACAGTTCCTTTTGGGTGCCCGGCGCCCGCCAGCGAGTAATACTGAAGTCGCTGGGCCGAACGAGTAACCCATGTACCCACTGGAACGGCTTCTCGGGGTCGGTGCCGGTCTCGTGATAAAGCAGGGTCATCTTCGCCCCGAGCTCCGCGTAAACCGGAAGGATCGCATCGCGCCATTTTGAGCTGGGAACGGAAGCCACCACTGGGGGATGTCCGAAGATCTGAGTCAGCAACGTGAAACCACCGGGTTGATCCCGGAGTAGCTTCCCGGTGCGGAGGTCCAAGCGGTAGGTCTCGTAATCCCGGAAGACTTCCCGCACTTCATCGGGAGAAAGCCCGGAAAGCACACGGTCGAAGCCGGGAACGGCGGGATGCGGTGGGCGCACGTGGTAACTGATGGTCATACCGAAACCTTTCAGCCGCGCGATCACGTCCGGGCGGTGCTCGAGGTACGCGTATACTTGGGGCCCGGTGAGGTAGAAGTCCCCCCGGACGCCGTATTTTTCGAAGATCCCAATGAGGCGGAGGAGTGTGTCGGCGCTCTCGTCCACGTTCATGAAGTCGTGGACGTTGATGACGAAGGTAATGTATCCCAGGCATCTTGTCTCATCTGTGGCCGCAGGGTTTTCTTCTTGGACCGCACCACGGGGATCCACCCCAGGGTGTGCCGCTTCCCAAGCCGCGAAGGCATCGGCCATTTCCGAGAAGGTGGCCCACCGAATCCTTCCTTCCTCCACCAGGGGGTCCACGTGCTCCGCAAGGAAGCGATCGATCGCCCCCAGGGGGAATTCACCGGGGTGCACGGTGATGTGAAACACGTTCACCCGATCGGGCCGGGCCGCGTCCAGGGACCGGCGGAGGTATCCCGCGAGCACCTCGAACCACGCATCCGGGCCCCGCTGGCGCACAACGAGGCGCTTTTTTCGCAGAGCATTGGGCTCGATCACCCCGTCGGGGAGGTACACCACGGGCCCCTCGGGGTCGTGGGTGGCGAACCGGGACATATCGTCGGGATCCGGTCCGGAAGCAGGACGCCAGGGGTTCACCCCGATTACGTGGGGGTCCATCCCCTGGAGGCGCGGATGCTTCCAGTCACCGTAGACATCGAGACCAGTGCAAACGGCGGCCTCCAAGATCTCGGGATACAGGTTTCCCCCGCTCCAGTAACGTATCCGCCCCTTTACCCCAGCCTCATGGATAAGCTCGATCTCTTCTGTCATAGCGCGGCACCATTCCTTTGGGGTGAGCTGCTCGGAGTCCCGCCCGAGATGGGCCTCTTCGTGGAAATGGAGGGCGATCTCGTGTCCCCGGGCTTCGAGGTCGGAAAGGACTGGGTTCCCTTGTTGGGCAGCGACCGCGGTAAAGGGCGACTGGACTTGAACTACGAGCACCCCACCGTGCCGTTCGACCACTTCGGCGAGGCCATAGAGATAACGCACGTGCTCCTGGAACAGCTCGAGGTCCCGGTAATCCCGGCCCCGCATAGGGGAACCGGAGAACCCCTGAGCGGTAATGCCCAAGGGTTCTACGTGGACCCCAATGGCGAAAAGAAGCACCGCCTCGGACGCGAATGTCCCTAGATTTGCCGTGAGGAACGCTAACACGAGAAGAAAAAGGCGCTTACCCATGTTCACCCCCTTTCCAGAAAACCATAGCGCCGCCCTTGATAGGAAGTGAATCGAAAGGGGGTCAACGGGCGATCAAAACCGTTTTGACCTCAGACCCGACTTTGACAACC
>DFNI01000018.1 GCA_002375995.1 Acetothermia bacterium UBA3571 | reverse complement strand
GGGGTGCTCGTTGGGCACCTTCGAACCCAGGGTCCGGGAGGGGGGGTAAGTCGTAACAAGGTAGCCGTAGGGGAACCTGCGGCTGGATCACCTCCTTTCTAGGGAGTACCTTGCGACCCAACCGGCCTCTTTTGGGCCCAGCGCCCGTTTTCCTCCTGTCCATAGGACATCTGTCCCCGACAAGTGGGGACTTTTTTCTTTTTTAGTTCCTACCCTCTCCTCCTCAGTTCGCTCCAACTTTCCTTCGGCCTCCGATACCCACCCCTTATCCTCGGGGCGCCATGCCGAGCGTACAGGTAAGGAATCCGCTGGAGGCGTTGGAGCCCCTCTTTTCCAGAGGAGAACGGGAGCTTTATCGGGATCGCGAGGTGATCTATTACCCCGGGGTCGCCAGCGACTCCCTCTTCTACATCGAATCCGGCCACGTCAAAGTCTCGTTCCTGGATACGAGCGGAAAACGCCTCGTCCTGGGACTGCGGGGCCCGGGGGATCTCGTGGGCGAGGGGGCCATCATGGGAGAAGATCGCCGCCGCCACTTCGTCCAGGCCCTGGGCGATACCCTCCTCGTCCGCCTGGATCGGGACTTGGTGGCCTCATGGCTGCGCCGCAACCCCGAGGCTTCCTTTTCGCTCCTGCAGTGGCTCCACAGGCAGAGGATGGAGTTGGAAGATCTCTTGGTGGATGTGGCCTTCCGGGATATCCAGTCCAGACTTTCCCGCAAGCTCCTCCAGCTGTCGGAGGAGTTCGGCGTCCCCACGGACGAAGGGGTCCTCATCGGATGTCGTCTTACCCACAAGGATCTGGCGGAGATGATCGCCTCGGCCCGGGAAAATACCACCCTCGCCCTCAACCGCCTGGAACAAGAGGGGATCTTGGACAAAAGCCGCTACCGGATCGTGGTCAAAAACAGGGAGAGTTTGAAGCGGAAGTGCCGTGTGGGTTAGGGGCCCTCGCCTGACCTGCGGGCGAGGGCCCTTTGGATAGCTTCACAAATACCTTCCATGGCCTGGGCTAACATCCTTTCGTCCGGGCCTTCCACCAGTACTCGGATCAGGGGTTGGGTTCCTGAAGGACGGACCACCACCCTTCCCGAATCTCCCAGGGCCTTTTCGGCTTCCGCGATGGCACGCTTTACCTTTTCTTCCCCTAACACTTCCCTCCCAAACCTCCCTGCTGGGATATCGCGGCGAAGCTGGGGATAGACGGGCACCGGACGTACCAGTTCCTCTAGGCCCATGTCCAGCCGCTTGAGGGCCCGCAGAAGGTAGAGGGCGGTGAGGATACCGTCCCCGGTGGGGGCGTAACGGCCGAACACGATGTGTCCCGAGGGCTCCCCCCCGACCTCGATGCCGGACGTTTTCATCTCCAAGGACACGTTACGATCCCCGACCGGGACTCGTGGGACCGTGAAGCCTCGGGCCCGGAGGTATTCCTCCGGGCCCTTGTTGGCCAAAACGGTAAACACCACTGCGGGCGAGGCGATCTCTCCCCAAGAGAGGAGATGGGGGGCCAACGCCCCCAGGAGCCTGTCCCCTTCCACCACCTCACCCTTGGAGGTGACGAAGAGGGCGCGGTCTCCATCCCCGTCGAAGGCCACACCGAGGTCCGCGCCTTCCGCCCGGACGAGCTCCCGCAGGGGCCCCATGTTCATCACTCCGGTGGCGTTTATTTTCTTCCCGTCCAGCTCGGTTCCAAAGGTGGTGACCTCGATCCCGAGGGAGGAGAAAACCTCCGGGGCCACCGCCGCAGTGGCTCCATGGGCACAGTCCAACACCACCCGAAGTCCCTTCCCCCAGCCTCGTCCCAAAACGGATAGGAGGAAGTCTACGTACAACTCCCGGGCCTCGCCCCAGGGGGAAATAGGGCCCAGGGGGCCGTTTTGAGGCCGCACGTCCAGGTGTTCCTCGATCCTTTCCTCGGCGTCGGGTGGGAGCTTGAGACCATCGGGACTGTAGAACTTTATCCCGTTATCCTCGGGTGGATTGTGAGAAGCGGAAATCACTGCTCCTAGATGGAACCCCCGCAGGCGCACGAGATGAGAGATGGCGGGAGAGGGAATTATCCCTGCGGAGAGCACTTGGCATCCCGTTTCAGCCAAGCCGGCGCTGCACGCCGCCTCCAGGGCCGGGCCCGAAGTTCGGGTGTCGCGACCGATCAGAGCCCGTGCGGGCTTAAGGGAGAGCCCAGCAGCCCGGCCGATCTTGAACGCCAACTCGGCAGTAAGGTCTACTCCAGCCGTTCCCCGCACCCCATCGGTTCCGAAGTACCGCATCGGCTCGTGAGGGAATGTTACTGCAAAAGTGTGCGGTTGGGAAAGCGGTTGGGATAGGGACTCGCAAGCGCGATGTCCACCAAATGTACAAGCCACTGTATTTCGATCCCCTACGTGGTCCATCTGTGTCTCGGTGTACCTGCTGCGCGGGGTTGATTTGAGGTTGGTTTTGGGGTAAAAGGGTGTTTTGTGTTCAGTGGGGAAGTGTTCCCCTTTTGGCACTCCCTCCTTTGTCCGGCGCGGGGCGTTCTCTTTTATGAGGGCCCCGCGTTTTTCTTTGGAGTAAGATCGCCCCGCTATGTTGACCCCTGTGCGTTGGCGCGGAGGCGTGCTGGAGATCTTGGATCAGACCGAACTTCCGTGGAAAGAGGTCTGGCGGGAACTGCGCCACTGGGAGGAGGTGGCGGAGGCTATCCGGACCATGCGGGTGCGGGGCGCCCCCCTAATCGGCATCGTCGCCGCTTACGGGCTTGTCCTGGCGGTGTGGGGACACCGGCCGGGAAGGGAAAGGGATGCCCGGTTCCGGGAGGCCTTTGAAGAGTTGGGGGAGACGAGGCCCACGGCGGTGAACCTCTTCCGCGCCCTGGAGCGCCTCCGGAAGGTCTTCGAACGCCACAAAGACGGCCCGGATCTGCACGATCTCCTCTTGGCCGAGGCCCGCGCGATCCACCGCGAGGAAGTGGAAGCCTGTCGAGCCATGGGGCGCCTCGGGGCAACACTCCTCCCCGATGGGGCCACGGTGGTCACCATCTGCAACACCGGGGCCCTGGCCACCGGGGGTTACGGCACGGCCCTGGGAGTGATCCGGGCAGCGCGGGAGATGGGGAAGCTCTCCCTCGTGTATCCCCTGGAGACCAGGCCCCGGCTCCAGGGGGCACGGCTCACCGCCTGGGAGCTCCTGCAGGAGGGGATCCCGTTCCGTCTGATCGCCGATTCCGCCGCGGGCTGGCTCCTGGCCCGGGAGAGGATCGACGCCGTCCTAGTGGGGGCCGACCGGATCGCCCGAAACGGCGACACCGCCAACAAGATCGGGACCTACACTTTGGCGGTGCTCGCCCGTCGCCATGGGGTGCCGTTTTACGTGGTGGCTCCCACCTCCACCATCGATCCCAACCTCACAAGCGGCGAGGGTATCCCCATCGAGGAGCGGGATGAAGGGGAGGTGCTTGCGCCCTACGGAATGAAGTTCGCGCCGGACGGGGCGACGGCGTGGAACCCCGCCTTCGACGTCACCCCCGCCGAGCTTATCACCGCCATCATCACCGAGCGGGGGATATTGCGGCCACCGTTCTCGGAATCGGTGGGTTCGGTTCTCCAGTGAGGCGCCCCAAACGGGCCCTCGTTCGCCCTGGGGAAGGATCCACCAGGCGGCAAGCTAGGTGAGGATCACCGGGAAGATCCCGGTGGCCAGGGTGGGGAGAAAGACTCCCAGTCGCACGAGATTGAGTCTACGCCCAAGTCCTCTCCCAAGCCTCCACACACTCCCGCCACCACCCTTTCCCGTTTTGATCTGTAAAGCCTTTTCACCGTTACCCCCTTGTCCGTTCTACCCGCTGAAGCAGATCATCCCAAGCGGGAAAGGAACGCCTCGCGGCGGAAGCTTCTCATCCCGTACCACAAAAGCACTGAAGTCCACTGTCAAAAGAAACAGCCCCAGAAGCGCCACCACCGGGAGGCTGAAGTAAAGCACCCCGGTCACCTGCTCCACCACCAACAGCAATATGGGGAGTACCACCGCCCCGCCCAGCTGGTAGCCTTCTTGAAAGGTCCGCGCTTTGGAGGAGACGAGTGCCATGGTTCCCAAGCCCAAACCGGCCATCCCCGTCCCCACCAAACATCACCACGGCCGGTGGCGAGCGGTCGTGAGTGAGTAACTCCTCGCCGCCCGTCTCCACCTCCGCTCGGAGCTCAGGGTTGCCTGGAGCAGCGCCTGGAGGGCGCGACGCAATCTCGCTCCTCAAGCCACAATGAGCACCCTGTCTTTCCTTCCCATCTGCCGCCTCCTCGGGCATGGTCGTGTAACTCAGGCTAGCGTCCGGGAGGCCGAGGGGCATCGGAAGGAGGAAGAACGGGGACTACTTCAAATGCAGTAGGACCATGCGATATCCGGAGTGATGTTATGAAAGCGCGC
>DFNI01000008.1 GCA_002375995.1 Acetothermia bacterium UBA3571 | reverse complement strand
GGATCGTGCGCCGGGCCGCGGCGTTGGCCCTGGAGAAATGCGTGGAGAACATCTACCCCGCGGAAGAGCGACATGAACGCGAGGAGCAGGCAGCGCTTTTGCGCAAAGCCGAACGTGCGCTTTGGGAAATCCATCGCCAGGGGATCAATGTGCATAAGCTACTCATCGCGGTGCTTGCCAAACTTGCAACTATCGAACCGCCACCTTATTTCGACCCTCTATCACCGGAAGAAATCACGGGGTGGCAAGGTAAGTGGGAGAGGATCAGACCGTTTACAGAACCGATCACCTTTTTGCTTATGCTGGTCGGAACTGTGGTTTCCCTAACCCGCAAATGGCCATGGTGGGCAACTTTTTTGCTACTCCTTTCCCTTGGCGGGTTATCGATCGCTTTATGGCTACGTCACAAGCGGAAATGAAAAACTGGTACGCCCGGGAGGACTCGAACCTCCGACCTGCGGCTTAGGAAGCCGCTGCTCTGTCCTGCTGACCACCTCAGAACGGCAAGGCCATAATCTTAAGCTTCAGCCATGAGTTGAGACAGGGGAAGGCGATGTCCAAGGGAAATAGCTCACCTTCACGCGAGCTTCACAGATAGTACGAACAGCTCAGAACAAAGCCGGTAGCTTCTGGAGCCCCCAAAGACCATCTCCCGCATCACCTCCCCCCAGCGCCAATAACACCCGTTACACGTCACGCGTTACGCGTCACAAGATCCTGTGGCTGCTGTTTGGGCTTGTTCTTCCCTGTGGAAAAGGGAGGAGGGTAGACCAATATGAAGTCGTGGATGTCAATGAATTCCTCTTCTTCCTCCCAGGACCAGGTTACGCCGTCGCAGGGAACTGTCTCATCCGGCCCCAGGATCCTCGGAGACGTGCCCTGTGCCCACGTCAAAACCGGGAAAAAGATGGACACCGCAACCACCAACGTCCCCCACCTAAAACCCACACCACTTTAGACCATCCCTAACCCCTTCGTCGAATTCCCCAGACGCCCTCCCACGCCTCTCCCTATGCTTTTGGCGGCCATCCGTGCCGCCTAACCTTTGCCGGCAATCCTCTCCCAGGCGGCGCGGTAGGCTTCGAAATCTCCCGCGGAAAAGAGGACGAATCGCACCTCTTGTAGGGAACCCGGATCCCCCTCAAGGAATGCCTTCACCGTACGCAGGGCGATCTCCGCGGCCTGATCGATGGGGTAGCCGTAGACCCCGGTGGAGATGCTGGGAAAGGCGATGGTCTTTATGCCCCTTTCCTTCGCCAGCTCGAGGCACGAGCGATACGCCTTGGCCAGAAGCTCGGGTTCCCCTTTAGTTCCTCCATGCCACACCGGCCCCACGGTGTGGATCACCCACTTGGCCGGAAGCTTCCCCCCGGCGGTGATCACCGCCTCCCCCGTTTTGAGCCGACCCCGCTCCCGGCGGATCCGGGCCGCCTCCTCGGTCACCTCCGGTCCCCCGGCGCGATGGATTGCTCCCGAGACCCCGCCCCCGGGGGTTAGCTCGGGGTTGGCGGAGTTCACGATGGCGTCCACCGCCTCTTCGGTGATATCGCCCCGCTTGAGGACGAGCTTCCGCCCGGCCACTTCCACCTCTACCTTCATACCGCCTCCTTTCTGCCCCCTTTGGTCCCCCAGAAAATTACGCTACCCTAGGGGGCCATGCGAGTGGGTTATGTGCAGTTTGCGCCGCGGTTCGGCGAGGTGAAGCGAAACGTGGGGAAGGCCATCGCTCTCATGGAATCGGAGAAGGCGGAGCTCTGGGTGTTGCCCGAACTTTTCTCCACCGGGTACCTTTTCGTCTCCCGGGAGGAACTGCGGGAACTGGCGGAGGAGGTTCCCGATGGCCCCACTACTCGGACCCTGCTCGAGTTCGCCCGGGCACAGGGGGTCACCGTTGTCGCCGGGATAGCCGAACGGGCGGGGGAGAAGGTCTACAACGCGGCGGTGGTGGTGGGCCCCGGAGGGTTCCTCGCCCGCTACCGGAAACTCCACCTCTTCGGCAAGGAGAAGCTCTGGTTCGATCCCGGCGACCTCCCGTTGGAACCGGTGGACCTGGGAGGGGTCAAGGTGGGAGTAATGATCTGCTTCGACCACTTCTTCCCCGAGACGGCCCGCACGTTGGCCCTCAAGGGCGCCCAGATCCTCTGCCACCCCGCCAACCTCGTCCTCCCCGGGATGGGACAGCTCTCCATGCGGGTCCGGGCCATGGAGAACCGGCTCTTCACCGTTACCGCCAACCGGATCGGCCGGGAGGCCCGCGGCGGGGACGAGCTCCGCTTTACCGGGGAGTCCCAGATCGTCGCCCCCGACGGGGCGGTGCTCCGGCGGGCGAGCCCGGATGGGGAGGAGGTGGGGGTGGTGGAGATAGACCCCGGGAAGGCCTTGGACAAACGCATCACCCGCTACAACGACCTCTTCGCCGACCGACGGCCCGAGTTCTATGGGCTCTGAAGGTATCACCGCCTAAAATGCCACACGGGGAGCCATGGTCGCTCTGATTTCTCTGTTCGTGGTGGTGGTGCTTTCGTTGATCATCACCCGGGTGGCCACGGTGGCCCTGACCCTCACTGGCCTTTCCCGCGAGGTGGCCAGGTTCCAAGCCCGCTCGGCCTTTTCCGGGGTGGGCTTCACCACTCAGGAGGCGGAGCTCGTGGTACAGCACCCGGTGCGCCGCCGCATCATCCTCCTCTTGATGCTTCTTGGGAACGCGGGGATCGTCTCGGCCATCGCCTCACTGGTCCTTTCCTTCCTCACCGCCGCCGGCCCCCGGGAGGTGGCGCTGCGGCTCGTGGTCCTTTTCCTGGGGCTTTCTGCACTGTGGGCGCTGGCCAGAAGCAGGCTCGTCGACCGCTACATGGGCCGCCTGATCGGATGGGCGCTCAGGCGCTGGACTCACCTCGAGGTCCGGGATTACGCGGATCTCTTGGACCTCCACGGGGATTACCGGGTGGTGGAACACGTGGTGGGACCGGACGATTGGCTCGCCGGAAGGACACTGGCGGACCTCAGGCTCCGGGAGGAGGGGGTGTTGGTCCTGGGGATCCGGAGGGCGGACGGGACCTATATCGGCGCCCCGCGGGGTTGGACCGAGGTCCGCCCCGGGGACACGCTGATCATCTACGGCCGGGCCGGGCTCCTGGAAGAGCTCTGCCGCCGCCGCGCCGGCCCCGAGGGGGATCGGGCCCACGTTAAGGCTGTAGAAGAGCAAGAGAAGATACTGGAGCGGGAGCGCCTGGAGGACTCCCTCAGTCGGTGAGCCCCTCGAGGTGGAGGTACAGCCGCTTCGCCGCCGCCTGCTCCGCTTCCTTCAGGTTGCGCCCCCGGCCCACGGCGCTCTCCCCGCCCAGGGAGACCTCCACGGTGAAGACCCTCTCGTGTTCCGGGCCTTCAGCCTCCAACACCCGATACCGAGGGAGCTCCCCGAAGCGCTTCTGGCCCAACTCTTGCAAGAGGGACTTGTAGTCCTCGGGCCGCCTGGCGGCGGCCCGCTCGATTCGCGCTCCGAACAGCTGTTCCACCAGCGTGCGGGTGTACTCATATCCCTTGTGCAGGAATACGACAGCGATAACCGCCTCCAAGGCAGCGGCCAGGACCGAGGGACGCTCCCTCACCCCGAGCTCCTCGGCACCGGGGGAGAGGCGGAGGTATCTCCCCAGATCCAATTCCTTAGCGATTTCGGCTAGGACCGGACGGGACACCAACACCGCTCGGAGCTTGGTGAGCTCCCCCTCGTCCCGGTCGGGGAAGCGGCGGAAGAGGATCTCAGCCACACAGAGGTCCAAGACCGCGTCCCCCAGGAACTCCAGGCGTTCGTTGCTCTCCAAACCCTTCTCGTTGGCGTAAGATGCGTGGAACAACGCGGGAAGGATCTCATCGGCAGAAAGATCCGTGCCGAGGGCCGCAATGAGCGGAGAGATATCCTGGGAGTCCATGTGGCTAGGGCGGGAGGATTCGAACCTCCACAACGGGATCCAAAGTCCCGCGGCCTACCGTTAGCCGACGCCCTAGCGGACAAGAAAATCTTAGTGGGGAAAGGGGCCAGAGGCAAGATTTCGGTGGAGGAAGAAGAAAGCGGTTTGCAAAGGGGACACGAACCGGGTATGTTTGTAGCACAAAAAGAAAAATCGTGTTACAAAGGAGGGTGGATGCGGAAGCTTCTCTTGATCGCAGCGCTTATTGCAGTGGCCCTTCCCCTCTGCGGTGCCGAGCCCGTGCGGGTCGTGGCCACAAGCGCCGTCCTGGGAAATATCGCGGAGGAAGTCGGAGGGGATGCGGTGGCAGTGACCGTTATCATTCCCCCGGGGTTCTGCCCGGCCCACTACGACCTGAAACCCAGCGACCTCATGGCGGTGGCCCGGGCCGAGCTGGTTCTCTACCACGGCATCGAGCCCTGGCTCGAGGCCTTCCTCTCCCGGGTCAACCCCGATGCCACGGTGCTCGCCCTGAAAGGGCCGTGGAACACCCCCGATCCCTTGATCGCCAAGGCCGAGGCCGTTGCCGGTGCCCTGGCGAATCTGCGCCCGGATATGGCCAGCGCCTTCGCCGAAAGGAAGGAAGCGTTCGTGGAACGGGTCCGCTCCCTCGCGGCAGAGGTAGTTCAAAAGGCCGCTGAACTCCGTCTCCAAGAGATCCCAGCCATCGTGATGCAGTGGCAGGCCGGGTTCGCGAAGTGGCTAGGACTTGCCGTCGTCGCCACCTATCCCCCGGAAGAGCGCCTCTCCCTGAAGGACCTCACGGAGCTCGTCGCCAAAGGAAGGGAGGCTGGGGCCATGCTCGTGATCGACAACCTCCAGTCGGGCGTCTCCTTCGGGGCCAAGCTCGCCCATGCCCTGGGGGCAATGCATGTTGTGCTCACCAACTTCCCCGGGGCCCTTCCCGGGACGGCGGACCTCCTCTCCATGCTTGCCCGGAACACCGAGGCGGTGTTCTCGGCGGTAGAGGCCTTGCGGGAAACTCCCTGATGCACTGGCGCCGCATTCCCCCCGACGAGGGCTTTGAAGCCCTTCTCTTTTTCGGCGTACGCCTCCACGGACACCTCGGCCCCTTCATGGTGGCCGGCCTCAAGATGGGGGCCCTCGCCTTAAGGCTCCTCGACCACCCCGGGTACCAGGGGATCGAGGCCGAGGTGGAAACGGGGACCACTCCGCCCGTATCTTGTCTTGTGGACGGGATCCAGATCTCTACCGGCTGCACCGCAGGAAAAGGGAACCTCCGGATACGGGACGGCGGTATCCCCCGCGCCACGTTCCGGGTTCGGGGAAGATCCCTACGGATAACGCTGAAGGACGGCTGGACACGGGAATTCCACGATGCCGCGGAGCCCGAGGAGCTCGCCCGCCGTGTCCTTTACCTCCCGGAGGAGGAGCTCTTCGAATGGGAAATTTTGCCGTAGAGCTCGAGGACGTCACCGCCGCTTACCTCGGGGCCGACCGCCCCGCCATCCACGGGGTCTCCCTCCGGGTGGAAGACGGAGAGTTCGCTGCCTTGGTTGGGCCCAACGGAGCGGGAAAGACCACGATCCTCGAAGTGGTCCTCGGGCTTTTGCCCCATCAAGGCGGGATGGTGCGAGTCTTGGGGGAAGAGGTGCGCCGGGCTGGACGCAAGCTCAGGTTGCGGGTGGCCTATCTCCCCCAGGCCCTCACGTTTCCGCCGGATACCCCCTTCATCGCCCGCGATGTGGTGCTCATGGGGAGGTTCGGCCGTCATCGCCCCTGGAGGCGGCTTCCCCGGGAGGACATCGCTGCCTGCGAGAGGGCCCTGGAGGAAATGGGGCTCTCCCACAAGTCCAGGTGGCCGGTGGGGCACCTCTCGGGAGGGGAGCAGCGGCGGTTGCTTTTGGCCCGGGCCTTAGCGAAAGGAGCAGAGCTTTTGCTCCTGGACGAACCCCTTTCCTCCCTGGACCCGGAGGCCCGGGCGGACCTCGCGAAGAGGATCCTCTCGCTCCGAGCTCGGGGAATCACCGTGCTCGCGGTGTTCCACGAGGAGGACCTCCTGGGCGAGGTAGACAGGGCCTTCCTCGTGCGCGGGGGGAGGGTGAGAGAGATCCCCGCTCCGATCCGCGGCCTCCGGGGACTGGTGGTGGGGGTTCCCTGATGTGGGAGATCCTCCTTCCCAGCCTCGCCGCGGCGCTCCTGGTGGGGGGGCTTTGCGGGCTTTGGGGGGCAGTGGTGGTGCGACTGCAGCTTTCGGCGGTGGGGTTCGCCATGGCCCACGCCGCCTTCGCCGGGGCCGCCCTGGGTCTCGTATTGGGGGTCTCACCACTGGCGATGTCAGTGGCGTTCGCTCTCCTCATAGCCGGTATCCTCGGGCCCCTCACCGAAACCACCCGGCTCCCCGCCGAAGTGGTGCTGGGGGTGGTGTTCCCGGTGACCATGGCCCTGGGATTCATCTTCCTCTCCCTAGTCCCCGGCCCGGCCTTCTCCAGCCCCGCCCTCTCGCTCCTTTGGGGTAGCATCTTGGGGACTAGCTGGAGGGATGTGGGCTTGCTCGCGGCGATCCTCGGGGGAAGCGGCGCGTTTCTCCTCTTCTTCCGGCGCGAGGTGTTCTCGATCCTGCTTGAGCGGCGGCTGGCAGAAGAGGCGGGGATCCCCACCCGGCCCTACACTTGGGCCGTCCTCTTCGTGGTGGGGGCGCTGGTGGCGGCCTCGCTACGGTTGGTGGGGGGAATCCTCATCTATTCCCTCCTCCTCATCCCCGCGGCCGCAGCGGCCCAGCTCGCTTACGACATGAAGGCCGTCCTCGTTCTAGCAGGGAGCATGGGGGCTGCGGCGGCGGGCCTCGGGTTCCTGGCCTCTTACGCCCTGGACCTCCCCCTCGGGGCGGCGATCTCCCTGGTGGGGGCGATGTTCTTGGCGTTGGCCGTGTTCTTTTCCCCCAAGCGCCGCCGGCCCACATCCCATCCAGTTGGCGAGACGAAACCACTGTAGGTAGAATCTCGCTCGATGCGAAAGCTCCTCGTTTTCGCCCTTCTGTTCGTGTGGGGTTTCATCGCCGTCGCGGGTCCCGAGAGGTTGGATCCCTTGCTCAGGTACCTTGAGGGCTCATGGAAGCGGGTGGGAACCGAAGGCCTTTTGGCGCTAGAGTTTCCGCGCCTCCTTTCCCTCTCTACCGAGGACGAAGGCGCCCGGGTGCGGGTGCTAGTAGCTACCCGGGACCCAGGCGAGGCCTGGGACATCCCCGGGTTCCGCCCCGAGACGGTGATCGGGCACATCGCCACCGGTTCGATTGCGATCGGTGATTTGGAGGAGGTCGCCGGTCATCCCCAGGTGGTATTCGTCCAGGCGGCACGTCCTCTCTCCCCGCGCCTCGACATCTCCGTCCCGGAGATCGGTGTTCCGGACGTGTGGGAGGGGGTTCCCCCTACCAGGGGAGAAGGGGTCCTCGTGGGAATCGTCGATACCGGCGTCGATACCCTGCATCCGGCCTTCAGGGTCGATCGCGACGGGGACGGAACCTTGGAAGGCTCCCGGATCCTGTGGCTGTGGGATCAGTCCGCCGCCGGGGTCCCCGATCAGTGGCCCTTGTCCTACGGGGAGGACTTCTCCCGGGAGGAGATCGAGCAGGGGATCGCGTGGGGGGCGCCGGTGTCCCGGGATACCTCGGGGCACGGGACCCACGTGGCGGGGATCGCCGCCGGCTCCGAGGCATCGCTCCCCGGGGTGGCCCCGGGAGCGGAGCTTGTGGTGGTGAAGTCCACCTTCTACGAAGATACCGTGGTGGAAGGGGTGGAGTTCGTCTTCCGGGTGGCTGACTCTTTGGGGCTTCCCGCGGTGGTGAACCTCTCGTTGGGCGGACACGGAGGGCCCCACGACGGCACCTCCCTCTTCGAGCAGGCCATCGACGCGACCCTCGATCGACCAGGACGGGTCATCGTGGTGGCCGCCGGGAACGAGGCCGAGGATAGGATCCACGTGGGCGGCGAGGTCTTCAGCCCAGTTACCTGGCATATCCTCGTCGCGAACCCCGTTGGCGAGGCGAACTTTTGGCACAACGCCTCCGCCTCATTTACCGTGTCCGTCTCTTATGTGGACAAGGTAGAGGATGTCCCACCGGGGACCCAAAAGCTCGTGGTCCTTCCCGGCGGGGAGATATTCGTGGACAACGCTTCCGCAGGCCCCGACCCCCGCAACGGCGACAAGCTCATCCACCTCAGTTGGACGGGCCTTCCCGTGGGGGTTTACCTCGCCCTGACTTTTGCCCCTTCCCCAGCCGGGGGACGCATCGACGGGTGGCTCTCGAGCACCGATTACGGCAATTTCCAGGAAGGCGAGGCCGCTTTGACTATCGCCGAACCGGGGAACGCCCACAAGGTGATCACCGTGGGGGCATATACCACGCGGAACCGGTGGCAATCCCAACTCGGGGCGCAGGTGTCGGAGTATCGCCTGTATGATTTGGCCCCGTTCTCCTCCCACGGGCCCACCCGGGATGGCCGCATAAAGCCCGACCTCACCGCCCCTGGTGCGTGGATCCTTTCCGCCCGCTCCGCCGATGCCTATGTGTACGGGGGGTTCCTGGCCCCGGATGGGATCCACCGCTACATGGCCGGGACCAGCATGGCCGCTCCCCACGTGGCCGGGGTGTGCGCCCTCCTCCTTTCCCTGGATCCCCACGCCGACTGGGAGGCCCTGAGGGCGGCCCTGGTGGCGGGGGCGCGGAAGGACGCTTACACCGGTTGGGACCTTCCCGACAACGCGTGGGGCTACGGGAAGGTCTACGCCCCCGGGGCGGTGGCGGAGCTCGCGCCTCCCACCCCAGGAGAGCTCCCGGCCCTAGAGGTTTTGACCGCGCCGGCGGTATCTGAAGCCCTCTTTCGCTACGCGCTCCCGGAAGGGGTAGGGTGGGCTTACATCCGCGTCTACGACATCCTGGGCCGGTCGGTGTACGAGGAAGAGGTTTTCCCGGGGCGGGGGATCGTTCGCTGGGATCTCCTTTCCTCGACCGGCATCCCAGTAGCCAACGGGATCTACCTCGCGGTGCTTGTAACCGACCGCGGGGTCTCGCCCCCGGCGAAGGTGGTGGTGCAGCGATGAGGGCGCTCTTCCTCCTTTTGGCCCTAGCGGCGGGGACTTCGGCGGTGGGCGAAGGCTATTGGGGAGTGGGGGACCTCTTCGCCCTGGGTGGCCCCCGGGAAGTGTCCTTGGGGGGGTTCTTATCCGCCTTTTCCCACTTCCCCGAGGCCCTGCGCGCCAACCCCGCGCTACTGGGCTTCGCCGACGCCGTCTCGCTGGGCTCCTCCTACTCGCGCCTCTTTGGGGTGCTGGATTTCTATTACGTGGAAGCCGCGGGAAGTTACTGGGGATTGGGGGTCTATTCTCTGGACTCCGGTGCGTCGACGGGCGATCCCGCGTACGCCGCCTACGGTGTGGTCTTCGCCGCCGGACTTCCCCTGGGGGAGTATCTCGGCATCGGGGCGATGTGGAAGGGGTTCTTCCAGGCCGAACCCGGGAAGGCCTTCGGTTGGGCCCTGGCCCCGGCCCTCGTTATACGGGCGCAAGGGATCGTAGCGGGGGTGGTCTTCGAGAACGCCGCCTCCGTGCCCGTGGAGTACGAGGGTCACCGGGAACCCTGGCCCTGGGGGGTGCGGGGGGGGCTCGCCGTGGTCGGGGATCTCGAGGGAATGGCCCTTATGGCGGTGGCCAATGTGCGCTATGACTCCGCCTCGCGTCTCGATTACGCCGCGGGCCTTGAAATCCGAACAGATCAGTGGTGCCTGCGTTTTGGGTACGGGCCGTTGGGTTTCTCCTTCGGTGCCACCGTGGGGTTCGGAAGCTACCGGGCCCACTGGGGAATCCGGGTTCATCCCCAGCTTCCCTTGACCATCTCCGCCGGCGCTTCGTGGGAGCCCGGGAGGTAGCCGGTGCGGCGCCCCTGGATCCTCGCGGCCCTCCTCCTTCTCCTTTCCATCCCCGCATCCACTCAAGAGCAGACGCCCTCTTTCACCCTCTCGGTACAGGGGAACTACACCTGGAGCTTCGCCTTGGGCATCGGGGACCGGGATGCCCTGCGGCGGGCCAACCTGACCCCCTGGGTCCCGTCCCTGCGGCAGGGCTTCAACGCCGCCATCGAGGGGAAGGCCCTGGATATCATCACTATCAAGGCCAAGCTCGACTCAAGCCGCGGGGTGGCGTTCCAGGACTTCGGGGTTTACTTGGACACGGAACGGTGGAAAGGAGTCCTGGGCAACTTTTCCCTGGGGAACCAATACTCCTTCGCCGTTCCCCGCCGCACCCTCCTCGGGGCAAAGCTCTCCTATTTGGGCGAAGGCTTCCGCGTGGAGGGGCTTGCCTCCCGCTCCCTGGGAACCCTGGAGGTACGGGTGTTCCGGGGGGAACGGGGGCACATGGAGACGGAGTTTTACCTTTTCGATCCCAACAGGCCATGGGAGCCGGCCCCGTATCGGGTCGACCTCCGGGGACTTTATTACTTCGAACTTGCTACCCCATATGTGCCCGACTTCACCCAGGTGCGGCTGACCATCTCCCCGGACGGGGCACTCTGGAGGACCTTGACGCGATACGGCCTGGAATACCTCCGGGAGATCTTCGAGAAAAACCCCGAAAGGGACCTCGACTTCAGGGTGATCAGGGACGGGGGAACCGACGTCCTCCTTCTGCGCAACGCCCCCTCCGAGATCGCGAAGCGCTGGGTCGAGGACGCCATCCGTGCCTACAACGATGAACATGGCCTTTCCGGGGACGCCGAAAAACGCTACCCCTTCGTGTCCGGAAGCGCCCTGGAGGAAAGGTTCCTCGAGGAGATGGTGGAGTTCATGTCCGTCTCCGTAAACGGGGAGGAATACGCCCTGGGAGCGGGAAAGAGGTTCCGCTACTTGGACCTCGGGGCCGAGGACGTCATAGTGGAGACGTTGGAGATCGAGGTTCGCCTTCCGGGCGAGGACGAATTCGGACCGCTTCCGCCCGGGGGGACTTTCTCCTTCCGCCTCTTTCCCGAGGCCGGGATCTTGCGGGTGGATTTTCCCGACTGGTTCTTTGCTGATGGGGCCGGCCTCCGGGCATCGTTCGACCACTCGGCCCAGCGGGCGGTCTTCCTCCTCTCGCCCCTTTCGGGGATCGTACCGGATTCGGAACGAGTAACCCGTGATGGGAAACGCCTCAAGCGGGGCCAAGACTACACCATCGATTACGAAGGGGGGGTCCTCCAGCTCTTTACACCCCTCAAGGAAGGAGAAGAGCTCCGGGTGGAGTACGAGGTTCCCCACGGACTCGGAACCGGTCCCCAGGAGAACTTCCTCGGCTTTTCCGTTTCCTTGGGGAAGGGAACTGAGATCTTCGTCTTCCGCAGCGCCGAATCCATCCAGATGACCCCCACCACCCCGCTTATGCCCAACGACCACACCGTGGCCGGGCTGCGCCTTTCGGGATCGGGGGATGGCTGGAGCTGTTCCTTAGTCCTCGGGGCCTCGGTGAACGTCTTTCCCCCGGGCAAGAACGAGCGCATCCCCGGGCCCAACCGTATCACCGACATCGCCACCGTGTCCGCCCCCGATGGGATCTATACGGTCTTTGCCCACCTGCGGGGGATATCGGTGTTTCACGAGGGAGTGTTCAGCGGCTATCGGACGGGACGCCGGGTTCACGACCTGCTTTACTTGCCGGACGCGGACGTGCTCCTTTTGGCGGAGGGGGGAACGGTAACGGTGGTGGACCTTTCCCGTTCTTTCCCGTTCGATTGGCAGGAAAGCTATACGGAGCTCGCCCTCTACCAACAAGGGCTGGAGGAGCCCGGGGGAGGTGGGGAAGGAAACGAAGCGTTGGCCCTGGCCGCCGACGAAACATGGGTGTACGTGGCCACCAAGCGGGGGATCATCCGGTTTCCCCGAGAGGTCCTCCGCTCCCTTCCCGAGATCGTCGCCGACGAAGAGAGATGGCGCACGTGGAAAAAGGAGCACCTGAGGATTTGGCTTCTGCTTCCCGCCGAGGAATACCCCACCGCGCTCGTGGCCGCGGAGTGGGGACTTTACTTGGGCACGGAGGGAGGGCTTTACCTCCACCGCGATAACGGGACCTGGGAGGAGGTGTCCCAGGTCCAAGGACCGGTACACGCCCTCCTTTGGCTTCACGAGCCCATTCCCGGCTATCCCGCCGGTCTGTACGCGGCCACGGCCAGCGGGGTGGTGTTCGTCCGGGATGTGGTGGGGGAGACGGTGGTGGAAGGGGTGGAGGCGTTGTCCCTGGCCGCCGCGGGAGATGCCCTTTACTACGGCACGGAAGCGGGGCTCTTCGGGCCTGAAGGTGGGCCGTTGTTCGACATCGCGGCCCCGGTGACTGCCCTGGAAGGGGAAGGGGGACTTTTGTGGGTTGGCTCCGAGGCCACCGCCGTGGAGGGGGAGAAGCCAAGTGCCCTTTCCCTCTGGGAGGTGGACGTTTCCCAGGGTACGGCCACCGAGTACCCCACCGCGGTGAATCGCATCCTCCCCACCGACCCGGGGAGCTTCCGGGACATCCCCCCCGAGGGGAACACCGATCGGGGGCTTTTGGCCCAGTTCACGTGGAGCGAACGATGCGAGAGAGGGAGCCTCAGCTGGTACGTGCGGACCAGCACCCCGGGGTATGAGCCCATCGACCGGCCGCCCCCAGGGGATACCCACGCTGTGGGCTTTTCCTTCTCCCGAAAGGGGGAAGATCTCAGCCTGAACCTCCAGGGGAGCGTGGGCATGCGGAAGCTTTTCACCCATCCCGTCACCAACGTCCAGGGAACCTTCTCCCTCGCCTGGTCCCCTGGACCCACCCTCGACCTCCGGATATCGCCCCGGATCCGGGGATTGGGGGCCGTGGACCTGAAGGCGGAAGCGAGTTACGCCCTGGGGTTCGGGTGGACGAATCCGGAAAAGGAGCCGGAAAAGGGGCTTCTGCGGAAGATCGCAGCCCAACTTGTGGGCGGCATCAAGGGAGGGGTGCCGGGAAGCGGGGGCACGGTGAGGCTGCAGGCGGTGGTGGGGCCCTTCGGACCGTTTACCTTGAGCTTCCAGGGGCGCCGGCCGTTCCTCCTCGGGGGCGAACCCCGGGGAAAGGAAAGCCTGAGCGCTGATCTTTCGGGAACCCTTTCTCTATTCGGCCTCGCCGGGAAGTTCGGGTGGAACGAAGCTTGGAGCCGGGACCTCGGGCCGTTCGTGGCCGGCGGCTGGCGGTTCAGCCGGAAGGCGTCTTTTACCCCCAAGTTCGACCCCATTCGCTTTGGGGACTGGGAATTTCGCCCCAACTTGAGCATTGCTTTGGAGATGGGCCCCGCGGAGACCCGCGTTTCCCTCAAAGGCTCCCCGAGCTTGGGTTACGGAGGAAAGAGCGGCCGTGTTACCTTCGGGTTCGAGCTGGCATATCGGTACGCCTCGCGCACGGGGGATATGGCGGGCTCCGCCTCCCTCACCCCCAGGTGGACCTTATCCCTTCCCTCCCTCATGCGCTTGGAGCTCAGCGCCTCCCTTGCCGGGGAGGTACTGGTGCGGCCCGGGGCCCCGGAGCCTCGGGTCCGAGCTTCCCTCAAGAAGATCTCTTGTGCCCTCACACCGCTCATCTGGGAAGGCCTTGAGCCCAAGGTGGTCCTGACCTATACCCCAGGGAGGCTGGAGCTTTCCCTGCCCCGGACTTCGTTCCAGCTTGGGGACATCACCCTGGAAGTGAACTCGCGCTTCAGGTGGACCTTGAGCCGCGGCGATGTCGAAGGGGAGATAAAGTTCAGCAGTTCTAGCCTCCCGTTGGGAGAGGACTGGAGCCTGAACCTCGAGGGTGGTTATCTACTCATGCTTCGTCGCGGACAGGACTTGAAACAGGGGCTTTTCCTCAGGGGAAACCTCGTCCTAAGCTTTTCCTTCTGAGCGCCCACCCTCCTTGTCGTCAGGGGTCAAGGGGACAGAGACGTTGAGGGCGGTCTCGGCGATGTTATAGCCGTATTCCCGTACCCGGAGAAGCGAGTCCATCACGATGCTTATGGGATGGGCATCCTCGGGCTGATCCGCCATGGCGGAGATGCGGGCGAGCTCGAACAGGCGCTCCCCGCCCGCCCGCTGCGCCAAAACCCCGTTGGCCGCCGCGGAATCCCGGGCCATGAAGGCTTCCACCGCCCCCACCACCACGTTCTGGGTGGTCTCGGAAAGCTCCAACACCCTCTTCACGATGGGCTCCCGGGGAGCAGAGGTAAGGGCCAGCGTGGCCTCGGAGATCTTGACCGCGTGATCCGCTATGCGCTCGAGCTGCTTGGCCACGGCGTGGTGGTAGAAGAAGTGGAGCTTCGGCACCCCCACCTCCTCCTCCAGCAAGAGATCCCGCAAAAGGAGCGAGAGCTGCCGGGCCACCACGAGCTCCAGGCGGTCCACATCGTCGTCCCGCTCCACCACGTCCTTGGCCAGCTCCTCGTCCCGCTGGGTAAAGGCGGACACGGCGTCCGCGAGCATCTCCAGCGTGATGGCGGAGATGCGGCGCAGGGTGCGCTCCACCGGGAAGTCACGGACGTTGAGAAAACATTGGAGGAGGATGGTCCCGTGGGTCTCCTCCAAGATCTCCAGGCCCACCAAAGTCTGGGCGATCTCCCGCACCGCCCGGCGGGTCTCGGGGCGGATCCGATCCCCCCGCAAGATCAGCAAATCGTATCCCGCTATGTAAAGGGAGATAATATCCCGCTGGAGGAGCTCCCGTTCCTCCCTGCCCGCAAGCGAGATCTCACAGCGGTTCTCATGACCCAAGCCTTCAGGCACCAAAAGGAGTGCCCCGGAACCGTTCTCCACCAAACCCAACTCCGCCCCGGCCTCAAGGCCCCACTTCTCCGCCCACCGCTTGGGTAAGGTGACGAAATACGTTCCCCCACCGGTAACCTGCACGCGTCGCTTGTCCATCCGCCCTCCCGGTTACGGTCGATCGCGAAGATTATACAAAATCGGGCAAGTTTAAAGTTACGCCGCGGCTTCCAAAAGGGCCTTCACGAGGGAGATGGCTCGCTCCAAGTCCTCCACTGCGATCCACTCGTCCTTGGTGTGGGGTTCCCTGGCCCCCATCCCCAGCACCGCCGTCTCGATCCCGTGCTGGTTCAAGATGGAGGCGTCGGTTCCCCCGCGGATCAAACGGAGCACGGGCTTCAATCCCAGGGCCGAGATAGCTTTCCGGGCGAGCTCCACCGCGGGGGAATCCTCGGGGAGGCGGGACGCCCGGTAAGCTAGCTCCACCTTAACCTCGGCCACCGCCCCCATCTTCCGGGCCTCCTCCTCGAAGATCCGCTTGTAGGTCTCCGCCAGCTCCACTGCCTTCTTGTGGACGAGGCTTCGGCACTCCGCCATGACCACGGCCCGCTCGGGGACGGCGTTGCGCACCGTTCCCCCTTGGATCACCCCCACGTTGGCCGTGGTCTCGGGATCGATCTTCCCCTGGGGGAGCCGGACGATGGCCCGGGCACAGGCGGTGATGGCCGAGATCCCCTTCTCCGGTTCCATCCCAGCGTGGGCCGCCCTCCCGGTGATCTCCACGTCGATGGTGAAATGGGACGGACCTCCGATCACGATCTCGGAGAAGTCCTCCCCGTCGAAGACGAACCCCACCTTGCTCTTCAAGCTCCCGTAGTCCAGGTGCTTCGCCCCCAGGAGCCCCACCTCCTCCTCCCGGGTGATCACCACCTCCACCGCGGGATGTCGCTCTGCCCGCATGATCCCGTACCAAATGGCGAGGATCCCGGCCTTGTCGTCCGCCCCGAGGATGGTGTCCCCCTTGGAGCGGATCCGGCCCTCTTCCACCACTGGCTCTATCCCCGCCCCGGGCTTAACCGTGTCGGCGTGGGCACACAAGAGGATCGGATCGGGGCAATCAACCCCTTTCGCCGGCAAGGTGGCGATGAGGTTCCCGTAGTTGTCGAAGCGACACGCGGCCCCCAGCTCCTCCTGGAAGCGTTCGGCGAGCCAGGACAAGAACCGCTTCTCTTTTCCTGACTCCGAATCGATCCGCACCATCTCCAGAAACCGTTCCACCGGGTCCTTCATCCTTCCTCCTTCGGTTCCACGTGGACCGTTACCGAGACCTCTCCGCCCAAGGCCTCGGCCACCGCCCGTTCCACCCGGGAGGCGATCTCGTGGGCGTCGCGCAAGGGGATCTCCGGGTCCACGGTTATGTGGACGTCTACGAAGGCCTGGCGGCCGACGCGCCGGCTGCGCAGGTTGTGCCAGCCGACCACTCCCGGAACCCTTTCGATGGCCCGGACGATGGCGCCCTCCTCAGGCCCCTTAAGCCTCCCCTCCACCAACTCGTAGAAGCTATCCCAAAGGAGCTTCCCACCCGAGGCGAGGATCACCGCAGCTACCGCGATCCCCGCCACCCCGTCGCCCGCGGAGTAGCCCAGGGCGCTCGCGATCCCCCCGAACAGCACCGCCAACGACGAGAGGGCATCGGAGCGATGGTGCCAGGCGTTGGCCCGCAGGGCTGGGCTTTTCACCGCGGAGGCCACCCGCGCGGTGGCGTGGTAAAGGATCTCCTTG
Organism: Acetothermia bacterium UBA3571; assembly: GCA_002375995.1. Lineage (GTDB taxonomy): Bacteria > Bipolaricaulota > Bipolaricaulia > Bipolaricaulales > Bipolaricaulaceae > UBA3571. The sequence continues at coordinate 2,271 of DFNI01000008.1, read as the reverse complement.
ATCCCCAAAGACACAAGGGCCACCGCCATCATCGCCGGGCCCAGCTCACTGCTCCCCGGCTCCCCCAACGTGGCGAAGGCCCGCAGCCCGATCTCCACCCCTACTCCAACCAGCACTAGGGAAACCAACGAGCCCGCCAGGGTCTCGAACTTTCCGTGGCCGTAGGGGTGGGTCTTGTCGGGCGGGCGGCGGCCCAGCCTCATCCCCACGATCACCACGAGGTCGGTGAGGAGGTCGGAAAGGGAGTGAAGCCCATCGGCGACCAGGGCCACCGAACCCACGAGGATTCCGGCGGCAAACTTGAGCCCGGAAAGGCCCAAGTTCACCAGCGCTCCGATGACCCCGATCCTCTCCCCCGCCTCGGCGAAAACCATGTTTCCCGACTATTTTTTGAGAGCCGTGTGCTCAAAGTTTAGCAGCTCTTTCCGCCAGCGAAAGAAAAGTGGCAAAGGAGAGCCCGAGGAGATGGAGGTTCCCCACGTGAACCCGCTTCAGCCCTGCGTCCTTGGCCGCCCGGAAGCACCGCACCGCTTGTTCCCGAGACGTGACGGGAAGGTCCGCCATGCAATAGGCGGGATAAAAGACGAGCAGGGAATAAGGGATGTCGCGGGAGATGGAGGCGATGAACTCCGCAATCTTCCCCACCTCCTCCTCGTCGATGTATCCGGGAACGAGGAGCGTGGTGGCGGTGAGGAGGGGGTAGCTAGCCCGGGGGAGGAACTCCTCTGCCACCATGCGGAAGTTCTCGAACGAGGGCCTGGTGGACACTCCGCACAAGGCGAGGGCGCGCTTCTCGTCCCAGGCCTTAAGGTCGAACTTCACGATCCCTCCGGTCTCCAGGGATATCTCCGCCGCCCGCCGCACCAAGTACGGATTTCCGGCACCGTTCCATTCCCAACAGATCCGAATCTTTCGCCCCACTTCCCGCGCCCTTTCCGCCACCATCCGGGAAGCTCGGAGGGCGAAGGGGAGCTGGGGCTCAGGGGATCCCCCGAAGAAGCAGATACACTCCACATTAGGCGCTAAAGCCCGCTTAACAAGCTCCTCCACCGTCACGAGTTCTCCCTCGTCCAGGTGTTTGTGTTGGGCGTTTTGACAGAAGAGGCAATCGTAATTGCAGCCGTAAAAGAACACGGCGAGGTTGTGGCCCCGCTCGGCACCGCAGAACCAGGCGGCGCAGCAATTGGTGGGCAGGGGATCGTAGTAGGAGTGGAGGAGCCCCTTTTCCGCGCCCCCGTCCCAGATGTAGCGGAGCCGCCCCCCCATTGCCATGCGGACCCCGCAATAGCCGCGTTCCCCCTCCCGCGGCGCACAGGCGTTGGCACACAACCGGCACGTGGTGGCCCCGCCCCGCGGGATCCTCGGCGGAAGCCCCAGGGCGCGCCGGGGGAGGGCGTGGGGGCGCAAGAGCTCCCCTTCATCGGCCTTCCCCACACAACGCCCACAGTAATCCAAAAGCTCCGGGGCCTCGGCACCGCAAACCTTGCACGTCCGCATCCTCGTCCTATATCGTAACCTCGAGATGGGGGAGCCGGTGGAGGTCGGGCGTATTCGGCCAGGGGAGCTTTCCTCGCTCGTTTCAATCTGGAACGAATCCTTCCGCCAGGAACTCTCCCAGCGGGGCGCGGACCTCGGGGAAATCGCCCCCATTTTTCGGCTCCTCCTGTCCTTTAACCGACTTCCCCTGCGGGTGTTGCACCGGCTGGGGATCCCCGTGGACGTGTGGGTAATCCGGGTGGAGGGACGGGTAGTGGGCGGGGTGGGACAGATAGGTTACCGCGTTCCCTACATCGTGGGTTTGGTGGTCCACCCGGATAAACGGGAGTTGCGGCTGGTGCGTATCTTGGAGGGGGAGCTGGCGGCGAACCTCAAGCGCGCGGGTTATTCGGTCATGCGCGCCCACGTCCCCTACGGGCACCCCATCGCCAAGCTGGGGCTCAAGCTCGGATGGGAGATCGTGGGGGAGACCCGCCAGTTTGTCCTTCCGCTGCGGAATTTATCCCCCAAGCTACGTACACGCCCTCCGAAGTTCCTCGGGTTGCGGCGGGAGAGGGCGCTTGCGCGCGGATGCGAAGCGGCCGGGGACGTAAAGGGCCTCCTCTCCCTGGAGCGCAACTACGGCGGGCCGCTGGCGCGGCTGTTCGGGTTTCGGGAGGTGTTCCTGGTGGAAGGGGGAGTGGGGGATCCCCTGGGGGTGGCGGGCATCGCGTGGAACACGTTCCAACCGGTTTCTTTCATGCACGTTCCTCTCCTGCGGGGCGAAAGTGCGTT
>DFNI01000019.1 GCA_002375995.1 Acetothermia bacterium UBA3571 | reverse complement strand
TGGGCCTCGTCCAGGATCACGAACGCGTGGTTCAGGGTCCGGCCCCGCATGAAGGCCAAGGGGGCGATCTCGATCTTGCCGTGGGCCATCCATTGCTCGAACTCCCCGCCCGGGATCATGTCGTAGATGGCGTCGTAAAGCGGCCGGAGATAGGGGTGGACTTTCTGAAGGATATCCCCGGGCAGGAATCCGAGCTCCTCCCCCGCTTCCACCGCCGGCCGGGTGAGCACGATCCGCTTCACCTTCCCCTTCTTCAGGGCATCGATGGCACAGGCCACCGCCAAATACGTCTTCCCCGTGCCCGCAGGGCCGATGGCGAAGACCACGTCGTTTTCCTGGATGGCCCGCACGTACCGGCGCTGTCCCTCGGTCTTGGGGCGGATGGCCTCGCCCCAATGGGTGATCTGGACGATGTCAGTGAGCACCCCCTCCAGGTCCCCGCCCTCCTTCACCTGGCTCACCAGGTACTTTATCTCCTCCAGGGTGGGAGGGTGTTTGGCCTGGGCGGCCTCCGCGAGTTTCTGGAACAGGACCCGGAGGCGCTCTACCTCATCGTCCTCGCCCTCCACCACGATCCGGTTCCCCCGGGCGATGATCCGCGCCTTGGGGAACTCCTTGGCGATCAGGCGGAGGTTCCGATCGTATTGGCCCAAAACCCCGAGGGCCACCTCGGGGCTTTTAAGGTCCACCTCAAAGGTCTTGGTTATCCTCCATCACCCCCACACAGAAGCTTTCCCGTACCTCCGTAAGCCGCACGGGAAGAATTGTACCCCGTCCGTGGCCGGCGGAGGACAGAGCGACAATGATATAGTTCTCCGCGTGTCCCCGCCACATGCCGTCCGCCCTCTCCTCCAATACCGGCCTAAGCACTTGCCCCAGGAACTTCTCCCGTACCCGCCGGGAAAGGGATCTCCCCAGCTCCTCGAGCACCCGGACCCTCTCCCGCTTGACGGCGGAAGGGGTCCGGTCGGGGAACGCGGCCGCCGGTGTCCCCGGGCGGGACGAGAAGGGGAAGATGTGGAGCCTCAAAGGTTTTAGCTCCTCCAGGAGCTTGTAGGTCCTCCGGAACGCGGCCTCGTCTTCCCCGGGGAAGCCCACCATGACGTCGGCGCCGAAGGTGGCCTTGGGCACATCTTCCAGGAACTTTCCGACCCGCTCCCGGTACTCCGCCGCGGTATAGGGGCGGCCCATGCGCGAAAGTACCCGGTCGTCCCCGGACTGGAGCGGAACGTGCAGATAGGGACAGAGCCGGGGTTCCTCCGCGAAGAGGGCAACTAGCTCTTCCGTCACCCCCTCGGGGTTCAGGGAGGAAAGGCGTATCCTTACCCCGGGCACCCGGAGTAGCTCCCGCAGAAGATCCGCCAAAGTGGGGCGCCCGGGAATGTCCTCCCCGTACTGGGCGAGGTTTATCCCGCAGACCACGAGCTCAGGGTGCCCTGCGGCGGCGAGGCACTCGGCTTCCTCCCGGGCCACGGCCGGGGGCTTGCTGCGCAGGGGCCCCCTGACCTGCCAAGTCTTGCAGAAGGTGCACGCCACGGAACATCCGTCTTGGACTTTGAGGTTTGCGCGGATCTGCTCCGTGTCGCGAGAGATCCGCTCCTCGGCCAAGGGAACATAACCGCCGCTTCGGTAGCCCGTTCGTTCGAGGTATGCCGAGATGACCTCCCGGATGCGCGCCTTGTCCCTGTTCGAGACCACGAGATCCGCCCCCGCGGCGCGGAGCTCCTCAGGGGAGTCGGTGGCCTGACAGCCCACGGCAACGATCAATGCCCGAGGGTGTTCGCGGCGGAGCTTCCTGATAAGCTTCCGGCCTTTCCTTGCGGCAAGGGAGGTCACGGCACACGTGTTCACCACGTGCACCTCCCCTGTCCCGGGGAGGTCGGAGAGCCTCTCCCGGATCATCTGGGATTCGTAGTGGTTGACGCGGCAACCAAGGGTGTGGGTTATGACCCTCATTCCACGTGGCGCTCCACGGTAAACCGGTAGATCTTACACGGCTCATCCGGAGGAATCCCCGCCTTCATCTTAGCGATGCGGAGCTGCTCCTCCACTGTGTCCACGCCCTCGAGGTCCGGAAGGAGCAAGCCCAACCTCCAGCCCTTTTCCACGATGACGCCGTAGCGCTTGGGATCGAGTTCAGCCTCGGTACAAGGCTCGGGGGGGGAGAGCACGTCCACGGAGACTTTCAAGCGGGGAAGCTCCTCGGGCCGCACGGGGGGAAAACGGGGGTCCTCCGTGGCGGCCTTGACGGCGTTGGCGATGATCTCTGCCGCGAGGTTCTCCTTGGTGGGCAGATACGTCCCAATGCATCCCCTCAGCATCCCGTCCTTCTTTATGGACACAAAGACCCCGGCGCGCCGGGAAAGCTCCGGCGGCAGCTTGCTTGGAGGTTCGATCACCCGTCGTTCCCGCACGTAGACCTCGATGGCCCGACGGGCTAGCTCCACCAACGGATCTTTTCGCACGTCGCAAAAACCTTAGTGATTTACCGTGCCCACGTCAACTTCTCCTCCGCCGCGGTCGCCAGGGGCGGTGGCGCACGGTAAAATGTGGCTACAATTCGGAAGGGAGGTTATAAGGATGAAAAGGAAGCTCGTTCTTTTCCTGGGTTTGGCGGGGTTGCCCTTGGTCCTTGGGGGATGCTTTTTCAACGTGTTCCAGACCGCAAAGACCTTGGATCAAGGTCAGGTGCTCTTCGGGTTCGGGCTCGGTAGTTTCATTGGAGTCGGGGAGGAGACCACGCTGGCCCCATTCTACACTCCCCAAATGCAGTTCGGCGTAGGGTTAGCCGACGGGTTCCAGCTGACGTTGCAGGCGGGGGCGGTGGCTCTCCTGGGGGATGAGGATACAGGGATCCAATTCGGCGGGGCCTCGGGGGAGTTCAAGGCTCGTCTCTTCGATGAGCCCGATGCCTTCGCCCTGGCCATGGGCTTCGGCGGGGGATGGGATCTTAGCCACCTAGGCTGGGGTGTCCACGGGAGCCTTTACTTCGACAGCAACGTGCCCCTTATGCCCGTTTACTTCGTCTGGCGTCCGATCCTTTCCTTCGGCGGAGGAGATGGGGAGGGGGTAGCCTTCTTCCACCAGTTCGCCGCTGGCCTCCACCTCGCCCTCTCCGAGACGGCCACACTCCTTTTGGAAGCGGATTATCACACCATCTGGTGGGCCGAGATGGGGGTCCTGGGCTTCGGGGTCGCCTTGCTCTTCTCCTTTTGATCGCACCCTGCTGAGATTTTTGGAAGGCTGCCCTTCCAGGGCAGCCTTTTGCTTTTCATGTTGAAAGGCTTTCCACTTCCAACCTATAATGGCCGAACTTCCGAAAGGAGGGAAGCCCATGGTGGAAATCCGTTGGCACGGGAGGGGCGGTCAGGGCGCCAAGACCGTCTCCCAGATCCTGGCGCAGATCGTCTTGCGCGAGGGAAAACATGTGCAAGCGTTTCCCGAATACGGCCCCGAACGCTCCGGGGCCCCGGTGCGGGCCTACGACCGCATCGCCGACGAAGAGATCCGCATCCACTCGGGCGTTTACCATCCTGATATCGTGGTGGTGATCGACGAGACGCTTCTGGAATCGGAAAATACTGCAGAGGGCTTAAAACCCAACGGGGTCCTCATCGTGAACACGGCCCGCTCCGAGGATGAGATCCGCAAGGTCACGGGTTTTTCCGGGAAGATCATCGCCTTCGACGCCACCAAGATCGCCCAGGAGGCCGGCACCGGGTTCCCCAACGTCCCCATGCTCGGGGCGGTGGTGGCGGTGCTGGGAACTGACCCCAAGGTCGCGGAAGAAGAGCTGAAAGAGACCCTCTCCCATCGGTTGACACCGGAAGTTGTGGAGAAGAACCTCAAGGCCTTCCGCGCGGGTTACGAGGCCGCAAAGGGGGTGTACGTTGGCGGTTGAGCTCAAATCCTGGAAGGAACTTCCCATCGGCGGCGTGATCCCCGGGGGCGCCACCCCGGAGCTCAACAAGACCGGCTCCTGGCGGTCTAAGCGCCCCATCTGGGATGCGGAGAAGTGCATCCACTGTCTCCAGTGTTGGCTCCACTGCCCCGACGATTCCTTCTTCGTTAAGGACCAAAAGATCACCGGGATAGATTACGACCACTGCAAGGGCTGCGGGGTGTGCGCCGCCATCTGTCCCGTGGACGCCATCGAGATGGTTCCCGAGCGAGGGGGTGGAAAATGAAGAAGGTGATGACCGGACATAAAGCGGTGGCCGAGGCGATGCGCCAGATCGAGCCCGACGTGGTCGCCGTTTATCCCATCACGCCCCAGTCGGAGATCGCGGAGTACTACGCCCAATACGTGGCGGATGGGCTCGTGCGCACGGAGCTCGTGCCGGTGGAATCGGAGCACTCGGCCATGTCGGCGTGTATCGGTGCCGCGGCGGCCGGGGCCCGGGTGATCACCGCCACCGCTTCCCAAGGGTTAGCCCTGATGGTGGAGGTCCTCTACATCGCCGCCGGGCTCAGGCTCCCCATCGTGATGGCGTTGGCGAACCGGTCGCTTTCCGCCCCCATCAACATCCACTGCGACCACTCCGATGCCTATTTGGCCCGAGACTCGGGCGCCATCCAGATCTTCGCCGAATCGGCCCAAGAGGCCTACGACTACATGGTCATCGCCCAGAGGCTCGCCGAGGACGAGAAGGTGCGGCTTCCTGTGCTCGTGAACCTGGACGGCTTCACCCTCACCCACTCTTCCCAGGTGGTGGAGACCCTGTCCGATGAGGCGGTGAAGGGGTTCGTGGGCGAATATAAGGCCGTGTACCCGCTTCTGGACGTGGATAACCCCGTCACCTGGGGGGCCTTCGCCATGCCCGACTACTACTTCGAGCTCAAGCGGGCCCAGCAGGCGGGGATGGAAGCCGCGCCCGACGTCTTCCTGCAGGTGCAAGAGGAGTACGCCAAGCTCTGCGGGCGTCCGTACCGGGGGTTCTTCGAGGCCTACAAGCTCGACGACGCCGAGCGGGCCATCGTCGTCATGGGCTCTACCGCCGGGACGGCCAAGGTAGTGGTGGACGAGCTCCGGGAAAAGGGCGAGCGGGTGGGGCTCCTCAAGGTGTGGCTGTGGCGCCCCTTCCCCCGGAAGGAGATCACCGAGGCCCTGGCCGGCGCCAAGGCCGTGGCCATCATGGACCGGGCCATATCCTTCGGAAACCTGGGAGCCCTGTATTTGGACGTGGTATCCGGGTTCGCGGGTCGGGAAGGCCCCGTGTTCGTGAATTACATCTACGGCCTCGGGGGCCGGGACATACCCGTGGAGCATATCGCCCAGGTGTTCGAGGGCCTGAAGCGCGCCGAGACCGGTGAGCTCCGGTACCTGGGCTTGAGGGAGTGAGGAGGCGGACGTGCCGAGCGTAAAGGTACTGGCCAAACGACAGGAAGAGAGAGGACCTCGGTTTACCGGCGGGCATTCCCTGTGTGCCGGGTGTGCCGAGCCCATGATCGTGAGAACCGTGCTCAACGCCATCGAGGAACCGGTGGTGGTGGCGAGCCCCACCGGGTGCCTGGAGGTGGCCTCCAGCCGCTACCCCACCACCGCCTGGAACGTGCCCTGGATCCACTCGGCCTTCGAGAACGCCGCCGCCACCATCTCTGGAGTGGAGGCGGCCTACAAAGCCCTGAAGAGAAAGGGCAAGATCGCGAAGAAGATCCGATTCGTGGTCTTCGGCGGCGACGGCGGCACTTACGACATCGGCCTCCAGGCCCTCTCGGGGGCCCTGGAGCGGGGCCACGATTTCCTCTACGTGGTCCTGAACAACGAGGCCTATATGAATACCGGGGTCCAGCGCTCATCGGCCACCCCCCGTTGCGCCAACGCCACCACCTCCCCGGCGGGAAAGGTGATCCCCGGCAAACCCCAGGACAGGAAGGACCTCACCGAGATCGTGGTGGGACACCATGTGCCCTACGTGGCCCAGGCCTCGGTCTCGCACCTCATCGACCTCGCCAACAAGGTGGAGCGGGCGATGCAGTACGAGGGCCCCAAGTTCATCAACGTCTACTCCACCTGTCCCCTGGGATGGCGCACCCCCTGGGACAGCGCCATCAACGTGGCGAAGTTGGCGGTGGAGACCTGTTACTGGCCCCTGTATGAGGTGGTGGAGGGGGTGTACAAGATCACCTACAAGCCCAAGGAAAAACTCCCCATCGAAGAGTGGCTCAAGCCCCAGGGCCGGTTCCGCCACCTTTTCCGGCCGGAAAAGAGGGAGGACATCATCCGGGAGCTCCAGGAGGCGGTGGACCGTCACTGGGAGGAGCTCCTGCGCAAGGAGCGGTGCACCCAAAGAGAGTGACGCGGGACCAGCGGCCCAGGCCTTTTTGGCACGGCCTGGGCCGCGACGTGATTATCGGGGCCGTGGTGGGAGCCGCGGTAGGGGCGGGGTTTCAGGACATCGCGTTCGGCACCGGGATCGGTGCTGCCATCGGGGGATTGTTGCACCTGTACTTCTTTCTGCGTGTGCGTCCCTGATTCCTTCTCCCTTTCCCTCGCTCGAGCGGATCGTTCCGCAAGCCCTTAAGCTATACTAGAAGCGATGTTGATCCTGATCAGGCTTTCCGGGGAGATCACCACGAAAAGCAGGCGCACCCGGCGGCGCTTCGCCGAGCGCCTGACGGAGAACCTCCGGGACACCCTCGCCCGGGAGGGGCTCGGGGGGACCGTGGAGCCCGGCTGGGATCGGATCTACGTGCGCACCGAAGGTAACGGCGCCCCGGAGGTCCTGCGGCGGGTATTCGGGGTGCGGAGCCTCTCGGTGGCCGTGGGGAAGGAGTTCCAAGACCTAGCGGATATAGTGCGCCTGGGCGAGGAGGTCTTCCGCGATCACGTCCGGGGGAAAAAATTCGCGGTCCGGGCCCGCCGGGTGGGAAACGTCCGCATAAGCGTCCAGGCCCTGGAGAGGGATCTCGGCGCCGCCCTATACCCCTTTGCTTCCGGGGTCGACCTGGAACACCCGGAGGTCACCGCCTACATCGAGGTCCACGACGGGAGGGCCTACTTCTTCACCGAGAGGGTCGAGGGGTACGGCGGGCTCCCGGTGGGGGTGGAGGGGAAGGCCCTGTGCCTCATCTCGGGGGGCTTCGATTCACCTGTCGCCGCGTGGTATATGCTCAAGCGGGGGGTAGAACTCGATTACCTCTTTTTGAACCTGGGCGGCTGTGCCCACGAGTACGGGGCGCTCTCGTGCGCCAAGGTCTTGGCGGATCGGTGGAGCTACGGGACCCGGCCCCGCATCCACATCGTGGACCTGCGGCCCCTCATGGAGCACCTCCACCGGGCAGTGAAGCCCAATTATTGGAACCTGATCCTCCGGCGGCTCTTCTACCGTGCCGGGGAGCTTTTGGCGGAGCGGGAGGGCCACGAGGCGCTGGTGACGGGCGAAGCGGTGGGGCAGGTCTCCTCCCAGACCCTCCATAACCTGGCCGTGGCCTCCGAGGCGACGAGGATCCCGATTTTGCGGCCGCTCTTGGGCTTCGACAAGGAGGAGATCGTGCGGCACTCCCGGGTGGTGGGGACCCACGATATCTCCTCGGGGGTGAAGGAGTACTGTGCCGTGGTCCCGAGACACCCCGTTACCCGGGCGCCCCTGGAACGGGTCCGACGGGAAGAGGAGAAGCTCCCCCTGGACCTCTTGGAGCGTTTGGTGGGGGAACGCCGGACCGTGGACCTCCTGGACCTGGAACACGCCGAGCTCGAGGTGCTCCAGTGGCAGATCGACGAAATCCCCGAAGGGGCCATCGTCGTGGACGTGCGGGAACCCGGGGACTACAAGTCCTGGCACTATCCCGGGGCGATCAATATCCCCCTGGCGGATCTTCCAAAAAGGGCCGAGGAGCTCCCCAAAGGGCGGCCCATCGTGCTTTACTGCCCCGTGGGATACCAGAGCCTGGACGGAGCCGAGCTCCTGCGGCGGCTGGGGTATGAGGCCTACTCCTTCCGCGGCGGCGCCCCCTCCCTGAGGAAGTACCTCGAGCGCGCTAGCGGAAACAACCCAGGATGAGGCCGTGGACCTCGGGGAGGGAGAGGTCACGTCCGGCCAAGGCCGGGGAGGCGATGAAAACCCCGTGGGGGGCGTGGTTGGCGTCGTCGGGACCGGTGTCGTTCTCGTGCCAGTGGATCACTCCCCGGCCCACGGTGCCGATGGAGCGCCACCGGAGGTCCCCGAAGTAGACGATGAGGTCCGGCGGGATCCCGCTGACCTCGCGGTAGATCTCTTCAGGAAAAAGGACCCTCGTGCCCAGGGGCTTTCCCTCCTCGTCGGTGAGGGCTTCCAATTTCCGAGCGAGTTCCCGCCGCACTACGTTGTATTCATCGGGGGACACGGTCCCCTGGGGCTCGCGCCCCCGGACATTTAGGAAAATCCGGCCGTAATAACCCCCCTCGCCCCACGCCACCGTCCGGGACCAGTCCACGAGTTCTCTCTCGATGAGATCCCGTATGGGAACGGGCTCGGTCGGATATTCCTTAAGCGCTAGGTACCCCTCCCGGATGAGCCATTCGTTCACCGCGATCCCTCCGTACATGGGCTGGATCCCGTGGTCGGACATCACCACTATTTGGGTCCTGGACGGGACCGCCTCGAGGAGCTTTCCGATCCGGGTATCCAGGTACCGGTAATAGTCGCGGATCGCGTCCCGGTAGGGACTTTGGGGGTCATGCTTGGGATGGGTGGGATCGTGGTGGGCCCACAGGGCGTGGTGGATCCGGTCCGGCCCCATTTCCACCACCACCGCGAAGTCCCATTCCTCCTCCACAAGTAAAGTCGCCATGAAGTCGAAGCGCCGTTCGGTCATGCGGTGGACCTCCTGGATAACCCGGGCCTTGTCCTCGGTGCGGAACTCCCGCACGTCGATGATGTACTCCCCCACGATCTCCCGGATCCTGCGCTTGAGGGATGGGGGAAAGGTGTAAGTGGTTTCCGTGCTGGGAGTGAGGAACCCCGAGACGAGGAGGCCCTTCACAGGCTTCGGGGGATAGGTGCCGGGCACCCCCACTACGATGGACCGGAGCCCCATCCGCCCGAGCTCGTCCCAGATCGCCGGGGCCCGGAACGCCGCGGACGTGGAGATGCGGAACCCCTCGTAAGAGTGATCGGCGCGGTTCCGGAACCCGTAGACCCCGAGCTCTCCTGGGTCCTTCCCGGTGAAGGCGCACATCCACGCGGGCACGGTGATGGGGGGATCCACCGACCTAAGGCGGCGGAACTCCCCCCGCTTAATAAGCTCCTGCAGGACGGGGAGGTCGTCCAGGAACGCCTCCACCAGGCCCGGATCGAGGCAATCGAGGCCTAGAATCAGTACCCGAAATCCGTTCACCGCCCTTCCCCCATCGCCTCTATCAGTATCTGGGCCACCTCGGGGCGGGTGATCTCCGGCGGGGGCACCTCTCCCCGGCTGAGCATCTCCCGGAGTTTGGTCCCCGAGAGGGCGATCCTCTCCGATTCAGGATGGGGACAGGACTTCTCCGTGGCCATGCCGCCGCAGCGCTTACACCAGAAGGCGGGGCGGAATTTCAGGGGCACGACCCCGAGCTCTCCCGGGGAGAACCGGTCGAAGATCTCTTGGGCATCGTACGGCCCGTAGAAGTCCCCTACCCCGGCGTGGTCCCGGCCCACGATGAAGTGGGTGGCGCCGAAGTTCTTGCGGCAGAGGGCGTGGAAGATCGCCTCGCGGGGGCCGGCGTATCGCATGTTGGCCGGGAAGGCAGCGATGAGGACCCGGTCCCGGGGGAAGTAGTTATCCAGGAGGGCCCGGTAGGTCCGGAGACGCACCTCCGCGGGGAGGTCCCCCAGCTTCGTCTCCCCCACCAGGGGCGAAAGCAGGAGCCCGTCGCATACCTCCAAGGCGCACCTCAGGAGGTACTCGTGGGCCCGGTGCAGGGGGTTTCTGGTCTGGAACGCCGCCACCGTCCCCCAGCCCCGCCGCGCGATCTCCTCCCGTACCTCCCGCGGGGTGCGGGAGACCTCCGGGAAGCCGGGATCCGGGAGGTCCACCGCCCGCAGTCGCCCCCCGATCAGCGTGCGGGGCTCGGCCATGAGCCGGGCCACCCCGGGATGTTCGGGGGAGGCAGTGCCGAAAACATGTTCCGCCTCCCAAGTCGGGTCCCGTTCGTAGATCTCGATGCCCTCCAACACCCCCAGCAGCTTCCCCGCTCCGTCCACCAGGGCGGCCGCTCCCCCGGGACGAAGCGGCTCCGCCGTCCGGGGCTCCACCGGGAGGACGATGGGCAGGGACCACACGGTCCCGTCGGGGAGCCTCATGGACTCCACCACGCTCCGGTATTCCCGCTCCCCCATGAACCCCGAAAGGGGCGAGTAGATGCCGGTGGCCAGGCAGTAGAACTCCCGACTGTAATAGGGGTCGAGCTCGATCACGGGAAGCCCCGCCGCCTCCCGTACTAACGCCTCTCGCTCCTTTCCGGCCACCACAAGGTCCACGAGGGTCCCGCCGTGGGGAAGGATAGGTGACGCGTGAAGGGTGACGCGTGACGAGGGAGAGGAAGATGAAGAGGCACTGTCCGTCACGCGTAACGCGTTACGCGTTGCGGCTGTTTCGGGAATGAGGCCCCGGTCCTCGAGGTACTGGAGGACCTTTTCCAGGGATTCCTCCACCGTCTCCCGGTCGGTGTCGCAGATCACCTCGGGGGCCTCCGGCTCCTCGTAGGGATCGTCGATCCCGGTGAAATTCGTGATCTCGCCGGCCAGGGCCTTCTTGTAGAGCCCTTTGGGGTCCCGCTCGATGAGGGCCGAAAGGGAGGCCCGGCAGTAAACCTCAACGAAGTTGGGACATCGAAGCCGCGCTTTCCGGCGTGCCTCCCGGTAGGGGGAGACGAAGGCACACAGGACCGCCACCCCGTTTTTGGCCAGGAGGCTGGCCACGAAGGAAACCCGGCGGATGTTCTCGTCCCGGTCCTCTTTGGAGAAGCCGAGGTCTCGGGTGAGGTCCTGGCGGACGATGTCCCCGTCCAAACGCTGTACCGGTTCGACTCCGCGGCGCCGAAGCTCCGCCTCCAAGGCCTTCGCCAACGTGGTCTTCCCCGATGCCGGAAGCCCCGTGAACCAAACGACGAATCCATCCCGCATCCATCCCTCCTGTGTGCCGTCAGAGATAGCCCAACTTCCGCAGCCGCTCGCGGATCACCCGGATCTCTTCCGGGGTGAGGCTCGCCTCATCGCCTGTCTCGGCCACGAGATCCCGCAGCACGTGGACCACGAACTCGTTCACGGACCGAAACCCAGTCCCCTCGATGACGCGCTTGAGGCGCTCGTAGAGGGGCCTGGGGATCTTCAGGGTCACCCGATCGCTGCCCATTTGCACTCCTTTTGTACTCCAATCGGAGTATAAAAGCCGGCCCGGGAAAATACAATCGCCGCATAACCGCTTCGGTTCTGGGCCGGCCTTCTGGCCGGAGTGTGTGTACCTTCCTGATTGTGTGCCCGTGCCCAAAAGAGAGGATTAATGCCCTTACGAAGGCGATCGTCCTGGAAGTGACAGATCCTTTCCGCTAAAGCCGACTGAACCGGTATAATCTTCCCAAGCGGAAGCGGGGAGGTGATATCGGGAAGCGGAACCGCGGGATATCCGGAACCACTATTCCATAGGGGGTGAACCATGCGTGTATTCCTTTCGTTCCTTTTAGTAGGGTTACTTTCGCTTGGAGTGTTGGCGGCCGACAAGATCTGCCTTTACTTCGACCAGACCGGGCCGGGCGACCTCTCCTTCAACGACATGGCCCTCTTGGGGGCCCAGAAGGCCGCCGCAGACTTCGGCCTTGAGCTCTTCTACACCACCGCTTCGAGCCCCATGGGGTTCCTTTCCGACCTCTCGGGGCTCGCCGAGAGCGGGGAGTACGTGGTGATCGTGGGTGTGGGGTTCCTGCTCTTCGATGCCCTGCCCGAGGCGGCCCGGCTTTACCCGGACCAGAAGTTCGCCTTCGTGGACGGCCCCAACTTCGACCTCCCCAACATGCTGGGGCTTTTGTTCCGGGAGCAGGAAGGAGGGGCTCTCGCCGGGGTGGTGGCGGCTCTGGTGGCCATCGCCAATGGAGACCCGGCCGTGGGCGCAGTGGCCGGGATGGAGATCCCGCCCGTGTGGCGCTACGAGGCCGGATACAGGTTCGGGGCCCACTGGGCCGTGGACTGGTATAAGGCCCACACCGGAAAAGACGCCGATATCAAGGTGATGGTCACCTACGTGGGCCGCTTCGACGACCCCGCCGGCGGCAAAGTGGCCGCGGAGGCTCTGATCCGCGCCGGGGCCCGCAACATCCTGGGGATCGCCGGCGGCACGCACCTGGGCGCCTTTGACGCCGCGGAGGAAGCGGGCAGGGCCGCGGGTCGGGAGATAGGGCCGCCCTTCGCCTACGGCGCCGACGCCGCCCAGGAGTACATCAAGCCCGGCTTCATCTTGGGTTCGGCCAGGAAGCGCGTGGACGTGGCGGTGTATGAAGCGGTCAAGTGGGCCCTGGGCGATGAGCCCGGGAAGAACCTGGTCCTGGGAATCAAGGAGAACGGCACCGGCTTCAGCACCTACGAGGACATCGTCACCTTCATCGATCTGGCGGTGAAGGCGGGATATCCCCTGGCGGGGAGCCCCGACGAGATCCTGGAGAAGATCCTCGCCGCACGACAATCCGTTCCTTACTACGTCTGGCAGGCCCTGGGCGAGTTCATCGGCCAGCTCAAGGCGGGGGTCATCCAGCTTCCCGAGGCGAGCACCGCCGATCAGATCGCCGAGGTTCGGGAGATGTATCCCTGATCTCGAGGGCGATTTCGGGGCCGGCCGCGGAGGCCGGCCCCTTTTTCGTTTAAACTCCCACGATGGCCGATAACGCGCTCCTCGAGGCTCGGGGAATCGCCAAGGTATACCCCGACGGGACCGTGGCCCTCCGCGGCGTGGACCTCGTGGTGCGCCCGGGGGAGGTCCACGGCCTTTTGGGCGAAAACGGCGCCGGGAAGACCACCCTCACCAAGATCATTTCCGGGCTCCTTCCCCCCACCTCTGGGGAGATCCGTTGGCGGGGAAAGAGGGTTCGGTTCTCCTCACCCCGGGAGGCCCTGCGGGCGGGGATCGGGATGGTCCACCAACATTTCGCCCTGGTGGGGCCGTTCACGGGCTTGGAGAACATCGCCCTGGGAGAGGAGGGAGGGGGCGCGCTTAGCCCGGTCCACGTGGCCTCCGTACGTCGCCGGGTGGAGGCCATCATGCGGGAGTCGGGCCTGGAAGCGCCCCTGGACGTCCCGGTGGAGGACCTTCCCGTGGGGGTGCAGCAGCGGGTGGAGATCCTCAAGATGCTCTACCGCGAGGTGGACCTCCTCATCCTGGACGAGCCCACCGCGGTCCTCACCCCCCAGGAAGCGGAGGAGCTCTTCTCGGTGCTGCGGGGGCTCGCCGCCCAGGGGAGGAGCGTGATCTTCATCACGCATAAACTCGCCGAGGTCACGGCGGTCACCGACCGGGTCACGGTGCTCCGCCGCGGGGAGGTGGTGGCCACGAGGGAGACCCCTGGCTCCACCGCGGAGGAACTGGCCCGACTCATGGTGGGGGAGGAACTCCCTCCGCCGAGGGCCCGGGCGGAGCGCGCCCCGGGAAGGGAGGTGCTCCGGTTGGAGGGGTTCACTGTCCCCGGTCCCGCGGGGAAACCCGCGGTACAGGGTGTCTCCTTCTCCGTGAGGGAAGGGGAGATCCTCGGGATCGCGGGCGTCCAGGGAAACGGACAGACCGAATTGGTGGAGGCGCTGGTGGGCCTGCGTCCCTGGAGCGGCCACGCGGAGCTTTTGGGAAAGGATCTCGCGGGCCGGGGTCCCGGGGAGATCGCCTCCTTGGGCCTCGCCCACATCCCCGAGGACCGCCACGGGATGGGCCTCATTCTCGAGTTCAACCTCGCCGAGAACGCGATCCTCGGGCGCCTACGGCCTTTCCTCGACCCGCTGGGGAGGCTGAGATGGGGGAAGGTGTACCGCTTCGCCCGGGAGCTCATCTCCCGGTTCTCCATCCAGGCGCCGGGACCCAGGGTACCGGTCCGGTACCTCTCGGGGGGAAACCAGCAACGCCTCGTGGTGGGACGGGAGCTCTCCAAAGCTCCCAAACTCCTCATCGCCAACCAACCCACCCGGGGCCTGGACGTGGCCGCAACCCGTTATATCCGGGATCTGCTCCTTCGCCTGCGGGATGAGGGGATGGCCATCCTCCTCGTTTCGGCGGATCTCGACGAGGTCCTGGAGCTTTCGGATCGGGTGGCCGTGATGTACCGGGGGACCTTCGCCGGCGTTCTTTCCCGGGAGGAGTTCGATCGGGAGCGGATCGGGCTCCTCATGGGCGGGGTACGGGAGGCGGGATGAAGAGGGTCGCGGAGACCCTGACGGTATTGGTGTTGGGGATCCTGGTGGGCGCCCTGGTCATGGCCCTGTGGGGTCGGGACCCGTGGTCGAGCTACGCCTCCCTCCTCTCGGGGGCACTGGGGAACACCCGGGCCCTCATGAGCACCCTCAGCCGTTCCCTGGGATTGGTCCTCACGGGCCTCACCTTCGCCGTGGGGGTCCGGGCGGGGCTCTTCAACATCGGGGCCCAGGGACAGATGCTCTTGGGGGCGGTGGTGGCGCTCAGCTGTGGATTGCTGCGGCTCCCCCCGGGGCTTCATCTCGTGGCGGCGCTGGCGCTCTCGGGCCTCGCGGGCATGGCCTGGGCCCTCCCGGTGGCGGCGCTCAAGCTCACGCGGGGCGTGAACGAGGTGATCTCCACCATCATGTTGAACTGGGTGGCCCATTGGCTCGTCCTTTACCTCGTGATCCAGAAGCTATCCGATCCCATCCTGGGGCAGCGGACCTTCACCGTGCCCCCGGGGATGAGGTTTCCCGTGATAAGGGGCGAGCTTACTTGGGCCCTGGTGCTGGCCCTGGCCACGGCCCTCTTTTTCTGGTGGTTCCTGTGGCACCACGCCAAGGGGTACGAGATACGGGCGGCGGGGCTCAACCCCAGGGCAGCCACCGCCGCGGGGATCTCGGTGAAGAAGGCAATGACCACGGCCCTGTTGCTCGGAGGCGTGGCGGCGGCGTGGGCCGGGGCGATCCAGGTCCTGGGGCGGTTCCCCTACGCCATCACCTCGGATCTCGCCAACCTGGGGAACCTGGGGTTCGACGGGATCGCTGTAGCCCTGATCGGCAGGAACCACCCCCTGGGGATCCTGGCGGGGGCGTTCTTCTTCGGGACCCTGGCCACCGGGGCGGCGAAGATGGGGCTCAGGGGGATCCCCATCGACATGATCTACATCGTGCAGGGGGTGATCGTGGTGTTCATGGCTGCTCCTGAGGCCCTGCGGCTCGTCCGGCTCCGCCGGCCGGCGGCAAAGGCAAAGGAGGTAGCCCGGTGATCATCCTCTTACAGGTACTTCCGGTGGCTCTCAGGGCTATGGTGCCGGTGACCCTGTGTGCGGTGGGGGAGATCACCGGGGAGCGGGCTGGGGTGGTCAACATCGGCCTGGAGGGGATCATGACCCTCTCGGCCTTCGCTGCCGCCATCGGCAGTTGGGCCACGGGCAACCCCTGGATCGGGGCGCTGTGTGGGATGGGGGCCGGGGCCATCGTGGGCCTTCTGCACGGGTTTATCTCCGTTTACCTCAGAGGCGATCAGATCATCAGCGGGGTGGGGATAAACCTCCTGGGGATGGGGGCAGTGGGCTTCGGGACCTGGGCCCTGTGGGGCGCAAAATCGCCCATGTTGGACAAGAAGTTCTGGATCCCCGAGGTCCCGGGATTGGGGATTAGCCCCTTCGTCCTCATGACCCCTCTCTTGGTAGTCCTCACCTGGTGGCTTCTGCACCGGACCGCCCTGGGCTTGAGGATCCGGGCGGTGGGGGAGAATCCGGTGGCCGCGGACGTGGTGGGGGTACCGGTGGAGGGGGTGCGGCTTTTGGCGGTGGTCTTCGGCGGGGCATTGGGGGGATTGGCCGGAGCCTTCCTCAGCCTGGACTGGCTTCACACCGTGAGCCCCACCCTTCCCGCGGGACGGGGGTTCATCGCCCTGGCGAACGTGGTCTTCAGCAAGCTCAACCCCTTCTTGGCGTTGCTCGGGGGGTTCCTCTTCGGGTACTTCGACGCCCTGGCGATCCAGCTCGCCTCGGTGGCCGGGTTCGGCGGGGGGATCCCGTACCAGTTCGTGCGCATGATCCCCTACATCGCCACGTTGGCGGTGGTGGCCCTGGCCATCGGGAGGGCCCGGTTCCCCAAGGCCCTGGGCCAGCCCTATCGGAGGGAGTGAGATGGAGACCCACGTGGCCGTGGCCGGGAACGTGGAGGACCGCCGCGCCGGGATCGCGGCTGTGCTCGGCGCCCTCGCCGAGCGGGGCGAGCTCCAGGGGCTGCGGGGCGAGACGGTACTCATTAAGCCCAATTGCGTCTCCGCTACAGTTCAGCTTGCCTCCACTCACGTGGATGCCTTGGAGGCGGTGCTTGAGGCCGTAGCGGCCCACGACCCCAAGCGCATCATCGTGGGGGAGGGCTCGGCGGTAGATACGGACAAGGCCTTCCGCACCTTCGGATACCACCGGCTCGCAGAGAGACTCGACGTAGAGTTCCTCGACTTGAACCGCGACCGCTACGAGATCCTGGAGGCCTTCGGCACGAACGGCGAGCGGATCCCGGTGCGGGTCGCGCGGACGGCGTTGGAATCCTTCCGGATCTCGGTGGCGCTCCCCAAGACCCACGACACGGTGATCGTCACCCTCTCCCTCAAGAACATGGTGGTGGGGGCGATCCAGGGCGGCGACAAGCCAAAGATCCACCAGGGGTATCCCGCGATAAACCTCACGTTGGCGCATCTCGCGCGGTGGCTGCGGCCAGATCTCTCGGTGATCGACGGGTTCGCGGGGATGGAAGGGGACGGCCCCACCGCGGGCACCGAGGTCCCTCACCGGGTGGCGCTGGCGGGGACCGACCCCGTGGCCGTGGACGCCGTGGGCGCGTACCTCATGGGGTTCGATCCCCGGGAGGTGGGGTACCTGGTTTACGCCGAGGCCCTCGGGCTCGGAATCTCCTCCTTGGACCGGATCTTGCCCGTGCTTCTGGGCACAAGGAAGCTCGAGGACCTGGTGAGGAGGTACCGTCCCCATCGCACTTACGCGGAGCAGCTCCGCTGGGATCCCCGGGGAACTCCCTTGGAGCCGGTTCACCGGGCGCTACTCGCAGAGGCTCATGGGGTACCGAAATAGGCGCGTATGCGCCGGCGTGCTTCCTCCACCACGCCCTCGGCGAGCTTTTCCCCGAAGCCGGGGAGCACAGCGATGGCGGAGGGCGCCGCGTGGGCGATCTTCCTGGGATCGGTGAAGCCGGCCTCGTAGAGGGTCCTTGCCCTGACCCTTCCGATCCCCTTGAGCTCCACCAACGGGAGCAATTCCTCCTTGACCCCGTACCGCACCCGCCGCCTGAGACGGGGGAGCTCCGGTAACTCCAGGCCGAAGAGCTCCGCGATCCTCTCCGCGGCATAGAGGAGCCAGTCGGCCGTCTCCACCAGCCGATGCAGGTCCCCCGGCCCTACGCCGAAATCGATGTAGAGCTCCTCCTCGCTTTTCTCCTCGATCCAGTTCACCAGGACCTGGGCCGTCTTCACCTCGGCCAAAAACCTCCTGAACCCCCGCTCCCCGAAGCTTGGGACCTCCAGGAACCAGGTCCCTTCGCTGTCCTCCACGAAGGCCTCGAGCTCCGGGAGGTCCCGGGAGCTCACCCGCACAAGCTCCATATCCGGGGTGCTAGCTGCCAACTGGAAGAACGCGATGGGGAGGCGCTTTTTCCGGCGCCGGGCCTCCCGGAGCCCGTCCCGCAGGACCACGGCGGTGACGGGGTGGATGTAGAGCCGGGCGGTCAGGGCCCCGAAGGGGGTTGGAGAGAGCCGCTCCCCCACCGCCTCGACGAAGCCCTCGAAGTCGAGGTATTCCAGGCCCCGCTTGAGGGAGGTCGCGAGCTCCCCGGGGTCGAACTGCCGCGCGAACAGGGTCAGCCCGAAGAAGGCGGGGATATCGGCCAAGGTCCTCACGTAGCGCGCGGCGATCACGCCGAGGAGGTGGAAGAGCAGGGCCCCCTCCTGGGCGAGCTGGGAGCGGATCTCCTCCGGGGGCGCGAGCACGAACCGGGAAACCAGCTCCTGGAACTCCTCCTCGTTCTTGGCGATGAGGATCGCCTCGCCGTAGGGATCGAGGCCCGGTCTCCCGGCCCGGCCCGCCATCTGGTGGTATTCCAGGGCGGGGATGTAACGGGAGCCGTACGGGGGATCGTAGCGGCGCACGTCTCGGATGATCACCCGGCGCGCCGGGAGGTTCACCCCCGCGGCCAAGGTGGTGGTGGTGCAGAGGGCCTTGAGGAGCCTATCCCGGAACGCGCCCTCCACGAGGCGCCGGTGGGCGGCGGGAAGGCCGGCGTGGTGGAACGCCACCCCCTCCGCCACGTACTTGGCGAGCTCCACCGAGAGGGAGGTCCTTCCCTCCACCTCCCGCTGGATCTCCTCCGAGAGCCGGAGGAGCTCCCTCTTCTCGGCCTCGGAGAGTAAATCCCCCATGTAGCGGGCGAGCTTCCGGGCCGCGGCCTGGGCCGAGCGGCGGGTGGATACGAACACCAGGGCCTGCCCTCCTTCCCGCACGCAGTCCAGGGCCAGCCCCACCACCGGCTCGAGGCGCCCTTCCAGCTCCAGGGGGCGGGGACCCTCGTGGGGGAAGAAGAGCGCCCCTTCCCAGAAGATTCCCTTGCGCAGGGGAACCGGGCGGAAGTCGCTCACCACCGCTTCCGCCCCCAGCCATCCCGCGATCTCCTCGGGATTTCCCACGGTGGCCGAAAGTGCGAGCAACTGGAGCCCCGGCCGCTCCCGCCGGAGCGCCGAAAGCAGCACCTCCAGAGTAGGGCCGCGGTATGGATCCCCGAGGAGGTGCACCTCGTCCACCACCACAAGCTCTAACCCGCGGAAGAACCAGCTCGGCCGCTGGCGCATAATGGAGTCGGCCCGCTCGTTGGTGAGGACGAGGACGTCGTAGGAGGCCAAGTCCCGGTCCACGCGGTCGAAGTCCCCGGTGGAGATTCCCACCTTGAACCCAAAGGGCGTGAAGAGCTCCCGAAAGCTCTGGAACTTTTCCCCGGCCAGGGCTCTGAGCGGAACGAGATACATGGATCGTCCTCCGCGGACGAGGGCCACGTGCAATATGAGGAGCTCCGCCACCAGGGTCTTTCCCGAGGCGGTGGGGGCGGTGAGGACAAGGCTTTTGCCCTCGGTGATCCCGCACTTGAGGGCCGCTTCCTGGGGCGGGTAAAGCTCCCCGATCCCCCGCTCCCGGTAGATCTCGGCCACCCGCTCCGGAAGGCCAAGGAGGTTACAGATCTCGACGATCTCCATCTCCGAGCCATTTTAGCTGAACCCCTTGACGCGAGAGCCTCTTTGCCCCTTAAAATTAGGTAGCTTCTCTTGAGGGCACATAGAAAAACTCCTACTGCAGGAGGGAGGAATGAGGACGAAGCTCGTTTTTGTCTGTCTCCTTGCGTTTGCGTTGGTGGGGATGGCCCAAGAACTCAAACGTGATTTCGCCTTCTACGCTGCTTACCCCCATATCGTTCTTCCCGAAGGAAAGGACGTGAACTTAGACGTTGTCCTCATCAATTACGGTGAAAACCCCGAAGAGATCGTGTTCGAGATCTCGGGGCCGGAGGACTGGAACCCACGTCTCGAGACCTCCAGCTACCCACGCACCCAGATCATGGGCCTTTATCTCCTCCCCGGCGAGGACAACAAAGTCACGGTGAAGTTCCGCGCAAAGCCCCCGGAAGGGGCCGAATCCGGCGACTACTCCTTCGAGTTGGTGGCCCGCACGAAGGATGGAGCCATCGAGAAGAAGTTCACCGTAGTGGTCACTTACCAGCGGGAGAAGACGGAAACCGCTGAGGAAGAGGAGGTAAAAGGACTCACTCTCACGGTGGATTACCCTGCGCTGGAGAACCCCGCCGGGGAGAAGTTCGAGTTCGAGATCCAGATTAAAAACGAGGCCGACGAGGACAGGGTAGTGGAGCTCAAGGGACAGGTCCCCATGGGGTGGCGCGCCTACTTCACCCCCAGGTGGAAGGATCAACGCATTACCTCCATTAAGGTGGGCAAGAACTCCTCCGAGTGGATCAAGTTCGTGGTCACGCCCCCCTTCGGGGCCGAAAAGGGAGAGTATCCCTTGACCTTCGTGGCCAGCGCCGGGGAGGTGGAAGCCAAGCTCGACCTCAAGGCCGTGATCACCGGGACTTATGAACTTCGCCTGGGAAGCGAAGCAGAGGTCTTCGGGAAGGGAGATACTCGTAACATCAAGGCCACCGCGGGAAAGGAGCGGGTGTTCAAGCTCTACATCTGGAACGAGGGTTCCGCTCCCATCACCGACATCGACTTCTACGCCTCCAAACCCAAGGGCTGGGAGGTCACCTTTAAGCCCGAAAAGGTCGAGTCTCTGGATCCTCTAGCTCAAACCCTCAAGCCCCAGGTAGTGGAGGTAATCATCAAGCCCCGGGAGCGGGCCATCCCCGGCGACTACGAGATCAACATCACCGCCGCCGGCAAGGAGGACCGCGAGTCCCTGAAGCTGCGGGTGACCGTGGGCGCGGCCATGAGCTGGGGCTGGGTCGGAGTGGCAGTGATCGTGGTGGTGGTGGCCGGGCTCACGGGGATCTTCGTGAGGCTCGGGAGGCGCTGATGAGCCTAGTGGTGGAGGCGAAAGGCCTCAAGAAGTACTACGACGGGGTCAAGGCGGTGGACGGCCTCGACCTCGAGATCGGGGAAGGGGAGATCTACGGCCTCCTCGGCCCCAACGGCGCCGGGAAGACCACCACCATTCTGATCCTCCTCGGCCTCACCGAGCCCACCGCCGGGGAGGTCAAGGTCCTGGGCTACAACCCCGCCCGGGAACCCCTCAAGGTGAAACGCCTCACCGGCTACCTCCCCGAGAATCTGGGCTTCTACGACGACCTCTCCGCCCGGGAGAACCTCCTCTACACCGCGTACCTCAATCGCATCCCTGAAAGGGAAGCGAAAAAACGCGTGGCCGAGGTCCTGGAGATCGTGGGCCTCTCCGACGTGGCCGAGCGCCGGGTGGGGGCGTTCTCCCGGGGGATGAGGCAGCGGCTGGGTATCGCCGACGTCCTCCTCAAGGACCCAAAGTTCGTGATCCTGGACGAGCCCACCTCCGGAATCGACCCCGAGGGAGCACAGCAGATCCTGGAGATGATCGTGCGCCTGCGGGAGGAGAAGGGGATGACCATCATGCTCTCCTCCCACCTCCTCCACCAGGTACAACGGATATGTGACCGTGTGGGGATCATCCATCAGGGGAAATTGGTGGCCCAGGGGAGCGTGGGGGAACTCGGCGCCGTGGTGGAAGAAGGCCAACACCTCTTCGAAGTGCGGGCCTCCAGGGTGGATGAAGCCCTCCTCGATACGCTGCGGGGGATCGAGGGCGTGACCTCCGTGGAAGTCGAGGGGGATCTCATCCGGGTGAAGGCCACCGAGGATGTACGCCCTCGGATCGCCCGGGCGGTGATCGAGAGTGGGGCGGAGCTGGTGGAGCTCAAGGGCCACACCTACACCCTGGAGGAGATCTACCTCCGGTACTTCCAGGAGTGAGCCATGAACGCCGTATTTTGGAAAGAGCTCGCGGATCATCTGGGGAGTAAACGCTTCGTCATCTTCTTTTTCCTCATCCTCATCGTGGGCGGAGCTTCGGCGTACCTCGCGGCTCAGGCGCTGTTCGGCCAGGAAACCGAAAGCGAATACATTTACCTTCGTCTCTTCACGGTGAGCGGCGGGGGGCTTCCCTCGTTCTTGGGCTTCTTGGCCTTCTTCGGGCCCCTGATCGGAGTGGTGCTGGGGTTCGACGCCATAAACAGCGAATTCAACCGGGGCACGGTATCCCGGGTCTTATCGCAGCCCATCTACCGCGACTGGTGGATAAACGGGAAGTTCCTAGCGGGGCTTACGGCCCTGGGAATCGCTGTGGCAAGCATTATCCTGATCATCGTGGGGCTCGGCCTCTACATCCTCGGCTTCCCTCCCGGTGGGGCGGAGATCTCCCGGGCCGCGATGTTCTTCGTGATCAGCGTGGTGTACCTCGGGTTCTGGCTGAGCTTGGGGATCCTCTTCTCCATCGTCTTCCGCCAGACGGCCACCTCGGCCCTGGCTTCCATCGCGTTGTGGCTCTTCTTCACCCTGTTTTTGTACATGCTCGCGGGGCTCATCGCCGATCAGGTGGCGCCCATAAAACCCGGGGTGAGCGCTGATGTCTTCGCCAAGCACGAATCCATCCGGGACCTGGTGCTCAGGTTCTCGCCGGTGGCCCTATACGAGGAAGCCACCACCGCCATCCTCATCCCCAGTTACCGGGGGCTGGGGATCGCGGCGTTGTTGCAGGAGGCTACCATCCCCACGAGCCCCCTCCCCCTGGGCCAAAGCCTCCTCATCGTCTGGCCGCAGCTGGTGGGGCTTGTGGCGTTGACTTCCGTGTGCTTCGCCATCTCCTACGTGATCTTCATGCGCCGGGAAATCCGGTCCACGTAAAGGCGACGCGTAACGCGTTACGGGTTGAAGGAGGAAAGGGCGCCGGTGTAAGCTGGCGCCCTATTTCGTCTCAAAGGAGGTGAGGTTCCTCGATATGTGATTTCCCGGGGGCGGGGATGTGGAGCTCCCGGGCGTTTAGAGTGCCGACCGCATTCCCTAGGTCCCGCTTAGCATACGTGGTGTGGTTTTCCATCCCCGCGAGCACATCCCAAGTTTCCCCTCTCGCCCGAAATCTTGCGGGAAGTTCGGGATAAAGGTATATTGTCTGACAGCATGACTGCCAAACCTATCCGCGAGGAGATGTCCCAGCTCATCCAGCCGGTGCGCCCCACCAAGGTATCGGCCCAGGTGGCCGAACAGATCATCCGCCTCATAAAGGAGGGCGTGTTCAAAGTAGGGGAACGCCTTCCTTCCGAAAAAGAACTTGCCGAACTCATGGGGGTATCGCGGGCTTCCGTTCGCGAGGCCCTGGCGGCGCTGGAGGCGGTGGGGATCGTGGAGGCCAAGGTGGGCCGGGGGAACTTCGTGCGCCGAAGCCCCACCGGGGAAGAGGAGAGCGAGCCTTTGGTGGTGTTGGAGTCGGAGGCGGGGTGCTTGGAGATCATGGAGGCCCGCGGGGCCTTCGATCCCGTGGTGGCCTCCCTCGCCGCCCGCTACGCCACCAAGGAGGATGTCACCAAGCTTCGGGGCATATACGAGGCCATGCTCTCCCTCGCCCGGGCCAACGATTTCGAACGCTATTTCTCCCTGGACAAGGAGTTCCACTGCGCCCTGGCCGAGGCCACCCACAACCGCTTGATCATCGCGGTGATGAAGCTTTTGGTGGAAACCATGGACCAGAAGGTCTACCGGGAGTTTGCCCATAACTTCTACATGAACACCCCCAAGGAGCTCGAGCGGGTGGCGGAGATCCACGGAAAGGTCCTGGAGGCCATCGCTGCCGGGGACTCCCGGGCCGCCGCCCGCAGTATGAAGAACCACTGGGATAGGATGCGCAAGGTGTATGAAGCGTAGGGAAAGGAGGCCTGGCGTGGATAAAAAAACCGTTGTAGTGGCCCTGGGCGGGAACGCCATTTTGCAGCGGGGACAGAAAGGGACCTTCGCGGAACAGTTGGAGAACGTGCAGCGGGCCTGCGAGCAGTTGGCCCAGATGGTCCTCTCCGGCAAATGGCGCCTGGTGATCACCCACGGCAACGGTCCCCAGGTGGGGAACCTCCTGTTGCAGCAGGAAGCAGCCAAGGAGATCGTGCCCCCCATGCCCATGGACGCCTGCGGTGCCCAGACCCAGGGCCTCATCGGGTACATGATCCAGCAGACCCTCCACAACATCCTGGACCGGGAGGGCCGGGGAGATATCCCCATCGCCACCGTGGTAACACAAGTCCTGGTAGACAAAGGCGACCCCGCCTTTCAGAACCCCACCAAGCCCGTTGGCCCTTTCTACACTGAGCAGGAGGCCCAAAGGTTACGGGTAGAGAAGGGTTGGCACATCGTGGAGGACGCCGGTAGGGGCTGGCGCCGGGTGGTCCCCTCGCCGGATCCGAAAGCCATCATAGAGCGGGACGCCATAAAGGCCCTCCTAGCTAACCGGGTCATCGTCATTGCCTCCGGGGGCGGGGGGATCCCGGTGGTCAAGGAAGACGGCCGGCTCCGGGGGGTGGAGGCAGTTATCGACAAAGACCTCGCGGGCCAACGCTTGGCCGCAGATGTGGGGGCCGATGTATTCCTCATCCTCACCGACGTGGAAAAGGTAATGCTCAACTACGGCAAGCCCGACGAGACCCCCATCGATCGGATGACCGCTTCTGAGGCCCGAAGATACTTGGCTGAGGGCCACTTCAGAAAAGGCTCCATGGAGCCCAAGGTGCGGGCGGCGGTGCGGTTCGTGGAGGCTGGCGGCGAGCGGGCCGCCATAGGGCATCTGTTCCAGGCCATCGAGGTCCTGGAGGGTAAGGCCGGAACCCAAATCCTCCGTGACGCGTAACGGGTGACGCGTGACGGGTCCAAAAAGGAGGGGAAATGGCGAGCACGGATCTACGGGGAAGGGATTTCATCACCTTGATGGAGTTCGATCGGGAGGAGATCGAGACCATTCTGGAGGTGGCCTTCGACCTCAAGCGCAAGCTCATCCGGGGGGAACCCCATAAGCTCCTGGACGGAAAGACCCTGTTCATGCTCTTCTACAACACGTCGCTGCGCACCAGGAACTCCTTCGAGGTGGGAATGCAGCAGCTGGGGGGGCACGCCATCTTCCTACAGCCCGGTGCCGTGTACACCCCTGCCCTCCCGGGGGAAGAGCAGGCCTACACCACCGAGCGCGTGTCCGATGTGGCCCGGGTGCTCTCGGAGATGGGCCACGGGATCGCCATCCGCATTTACGGCGCCAAGACCGGGTGGATGTACGGCAAAGGAAACCTCCTCATCAGGGAGTTCGCCCGCTGGGCCCGGATCCCCGTCATCAACATGGAGGACGACATGTACCACCCCTGCCAGGCCCTGGCCGACCTCATGGTGATGATGGAGAAGCTCCGGGAACTCAAAGGCAAGAAGTTCGTGATGTCGTGGGCGTATTCGGGCTCGGTGGAGAAACCCTTGGCGGTGCCCCAGTCGGCCATCATCGCCGCGAGCTTCTTCGGGATGGAGATCACCCTCGCCCACCCCAAGGGCTTCGACCTCGACCCCAACGTCTTGAACTTCGTGGAGAAGAACGTGAAGCGGTACGGGGGCTCTTTCCAGGTGGTCCACGACATGGACGAGGCGTTCAAGGACGCCGATGTGGTCTACCCCAAGTCCTGGACGGTGCAGCCCACCGACGGCTCCGGGCCTATGGACCCTGAGAAAGCCAAAGCGCTCTTCGAGGCCAACAAGCACTGGATCACCACGAAGGAGAAGATGGAGCTCACCAACGGCGCCATCTACATGCACTGCCTCCCGGCGGACCGCGGGATGGAGGTCACCGACGAGGTGATCGACGGGCCGAACTCGGTGGTGTTCGAGGAGGCCGGTAACCGCCTGCACGCCCAGAAAGGGCTCCTGGCCCTGATTTTGTAACGGGTGACGCGTAACGCGTGACGGGTGAAAAAATGGCGACAAAATTCGTCACGCGTTACCGAACCGAAAGGGGGAATCATGAGCTGGTTCGAACTGGCGGGAAAGGACCTTATCTCCATAAAAGACTGGACCGATGAGGAGCTGCGAGTTGTCCTCCAGGTGACGGATCACCTGAAGGCACTCCACTACGAGGGCGTTCCCCATTACCCGCTCAAGGACAAGACCTTCCTCATGCTCTTCTTCAACACCTCCACCCGGACGAGACTCTCCTTCGAGACGGCCATGACCCAGCTCGGGGGACACGCCCAGTACATCGACGCCTCCACCTTGAGGCTTTCCCTTGAGGACCGGCCCGGGGCCGGGGAGACCATCAAGGACACCGCCAAGGTGATGGCCCGCTACGCCGACGGAATCGGGATAAGACTCCTCGAGGACAAGGTCTCCCGCTACGGCGAGGGCACCGAGATCATGTACCGGTTCGCCCAGTATGCCGAGGTCCCGGTGATCAACATGGCCTCCGATGTCTACCACCCCTGTCAAGCCCTCACCGACATCTACACCCTCAAGGAGAAGCTCGGGGAGCTCAGGGGCGTGAAGTACGTGATCATGTGGGCTTATTCCCCCTGGGTGCGCTCCTGGGGCTCGATCCAATCGGAGCTCCTCATCGCCGCCCGGTTCGGGATGGAAGTGGTGCTCGCCCACCCCAAGGAGTACGAGCTCGACCGGGAGATCATCGAGCTCACGGAAAAGTACGCCGAGGAGTCGGGGGGGAAGTTCGAGGTCACCCGAGATCTCGACGACGCCCTGAAGGGAGCGGTGGTAGTCTTCCCGCGGAACTGGATGTCGCCGCGCCGCTACGAGATCGGGAAGGAAGAGGAGATAAAGCTGGCGCAGAAGTACATCGACTGGAAGTACACCGTGAAGCGCCAGCGGGAGCTCTGTAAGCCCGGGTACCTCATGCACGTCATGCCTGTAGACCGAGGAAACGAGGCCGATCCCGAGCTCTGCGACGACCCGGATCTTTCCTTCATCTACGACCAAGCCGAGAACCGCCTCCACGTCCAGAAAGCCATAATGGCCCTCACCATGGGCGGCCGCCTCAAGGTGTAATCCCCGGGACTCCCACCGACCCCAAAGAAAAGGGGCCTCCATTGTGGAGGCCCCTTTTACTGGAAACAACAAACTATCCCTCGATGGGACAGATATCGTCCAGGAACAACTCCTGTCCACCGATCACGAGTGTATCGATCTCCCCTTCCAACTTGAGCACGCCCTTGTCGTTTCCGTAGCCGCCCACGGGAACCGAGACGTGAACCCCACCGATGGTCTTCCCGTCGATGTCCTTGAAGTTCTCAAAATTGCGAAAATCTCCGTTTACCTCTATGTTCAGGTTCCCTCCGTATTCCCCAAATTTAAGGGTTAGGCCCTTGAGGGGTTGGCCGAAATCTAAACCAAGGTTCACGTTATTCACGGCTAGTTCGTGTCCGGATCCTCCTGCCTTGGCGGAAGCGACCACCCGAGCGTAGCCCGCGGACGTCGTGCCCCCACTGGCCCAAGTAAATGGAAGCACGGTGATCCTGGCACAATCGGCGAAGACATCTCCCACGTGATAAACCGTTCCCAACGGGAGCGGATCGAATTTAACACAGCACCCGGGGCCTGCGCCCGCGGGGGAGGCGAAGAGCCGCTGCTTTGCGGACACCAAGGCCCACTCCACCGCCGCGCTCCTCTTCCACGCCGCGGCCAGCCGGTCCTTGGCCTGAGCGATCGCCTTCTCGAGGGCGATTAGGAGCGCCAAGGGTTTGGCCTCACCCGCGGCCGCGAGGCGGAAAAGCTCGGGCTTCATCTCAAAGAAAATCTCTTCCTGTTCTATGAGGTTTGCGGTGAGCTCCCAGAGGCGGTGTTCGTAATCCAGATTCTTTTGCTCAAGCTCGAGGATGGTCTTGGGAACTGTTGCTCCTTCAGCTCGGAGCTCGAGGTCCGCGAGACCTTCCTCTACCGAGTAGATCTCTTGAGCGATCCGCTTGAGCTCCGCCTGGACGGTTTGCGCCGTCACGGGACCCATGAAGATCGACATGGCAACTCCTACGAATGCCCCCATCACCACCCACCCTAGGAAACGCTTTCGCATGGAAAATCCCCTCCCGAAATGGATTAGGGCTGAGGCGTAGGAAATATCAGCTTGCCCGCACGCCCACCCTACCCAGTATACCACGTTTTCGAGAGGGGCCTATACAAAAATAGCCCCAAGGACCGATCCTTGGGGCCGGGGGAACGATCTCGCCGCTAACTGCGGATCAGCGCGACACCACTGAAACTCCCTCCACCAAGAGGGGCGGGGATTTGTAGATACCATGGCACCACTCCGCCTCGGCCCCAACGGCCACGAGGTTTTCCTTCAGGACTTCGTAGGCGTTCCCGGCGATCATGGTGTTCTTGAGGCGTCCGATCACCTCTCCATCCCGCACCACGAAGCCGGTGCTCACGTTGTTGGAGAAGGCCCCGGACTGGATGTTCCCCTGCCCCAGTCCCAATACCCCCTCCACGATGATCCCCTCTCTCATCTCGGCGATGAGCTCGTCCAGCGTTCCCTCCCCTGGGGAGACCAGGACGTTCCGCGGCCCGGGACTCGGGGGAGTGCGGAATCCCCCGCCGAAGAAGGCCCCCTTCATACCGTTTCCCGTGGGCTCAGCCCCTGCCAGGGCCGCCGCCCGCAAGTCGTAATAGAAGTGTCGGACCACCCCCTCCTCCACCAACGGCAACCTCCCCGTGAGAACCCCCTCGTCGTCGAAGGAACCCGAGCGGGGGCCGAAGGGCAAGGCACCATCGTCCACGATGGTGAGCCTCCGATCGAAGGCCTCCTCCCCCAGCTTCCCCTTGAGCGGGGAGGTGCCCATGTAGACCGAAAGCCCGGAGAACCCCACGAGTAGAGGAAGGTAAAGTACGATGGCCCCCCGCGGGGTGAAGAGGACCGGGGGCTTTCCCGTGGGCGGTGGGACCACCCGCTCACCCCACCGCAGGTACCGGATCACCTGGGAAACGAGCTCCTCGGGGGAGAGGTCCTCCCGCTTCCGCACCGTCTTCCCCACCCAAAGCAGCCAGATGTCCCCTTCCTTTACGTGTTGGGCCTCCACGTACATCCCGAAGTAGCTGCGGCGCTCTTCCCGGGCGCCTCCGCTGGTGTTAGCCAGCCGCACGGAGCTCTCCCCCCGGAATAGGTGGACATCGGCGATGATCCCCGGGAACTCCCCGGTGATGGCCTTGACCGCTTCCTCTCCCCACTCAAGGAGGTCCTCAGGGGAGAGCTTTCGGACCTCGGGATCCAGCACCTCCACCCTTTGCTCCCCTTTCAGCTCGGGGAAGGAGAAGGGGGCGGGACCCCCATGCCGGGCCGAGGCCACCGCGGCCTCCACCAGGGAGTCCTCCTCCTCGCCGGCGGTGGAGGCGAAACCCAGCTTTCCGTCCAGGATCACCCGCAACGCCCGACCCAACACCGCCTCAGACTTCACCTTCTCAAGCTCCCCACCCCGGAAGGAAACCCCTATTCCTTCCCGATACTCCTCGTAGAGCTCAGCTTCCTTGGCCACGGCCGCGGCCTTCTCTAGAATCCCCATCACTTCCCTCCCACGATCACGTCCCTGATGCGCACGTGAGGCGCCCCGAAGGTCACGGGCAGGGGACTTTGGCCGCCCTTCCCGCACCCTCCAGCACTGCCCCTGAGCTCGAAATCCTCTCCCAAGAGCTCGATGTTGCGTAAGGTTTCAAACACGTTCCCGGTGAGGACCACGTCCCGCAGCATCTCCCCGATCTCGCCGCCCACGATCTCGTAGGCGTACGCAGCGGAGAAGGTGAACTGCTCGAACTCGGTCTGCCCCCCGAAGGACCCCTTGGCGTAGATCCCGTAGTCGATCCCCTTGAGGAGCTCCTCGAACGTGGCTTCACCAGGCTCAATGTAGGTGTTGCGCATCCTGACAATGGGCTCGTGTTCCCAGGAGACGGCCCGGGCGTTTCCGGTGGGCTCCATCCCCGTGGCGGCCGCCGTAGCTCTGGAGTGCATGAGGCCGGTGAGCACTCCCTCCTTGATGAGGTAGATCTTGCGGCGGCGGACTCCCTCGTCGTCGTAGGGGGTGTTCCCGCGGCGGCCGGGGATGTAGCCGTCCTCCACCACGTTCAGGGCCTCCGTCCCGAATCGCTTCCCGAGTTCCATCACTCTACGCATGGGCTCGTTCCGCAGGAGGAAGTCGGCCTCGCAGATGTGCCCGAAGGCCTCGTGGATGAAGACCCCGGCGAGGTCTTGGTCCAGAACAACGGTGTAGCGGCCACCTTTCACGGGCTTCGCGGAAAGGAGCTCCACCGCCCTCTTCGCCGCCGCCAGGGCCTTCTCCTCCCGGTCCCTCACGAACTCATAACCCGCCGCCGCCCCAAGCGATTCGAACGCCTGCTGGATATCGCCGTTGCGGCGGGCCGTAGCGCTCAAATGTAATGTCACGTCGGGGATCTCCTGCTCGATGTATGTGCCTTCTGTGTTGGCGAAGATCACCCGGCGCACCGAATCCGCATACCTTACCCCGCTGGCCACGATCTCGTCCGAGTAACCTAGGATGAGCTCGTTGTAGCGCTGGGCGAGCTTTCTCTTTTCCTCCAGGGGAACCTCTCGGAAGTCCTCCTCCACGGAGAGGGCGACCTTGTCCTCCACCGGCCCCACCGGGGCCAACCTGATCCGATCCCGCACGTGGCCGGAGGCGGCGCGGGCCAAAGAGGCGGCTTCCTCTAATCTCTTGGGGATCTCCTCCGGGTCGGTGAAGACGGCGATCCCCCAGGCCCCTTCTACCAGGACCCGCACCATCCCCCCGGCCTCCCGGGACGCCTCCAGGGCCATGAGCTGGTCCCGCTGGAAGACGACCCGGGAGTGGGAGACCTCTTCCCAGCGCACCTCGGCGTATTCCCCCGGCGCGCGCTCCAGAATCCCTTTGAGGAAGGCTTTCATCCCTTTCCCCCTTTCGCCCTGAAGATAGCGGATGTAAGCGAAAGGGGCCAGGGATCATCCCCCGACGAACCCCACCTCCACCCGGGAGACGGTGGGGAACTGGAGGAGGGTCTGCCGGAGTTGAGCGGCGAAGAGCTCCAGCACTGGGGCGTTTGGGTCGGGCACCGAAACGGTGACATCGGCCACACCCCCGGTAATGGAGAGGGAGCGCAGCTTCGCCCCCATGGGGGCCGCCGTCCAGATCCCCGCCCGCTCCTCGGGCAGGGTGGGACCGGCGAGCAACGCCCGGATCGCCTCGGTGGCCACCCGGGGAGTAGCGGGGATCCGGCGCACCGCGGGGAAAGGCTTTCCCCCCGCGTCGAGGAAGAAGACTTTAACCCAAATGCCCCGGCTCCCCGCGAAGCGAACCGGGACCCGCACGAGGGTTTTCCCTCCCGAAAGGGAAAAGACCTCCAGGTGCCCCTCGGGGGCCGTGGGGAGGTCAAAATAGAGGAGGCCCTCGGCGCGGCTGCCCCGAAACGCGAGGGCCTTTTCCGCCAACACCCGGCCCAGGGCGTCCCGTAGCCGTACCCCCACCTCTGTCCCCTCGGGAAGGCCTCCCACGGCCACCCGTGCGGGGTTGGCCAGGACCTCGCCGGAAGACGGCGTCTCCACGTACACCGCCGAGGACTGGAACAGGAGGACCCCGAGAAGGGCCAATCCGATCACCACCGCTGCCACGAGCCCCAAGATTCCCTCGTCCATTCCGCCCTCATTCTACCCCGCGGATGCACCGCCACGGTATAATGGCTTTGACATAGCACAAACGGGTCTCGAGGAGCGAATGGCGAAGATCGAGGGGACGTCCGAACAGATCGACCGACGCCTGGGAAGGCTTGAGACCGAGTTGCTGCAAATGCGGGAACAGATCAATGGGCCCTACAAAGAGATCCGCAGTTTGTACCGCATGGCCCTTTCGGTGCTGATCCCCATGTGGGTCACCATCATCGGGATCGCCCTCACCCGGTGAGGACCGCGTCGCGTCCCGGCGCGCGAGCTTTCGTCCAGCTCCGTTCGGCGTGGGCAAGCATAGGAACGAGCGTCGGGAGCATCCACCCTTGAAAGTTCTCCCCGGTCCCGTCGAAGAGGAGGACTTCTGTGTCCCTCTTCACCCCCGGGATCCCGGATACGTCCAGGGCGAGCTCGTCCATCCCGATTCGGCCCCAAACGGGCGCCCGGGCGCCGTTCACCCAGGCCCACCGCAGCCGATCGCTCAACCCATGCCGGTACCCCACCCCCAACAACGCCAGCCTCTCGGCCCCGGGGGAGGATCGGTTCCGCAGCGCGACCACCTCGCTCCACACCCGGGCCACGGGGCGCAGCCCCCACTCCCGCCAGAACCGGTCCACATATCCATAGGCGGCCACCCCGATCCGCACCAGATTGAAGGGCTCCGCCGAGGTTTCCGGGAAGGAGAGGAATCCCGCCGAATTCGCGATGTGCACAAACGGGAACCTCAGCCCCCGCCGCTCGAGCCGCAGGACGAGCTCTCGGAAACGGGCTATCCGGGCGGCGGTGAGGGCGATCGCCTCCGGCCGGTCGCTGTGGGCCACGGGGAGGTGCGAGCAGATCCCCACGGGCTCCACGTGGGGGAGGAAGGAGAGCTCCCGCACCAGGCCCTCCACCTCCTCGGGCCGGAACCCGAGGGGACCCTGTCCGCCATCCACCAGGATGTGCACGAACGCGGGAGCCCGGGCCGCCGCGGCGGCCCGCTCCGCCTCCCGGAGGTATTCCCAATCCCCCGTCACGAAGTGGAACCCCTCCCGGATCGCCGCGGGAAGGTCCCGGGTGGAGAGGGCCGCCACGACCAGGACGGGCTTCCCGATGCCCAGCGCCCGGATCGTGCGGGCCTCGGCCAACGTCCCCACCCCGAACCAATCCACCAGGTCAGCCGCCGCCTCCGCCACGGCCTTCAGCCCGTGGCCGTAGGCGTCCCCCTTTACCACGAGGAGAACATCCGTATCATTCCGAAGATCCCGGAGCCGCCGCAGGTTATCCCGCAACGTTTCCAGGTTTACCTCGGCGTATAGCATGTTGAAGCAAATTGGAACCGATTTTGCGCGCTTGCGGAAGTTCATAGGTGCCGAATATAACGGACATCTGTCCCGAAACCTCGAGGCCGCGCCCCGCGGTAAGATCCCGGGGATGAAGTTAGATCCTGAATGGCAGGGGATCCTGGAGGAGCTCCTCCGGGGGAAGGTCCGAGCGGTGATCCTCACCGGGGGGATCGGGGCCGGAAAGACCAAAACCGCCGCGGCTATGGCCGCGGCGCTTCGGACCGCGGGACACCGGGTGGGAGGGGTGATCTCCCCCCGGATCCTGCGGGACGGCATCACCTACGGCTACCGGGTGCGGGATCTCCTCACGGGGAAAGAGGCGCCCCTCTGCTCCCTGGACCCTCCCGGGATCAGGTTCCGCCGGTTTTACTTCTCCCCGGAGGGGCTCCGGTTCGCCCGGGAGGCGATTATCCGAGCGGGAAGACAAGCCCGGGTAACGGTGGTGGACGAGGTGGGGCCGTGGGAACTCCGGGGCGGGGGGTTCGCCCCCGCGCTGGAAAAGGTCCTGGAGGCCGGAAAGCCACTGATCCTCACGGTCCGCCCCCACCTGGTGGAGAAAACTCTGGAGGGGCTTGGGCTTCGACGGACACGGGTACTCCGACTTTGAGCCTCAACCCACCACGAACGCCTCTCCCCGGATTTCCTCCTTGAAGCGCTCGATGGAGAGCTTTTCCAATATCTCGGACCGAATCCCCTTCTCGATGTAGTCGGCCAGGTGCTTCGCCACCGCCGGGGCGATCATGAACCCGTGGCCCGAGTAGCCGTTGGCCTGGATGAAGTTCTCCACACCAGGGGTCGGTCCCAGGACGGGTTGTGCGT
Source organism: Acetothermia bacterium UBA3571 (assembly GCA_002375995.1). Classification (GTDB taxonomy): domain Bacteria; phylum Bipolaricaulota; class Bipolaricaulia; order Bipolaricaulales; family Bipolaricaulaceae; genus UBA3571. Next base: position 40,787 of record DFNI01000019.1, on the reverse strand, counting down.
CGGGGGTCACGTCGTAGAGGCCGGCCCACTGCCGCAGTACCGCTAACTGCCCCAGAGCCGGCACGTACCGGGTTAACTCCCGGGCGTAGACCCTCAGGAACCGGAGGGAAGAAGAGATCACGTACCCGGGTTTCTCGTCCGGGAACCCGATCCCCCCGATGATCTGGCCCTCTTTTGTTTGGGAGAAATAGATCCCGTTGTGGATCGAGATCACCATGACGTCCATGAAGAATTCCACCGGCTCGGTGATGGCGATCTCGTGGCGGACCGGTACGTTCGGAAGCTCCACTCCGGCCATGCGGGCGATCTCCACGGACCAGGCCCCGGCGGCGTTGACCACGGCCCCGGGGGAAATCTTCCCGCTGGAGGTGTGCACCCGCACGATCCTCCCTCTCTCCACCACGAGGCCGGTGACCGCGGTGAACTTCTCCACCATCACGCCCATGCGGCGCGCCTGGGCCAAGAACCCCTCCACCACCCGGAAGGGGTTGGCGTGGCCGTCGGTGGGACAATAGGTGGCGCCCGTTATGGTGCTCGCGTCGAGCAGCGGGAGCACATCCAGCGCCTCCTCGGGGGAAAGCAGCCGCGAGGGAAGCCCCAGTTCGTTCTGGAGGGCCACGGCCTTCCTCTGGGCTTCCCTCTCCTCTTCCGTTTCCGCCAGGATCAGGTATCCCCCCTGGATGAACTCGATGTCCACCCCAAGCTCTTCAGAGAGGGTCTCGTACCGCTTCACCGACTCCATGGCCAACCGGATGTTGTGGGGGGTGGTGAACTGTTGGCGGATGCCGCCGCCGCAGCGGCCCGTGGCCCCGGAGCAGGGGAAACGCCGCTCCAGGATCACCACGTCCCGGATGCCGCGTTTCGCGAGCTCATATGCCAACGCGGCGCCCGTGACGCCGGCCCCGATAATCACCACATCCGCACAGCGCTTCATCTTCCCCTCCAGAGCTCGAACGGCACGGGCACAAGCGGGGGCCTGATGGATACCTCCTCCATCACCTCCCCCAAGGGCCTCCCCGTCTCCCGGGAGAGGATCCGCGCGAGGAGCGGAAGACACGTCCTCCCCTGGCACGGACCCATCCCTACCCGGAGATGCCGCTTCAGCTCTTCCAGGGTGTCGTAGCCCTCCCGGATCGCCCGCACCACCTGGGATACCGTGACCTCTTCGCAGCGGCAGACGATGGGATCGTCCCACGTTCCGTGACGCGTGACGGAGGACGCGTGACGGTTCATGAGGACCTCCTTATTGCCCGGACATCCCACAAGAGCTCCTCCGCCGGGAGCTCCACGGTGACGATGGAGGTGGTCCCGGCCCGCCGCGTCCGCACCACCGTTCCCCTCCCCAGAACCTCTCCCGCCCGGGAGAGGAGCTCCACCTCATCCCCCGCTTGGGGCACGGGCAAAAGCTCGTGGGGCAGGGTGACCCGCACGCTTCCCCCAGAGAGGTCCAGGAGGAAGATGGCGAGCCCGGGGCACACGCCCACACACGCCCCACATCCCGTGCATTTATCGAAATCCAGGTTCGGGGGGTTGGTGATGGGATCGCCTACGGAGATGGCCCCCACCGGACACGCTTCCTCACACGGGTTGCACGGTATTTCTTCCACGCACTCGATGACTGCACAGGCCCGTTTCAGGAGCCTCTCCCGCGGCGGGACCTTTCCCGCTAGTTCGGAACCCATAAGGATGCCCGTGCTGCGGTATTCAGCCACCGGAACCCCCCTTCATCAGCGCGAACACCTTCTCCTTTCCCGCCCGGGGCCGTGCCCCGAAGGGCCCGAGACGCAACTTCTCCAGGGACTTCCTCGTCGCCTCCATCTCTCCACCGAGCTCCAAGCCCCTCCGGGAAAGGAGGGATAACGCCGCCAGCTCCCCCTCCAGCATCGCGGTGGAGGCCTCCCCGATCCCCGCGCAGTCCCCCGCCACGTAGATCCCCGGAAGGGTAGTCTCCATGTGGGGAGTGTGCAGGGGGACCCGTCCCCCGAGCTCCGGGACATAGGCCATCCTGGCCCCCGCCTGCTCCAGGAGCCTGGTGGAGGGGTTGAGCCCGGTGGCGAGACAGACGAGATCCACCGAGACCTCCCGCTCGGTCCCAGGGATCGGGGAGAGCTTTTCGTCCACCTGGGCGATCACCGCCCCCTCCACCCGCTCACCTCCCAGGGCCCGCACCACGGTATGGCGGGTGAGGATCGGGATCCCCAGGCGACGGATCTTGGCGGCGTGGACGTGGTAGCCCCCAATCTCGGGCATCGCCTCCACCACCGCCTCTACTTCCACCCCGGCTTGCAGCAGCTGATACGAGACGATCAGGCCCACGTTCCCCGCCCCCACCATCAGCGCCCGCTTTCCCGGTACCACCCCGTAGACGTTCATCAGGGTCTGGACCGCGCCGGCGCCGTATACCCCCGGAAGGTGGTTTCCCGGGAAAAGGAGGAACCGCTCCTCCGCTCCGGTGGCGACGATGATCTCTTCCGCCTCCACCAGGAGCAGGCGGTCGGTGTGGGCCACCGCGAGGACCCGTTTCCCGTCCTCGAAGTAAAGCCCCAGGACCCGCGCCTGCCTGAGTACCTCCGCCTCTCCCTCTACCTCCGAGAGGAGCTCCTCCGCAATGGAGAACCCCCTCACTCCCGCCCGCTCGGCCCGGGAACCAAAGAACTTGTGGGTCTGCTTTATGAGCTGTCCGCCCAGGTGGGGGTTTTCGTCGAAGACGATGGGCTTTATCCCGTGCCGCAAAAGGACCCTCGTCGCCGCGAGCCCCGCCGGCCCGGCCCCCACCACCACGGCCTCCGCCCGGAGCTCCCGCACCTCCCGCTCCCGGGGACGGAAGTCGGGATTCAGGCGTCCAGGACCCCGCTGGGACTGGACGACCATTCCCTCCCGCACTGGGGTGACGCACGTCTTCACGTTGGGGATACCATCCACCGTCATAAGGCACGAGGAGCACTTCCCGATGGCGCAGAAAAGCCCCCGGGGGGCACCGGAACGGGTGCGGGAAAGGACCCGCACCCCGGCGGCGTGCAGCGCCGCGGCGATGGTCTCCCCTTCATAGGCCTCGATGGGCCTTCCGTCGAAGGTGAACGTGATCCTCCGCCCCCGCCTGAATTCCAGGATGGGGTGCTGTTCGATCCTCATCCTCCCTCCTTGTCCGGCTTCCACGGTGGCAAAAAGAGGCTGAATCCCTCGGGGAATGGGTCCCCTTCCGCATAAACTAGGTGTCCGAAGCCCACCACGTGCGCCGTGCCCGTTACTTCGGGTATGATGGCTTGCGTGCCTCCCATCCTCGTCTCTTGCACGATCCGGCCCACGAACTCGGTATCCAGGATGCTCCGGTAGCGGTACTCTTCTCCCACCCTCAGGAACCCCCGGGCGCGGAGGAAGGCCATTTTGGCGCAGGTCCCGGTACCACACGGGGAGCGATCCACCTGTCCTCGGCCGAAGACCACCACGTTCCGAGGCGGATCCCCCTCCTCATAGAATTCCACGAGCTCCACCTGGAGCTCTCGGCCGGTTCCTGGGTGGCGGAAACGGTGGTTTTCGTTCACCCAATCCCGGATGGAAAGTCCCAAGCGGACGAGCTGCGGAAGGGACCCTCGTTCGAGTTCGACCCCGAGGGAGCGGACATCGACCAGGGCGAAGAGGTTCCCCCCGTAAGCGATGTGCACCTGAACCCCCTCCCACTCCACCGCCCCCAGGTAAAAGGAGGGGACGTTCCGGAAGGTCACGGCCGTCACTTCCCCGCCGCGGCGGTGGATGCGGCAGTGGACGGGGCCGGATGGGGTATCCAAAAGGAGCTCGTCCTTATCGGTCCAACCCAACGTGGCCAGGGCGGTGACCACGCCTATTGTCCCGTGACCACACATTCCGAGGTATCCACCGTTATCGAGGAAGATGACCCCGAAATCGGCCTCGGGGCAGCAGGGAGGAGTGACGATGGCTCCGAACATATCGGCATGGCCCCGAGGCTCCCGCAGGAGGAATTTCCGGAAGTCGTCGGCATTTCGAGCGAGCCATTGCCGGCGATCCTCCATGGTTTTCCCGGGTACGATAGGCCCTCCGGAGAGGACCACCCGGGTGGGCTCCCCGGCGGTGTGGGTGTCCACCACCTGGACCCAACGCCTGAACCCCATTCCTCTCCTGAATCCCCCTTTACCTCTGTTGGTACGGGACTTCCCACCAACTCATCGAGCCACCGCCACAAGCTCCCGGGGGCAGCGGTTCAGCCGGCGGGCACCGCCCGACTCCACCACCACGATGTCCTCCACCCTGATGCCGAACGCCCCGGGCAGGTATATCCCCGGCTCCACGGAGAAGGTCATCCCCTCCTCCAGGGACAGGGGGTTTCCCTCCACGATGTAGGGTTCCTCGTGTACCTCTAGCCCGATCCCGTGGCCGGTCCGGTGCACGAACCACTCGCCGAACCCCGCCCGGGAGATGACACCCCGCACCGCCCGGTCCACCTCCTGGGCAGGGATCCCAGGGCGGGCCGTCCGCACTCCTTCCTCCTGGGCCTCGAGGATGACCCGGTGGACCTCGCGCATCCGCGGGGTGGGTTCGCCGCAAACCACGGTGCGGGTGATGTCGGAGCAGTACCCGCCCACCCGACAGCCGAAGTCCAGGATCACCACGTCCCCGAACTCGATGCGGCGTTCCCCGGCCCGATGGTGGGGCAGGGCGCTGTTGGGCCCCGAGGCCACCAGGGTCTCGAAGGCCATCCCCGCCGCCCCCTCCTCCAGCACGATCCCTTCCAGGTCCCGGGCCACCTCCCTCTCGGTGCGCCCGAAGAACGTCACGTTCTCCAGCACCCTCAGGAAAGACCGGTCCACGATGGCCGCCGCCCGCTCCATGAGCTCCAGTTCCCCGGGGCTTTTGCGCATGCGCAGCTCCTTAAGAAGCGGGGAGGCCAGGGAGAACGAAGCCCTAGGCAGGGCGTCCTGAAGGAGCAACACCGCCCGGGCGGCGAGATCATCGTCCACCGCCACCCGTTCCGCTTCCAACCCACGCACCGCTTCCCGGAGCGCCGCCTCCGGGCCTTGGGAATCGCTCCATACGTGGGTGGGCGGAAAGGCGGCCACTTCCTCCACCTGGTGGGCGTAGAGCTCCGGAACCAAGAACCTGGGAGCCCCCTCCACGGGAATCATGAGGAGAAGTGGCCTTTCCCGTGCCTCGTCGGAGAAGCCGGTGAGGTAGAGCATGTCGGCTCCGGGACCCACCACTGTCAGGTCCACCCCACTGACTTCCATCAAGGCCTGCAACTTACGGAGCCGTTCTTCGAACATGTTCATCCCTTGTCTTAACGGCGCGTTTCAGTCGCCCATCAACCGCTCCACCGGGACGTAATCGTAGTCGTAGCCGAAGTAACGCGGACCGAAGGTCTCTATTCCTTTCTTGGTTCGCATTCTCTCGTGGGCTGGGATGAGTACTACGACCCCCCGATACCCGTACTTCACGACGTCCGTCCGGATGGGCTCCCCTGTGGCCGGATCCAGGATGCAGATGAGATCCGGCGGCATGCAACGTACCTCCCCGTCCACGTGCAGGGTCAGCCACTCGTTCTGGAAGTCGATGGCCGCGGTGTGCCCCTTGAAATCGTCGATCCCCTCCAAGGTGATCCGGCCCATGGAGAAGCCCTTGGTCTTCTCGGCCCCGAACTCCCGGTTGATGTCCACGATCTTCCCCTGGAAGGCTCGGTACCCCTTGGTGAGGGAGATCACCTCCTGGATCGGGTCCCGGTGTCTCCTCCGGGCCTCCATCACGCGGCGGCCGAGCTCCCACGCCAAGGAGATGGACCGCAGGATCGCGGTTTCCTTGAGTTGTTTCCCCGTCATGGGGTACCCGGCGATCCAAGAGATTCCTCCGTAGGCCATGGCGGCGTTGCGGATGATCCGCTCGGCCATCAAGGCATCCGTGGTGTCGGCGATGGTGATGTGGCCCTTCTCGTCCGCAGCCACCGTGGGGGAGGGGGAGACCCCGTGGATGTAGAAGGAGGTCATCTGCAGCTCCGGGAAGGCCCGACCCATCCCGTCGGCGTCGATCACCGGCACCCCCACCGCCCCGGCCACCGCCATGGGCACCGGAGTATTCACCCCCCCGGCCTCTGGGGGCACCACCGCCTGGACCGGCTTCCCCATGTACCTCCCCAGCGCCTCGTAGCACCAGAAGAGCTCCTGGCCGTTGGGGGGCTTCTCCGTCAGCACCAATGCCGCCCCGAGACACCCGGCGATGGTGGCCAGCGCCTCGTCGGGCATGTCGTCGGGGTCCACCAGGAGGATCTCCTTCCCCTGTTCCACCACGTTGTACGCCCACAGCAATCCGATCTCGGGGTCCCCGCCCCCGCCGGTGGCGAGGATGGATGCCCCCAAGGTGATCTCGGCCAGGGCTCGTTTGTCTATCCGGCGGTACTCCTTGACCCCCCATTCGGCCAGGATCTCCCTCACACCCATTCCCTCTCCTTTCACACCAGGTCCCGGGGAGCGTCGGTGAGGATCTCGCAGCCGGTTCGGGTCACCACCACCATGTCCTCCACTCGGGCCGCCCCCACCCCCGGTACGTACACCCCCGGCTCCACCGTCACCACCATCCCCGGGGAAAGCACCGTGTCTACCCCCCGATCCAGGATGGGGGCCTCGTGGATGGAAACCCCCACCCCGTGTCCCGTGAGATGGGGGAAGTACTTTCCCAGTCCCTCGGCTTCAATCACCTCCCGGGCGACACGGTCCACCTCCGCGGCCCTGATGCCCGGGCGGATGGCGGCCAGGGCCGCTTCCTGGGCCTTCCGGGCCACGGCGAAGATTCGCTTCCGCTCGCGATCGGCTTCCCCCACGGCGAAGGTGCGGGTGATATCGGAGCAGTAACCTTCGTACACCGCCCCCATGTCGAGGAGGGCAAGCTCCCCCTCCCGGAGGGGCTTTCCCGAAGCGACGCGGCGGGGCCAGGCGGCCTCCTCCCCCGACATGAGGAAGGGCTCGAAGGAAGAACCTTCCGCTCCTTCCCGCCGCAGGAGGTACTCCGCCAGCCCCACGAGCTCCGCCTCCGTCACCCCGGGACGGGCCTCCCGCAGCACTTCTCCCATCACCCGGGAGGCGATCCCCGCCGCGTGGCGGATGCGCTCGAGTTCCTTTTCCGACTTCACCGCCCGGAGCTCCGCCACCAGCCCCCCCACGTCCACAAGCTCCACCCCATTCCCGAAAAGCTCCCGCACGTACTCCGCCTGCACCAGGGTGAGGCATCGCTTTTCCACCCCGATCCGCTCAACCCGCCCCCGCAAAAGGGCCTCCAGGACCGAGAGGTAATTGGGGGTGTCCTCGGGGAAGGGGATGATGTCCTCGATCCAACACTCCCGCTTCGCCCGCTCGAAGTCGAGCTGGGCCACGATATAGGTGGGCTTCCCGTCCCGGTCCACCGCCAGGATGGAGCTCGAGGCCCGGTTCAGCCGAAACCCGGTGAAGTACCGGACGTTGTCCCGATCGAAGAGGAGCACAAGATCGATCCCCGCATCCCGCATCCCCTCCGCCAGTTCCCGCAGCTTCCCCGGGCAGTCCATGGTTCAGAGGAGGGCCCGCACAGCTTCCTCCAGCTCGGGGTTCACGAGGTAGACCTTCTTCGGCACCCGAGATTCCACGCTGGAGTCGGCTTGGCTCGTGAGCTCCAACACCACCATCCGTTCGGCCAGGGCCGAAAGCAACCCCTCCAGGTCCTCCTCGGAAAGGCCGGTGGCCTCGGCCAGCCGATGGCGCTCGATGTAGGGGTTCTCCACCACGGCTCTGAGAACCGTGCGGTAGCGCGGGTCGGACTCTATCAGGGATTTGAGTTCCGCGTCCATCATCACCTCCTCACGCGTTCAGCTCCTCCACCGGCACGTAATCCAGGTCGTACCCGAAATGGCGCGGCCCGAATAGCTCGATCCCCTTCGGGGTGCGCATCCTCTCGTGGGCCGGGATGAGCACAATGGTCCCCCGGTACCCGTACTTCATGATGTCGGTGCGGATGGGCTCCCCCGTCTCCGAGTCCAGGATGGCGATGAGATCCGGCGGAAGACACCTCACCTCCCCGTCGATTCTGAGGATCAGCCACTCGTTCTGGAAGTCGAGTTCGGCGGTGTGGCCCCGGTGTTCGTCGATCCCCTCCATGATCACCTTGCCCAGGGTGAACCCCTTGGTGGTCTCCGACCCGAACTCGCGCCGGATGTCTACGATCTTCCCTTTGAAGACCCGGAAGCCCTCCACCCCCCGCTCCTCCCGGAGGCTCCGCAGAAGCTCCGCGATGGGGTCCAGATGCTCCCTTCGGGCCCGCATCACCGCCTTCCCCACCGCCCACGCGATGCTCTGGGAGTTGAGGATGGAGGCCTCCTTCACCTCCTTCCCCGTCATGGGGTAGGTGGCGATCCAGGAGATCCCCCCGTACGCCATGGCCGCCCGTCGGGCCAGGGACTCCGCGAGGAGATCGTCCTCCCCGGTGTCGATCACGGTGACGTTCCCCCGATCGTCCACCGAGACCGTGGGGGAGGCGTGGACCCCGTGGGTCACCCAAGAGGTCATCTGCAGCTCCGGGAAGGCCCGGTTCATCCCGTCCACGTCGATCACCGGTACCCCGAACTCCCCGGCGGCGGCGTAGGCCACCGGCGAGTTCACCCCCCCGCACTCGATGGGGATGGTGGCCTGGATCGACCGCCCCAGGTACCGCTCCAGCCGGCGCATGGCGAGGTTTATCACCTCGCTTGAGGGGGGCTTCTCCGTGAGCACCAGGGCCGCCCCAAGACACGCGGGGCTCGCGACCTGGATTTCGTCGGGGACGTCGGTGGGATCCACCATGATGATCCCCTTGCCCTCGTCCAACACCTTGTAGGCCCAAAGGAGGCCGATCTCCGGATCCCCGCCCCCGCCGGTGGCGAGGATGGACGCCCCCAGGGTGATCTCCTGGATGGCGGCCTTGTCGATCACCCGGAATTCCTTCACACCCCATTCCGCTAGGATTTCCCTAACACCCATGGGCTTCCCCTTCACGCGAAGATCTTGCCCTTTACCCGCACCCGGATCTTTTCCCTTTTCCCGGGCATGTAGGTGAAGGGGATCTCCTCGATGTCCATCACTTCCACCGTCTCCCGGATGGCACCGGCCGCGGCGGCGTTGTCCTTGGCCTGCTCGATCACCCGGGCGATGGCCTCCTCCCGATCCTCCCGCTCGAGATCCACCACCCCCTCGGCGTAGGCCCCGATCTCGGCGATGGTGGTCCCCACAGCCCCGCCTACCTCGAAGTGCTCGGGGCTCAGGACTTTGGATACTCCAGCGATCCCCTCCCGGGGCACCACCAACGCCCCGCCGCCGATGAAGATGGCCGGCACCGGTTCCGCAGTGGTCTTCATCTTGTCGATAGCTTCCTCCAGCGTGGCTTTGATGGCCGCCCAGGCGTTCTCCACCAGCCTCTTGGGGAGGGCCTCGATCTTTTCGGGGTGGGTGACGAAGTCCGTCTTGAACACATCGAGCCGCTCCGTAAGCACCCCTTTGGCCACCGCCACATCGTGCACCGTAAGTAGCGGCCCCCCGAAGGCCTTTCCCAACCGGACGAGGTTATAGCCCACCGATTCCGGCCCCAAGGCCACGACCTCCTCCCCTTTGTGTTTGACGATGGTCCCCCCGCCCAGGGCGATGGAGAGGAGGTCGGGGCAGCGGATGTTGGTCTTCACCCCGCCGATGGTCACGGTGATGGAGGACTCCCGGGGGAAGCCCTTGACGATGTAGGCCACATCGGTGGAGGTGCCCCCGATGTCCACCACCACCCCGTCCTCGATCCCCGAGAGGTACACCGCCCCCCGGACCGAGGCCGCCGGTCCCGAGGCCACGGTGAAGATGGGGTAGTCCACGGCGTAGTCGGCGGACATGACGCTGCCGTCGTTTTGGACGATGAAGAGGGGAGCGTTTATCCCCCTCTCCTTCACCGCTTCCTTCAGGGATTCCACTGCCCGCCGCATCACCGTGATCACCGAGGCGTTGAGGATGGCGGAGTTCTCCCGCTCCAGAAGCGAGATGGTGGCGATGCGGTGGGAGAGGGTGATGTGGACCTCATCCCCCAGGACGTCCCGCACGATCTCCGCCGCCCGCTCCTCGTGCTTCGGAATGATGGGGGAGAAGACCCCAGTGATGGCCACCGAGTCCACCTTCCCCTTCATCTTGCGGCAGGCCTCGGCGATGGCTCCCTCGTCCAAGGGGGCGATGTCCCGGCCATCGTACTCGGAGCCTCCCCGGATGATGTGGACGAACTCCGGTCCCCCGATGGCCCGCTTCAGGTCCTCGGGCCAGCCGGTGAGGGGAGGGATGGCCGTGGTGGCCGGGGCCGCCAGGCGGAAGATCCCCACTTTGTTGAGGTTGCGCCGCTCGATGATGGCGTTGGTGGTGTGGGTGGTACCCAAGGAAACCATCCCGATCTCCGCGGGGTTCACCCCGGAGCTCTTGAGGAGCTCGTCCAGGGCGTTGATGATCCCCGTGGTGACGTCCTCGGTGGTGAGGGCCTTGGCCTTGGCCAGGACCTCCCGGTCCCGCATCAGCACTCCATCGGTGAAGGTTCCTCCCACATCGAATCCGAGTCGCAGTGTCCCCGCCATATCCGTCCTTTCTAGCCCCAGAGTCCCTGGATCCCGTATTGTTCCTCTATCTTCCAGTCGCGGATCTCGCCCAGGGGAGGGGATTGGTACCCGTAGACCTTGCTCGCTCCCCAGCCGAACCGATCCCGGAGCTCCACCAGAAATTCCGCGTACTTCAGGGGCGCGATCACCGCATCGATCACCGGGACTCCCAGCTCCTCCTGGAGCTCCCTGTAGAAACCGAACTCGATGGTGCAACCGAGGATGATCACCTCGGCCCGGTCCACCTCCACCGCCTCTTTCGCCGCCGCCTTGAGCCTCCGGGCGGTCTCGGCTTTGTCCTTCTGGAAGTCGTAGACCCCGAGATCCACGGACTTGAAGGAGGCGAGACGCTTTTCGAACCCGTACTTCACTACATTCTCGTGCATCTTGGGGATCCACTTTTTGCGGCCGACGATGACGGAGAAGGTGTGGCCAAGCGTCGTGGCGATGTGCATGGCCGACTCGGCCGGAGCGGTGACCACGAGACGCTCGGCGATCTCTCGGGCCTCCATGAGGCCGGGGTCGTAGAAGCAACCGATCACCGCGGCGTCGTACCCCTCCCGTTCGGCCCGGCGCACCTCGTGGAGGGTGTCGACCAGGACCAAGGCCTCGTAGTAGTGGTACTCCAAGTGCATGGGGCCGCGTTTCAGGGACACCACGTCGATCTCGGTGCCCGGGGCCTTGGCGGACTCCAGAAACTCGGCGATGGGACGGTCGAAGAGGTCCGTGCCCACGGGGTTTATCCAAAGGATCCTCATCTCTCCTCCTTTTTTCCGTACAGGTGGCACCAAACGAGATGTCCCTCTCCTACTTCCACGACCTCGGGAACCGCCTCGGAGCAGATCCCGTTCCGCTCCATGCAGCGAGTGTGAAACCGACACCCCGGGGGAGGGTTCACCGGGCTCGGGATCTCTCCCTTGGAAACGATCTTTTCTGGTTTGACCTTCTCCTCCTCCTCCGAAACTACGGGGATGGAGGAAAGGAGCATCTTGGTGTAGGGGTGGTAGGGGCGCTCGAAGAACTCCACCGCCGGGGCGAGCTCGCAGATCTTCCCCAGGTACATGATGGCCACCCGATGGGCGACGTTCCGCATGAGGGAAAGGTCGTGGGTGATGAAAAGATAAGCCAGGTTCATCTCCTTCTGGAATTGGATCAGCATGTTGATGATCTTGGCCTGGATGGATACGTCCAGGGCCGAGGTGGGCTCATCCAGGATCACCAGCTCCGGTTCCGTGGCCAGGGCCCGGGCGATGGCCACCATCTGGCGCTCCCCTCCGCCCAGCATGTGGGGGGCCTTGTAGATATAGTCCTCGGGAAGCTCCACCATCCGCAAAAGCTCCGCCACTCGCCGGCGCCGCTCCTCTCGGGTTCCAATCCGGTGGACCTTCAGGGGGAGCTCCAGGATCTGGCCGATGGTGCGCCGGGGGTTTAGGGAAGTGCCCGGGTCTTGAAACACGATCTGAATGGCCCGTTTGAGGGATTTGGGGCGCTTCGCCACCGGGACGGAGATGTCCCGACCGCGGAAGAGGATCTTCCCCGAGGTGGGGGCGTAGATCCCGATCACGGTGTAGGCGGTGGTGCTCTTGCCCGAGCCCGACTCCCCTACCAGCCCCAGGGTCTCGCCGGGAAGGAGGTCGAAGGAGATCACGTCCACGGCCCGAACCGTTCCCCTGGAAGTCACGAAGTACTTCTTCAGTTGCTTTATTTCCAGTATCGGTTCCATCTCTCACCCCTGGTAGAGGAAACAGGCCACCCGGTGTTCGCCCGTCACCGGAAGGAACGGGGGCTTCTCTTGGGAGCAGCGGGGCATGGCGTGTTCACACCGGGGGTGGAAGCGGCAGCCTGAGGGCGGGTCGAGGTAGTCGGGGATCCTCCCCGGCACCCCCTCGGCGATCCCGCCGCCGGTGAGCTTGGGCACGGCCCGCATAAGGCCCCGGGTGTAGGGGTGCAGGGGCTCGCGGAAGAGCTCCTCCTTGGGACCCCCCTCGATGATGTTCCCCGCGTACATGACGTACACCCAGTCCGCCATCTCCCGCACCACCCCCAGCGAGTGGGTGATGAAGATCACCGAGGTGTTCCGCCGCTCCACCAAGGCGTTGAGGAGCCGGAGCACCTGGTCTTGGATGGTCACGTCCAGGTTGGTGGTGGGCTCGTCGGCGATGAGGAGCTCCGGCTCGGTGGAGAGGGCCATGGCGATGCACACCCGCTGGCGCATCCCCCCCGAAAGCTGGATGGGGTAAGAGGCCAAGATCCGCTCCGGATCCGGAAGCTGCACCTCCTGCAACGCCTTGATGGCCCGCTGGCGTATCTCCTTCTTGGGGAGAGAGTTCCGGGAGCCGTAGCGGATCACCGTCATGAGCTGATCCCCGATGGTGAACACCGGGTTCAGGGCGGCGGTAGGGTCCTGGAAGATCATGGAGATCCGCCGCCCCCGGATTAGCTGTACCTTGCGGGGCGGCATCTGCAATATGTCCTCCCCCCGGAAGAGGATCTCGCCCTCGGTGATCCGGCCCGGCGGGGAGGGGAGGATGCGGAGCACACACTTCATGGTGGTGGTCTTGCCGCAGCCGGCCTCCCCCACTAACCCCACCCGCTGGCCCTCGCGCACCGAAAGAAAGACCCCGTTCAGGACCTTGAGCTTCCCCTCATAGACCTTGAACTCCACGTAGAGATCGCGGATGTCGAGGAGCACGTCTCCCATGTCAGATCTCCTCCAAGGCGAAGAGGTCCCGGAAGCCATCCCCCAGGAGGTTGAACCCCAGCACCGTAATCATGATGGCCAAGGCGGGGAAGACCGCGATCCACCACTGGTCGGGGAGGTACTTGGCCCCGTCGGCCACCATGGTACCGAGGTCGGGGGTGGGAGGCTGGGCCCCCAGCCCCACGAAGCTCAACGCCGACCCGATCAGGATCACCCAGCCCATATCCAGGCTCATCTTGGTGAAGATGCTGGAAACACAGTTGGGGAGGATCTCCCGGAAGAGGATGTGGAACTTGCTCGCCCCGGTCACCTCGGCGGCCTGGACGAAGAACTCGTGCTTGAGGGAGGAGGCGAGGCCGTAGACCAGCCGGGTATACCACGGCCACCACATCAACGATATGGCCATCATGGCGTTGAAGACGCTGGGGGTGAGCACCGAACAGACCGCCAGCGCCAGGATCAAGGGAGGGACCGCCAGGAAGATGTCGGTCACCCGCATGATCAGGGTCTCGATCCAGGTGCCGCGGTAGTAGCCCGCGATCAGGCCCAGGATCACCCCGGGGGGCACCACCAACGAAAGCACCACCACCCCCATCATGAGGGAGTAGCGGAACCCGAAGAAGATCCGCGAGAGGATATCCCGTCCGAACACATCGGTGCCGCAGAGGTGCCTCAAGCTCGGGGGCTGGCTCGCCTCGCGGAAGTTCACGAACCTCCCCGCGTGCTCCGGGTATGGGGCCACATACGGTGCGAACGCGGCCAGGAAGGAGACCAAAAGCACGAAGAATAGCCCAACCACCGATACGGGGTTGCGGGAGAACTTGTACCAGCCGCGCCGGAACCCTTCCTTCCGCCTCTGCCACTGGGGGCTTTTGAACATCACTTGCCCCTTTCCGCGCCCAGCCGGATCCGCGGGTCGAGCCAGGCCACCACGAGGTCCACCAGGATGTTCACGGTGACGAACACCACCCCCAGCACCATCACCACCGCGGCGATGGCGTTCAGGTCCTTCCTCAGCATGGCGTTGATCCCGTAGCGGGAGAACCCGGGCCAGTTGAAGATGAGCTCCACCAGGAAGGCGTTCCCCAGAAGGGAAGCGAAATCGAGCCCCAGGATGGAGACGGTGGGGATGAGGGAGGGCTTGAGGAGGTACTTCAACATCACCAGCCGCTCGGGCACCCCGAACCCCTTGGCGGAGGCGATGTAGTCCTTCTTGAGGTTGTCGGAGATGGTGGCCCGGGTGATGCGGGCCTCCTGCGCCATTCCTCCCAGGGCCAGGGCCACGGCGGGGAGGACCATGTGCCAGAGGGCATCCCCCAGAGCGGCCCAGTTCCCGGTGATGAGGGAGTCCACGGTGACCATTCCCGTGATCACCGGGGGGCGTTGGATCCAGGGGGAAAGCCTCCCGGCGGTGGGGAACCATCCGAGAAGATACCCGAAGAGGAGGAGGAACAGGATGGCGAAGACGAACGAGGGCGTCACCACCCCGATGTAGGAGAAGATCCGGACCACGTTGTCGATCCAGGTGTTGGAGTAGCGGCCGGCGATGGCCCCGAATAGGATCCCGAAGACGGCCATGATGACCCCTGCGAACAGCGCCAGTTCCATGGTGGCCGGGAGGAACTCCTTGATGTCGTCGATCACCGCCCGACGGGTGAAGAGGGATTGTCCCAAGTCCCCGCGCAAGGCCCCGGAGAGCCAGTAGTAGTACTGGACGGGGAGCGGCTTATCCAGGTGCATCTGCTCCCGGAGCTGTTGTACCGCCCACTCCGGCGCCCGGGGGCCCAGGGCCATCCTCACCGGGTCCCCGGGGAGCACCCGGGAGATAAGAAAGATGAGGATGGAGAGCCCAAGCAGAACGAATACAGAGAAAACCAGACGTTTCGCGAGAAATTTGAGAATTCCCATATGCCGCCTTCCTGGAACGGGAGGGGGGCGGGGAGGGGGGCTCCCCGCCCCGTTCCCCGATCAACCTCCCTTGAGGAGCGCCTCCCGCTTCTCGGGATAGACCTTGATGAAGCGGGCCGCCATGTTGTAGCCCATGACCGGGATCACCTCGCCCCTCGCGGCGGGCCAATCGATGTACGCCGCTTGATAGGCGTGCTTCTCCACCTGGTCGAAGAGGAAGATGGAGGGGCACAGGTCCACGATGTAGTGCTGGAGTTCAGCGTACTTGCGGAAGCGTTCCTCCCGGTCCACCGTGGCCAGGGCGTCCTCCAGCATCTTGTCGAAGGTCTCATCCAACAACCACTCGTTCTGCTCCCAGGTGGGCGCGGAGGAGGAGTGATACCGGGACTCGAGGATCGACCCCGCCTCGGGATAGTGGGGCGCCACGAAGATGGACACGATGTTGGGACTGGTCTCCATCTGGGCCATCTCCTCCACCACCGACATCCAGGGGACCTTCACCACTTTGACGTTGATCCCGATCTCGGCCATGTTAGCCATGAAGAGGAGCGCCACCTTCTCCTCATCGGGCACCTCGGCGATCCAGTGATACTCCACCTCGATTTGATCCAGCTGGTCGTAGTACTTGGACTTCTGGAGCTCTTCCCTGGCTTTGTCCAGGTCACGGTGGAACTGGAACACCGTGGGATCGTGTCCCGGCAAGGATTGAGCTACCGGCCCCCGAGACTGGATGCTCCCGGGGAAGATGTCCCGAATAACTGTCTCGTAATCGAAGGCCCAGGCCATGGCCCTGCGGAAGTGGATGTCGTCGGTGGGGGGCTTGCGGGTGTGGAGCATGAGGTAGAAAGAGGTACCGGGGAAGAAACTGGTGATTTCGACGCCCTCGATGGCGTCCAGGGCCTTCCAGGCCTCCTGGGGCTGCCACTGGTCGGAGATCTCCAGCTCCCGGCGGGCCATCATGGTGCGGATGGTGGCGGGCTCGGTGGTGCCGATGAACCGCACCACATCCGGAGCCTCCTCGGGGATGGGGAGCCAGTAGTCCGGGTTCTTCACCATCACCAGCTCTTCCTCGGTGCGGAACTCTTTCACCATGTAGGGGCCGCTTCCGGCGTCGTGGGTGAGGAGGAACTCAGTGCCGTAATCGCCCCACTCCCCGTAGGGCCCGGGCCGCTTGATGTTCGCCTCCACGAGATCCTTGTTGACAATGTAGAGCCGGTAAAGGGTAGTGAGGAATGGCCCGAAGGGTTCCTTCAGGTAAAAGCGCACCGTGTAGTCGTCCACCACCTCCGTCTTCACCACCCGATCCACGAAGAGGAAGCCATATCCCTGGCCGATGGTGGTGATCCGGTCCATGGAGAACTTCACGTCTTCGGCGGTGAGGGGCGTGCCATCGTGGAAGTAGACGTCGTCCCGGAGGTAGAAGGTCCAGACCGTACCGTCCTCCGAAACCTCCCACTTCACCGCCACGTGGGGCTGGGGATCACCGTTGACATCGGGATAGACCAGGGTGTCATACAAGTTCACAAAGGCCGAGGAGCTGGAGAAGTCGGAGCCGATGGCGGGATCGATGTAGGTGGGCCAGGCAAAGGTGATCCGGAGCACCCGCTCCCCCTCGCCCCACGCGGCGAGGCCGAAGGCCACCAACGCCAACACGGATAACACGAAAACCGTCCCCCTACGCATGTCGCACCTCCCGAAAAGGTTTTTTGTTTCCGTAGCTGGCCTCATCCCGGCTTATCACCCCCTTCCTGTAACATGGATTCAACCACCGTCTGTACCAAGCCGTCAAGGAAATTCCGGAACGCCTCCGGATCGTCGACCACCTTGTACTTCCCCTCCTCGATCCGGTCCCGGAGCGCAAGGAGCCGGGGGCTCGCATGCCCTTCCTCCTCCAGCACCGAGATCAGACGGGACGCGGCGTCTACCAGCCGAAAGGGGCCGTAGAGGGGGGTCTCGTCCAGGAGGTTCCTGGCGCTGGTCACCATGTACCCCAAAAGCTCATAGATTTTCCGCTCAAGCCCTGTTCCCATAGCGCTCCCAGGAGATCACGTCCATCCGGCGCGGCGGGGGCGGGGGGACCCTCGCAGGCCAGCCCACCGAGACCAAAAGCACCGGCTCCACCCCCTCCGGAAGCCCCAGTATCCGCGACACCGCGCCCTTGTGGAAGGAGGCGATGACGCAAGTCCCCAGGCCCGCATCGTACGCCGCCAGGAGGATGTTCTGGGCCGCCATGGCCGCGTCCATCACCGCCAAGGAAGCCCCGAGCTCCCCTCCCTTCTTTCGCGCCGCGACGAGGTCCTGGCACACGGCGATGGCCGCCGGGGGGTTCCCCAGCATCCCCGGGCTCACCGTCCTTATCCGCCGCAGCTGCTCGGGATCGGTGATTACCACGAAGTGCCACGTCTGGGCGTTACCCCCGGAAGGGGCCCAAATCCCCGCCTCTACCAACCGCTCGAGAAGTTCACGCTCCACCGGGCGGTCCTGGAAGCTCCGGACGCTGCGGCGGCCCTTGATCGCCTCCCAAAGCTCCATCCTAGTCTCCCCTCAGCCGGGCCGTCTCCTCGGCGTCGATGCGAGGTGGATCCCCCACGATGGCCACCCCGTATACCTCCCGGGCCACCTCCCGGGTGATGTATCCGTCCAGCACGTCCTCCAGAACCTTCTGGGGATCCCGTTTCTTGGGATCCCCGTACCCCCCGCCCATCCCGGTGATGAAGCGGACCACATCCCCTTTCCGCAGCTCCCGGTTGGAGAACCGGCCCCGCCGCTCCACCTTCCCATCGGCGGTGCGGATCTCCACCTCGTTCGGTGTTCCGGGCCATCCCCCTGCAAGGCCCCATGGGGGGAACTTGTTGCGGCCGAAGCTCGCAGTGACGTAGGCCTTGGAGTTGATGATGCGGTAGTCCTTGATAAGGCCGAAGCCGCCCCGCCACTGGCCATGGCCCCCGTCGGCGATGTTCAGGGAGAACTGATCCACGATCAGGGGATAGCGGGTCTCGGCCACCTCGATGGAAAGTACGTATGTCTCCCCGTCCCCCGAGCACACCAGGCCGCTCTCCCCATCCTTTCCCTTCCCCGCGCCCCAGCCCCCGGCATTGGGCTCGGCGAAGATGAACCGCTCGCCGGTGTCGTCCCGGATCCCCGACACGTTGGTGGCGCAAACGCTCAGGAAGTGCCCCGCGGTGATACGATCCGGCACGGCCTCCGCCAAAGCCTTCCAGATGAGGTCCGAGACGTACCCCGTGGATTCCCAATAGGTGCTCACCGGGGCCGGCGGCTTGGGGTTGAAGACGCAATCCTCGGGCACGATCACCCGCAACGGGGAAAAGAAGCCGTCGTTGGCGTCGGCGTGGGGGCCCACCACCGCCTTATAAGCGGTGCGACACGCACCCTTGGTGGCCGAAAGCGGGGAGTTTATAGGCCCCCGGGCGGTGGGCGCCGAACCGGTGAAGTCCACGATGAATTCTTCGTCGGTGATGGTGACCTTCACCTTGACGGGGATGGGATCGTCGGTGATCCCGTCGTTGTCGATGAAGTCCTCGGCGTAGAACTCGCCCTTGGGGAGGCGCTTGAGCTCCTCCAGGGCTTCCCGGCGCCCCTGCTCCATATAGATCTCCACGGCCCGGAGGACCTGGTCTAGGCCGTACTTGTCACACACCTCCTGGACCCTTTTGGCGGCCACCCGCATGGAGGCGGCTTGGGCGTACATGTCGGAAATGGTCATATCTGGGGTGCGGGTGTTGCGGGCGAGGATCTCCACTACCTCGGGAACCTCTTTCCCTTTGCGGAAGATCTTTACGGCGGGGAAGATGATCCCCTCCTGGTACATCTCGGTGGCGTCGGCGGTCCAGCTCCCGGGGTCTTTGCCGCCCACGTCGTTCCAGTGGGCCTTGGTGGCGGCGAACATGATGAGGCGCCCGGAGTGGAAGATGGGCATCACCAACACCACGTCGTTCTGGTGGGTGGCCCCGCCCATGTAGGGGTCGTTGATGATGATCACATCGCCCTCATCCAAGCCCCGGGGCCCGAACTTCGCCAGCACGTCCTCCACCGCGTAGGTGAGGACCCCGATGAAGCCCGGGATGCCGTTGGCCTGGGCGATGAGCCTGCCCTGGGCATCGGTTATGGCGACGCCATAGTCCAGCACCTCGTAGATGACGGAGCTTTTGCTGGTACGCCCGAGGGTCACGAACATCTCCTCGGCAGCGGAGATCAGCGCTCGCTTTATCACCTCCACCGTGAACGGATCCATCCCGTGCTTCATCGCCCCACCTCCGTGATGACCAGGTTCCCGAAGCGGTCCACCTCCACCACCTGTTCGGGACACACCACCGTGGTGCAGGCCGGCTCCTCGATGATGGCCGGACCCTCGATCGGCACACCGATGGGAATGAGATCCCGCTCGTAGACGGCGCTCTCCACCCCTCCCACTTCATCGAAGTGGACGATGCGCTTCCCCTTGAACGCCTTCTCCAAGTCCCGCCCGCCTCCGTCCAGAGGCACGAACGGGGGCTTTTCCACCTCCCCCCAGCCCACCACGTGGAAGTTCACGATCTCCACGGGATCGTCCAGCCGGAAGGAGTAGGCCTTCTCGTGGAGCTCGTGGAATTTACCGATCACCGCCTCCAGGTCGCCTTCCTCCAGGGCCTCGGCGGGGACCGGGGTGCGCACGGTGTGCTCCTGGCCCTTGTAGCGCAGGTCCAAAAAGAGCTCGATCCATACCTTGTCCAGGGGGAAGCCCTCCTCCTGGAACTGTTTCCGGGCCTCGGCGGAAAGCCTCTCGAATTCTGCCCTGATCTCCTTCAGGCGCTCGGGGACGCAGGGCATGACCCGGGTGAGGATGAAGTCGTGGCGCAGGTCGGTCATCAGCATCCCCCAGGCGGAGAACTGCCCCGGGGCCCGGGGAACGATCACCTTCTTCATCCGGAGCTCCCGGGCCAGGGTGGCAGCGTGGAGCCCCCCGGCGCCCCCGTAGGCCACCAGGGTGAAGTCCCGGGGGTCGTACCCGCGTTCGATACTCACCCGCTCCAGGGCCGCCCGCATGTTGGCGTTGGCCAACCGAATGATCCCCAGCGCCGCCTCCACCGGGGTGAGGCCGAAGGGCTCGGCCACCTTGCGGATCGCCTCCTCCGCGAGATCCACCCGGAGCCGCATCTCCCCGCCCAGGAAGTAGTCGGGGTTGAGCCTCCCGGCCAGGAGGTTGGCATCGGTGACGGTGGGCTCGGTCCCCCCGAGGTCGTAGCAGGCCGGCCCCGGGTCGGCCCCGGCGCTCTTCGGCCCCACGTGCAGGGCCCCGCCCTGGTCGATCCAGGCGATGGACCCGCCGCCCGCGCCCACCTCCACGATGTCCACCACCGGGATCTTCAGGGGATAGCCAGCCCAGATGCCCGTCTTCTCCAGGTGGTAGTCGGTGTTGATCTTGAGCTGGCCCCGGTCGATGAGGCTCACCTTGGCGGTGGTCCCGCCCATGTCGAAGGCGATGATGGACTCTTCCCCCACTGCCTTGGCCACCACACCCGCCCCGATCACCCCGCCCACCGGCCCCGACTCCACGAGGTGGATCGGGACGCGCTGGGCATGGGCGAAGGTGGTGGTGCCGCCGTTGGACTGCATGGCGTACTTGGTCCCGGTGACCCCGAGGCGCGTGAGCTCTTCGTCCAAGGTCGCGAGGTACCTGGCGGCGATGGGCTGGACGTAAGCGTTGAGGACGGTGGTGTTGGTGCGTTCGTACTCCCGCCACTCCCGGGTGATCTCGTGGGAGAGGGTCACCGCGGCCTCCGGGTAAAGCTCCCGGATGATCTCCCGAGTGCGGCGCTCGTGCTCGGGGTTGGCGTAGGAATGTATGTAGCAGACCGCGATGGCCTCGATCCCCGCGGCCTTGCAAGCTTCCACCGCCTGTACCACGTCTTCCTCCACCAAAGGGATGAGCACCTCGCCCTTGTAGTTCACCCGCTCCCTCACCTCGAAGCGGAAGCGGCGGGGGACGAAGGGCTTCGGCTTCCGATAGAAGAGGTTGTACATGTCGGGGCGGTTGGCCCGCTGAATTTCCAGGACGTCCCGGAAGCCCACGGTGGTGATGAGGGCCACTTTGGCCCCTTTGCGCTCGGTGAGGGCGTTGATCACCACGGTGGTGCCGTGGACAAACTGGCGGAACTCGTGGGGATCGAGGCCGCTCTTTACCACCGCCTCGATGACGCCCTCGGCGAAGTTCTTGGGGGTGGTGAGGGTCTTCTCCAGGGTGATCTCGCCGCTTCCCTCGTCCAACCCTACGAAATCCGTAAACGTACCGCCGATATCAATGGCTACCCGTTTCGCCATCGCCTATGCCCCCTTCCAGTAACTTCTGGGTGAGGACCCACAACACCCGGGCGGGTTCGTCGGAGGGGTTGCGCACGGTGTGGGGGCGACTGGAGCGGATGTGGAAGCTGTCCCCGGGTCCCAACGTGTACACCTCGTCCTCCAACTGCAACACCAACGTGCCCTCGAGCACGTAGCCGAACTCCTCCCCCGGGTGGGTGATGAGGGGGTGTTCGTAGCGGGGGGGGAACTCGGCGATCAATATCTCCAGGGTGCGGTCGGGCATGGGGCTAGAGAGGATGCTGTAGGTGACGTGGGAGTCCTCGATGCGGATCCGGGTGCGGGGTTTACCTGCCTTGAGGACGATGGAATCGTTGGTGGGGGGAGTGAAGAAGTGGGTGAGGGGAACGTCCAGGGCTTTACAGATGGCTTGAAGGGACGAGATGGACAAGGAGGAGAGGCCGCGTTCCACCTGGGAGAGGAAGCTCACGGAAAGACCGCACTTCGAGGAGAGATCTTCCAGGGTCCAACCCCGGCGTAACCTCAACTCACGGATGCGTTGGCCTATCTCGCGCACAACGCCTTTCAGTCTAATGGAAAATTTTTCACCTGTCAAGTGCTGCGGAAAAATTTTCACAAGACGGAAAGACGTTGCCCCCCGCCCCGAAACCCGGGAAGATATCAGGGCCATGTTCTTCAAGAGGTTTCCGGGCAACCCCGTGCTCTCCCCCGACCGGTGGCCATATCCCGCCAACTCCGTGTTCAACCCCGGCGCCGTGGAGTTCCGGGGGGAGACGTTGCTCTTGGTCCGGGTGGAGGACTTCCAAGGCTTCTCCCACCTCACCTTGGCCAGAAGCCCCAACGGCTACACCCGGTGGGAGATCGCCCCCGCCCCCACCTTGACCCCCGATCCCGGCCACGCCGAAGAACGCTGGGGCTTGGAGGATCCCCGGATCGTGTGGCTTCCCGATCGGGAGGAGTTCGCCATTACCTACGTCTCCTTCTCCGTGGGGGGACCGGTGGTCTCGTTGATCACCACCCCCGATTTCCGGCGGTTCACCCGCCACGGGGCCCTGGTACCCCCGGAGGACAAGGATGCCGCCCTATTCCCGCGGACCTTCCGGGGGAGGTACGCCCTGATCCACCGCCCCATCATCCGGGGCGAGGCCCACATCTGGATCTCGTTCTCCCCGGACCTCCGCTACTGGGGAGAACACCGGGTACTCCTCCCGGTGCGGCCCGGCTGGTGGGACTGCCACCGGGTGGGGCTCGGGCCCCCGCCCGTGGAGACGGAAGAGGGCTGGCTCCTCGTCTACCACGGGGTGCGCCGGACCGCTTCCGGGAGCCTGTATCGGGTAGGGCTCGCCCTCCTGGACCTGGAGGAACCCTGGCGGGTGATCCGGCGCTCCCGCTCCTGGGTCCTGGGCCCCCGGGAGGAGTATGAGTTCCGCGGCGACGTCCCCGGGGTCACCTTCCCCACTGGCGCCGTGGTCTCGGGGGACCTCCTCAGGCTCTACTACGGGGCCGCGGACAAAACCGTCTGTATTGCGGAGGCATCCCTTCACGACCTCCTCCTTTTCCTCCGAGACGAGGGGGTTGAGGGGGAAGGGGGTTTGGGCGAACCTTGAGCGCCATGCGAACCCGGTTCCTAAAGCCCCTGAGAATCGCCTTCGTCGGGACGTATCCCCCCCGCCAATGCGGTATCGCTACCTTCACCCAGGATCTCCTCAACGCCATAAACGAGCTCTACGGAAACGTGTTGGCAGACGAGGCCCAACGTTACCTCCACGTCATCGCCATGCACCGGGGCGCCGCTCCCCTGAGCTATCCTCCCGAGGTGCGGTTCGAGGTCCGGGACCACCGGGAGGAGGATTACCTGGACGCGGCGGAGTTCATCAACCTCTCTCCCATAGATGTGGTCTCCCTCCAGCACGAATACGGGATCTTCGGTGGGGACGAAGGGAGCCATATCCTCGAGCTTCTGGCCCACGTGAGGAAACCCGTGGTCACCACCCTCCACACGGTGCTGCATGAGCCGAGCCCTTCCCAGCGGGAAGTGCTGCAGGAGATCGCCGCCCGCTCCACCCTGCTTGTGGCCCAGACCCACAAATCCGCCGAGATGCTCCGGGAGATCTACGGGGTGCCGGAGGAGAAGATCGTGATCATCTACCACGGGGCGCCAGACGTGCCCTTCCTCGATCCCGCGTATTACAAGGACCAGTTCGGCGCCGAGGGTCGTCCCCTCATCCTCACCTTCGGCCTCCTTTCCCCTAACAAGGGGATCGAGTACGCCATCGAGGCCGTGGCCCGGGTGGCGCGGGAGCTTCCCGAGGTCCTCTATTTCGTGGTTGGGGCCACCCATCCCGAGGTGCGGAAGCACTACGGGGAGAGCTACCGGCTCTCCCTGGAAGAGCGGGTGCGGCGCCTGGAGGTGGAGGAGAACGTGGTGTTCCACAACCGCTACGTCACCTTGGAGGAGCTCATAAAGTTCTTGGTGGCCGCTGATATCTTCCTGGCGCCGTATTTAGTGCGGGAACAGGCGGTCTCGGGAACCATCACCTACGCCCTGGCCACGGGCAAGGCCATCGTGTCTACCCCCTCCTGGTACGCGGAGGAAATGCTGGCCGGGGGCCGGGGGATCCTGGTCCCTTTCCGGGACCCTGAGGCCATGGCCGAGGCCCTTCTGGATCTCCTCCGGGACGAAACCAAGAGGGATCGCCTGCGCAAGGCGGCCTACGAGTTCGGAAGGCAGCTGGTTTGGCGGGAGGTGGCGGGGCGCTACGCCGAGGCGTTCGAGCAGGCGGTACTGCGGCACGCCCGGGAAGGGAAGGGGGCGTTCCGGGCGTTCCGGCTCCACACCCTCCCGGAAGTGGACCTCTCGCACCTTTCGCGCCTCACCGATGAGACCGGGGTCCTGCAGCACGCTGCCTACACCATCCCCGACCGCCGCTACGGCTACACCACCGACGACAACGCCCGGGCCCTCATAGTCACGCTCCTCCATTGGGACCTCTTCGGCGAACGGGAGGTCTGGGACCTGATGCACACCTACTTCTCTTTCCTCTATTTCGCTCAGACCGAAGAGGGATGGTTCCGCAACTATCTCACGTATGAGCGCCGCTTCCTCCCGGAGGGCGACTCCGAAGATGCCCAGGGCCGGGCCATCTGGGCATTGGGGTGGGCGGTGCGGGGGAAGCTCTCCGAAGACCTCCTCACCTTGAGTATCCAGATGTTCAAGCGCGCCCTCCCCACGTGGGACGGGCTTTCGGCCCTGCGAGCCATCGCCTTCGCCATCTTGGGAGGGGCGTATTACCTCGAGCGGTTCCCCGGCGATACCGAGGTGCGGACGGCCTTGGGGGAGCTTTTGGGGAAGCTCAAGCGGGCGTTCGCGGAAAAGGGGACCCCGGATTGGCCGTGGCCCGAGGAGATCCTCACCTACGATAACGCCCGCCTACCCCAGGCCCTGATCGCCGGGGGAAGGGCCCTGGACGACAACGAGGCGATGGAACGAGGAGTGGAGGCCTTGGAATGGCTTGTCGAGATCCAAACGGATCCCGGGGGCAACCACATAAGCCTCGTGGGCAATCAGGGTTGGTACCCAAGGGGCGGGGAAAAGGCCAAATTCGACCAGCAGCCCCTGGATGCCGCCGCGTTGGTGGACGCGTGTCGGGAGGCGGCCATCACCACCGGGGAGGCCCGCTGGTGGCGGGAGATGGAGCGGGCGTTCGCCTGGTTCCTGGGGCGCAACGACCTGGGACTCCCCCTTTACGACTTCACCACCGGGGGATGTTACGACGGCCTTCAGGCCACCGGGGTGAACCGAAACCAGGGGGCCGAGTCCACCATAAGCTGGCTGTTGGCGCTCCTCCTTATGAAGCGGACCCTCAGGCGACGCACCGCTGGAGAATAGGATGGGGTCCATACTGGAACGGAAGTTGGAACAGAGGGCGTGGCGGGCGCTGCGGGAGCTCCGGGGGATAAGGGCCCCGCGGACCCACGACATCTTCGCCCGGGGGGAAGTCTTGAGCCCGGACGATTTCGAGGTGGAGAACTATCCCCGCAAGAGGCCCCTGGCGGCCTTCAACCCCGGCGCCGCGCTGGTGGGTGACCGACTCTACCTCTTTCCCCGGTTCGTGTTCGATTACTACTCCTACACCTCCAGCATCGGGGCGGTGGAGATCGGGATAGAGGAGCTCCTCTCCGGGGATTTCCCCCGGCCCCTGAAGGCGCGGATAGTCCTCTGGCCCCAGACCCCCTGGGAGGCGGTGAAGGGCTGCGAGGACCCGCGGATCTCCTTCGATTCCGATCGGTTCAGGGTCCTCTACACCGGGGTGGGGAAGCCGGATCGGGCCGATGAAGTTCCCGCCGGCGGCCGCTACAAGGCAGTTCTGGGATATGCGGAGTTGGACCTGTCCCTGGGGTTGATCCGGAAGGGGTTCTTCCGCGTGGTGGGGGAGGGGGAGGAGCTCGTGCCGGGGAACAAGGACTCCGCATTGGTCACGGTGAAAGGGAAACAGGCGTCCCTCCTCACCCGCCCGAGCCTCCGCGCCTCCCGGGTGCGCCTTTCCCCTAAGGTTCGCCGGGAAAAGCTCCCGGATATGTGCTGGCGGGCCGAAGCCGACCTCGGGGATTTCACTATCCCCTTGGGTTCCATGCAACCGGTGATCGCGCCCGAAGACTGGGAATACAAGATCGGCTGGTCCACGAACACGGTGCGGATAGCGGAAGACGAGTACCTCGTGGGATGGCATGGGGTCCTGCGGGAGGACCTCTCCTACCGCAATGGGCTAGCGTTGGTGGACACGGAGGGGAATCTAGTGGCCATCTCCGATTACGTACTCGCCCCCCAGGGGCTTCGGGAAGAATACGGGGACCGCTCGCTCACCATCTTCGGAAACGGCCTCGTCGTCTACCGCGACCTCCTCGTCTGGATCGGCGGGGTTTCCGATTATGGGGTGGGGATCTTTACCTCGCCCTTAACGGAGGCCCTGAGCACCCTGCGCCGGCTCTAGGGAAGGACCTTCATCCGAGCCCGGTGCAGGGGCGGGCCGGACTCCCCCGGAGGAGGGAGGGAAGCCTCATCGGGCTTGTCCGTGAGTCCAAAAATGAGGGCTCCCTTCGCCTCCGCTTCCGTGGCGAATTCCCATACCTCGGGAGTGATCACGATCTCCTCCCGGAGAATTTCGCCCGGTAAGGAGGCATCTGGAAGGCGATCGATCCGGGCTAAGGTCTCCCGGTACTCGAGCCGGCGGAAGGTCTTGAGGGGGGTGGGGTCGCCTCGGTGGACACCTTCCTCGATCTCCCGGTAGAGCTCCACAAGCCCCCGGGGAAGCGGCCTCTTCCCGAGGACCTCGAGGAACTCTGTGAAAGTCCTGAGCTTCCCTTCCACAACGTCCGCCCTCAGGCGGGAGAGGGGATAGGCCTCATATGCCGTCACTAGGGCGGCGAACACCACGAAATCCTGATTGTCGGCGGTGAACGGATGATACACGGGATCGTTCAGCTCCCGATAGGCTTCCCTGAACCGCTGCAGTACGGACGGCTCTCCCCCGGAAGCCTCCGCCAGCCGCTCCGCCGCTGCAACCCGGGCCGCGTCGATGGGGCCGGAGTTCCTGCCCCGGGCCCCGAAGGCCGTCTTGTCCAGGTCCACGATCACGGCGGTTCCTCCGTCCACGGGGAACCCCTCCTTTTCCAGCCACTCCGCGAAACGGGCGAGCAGGCCCCAGCGGTTGGCGAACATCACCCCTCCGGAGATCTCCGCCTCCGGAGCCCCTTCCGGGGCTTCCGCGGCGATAAAGCCCCGGATGGGGAGGAACTCGCCCAGCGAAGCGATGGTGCGGCCGTCGTTGTGACGGGTATCGCCGATGTAGACGATGTGGGAAAGTTCGCTCCCCCGCAGGCGCTGGGCGGCGGCGAGGATCCGGACCACCGCCCGGGCATAGTCCGGCGTCCCCTTGCGGGGAAGAGCCTTTAGGCCGAGCTCCTCCCGGAGCTCCGGGAACCCGGGAAGGCGGGGGTCCATGGGGCACAGGTTCCGGTAGACCACGAAATCCCCAAGGAGCTCGGAAAGGGCCGCGCGCCGGTAGGCCATCACAGGAGCCCCTCGGCCACCACAAGTTCGGCGTTGAGGATCGCCCCGCCGGCAGCACCCCGCACCGTGTTGTGCCCCAGGATCTCCAAACGCCAATCCAACACCGAACAAGGGCGAATCCTCCCCACCACCACGGACATCCCCCCGCCGGCGTACCGGTCCAAGCGCGGCTGGGGCCGGTCGGGCTCGTGCCGCACCAGGATAGGCTGCGCCGGGGCGCTGGGGAGGCCGAGCTGTTGGGGACGCCCCCGGAACGCCTCCAATGCCTCCACCAGCTCTCCCTCTGTAGCGGGGCGGGAAAGCTTCACCGAGACCGCCTCGAGATGCCCATCCAGGGTGGCCACCCGGTGACAGTGGGCCGAGATCCTGACCCCAGCTTCCTCGATCCCCTGGGGTGTCATCCTTCCCCAGATCTTCCGGGGCTCCCGGGCGAGCTTCTCCTCCTCGCCGGGGATATAGGGGAGGACGTTGTCCAGGATGGCGTTTCCCGGCACCCCGGAGAACCCGGCCCCGGAGAGGGCCTGCATGGTGGTCACCACCGCCGCCTCCACCCCGAACCGACGCCGCAACGGCTCCAAGGCCAAAACGAGCTGCACGGTGGAGCAATTTCCCCCGGTGACGATAAATCCCTTCCAGCCCCGCCTCTTCCGCTGGAGCTCCACCAAGGCCAAGTGATCGGGGTTCACCTCGGCCACAACCAGAGGCACGTCCGGGTCGTAGCGGTGGCTCCGGGCGTTGGAAGAGACCACGTAGCCTGACTGGGCGAACTCCTCCTCGATGGGCCCCGCCACCTCCCCGGGGAGGGCGGAAAAGACGATGCGGGCGGGGAGGTCGGGTTCCGGAGCCACCACGGGCAGTCCCCCCACCCTCTCCGGGATCTCCTCGGGGAAGATCCAACGCACTGCCTCCCTGTATGGCTTTCCCGCGGAACGGTCCGAGGCGGCCAGGGCCGTGAGCTCGAACCAAGGATGGGACGCGAGGAGACGCACGAACCACTGACCTACCATCCCCGTCGACCCGAGCACCGCCACCGGGATCCTTTCCATCACCCCTCCCTTCCCAGGTCGAATTCGCGGTGGATAGCACGCACGGCATCTTCCACCTGGGCTTCGGAGACCACGAGGGAGATATTGAATTCCGAGGACCCTTGGGCAATGGAGACCACGTTGATCCCCGCCTTTCCCAGGGCCCCGAAGAGCTTCGCCGCGATCCCAGGGGTGCGACGCATCCCCTGCCCCACCGCGGCCACGATGGCCATCCCGTCCTCTGCCCAGATGCGATCTACGTTCTTTGCCGCAAGCTCTAGCGCGAACGCCTCCTTCAAGGCCGTGATGGCGCGAGCCGACTCCGCGCTCCTGATGGTGAAGCAGATGTTTTGCTCGGAGGAGGATTGGGAGATCATGAGAACGCTGATGCCTTCTTGCGCGACCGCCGAGAATACCTTGGCGGCGATCCCCGGTACCCCGATCATCCCCCGCCCCTCGACGGTAACGAGGCTGAGCCCTTTGATGGCAGTGATCGCCTTTATGGTAGAGCTTCCCTCCGGAGTGGAGGAGGTGATGAGGGTGGAAGGTCCCTCCGGGTTGAACGTGTTCTTGATGCGGATGGGAATCCCTCGCTCCACTGCCGGGAGCACGGTCTTGGGGTGGATAACCCGGGCGCCGAAGTAGGAGAGCTCTGCGGCTTCGGCGTAGGAAAGCCGGGGAAGGGTACGGGCTTCGGGCACGATCCGGGGATCGGCGGTCATTACCCCATCGACATCGGTCCATATCCAGATCTCATCGGCGTCCAAGCTCGCCGCAACCACCGATGCGGAAAAGTCGCTTCCACCTCGGCCCAAGGTGGTGACCACCCCTTCAGGAGTGGCCCCGATGAACCCGGTGATTACCGGGATGGTTCCCTCGGACAAAAGTGGCAACACAGCCTCCCGGGTGCGTTCACGGGTGGGCTCCCAGAGGGGAGAGGCAGCACCGTGGCGGGCGTCGGTGACGATGAAACCGCTTGCTTCTAGGGCCCTGGCGGCGTACCCCTCGTGTCGCAGCGCTGCAGCCACAAGCCTTGCCGAAAGCCTTTCCCCGAACGACGCCACCGCGTCCAGGCCTCGGGGGGTGAGCTCTCCCAACACTCCTACAGCGGCACAGAGGTTCTCGAACTCCCTGATGAGGGCGTGGACCTCGGCCAATAGCGCGTCCCGCTCCCCCGGCGGTGCCACCTCTGCGGCCGCCTCCTCATGGCGGGAGTAGAGCTCGGCGATGGTACGGTGAAGGGTCCCGTTGTCGCGTCGGGAGGCGGCCTCTGCTGCGCGGATGAGGGCGTCGGTCACCCCCTGCATGGCGGAGACCACCACGGTTGGTATTCCCTCCCGTTCCGCGAACGCTCCCACGATCCCGGCTACGGTTCGGATCCTTTCCGCATCCCCCACAGAACTCCCGCCGAACTTCATCACGATCATCTCCTGCCCTCCTCAAGCGCCTCCGCGACCGCCTCCAACGAGGGAGCGATGCGGCGTGGGCGGTTAGCAAAGCGGGGCTCGATCCCCTGGAGCTTCCCCGCGTGGTAAGAGACCGTGGCCTCGGGGTCCTTGAGGAGATTTCCGGTGAGTACGGCCACGACTCGCTCGCTTCTTTTGATCACGCCTTGCGAGACGAGCTTCCTGGCCCCGGCCACCGCGGCGGCCGAGGCGGGCTCGCACCCAATCCCCGCGGCGTCCACCACGGCTTTAGCGTCCATGATCTCCTGGTCCGTGACCTCCACCACCACCCCCTCGGTCCAGCGCAGGGACCTCACCGCCCGGGGGAAGCTCACCGGATTCCCAATCCGGATTGCCGTGGCCACGGTCTCAGCCCGTACCGGTTCCAGCGGAGCGAAGCCCCGGGCGTAACTGCGGTAGAGGGGGTTGGCCCCGGCCGCTTGTACGGCGGCGAGGCGCGGCATGCGCGGGATCAGTCCCAACTCCCGGAGCTCCCAAAGGGCCTTGCCGAAGGCGGCGGTGTTCCCCAGGTTTCCCGCGGGGAAGACAATCCAGTCGGGCGGGTCCCAGCCTAGGTCCTGGATGAGCTCGAACACAATCGTCTTTTGGCCCTCAATGCGGAATGGGTTCACGGAGTTAAGGAGATAGATCCCCAACTCGCGACAGCTCTCCTGCACCAGGGACATGGCGGCATCGAAATCGCCCTCCACCTCCAGGGTCAGGGCCCCGTAGGCCAAGGCTTGGGCGATCTTGCCCAGGGCGACTTTGCCCTGGGGCACGAAGACGATGGCTTTGAGCCCGGCCATGGCCGCATATGCGGCCATGGAAGCGGCGGTGTTCCCCGTGGAGGCACAGGCCACCGCCTTAGCGCCGAGGGCCTTGGCCCACGTGATCCCCACCGTCATCCCCCGGTCCTTGAACGAGCCGGTGGGGTTCTCGCCCTCGTGTTTTACGGAAAAGTCCTCAAGGCCCACCCAGCGCGCTAGCGCCGCGCTCCGGTAGAGGGGCGTGTTACCTTCGGGCCGGGATACGATCAGCTGAGACTCCACCGGAAGGACCAGCTCCCGGAAGCGCCAAACACCGCTCCGCCGCCACGGCTCCGGCCCCTGTCCGGCCTCCCTTTCTTCGAACAACTCCCGGGAGACCCTGAGGGAACCGAGGTCGTGGGCCACGTCGAGGAGGCCCCCACAGCGGCACCGGTACCGGATCTCGCCCAGGGAATACTCTGCTCCACACTCCATACACCTCAAGACCGCGGCCATACCTCCACCTCGGGTTTGGGAAATATAGGCGCATTTTACCAGCAAATGGCGGGAGTGGAGGGGTGATGTAGTCTCAGCTGCGATGGCCGCTGAGAGGAGCATCGGCAGCTTACGAGCCTCAGGCCACGTACCGGCTGGCAACGAAGCCACCTGGAACGAGTGCCGGGAAGGAAGCCACCCTTACCTTTGTCCCAACCTTGCACGGAGTTGGCCGATGTCCGCTAGCACACCACAGGCGGTCTCCCGGAGGCCGGACCCGGGCCCGTACACCACCAGGGGAGTGGAACCGAACCGCTCGGTGGAGATTTCCAGCACGGTGATGTTTCCCCGCGCCCGGGCGAGGAGGCTCGCCATTTCCACCTCCCTTAGGCCCACCCAACAACCGTCTTCTCCCACACGCAAAAGATACCTTAAGGTTCTTCCGCGCCGCTTCGCCCCGGCAATCCTCCGGGCCAGTTCCCCGTCGTCCCGAGCAAGGGCGGCCAAGAACTCTTGTGGTGGGAGGTCGGCAAGGTCAGCCGAGCAAAGGGGGTCCGCCTTTATCTCGTGTAGCTCCACGGGCAATCCCAGGGTGCGGGCAAGGATCAGGGCCTTGCGCGCTATATCGAGCCCTAACAGGTCCTGGGCGGGGTGGGGTTCGGTATAACCCTTCTCCCACGCCTCCCTGACGGCTTGGGAAAGGGGCATTCCTCCCTCGCAGGCGGCCAGTAGGTACCCCAGCGTCCCGCTCACCATTCCCTGGATAGACTTCACCACATCTCCTGAGTTCAGGAGGTACTCCAGGAGCGCGATCACCGGCGTTCCGGCCCCTACAGTGGCCTCGTACCTCAACCTGCCTGTGGAGGTAAATTCCCGGAAGAGGTCCAACGGCCCCACCAAGGGGAGTTTGTTGGCCAACACCGCCCCCCAACCGGCGTCCAAGGCTGCACGGATAAGGGGAACGAGGGTGTCTCCCGCGGCGGTGAGGTCCAAAAGGACCCCGGGGCCGGAAGCGAAGAGTCCGGGCAGTTCCGCTACAGCTTCCTCGTAAGGGAGGCCACCGGGGAGGGAGGCAATCGATTTGTCGGCGCCTTTAGCATCCACAAGCTCCTGGAGTTCACGATCGCTGAGGCCATTTGGGGCCACGGCCCCTCCGGTGGAGTCGAACACCCCCACGAACTTGAGGGAGAAAGGAGCCCTTCGTGCCTCCTCCACCAACGCCCGTCCCACCCGGCCCAATCCGAAAAGGATCACCCTGATTTCGCGCATACCAGTTCCTCCAGCTTGAAGTGATGGTGCAGGGTCCGCACCGCCTCGTCGGCGACCTCCTCCCGGACCACCAGGGGGAGGCTATGGGGCGAGGCCCCGTGGGCGATGGCCAGGACCTCGATGTCACGTTCATCCAGGGCGAAGAGGGCCTCGGCCACGATTCTAGGATCTTGCGCGATCCCTTCCCCTACGGGAGCCACCACCGCCAGCCCTCCTCGTACTTCGATGCGGCTCACCTTGCCGCAGCCGAGCTCGTGGGCGAAGGCGCGATCCAGGGCCGCCCGTACCCGCTCCGAATCCCCCCGGTGGAGGAGGAGGCACACGTTCTGCTCGAAGGGCGAATGGGTCCCCAGGATGGCCTCGGCCCCCGCTTGGGCCGCAGCGGCGAACGCCCGGGCCGCCGTGCCCGGTCCTCCTTTTCCCGCCAGCCGCAGAAGATCCAGGCCCTTGCGGCACACCACCGCCCGCACCCCCATGGGCGCCCCTTCCGGGTGGGAACAGATAGTGGTGCTGGGTCCCTCGGGCCGGAAGGTATCGCGGATGCGGATGGGTATCCCGGCCTCCTCCGCCGGGAGGGCCGTTTTGGGGTAGATCACCTTGGCCCCAAGATGCGCCAACTCCACCGCCTCGGCGTAGGAGAGGAAGGGCACGGTCACCGCATCGGGGACCACCCTGGGGTCCGCGGTCATCACCCCCGGGACATCGGTCCAGATCCAGATCTCGTCCGCACCTAAAGCCGCCCCCAAGATGGCAGCGGAGTAATCGCTTCCCCCCCGGCCCAAGGTGGTGGTGACCCCTTCTTCCGTGGCACCGATGAACCCGGTGACCACCGGGACCTCCCCGGCTTCGAGCAAGGGCAGAAGCTCTGCGCGGCAACGAGCGGAGGTGGGATCCACGAGGGGAGAGGCAGCGCCGAAGCGACCGTCGGTCACGATGAGCGAGGCGGCGTCCACCGATTGGGTACCGATCCCCTCCCTCTCGAGGGCTGCGGCCACTAAGGGCGCCGAAAGCCGTTCCCCCGTAGCGGCGATGGCGTCCAAAGTACGGGGGGTCAACTCCCCCAGGGCGTCCACGGCCCGGCACATGGTAAGGAACCGTTCCACCCAAGATTCGATGGTCCTTTTGAGCTCCCCCTCCTTCCCCGCAATCAGGCTCGCGGCGGCGAGGTGCCGCGCGCGGAGCTCCTGGGCCGCGGCCTCGGCCCGGGAAAGCTCGTGCCGCGAGGCAGCATGGGCAGCCCCGATGAGGAGGTCCGTCACCCCGGCCATGGCCGAGACCACCACACAGCACCGCCCCACCTCGCTGGCCAAGGCCCGACGTACGAGGCGGGCGACCCAGCGGATCCGCTCCCCGTCTCCCACCGAGCTCCCGCCGAACTTCATCACCACGAGGTCCCTCATGATCGGAACGCCTCCTCCAGGGCTTGGGCCAGATCCGCGATCAGGTCCTCGGGATCCTCGAGCCCCACCGAAAGCCGCACCAGCGACTCGGCGATCCCCAGTTCGGCCCGCTCCTTCGGGGTGAACTTGCAGAAGGAGGTCAGGGCCGACTGCTCCACCAGCGACTCCACCCCGCCGAAGCTCGAGGCCATGTAGGGGAGCTTCAGCGCATCGAGGAAACGGCTCGTCGTCTCGGCATCGGCCTCGAGCTCGAAGCTCACCACCCCGCCGAACCCCGAAAGCTGCTTTACGGCGATGTGATGGTGTGGGTGAGAGGGAAGCCCGGGGTAGTAGACCCGCCGCACCTCCGGCCTCCCCTCCAGGAACTCGGCGATCCTCTGGGCAGCCTGGTTCTGGTGTCTGACCCGCACCGCCAGGGTTTTGATCCCTCGGATGAGGAGGTAGGCCCCGTGGGGGTCCGGAATCCCCCCGAGGTAGTCCCGGGTGGCCTTGATCTTTTCTATTGTCTCTGCATCACTTACGGCTGCCCCGGCGAGGAGATCGTTGTGCCCCCCCAAGTACTTGGTGGCGGAGTGGATCACCACATCGGCCCCCAGTTCCAGTGGCCGGAGGTTGATGGGGCTGGCCATGGTGGAGTCCACGATCAACACCGCCCCACACTCCCGGGCCACGCCCGCTAGCTCCCGGAGGTCAGGGACGTGGAGGTGAGGGTTGGTGGGCACCTCGGCGAAGATCACCTTGGTGTTGGCCCGGACCGCCGCCTCCACCTCCCCCGGGGCCCACCGGGGGACGAACCCCACCTCTACCCCCAGGCGGGGCAGGAGCTCCGTGGCGAAGGTCCGGGTCTGCCAGTAACACTGGTCCACGAAGAGCAGGTGGTCCCCTTGGGAGAGGAAGGTCAGGAAGGTCGTGGTGATGGCCGCCATACCGCTTGCGAAAAGGAGGGCATCCTCTCCACCCTCCAGGGCCGCCAGCTTCTCCTCCGCCGCCCGCTGGGTGGGGTTCCCGTACCTGCCGTAGGTGAGGCGGGAAAGCTTCCCCTCGTTATAGGCCAGCCGTTCCGCCATGCGGGAGAAGGGGTAGGTGGCGGTCTGATAGATGGGGGTGGTCAAAACGTTCTCCGGCTTTCTCCTCGCTTCTCCTCCGTGTACGGACAAGGTGGAGAGGCCCCTAAAGGACATGTTGACCTCCTTGGGGGAAAGGATTTGAGAGGTGAAACCACGGATTGAAGCTAAAAAGGGGACAAACGGCCGGTGCTTCCGGCCTTAAGGCTAGGATCCGGGAACGCCAGGCATTAAATATCGGCGCCGCACTTCGGTACCCATGTTGGGGAGCATTCTACAGCTTCGCCGATTTTCCGTCAACCACCGCATCCCGACCGCGTTCACGCAAGATTTCGTGGTCGTCCGTGGTGAGAACGCAGCATTTCGGATAAATTCCCAGCGTGGCAAGGAATACAAAACACGTAGCATGGGTGGCGGGGGCGTTACACGGTTTGAACGACGGCTACGGCGGCTTCCTTTCAGCGTTGATGCCGCTCCTTATCGAACGCATGGGGCTTTCCCTGGCCTTGGCCGGGACCCTGGGCTCCCTGCGCATGATAGCGGCTTCCTTCGTCCAACCGCTGGCGGGTCACCTCGCCGATCGGTTGGGGTATAAGCTCTTCCTCCTTTTGGGGCCCTTTGTGACCTGCACGGTGATGTCCCTCATCTTCCATTTCCCAGGCTACCTCGCGTTGGGAGCCGCCCTCTTCCTGGCGGGCCTGGGGACCGCGGCATTTCATCCCGCCGGAGCCGCCTTGGCGGGCTCGGGGGGTGGGGCCAGGGGCTATGCCATGTCCATCTTTCTCGCCGGGGGCACGGTGGGAGCAGCTCTCGGTCCCCTCTTCATCGGTTGGTTTGCAGAAAAGGTGGGTGTAGGTTACATGGATTGGCTCCTTATTCCCGCCTTTTCGGTGCTGCTCGCTGGAGTGATCCTCGTTCCCGCGGGCCGTGGTGTGGCGTCTGGGGAAAGGCTCCTCTCCCTCCCCCGGGCCCAGCTTTGGACCCTCGCCCTCCTTTGGACCATCGCCCTCCTTCGGGCATTGGTGGGGATGTCGTACGGCAATTTCCTGGCGGTGCTTGTGGTAGAGAGGGGGGCCTCACTTTCCCTAGGAGGGGCAGCGCTGGCTTTGTTTTCCATATCCGGGGCCGTGGGCGGAGTCGCTGCGGGGAGGCTCTCCGACCGCGTGAGTCGAAAACGTGTCATCGGGATCTCGCTTCTTTTAGCCATCCCCGCCCTCTATAGCTTCCTTCACGCTGAAGGGGGCTTGTCGCTCTTCCTCCTGGCGATCTCCGGTTTTTTCCTTATGGCTTCAAATCCGGTCTCCATCGCGTATGCTCAGGAGCTCTTTCCTGAACACCAGGGAACGGTGTCGGGGGTATTGCTCGGCCTTTCCTGGGGTTTGGGGGCCCTGATGGCCCCGTTGATCGGATACCTCGGGGACCTTTGGGGGCTGGAGCGGGCGCTGGGCCTGGTGACCGCGGCCTTGGTCCCCGCCGTCTTCGCCGCGTTCCTGCTTCCCCAGGAGAGGATCGCGGGAGGCCCCTGAGAAACGGCGCAGCGCGGTAGGATATAGGGCATATCCTTACTTCCCCCGTCCCTCGAGTCCAAACAAGGCGAGCAGCCTCCAGCCCCCGGGAAGGAGCGCGGCCGCAAGCAGGAGCTTCACCACATCCCCGGGAATGAAGGGGAGGAGCCCCAAGTGGATTACCCGATCGAGACCCACGAAGGCCGCAAGCCAAGGGAGGCCGAAGAGGTAGATCACGGCGTTCCCGATGGCCATGGCCAAAAGTCATGTCGGGACCCAGCGGTCCCACCCACGCTGGGCCAAGAGCCCCGTGATCCAAGCGGCGAAGATAAAGCCCTCAAGGTAACCTCCGGTGGGGCCGGCGAGCCGGGCAAGGCTTTCCGTGCCCCCGCGAAGACCGGGAGTACTAGGAACCCCCAGAAAAGGTACAGTCCCAAACTCAGTGCCCCCCGGGCGTTCCCCAGTAGAGCACCGGCCAAAAGCACTGCCAGGGTTTGGCCCGTGTTGGGGACGGGGCTGAAGGGAAGGGGGATAGAAATCCGGGCCATGAGGGCGACGAAGAGGCTGCCCACAAGGACCAACGTCGCGTCGTATGCCGCTTTGACACGCGCCCGTGCCGAAGCGGGCCTAAATATAATCAGCGGCTATGCACGCGCCGCCTCGTCACTCTCGGTTCAGTGGCCGTCGATCAATGCCCGCAGCACAAGGGAAAGCTCCTCGAGCTCCTCGATCTTCACCGACTCCCACGGGGTATGGGCCACCTCGAGTTTTCCCGCCCCGAAGACCACCGTGGGTATCCCCTTTTTGTGGAGGTTCGCGCCATCGGTCCAAGAAGGCATCCCCGCCCGCCGGGGTTCCCTCCCTAAGGCTTTCCTAAACGCTTCCTCTAATGCGGCGATCACTGCGGCCCCCGCCGGGGTCTCCCAGGGAGGGGAGAAGTCCAGGACCTCCATAGTCTCGGCTTCGGAAAGTATCTCCTCCACCTCGTCCTCCACCGCGTCGGCCGAGAGCCCCGGGGCGAACCCGATCTCAAGGTGCATGGAACAGGAGCTGGGGACCACCATGGCGTCATGCCCCCCCTCGATCCTCCCGATGTTGATCCACGCCCCTTGCGGGAAGAGGGGATGGCGATGCCGCAGAAAAGAGGCGGAGTGGAGCTTGTTGTAGAGACGGATCGCCTTCTCCACGGCGTTGT
Organism: Acetothermia bacterium UBA3571; assembly: GCA_002375995.1. Classification (GTDB taxonomy): domain Bacteria; phylum Bipolaricaulota; class Bipolaricaulia; order Bipolaricaulales; family Bipolaricaulaceae; genus UBA3571. The sequence continues at coordinate 3,031 of DFNI01000019.1, read as the reverse complement.
CCCCCGCCCATGGGGTGGATCCGTGGGCCTCCTTCCCCCGGGTGACCACCCGGACCTCCAGGGTACCCCCTTCGGCGGTACAGACGGAAAGCTCCGTGGGCTCCAGCACCACCGCCCCGGGGCAGCTGGGGGGGATCTCCAGGAGCCGGGACCCCCGGCCCTCGAGCTCCTCGTCCACCACCAACGCCACGCACACCGGCCCCTTCGATTCCCTTAGGGCCACGAGGAGGGCGGCTATTTGCCCCTTGGTGTCCACCGCTCCGCGGCCGAAGAGCATCCCATCTTCCACCCGCGGCTCCTGGATCTCGGGGGTGAGGTAGGGGTAGACGTCGGTGTGGGTCACGATGAGGAATCCTCCCTCTCCCCGATGGGCGATGACGTTATCGCCGACGCCGGGGACTTCCTGAAGCCTCACCTCGAGGCCCGCTTCTTTGAGCCTTTCCACCAGGAAATCCTCGATCAGCCATTCCCGCCCCGAGGTGGTGTGGGGCCGCATGAGCTCCAGGGCGATCTCGGCGATATTCCACCCCATGGCGAGTGCATTTTATGTGCAGAACCCCAGGAACGCATCTTCCCCCAGGGTTGCCCTCATTTCCTCTCAACCATCAACATTGTGGCAGCGCCATCATGATGTTACAATCGCCCGCAATGAGGAAGGTACGGACGCAAATCTACCTCGACCCCGAGTTGCACCGGATCCTCAAGGAGAAGGCCCGGGAAGAGGGGATCTCATTGGCGGAGCTTTTACGTCGGATCGCCCGGGATTACCTGCGGCGGGAACTTTCCCGCGATGACTTCTTCGCCATTGTGGGACTCGGCGAAAGCGGAGCGGGGAATGTTTCGCGGGACCACGACCGGCACCTCGCTGAGGCCCTCGCCGACGATGCGGGTCTTCGTTGATACCTCGGCCTTTTATGCCTTGGCCGACAGAAGCGACCGCCTCCATCGCAGCGCCGTGCGCGCCTATGAGAAGCTGGTGGAGCAAGCACGGCTCTTGACCACCGATCACGTGCTCCTCGAATGTTGGTTCCTCATCTCCCACCGCCTCGGCCGGGAAGCCGCCCTCAAGTTCTGGGACGCGTTGTTTTCCGGAATAGTGGAATTGATACCCGTAGGATCCGCGGATCTCCGCACGACCCGGCAGATCATGGCCGCGTTCCCGGACCAGGGCTTTTCCTTAGTGGATGCCACGAGCTTCGCCGTGATGGAGCGCTTGGGCGTCACCAGGGCCTTCACGTTCGATGACCGTTTCCGCGTCTACCGGTTCGGAAAGGGACGGGAAAGGTCGTTCGAGGTCATCCCTTGAACGAGCGACATTCTACAGTGGCAAGAAGACGCACATGTTGATTTCCAAATACCTGGTGGAACCACGGCTTTTCGCGACCCTGCCCCCGGATTGGCGGTGGGTGTTCGGGCGGGAAGCGCCGCTTGAAGTGGAGATCGGCTTCGGAAACGGGGAGTTCCTCGCTGAAGTGGCCTCGCGACACCCGGAAAATAACTACGTGGGGTTCGAGCTCACCCTCACGTGTATCGAGAAGGCCGCGCGGAAGTTCCACGCCGCCGGACTCACCAACGTGCGGATGGTTCGGTTGGACGGTCGCTTCGGCCTCCGGGAGCTTTTCCCCGACGCCTCGGTACGCCGGGTGATCGTGAACTTCCCCTGCCCCTGGCCCAAGGCGCGCCACGCCGAACGCCGGTTGGTGAACGAGGAGTTCGCCCGGACATTGGCGGCGGTGCTCGAGCCCGGCGGGGCCTTCGAGCTCACCACCGACGCGCTCTTTTTCGCCGAGGAGGCCAAGGGGAACCTCGAGGCCACGGGCTGCTTCGACGTCCAGGGTCCCCGCGAGATACAAGGAGAGCCCCGTACCCGCTACGAACGCAAGTGGCGAAGCCAGGGGCGTGCCATCTACCGGCTCGTGGCCGAGAAGGCAGCTCCGGCGAAAATAGAGCGGATCGCGGAGGGAAGGATGCCCCATGTACGCCTGAAAACCGCGTTGGACAAGGAGGATATTCCGAAAGTGGTCGTGGGCCTGAAGGAGGTCTGGCCCCGGGGGGCGTTCGTGGTCAAGGAGGCCTTCGTTGCCCCAGTGGGCGATGAGGTCCTGCTCCGGGCGTTCGCCACCGACGGGGATTTTTCGCAGCATTTCTTCATTTCTGTGTCCAAGGACCGCAAAGGGTGGATCGTCCAGCTCGATTCCGCCACCGTCCCCTTCAGAACCCCCGCGGTCAAGCGAGCCGTCTATGCCGTAGCCGAGCATCTACAAAAAGAGGGGAATATTTAAGCCTCCCCTCCCTCACCCTTCACTCGTTACCCGTCACGGCATCTCCTTGTAAACACCGACTGGATAGGGAAGGAGGCGGGGGCAGCATTTCAGGTCAAGCAGACAAAGCCGCAGACCCCAAGAGCTACACCCCCGCCTCAAACCCATACTACCACAACCTGTTCCACGCGTCCCCTCACAAAATCCTATGGTAGACCCCGAACCCCTTTGCCCGCGTTCGATTGCCCCAACTTTGACACCCAGCCTCGGGATTTGAGCCTCGTGACGACCTGAAATGCCCAAGAGATGGGAGCGCGGATGTTCGCCAACGGAAATTGTAGTGCCTATTGATCTGAAGGAATTTGCCAAGGTTGTTGTGTCATGTACATCCGGGTGAAACGGTTCCGCAACAAGGACGAGGCGTGCGCGTGAATGGGAAGCCCCGCCAGAAGGTGGTGGCCTATTTGGGCCGGCTGGACGAGCTCCAGCGTGAAGGGGCCATCGATTCCCTGGTGGAGGGGCTGGCTCGCTACGCTCGCCGGACCCAGGTATTGGATGTGGCCCGGGACCTGTTCGTACATGCGGCCAAGGAGTACGGGCCGGTGCTGGTGTTCAAGAGGCTGTGGGAGGAGCTGGGCCTAGGGGAGTTGTTGGCAAGGTACTTGGGGGCACGGGGCTACGAGTTTGTCCGGTTTCGGAATGGTGTTAACACCTCATCCCTCCTTTGATCGTCCGGCCACGCCCCAGAAGACCTCGGCCGGTGTTCGTCC
>DFNI01000003.1:1648-7792 GCA_002375995.1 Acetothermia bacterium UBA3571 | reverse complement strand
AAGCTCGCCATGTCCCTGGACGGGAAGATCGCCACGAAGACCGGCGATTCCCGCTGGATCACTGGGCCCGAAGCGAGGAGAAAGGTCCACGAGCTCCGGCGCCGCCACGCCGCGGTACTCGTGGGGGTGAACACTGTCCTCGCCGACGACCCCGAGCTCACGGTGCGGGAAGTGGAGGGACCACAACCCCTGCGGGTGATCTTGGACTCCCGGGGAAGGACCCCGATTACCGCTAGGGTACTCGACAGGGCCGCGAGGACCCTGATCGCGGCCACCGGTTCCATGCCCCGGAAGGCAGAGGAAAGGCTCCGGGAGGCCGGCGCCGAGGTGGCACGTTTTCCCGCGGCGGGGGGTAAGGTGGATTTGGGGGCGCTCCTCCAGTGGCTGGGGGAGAGGGGGATCGATTCCGTGCTCGTGGAGGGAGGCGGGGAGGTGGCGTGGTCCTTCGTCTCGCGGGGGCTGGTGCGGAAGTTCTACCTCTTCTACGGGCCGGTGGTGATCGGCGGCCGGGACGCGGTGCCGGGGGTGGGGGGCGATGGTTTTCCCGATCTGGATGGGGCCGCGCGCCTCGAGATCAGGAGGGTCGAGCGTCTGGGCGCGGATCTATTGGTCGTCGGCTACCCGGAGGGGGAGGGGTGAGGGGCCTTTTGGTCACGGCGGTGGCCGGGGGGGTTCTCTGGGGGATTTGGGTTCTCCTCTGGCGCTCTACTTCCTTGCCCGTCCTCGTATCCGGGTTCTGGTGCGTTCTCTTGGTGGGGGGGCTCGTGGGATGGAGGAAGGCGGGCCAGGGGTTCAAGGCCGGAGTTTGGTACAGGCTCGATCTCTGGGGCCTCTTCACCGCGCTTTTCCTTTTGGGCGTAGCGCGGGGGGTGGTTCGGACCGCGGGGGCCATCCTCCGCGGCCGCACGGACCCCGGGATCATCGCCGTCCCCCTGGAGGTGGAAAGCGACCTTTCGCGGCTCCTCTTGATCCTCGCCATCACCGCCTCCCCCGGCACTATTGCCATCTTGGCGGAGCGGGAGATCCTCTACGTCCATTGCCTCCGCGTTCCGCGGGGACCCCATCTCCCGGAGGTGGGGGCGATGCAGCGGATCCTCCGGGCCCTCGCGGGATGATGGGCGCCTTTGGGATCGCGGTTCTCGCGAGCGCCGCCCTCCCCCTGGTGCGGCTGTGGCGGGGGCCCACCTTCTGGGACCGGGTGGCGGGGGCCAATAGCCTCAATGTCCGGGTGGCCCTGGCGCTGGCGGCGGAGGGGATCCAGGGAGGGAAAGCGGTGCTTTTGGACGTGGCGTTGGCCTACGCCCTCCTGGGCTTCCTGGGGGCGGTGCTTTTGGCCCGGTTCGGGGAGAGGGGGGAGCGGTGAGGGCGCTGGCCACGGCCCTCATGGTCCTCGGGACCGTGCTCCTTTTCCTGGGGGGCGTGGGGTTCCTCCGATTCCGGGACCCCTACTCCCGGCTCCAGGCCGCCGGGGTGGGGGACGTGGGCGGGGCGTTCTCCTTCCTCCTCGGGCTTTCGCTCCTTTCCGGTTGGGGGTGGGAGCTCGGGGTGCTGGGGATCCTCGCGGTCCTTTTCCTCTTCACTGGGCCAGTGGCCACCCACGCCATCGCCAAAGGGGCGTTCCTGCGGAGGCATCCGCCCAAGGAGGGGGGTTGACCGCTGTCCTCCTCTCGGTCCTCGCGTTGACGCTGGCGGCCGTGGCCCTCACCCGCCGCCGGCTCCTGTGGGGGATCGCCGTTTTGGGAGTGCATTCTCTGGTACTGGCCGGCCTTTACTTTTCCCTCGCCGCCCCGGACGTGGCCCTGACCGAGGCCGCGATAGGCTTCGGCCTCGTTACCTTCGTGTACCTCCTTTCCATCCGCCGCACCGGGAGGATCGTGGTGGCCGCGGTGGAGTGCCCCGGGCTCCTCTACCCGGAGGGAGAGGGGGCCGTCGGGCTTTTGTGGGAGCTCCTCCGGGAGCTTTCCACCCGCACCCACCGGGAGCTCGAGCTGCGGTGGGTGGAGCGGGACGAAGTCCAGGCGCTCCTCTCCACCAGCGAGGCCGACCTCGCCGCGGGGGATCTCATCCCCTCCGCCGCCGAAGCCCATTTCCCCGAGGTGGAGTTCCTGCCCACCAGGATCGTCCGGGCCCGCTTAGGCCCGGGCCCCCTGGGTGCCCTCCGGGGCTCCCGGGAGGCGGAGCTCCTCCCCAAAGGAGGGCGGCTCTTCCCCCACCGGGGGGCCTTGCTTTCCGCCCTGGAGCGGGGGGAGCTCGGGGGTGTAGTGGTCAACCTCCTCGAGCTCCGCACCATGTACCTCGGGGGAAAGCTCCGGGAGGCGGAGGTGGAGCCCCTGGAGGACACGAGCTTCTCCGTTCTCTTCGCCCCCGACGAGGAGGAGCTCGCCCGGACCCTGGAGGAGGTCGTGGCGGAGCTCAGGGAACGCGGCGAGTGGGACGACCTCGTGAGGAGGTATCTGTGAGGATCGCCGCGGTGGTGGGGGTGTTGGCGCTCCTTGTGGGAATCCTCCTGGTCGGGGCGTTCGGCCTTTTCCCCCTCGGGGACTCCCCCGATTGGGAGAAACTCGCCCGGGCCTATGGGGCGGAGAACGGGGTGGCGGCGGTGGTCCTGGGGACGCGGCTCTACGATACGCTCTTGGAGGTGATGGTCTTCGCCTTGGCCATGGTGGGGGTGCGGTACACGCTCACGCCGCTTTCGCGGTGGAAGGAGCCGGTGGTCCCCGAGCGGGGGGTGGTGCGGGAGATGGCGGACCTCCTCCTCCCGGTGGTGATCGTTTTCTCCTTGTATCTCGCGGCCTCGGGGCACCTGGGCCCGGGAGGGGGTTTCCCCGCCGGAGCCATCGCCGGCTCGGGGTTGTTGCTTTTGGCCATGGCCAAGGGGATAGAACGCCTGAGCCGCGAGCTCCACGAGGGGACCCTGGAGCTTTTGGAGTACGGGGCCATCGGGGGACTCCTCGTCCTCGGGGTGGCGAGCGGGCTTTTCGGGGTGCGGGGAAGCGGCCTCCTCGTCCTCTTCAACCTCCTGATCGGGATCGAGGTCACGGTGGGGACGTGGGTGGTCCTCCACTACTTCGGCTCCCACCGGGGGGAGATATGACGGCGTCGTTGAGTGCGGCCACCCTGGGGATCGTCCTCGTGGCCCTGGGTTTCGGGGCCCTGCTCCTCAGGCGCTCCCTCATCTGGAAGCTTTTGGGGCTGAACGTGGCTTCCGGAGGAGCGATCCTGTTCCTGGTGGCCCTCTCCCACCGGCCCGGGGCGCGGCCGCCCCTCATGGGGTACCCGGAGGGCGTGCCCAGCGCCGATCCCCTGCCCCAGGCCCTGGTCCTCACCGCCATCGTGATCCACTTCGCCACCCTGGCCTTATCCCTGGCCTACGCCATCTCTCTCACCGAGCGGCTCCACACCCAGGAGACGGGGAGGCTCGAAGAAGCCGCCGAGGAGGAGATGGAGCGATGACCGCCGCGGTGGCCGGGATCGCGGGGTACTTCGTCCTCGGGATCCTGGGGTTCCTCGTTCCTTGGGCTCGCGCGTTGAGCGCCGGGGCCCTGCTCGTGGGGACGGTGGCCTACGCCCTGTGGTTCCCCGGGTTTCCCACCGGCTACCTCGGCCTGGGGGACTGGGCCATCCCCTGGCGGGGCGACATCCTCGCCGCCTCCTTCTGGGGGCTTTCCCTGTTTTTGCACCTCATTCTCCTCGTCCACCAGGAGGGCGGCCGCCCTCAGCACTACTACGCACTGGTGACGCTCCTTTTCGGCACGGTCCTCTCCACGGTCCTTTCCCAGGACATCTTCAACCTGTATGTCTCGCTCGAGCTCACTTCCCTCATCGCGTTCTTGCTTGTGGGGATCGAGGGGAAGCCGGCCCAGGTTTGGGCGAGCCTTAAATACCTCATCCTGACAAGTTGCGGGATGATCTTCTACCTTTTGGGGGTAGGGTTCGTGTACGCGGAAACCGAGACCCTCTCCCTCGTCCGGCTCTCTTCCTCGGCTCCCGCGATGGCCCCCGGCTTGAGGCTTGGGATTGCACTCCTCCTCACCGGGGCGGCGGCCAAGGGGGGCGTTTTTTTCTATGCTCTGTGGCTCCCAGTGGCTCACGGTTACGCCCCGGCCCCGGTGTCGGCGCTCCTTTCCTCTTTGGTGGTGAAGATGGGGATCGTGGCCCTGGCCCGGATCTCCGCCGCCTTTGGGATCGGGGAGGTCCTGGTGGCGCTGGGTTTGGTGACGGGGTTCCTGGGGATCCTACACATGTTCTGGGAGAAAAAACTCAAGGTCTTCCTCGCCTACTCCACCATGTCGCAGCTGGGGTATGTGCTGTTGGGGTTCGGCCTCGGGGCCTGGGAGGGGGCGGTGGCCTACGCCGTGGCCCACGGCCTGTTCAAGGCCCTGTTGTTCCTGGCCGCAGGCGAAGCGGAACGGGAAGCGAAAAGCCACTTGATCCCAAGACATGTGGGAAGGATCTCCGGGGAGACGAGGGCGCTCCTTGGGCTGGGGGCTTTGGCCATTATGGGGGTCCCCCCTTTGGCGGGCTACGCCGCCAAAGGGCTCATCACCGCCGTGGCCCCGCCCTGGGTAAAAGGGGTCCTCATAGCACTTTCCTTGGGCACGGCGGCCTCGTTCGCCAGGTTATTGGTCCTTCCATTAGGGGAAGGTCCTAAGTTCGAAATACGGCATCCCGCCCTATGGGTCTTGGTGGCGGCGGTGGCGGGAACAGGTATATGGGGCTTGGTCTCCTTTCCGGGCATCGCCCTTCCCCGGGCGCTCTTAACGGCGCTACTGGTGTCTGCGGCGGGGATCACGATGGGATGGCCCTTTTCCCGGCTGTCCGCGCGCCTTCCGCGATGGCACCTGGAGGAAGCCCTGTTGGCCCTCCTGTTCGCTTCCCTAGCCCTCCTCCTTTTTCAGTTCTTGAGCGGCTGACGACTGGGAACTCCCGTAGCTTTTCCCGAGGTGCGAAGTGGCCCCTTGGCCTCAGTAACGCGAAGGGGAAGGGGCCCATGCCCCCGCCCTGTAGCCGGACGACTTCTCACCCCTTGAAAAACGTGAGGAACCACTCGCACAGCATTCGCACGAAAATGGGTCCCAGGATCAAGGTAAAAATGCCGCTGGTGATGAGGGGGGCATTTCCGAACCGTGCGCCCCAGACGATGTCCACAATGCCCTTCACCACGGCGATGAAGACCCCTACCCAGAAGATCACCGGCATGATCTGGGGAGTGATGAACCAACGGAACCTCAAGAAATCGTTGAACTTTTTCATGTTCACCTCCTTTCACACCGCGCCTCATCGTGCGGCCCCCATCGGCGCCGCACCTCAAAGCTCTTCACCCAGAAGCTCCTTCAGGCGTTCCCATTCCTCCTTGGGGATGCGGTACTCGTGATCCGGCGTGGGGAATTTGCCGGATTTCACCTCGGAAATATATTCCTGAAATGCTCGGAGCATTACCGAAGCTACATCGGCGTACTTTTTCACGAACTTGGGGGTGAAGGCCTCGAAGAGGTTGAGGATGTCGTGGACGATAAGGAGCTGCCCGTGACAGGCGGCCCCCGAGCCGATGGAGAGGATGGGGACTTTCGCGTTCTTGACGATGATCTCCGCCACCCGGGCCGGGATGGCTTCGAGGAGGATGGCGAACGCCCCGGCCTCCTCCAGGACCTTCGCGTCCTCGATGAGCTGTTTGGCCGTTTCGGCCGATCTACCCTGAGCCTTGAGCCCCCCGATCAGGCTCGCTGCCTGGGGGGTGAGGCCGATGTGGCCCATCACCGGGATTCCCGCCTTCACAATGGCCTCCACCCGCTCGGCCATCCTGGCCCCGCCCTCGAGCTTCACCGCATCCGCCCCACCCTCGGCGATGAACCTCCCCGCGTTCCTTATCGCCAGCTCGTTGGATGGTTGATAGGACATATAAGGCATGTCTCCCACCACGAACGCCCGCTCCACTGCCCGGGATACCGCCGCGGTGATCTCTATCATGAAGTCCATCTTCGCCGGCAAGGTGGTGGCGTGCCCCAAAAGGCACATGGCGCCGGAATCCCCTACCAGGATCATGTCGATCCCGGCGCGGTCCTCGAGGCGGGCAGTGGGGTAATCGTAAGCGGTAAGGAAGGTGATCCGCTCCCCCCGCTCCACCATGGCATAGAGGTCCGGAAT
>DFNI01000003.1:558-1338 GCA_002375995.1 Acetothermia bacterium UBA3571 | reverse complement strand
ACCATGGCATAGAGGTCCGGAATGGTGAGCTTCTTCCGTTCGGCCATCGTCCCTCCTTCCCGATTCCATCATAGCGCCAAAGGGACGGGGTTAACCAGGCGGAGCGGGACACGGAGGGATGGCCGCGGTCAAGAACCCTTTTCTTTCTTCTCCTCGCGGTCGAGGTACTGAAGGATGGCTTCCACCACCAGATAGTTTATGGAACGGTCCTTCTTCTCCGCCAGTTTCCGCAGCCGCTCGATTACGTTTTGTTGGGCTTTTTTCTGGGGAATGTAGATCGATATTTTGTCGGTGGTCCCCTGACCCCTCTTAGGCATACTTCAATCCCCCCTCTTCCGTCCAATTTTGGGCCATTTAGCCCACATTATGATACGAGATAAGGGTTTGGATGTCAATTGAATTCAAGTGTATAAATTGCCAACCTGAAAGGAGGTGGCTGTGGAAAATCTGTTACAGATCGTGAAAGGGCGGCGTTCCATCCGGAAGTTCAAGCCGGATCCGATCCCGGAGGAGGACCTCCGGGAGATCTTGGAGGCCGCCACCTGGGCCCCCAGCGCCGGGAATACCCAAGACTGGAGGTTCATCGTGGTCAGGGACCCCGGGCTCAAGACCAAGCTCGCCGAAGCCGCCATGTGGCAGAACTTCCTCATGGAGGCCCCGGTGGTGATCGTCGTGTGCGCGGATCTAGAGCGGGCCAGGAACGCGTACGGGGAGCGGGGCGTGGAGCTTTATTCCGTTCAGGACACCGCTGCCGCTACCCAGAACATGCTCCTTGTGGCA
>DFNI01000003.1:0-209 GCA_002375995.1 Acetothermia bacterium UBA3571 | reverse complement strand
AAAGGGATCGGTTCCTGTTGGGTCGGGGCCTTCTCCGAGGTCCTGGTCCGAGAGGCGTTAGGGTTGGGCCAGATGATGCGCCCTGTGGCCTTGATCCCCCTGGGATATCCCGCCCAAGTCCCCGCCCCCCGGCCCCGACGCCCCCTGGAGGAAGTGGTGGAGTACCGCTGAGCTCAATACGTCCGGAAGCGCAGGCGGGCCCCGATCTC
>DFNI01000005.1 GCA_002375995.1 Acetothermia bacterium UBA3571 | reverse complement strand
GGGATATCCCGCCCAAGTCCCCGCCCCCCGGCCCCGACGCCCCCTGGAGGAAGTGGTGGAGTACCGCTGAGCTCAATACGTCCGGAAGCGCAGGAGGGCCCCGATCTTCCAGTCGGCGAACCCTTCGTGGCGGCTGAAGATATGCTCGATCTCGGCCCTCTGCTCGATGGCCTCTTCCACCACCTCGTCCACGAAATCCTCCACCTCTTGGAGGTCTCCCCCGCATAGGGGGCATGTCCCCGGGGCCATGGAGAGGTGGTGGTCCCGGGGGCAGAGCCAGCCCCGCTCGTGGTAGTCGTGTTCCACCACCAGGGTGTGCACTTGGGACATCATTAGGGCGAGCACCACATCGTTGAGCCCCAAGACCCCCAGGCCCTTCTCCCGGTGGGCCTCGGAGAGGAGCCGCTCGATCAGGATCTCCTCCTCGCGCCGCTCGTCCCGGGCCGCCACCTCCAGGGCCCGCCGCTTTATCTCGTTCACGGGGAGGTCCATTTCCCCGGGGAACACCCCGGCCAAACGCTCCCGGAGGTAGGAGTGGAGGTGGTCCAGGAACTGGGGGACCACCTTGCCCTCCGCCCCTTCCGGCCCTCCCACGATGAGGCGGTCGAACCTCCGCCGCTTGAAGTGCTCGAAGAGTAGCTGTGCCACCTCCTTGAAGTGGCGGTGCACGTGATCGGCGATGTGGCGCTGGATCTTGCTCTCGCGCCACCCCGCCCAGGGGCCAGTGCCTATCGCCGTTCCCCGGGCCCCTTTCCCCTCGCCCTCCGAGATCCAGCTGGGGGTCTCGCTCTCCAACGCCCCCACGTCTTCCTCCATCTCCCCCAGATACATGTCGAAGGCCCGGGCACGCTTGCGATCGACAAGCACCACGCAATAGCGGTTGAACTCATCCAAGAGCACGGTCAAAGGGCGGATATAGGGGTCGGGATCGACGTAAAGGCGGCTCGGGAGGGCCACCGGGAGCCGGTATTGTTGGAAGAAATCCTCGGCGGCGAAGATCACGAGAAGCCGGGTCCGCTCCATAGGGCGGAGCTCGGCCACGTACTCCTCCAGTGATTCGAAGATCCCTTCGATCTTCCCCAGGAGGTCCTTGGCGAGCCCGGCGGCTTGGAGTTTTTCCCGCTTTTCGTGGATGAGGGAACGGAGCTCCGATTTGAACGGCCTGGGAGGCGTGACGTTGAGGTAAAGGCTCACCACCGGACCCCCTTTTCCAAGCAGGCCCTGGAGTCTCTGGATGTCCTGTTCCCGGATGAGGTTCATCCCTCCTCCCGAGGGTAGAGGCCCACAAGGCCGGTGGACTCCGGTTTTCGCTCCATCACCACCCCGGGAAGTTCCACTATTACTACTTCGGCAGTGTTGTGGACGGTTCCCCCCATGAGGTGTCCGCCCACCGCGGCCCCACCTTCCTTGCCCACCACCACGTGGGCGTGGACCACGATCTCCCCTTCTTTGGCCCCGAAGTTTCCCTGGAGGGATAGAAGCTCCACCGGCTCGGGCACTTCCTCCCGGACGTATTCCTTTCCGTTCCAGTAAGCGAGGACGAGCTCCCGCAGCATCCCCACACCCCCCAAGATCGCCCCTGCCTTGATCCCCAGGGAAAGGAGGGCATCGGGGAACCTTTCTCCGTCCTGGAAGCGGACGACAACGAAATCACCGCTCTTGGCCTTGAGCATCCTTCCTCCTTTGGACCTTGATCTTACCCCTCCTTCGGCGTCGGGGAGAAGACCCGTTTGCAGGCGGCGAGCTTCTCTTCGTTCTCCGCAAGGAGGATAAGCACGTCCTCGGATTGCAGCACGGTCTCCGGGGTGGGGACCATGGCCTTACCCTCCCGGAGGATCAGGGGCACGATGGCCCCTTTGGGGATGGGGAGATCCCCCAGCCGCTCGCCCGCCCGGGGGCCGGGGGAGAGCTCGGCCATCCGGGCCCCTCCCGATACTGCTACCGAGAAGTCCAAGGCTTCCTCGCCGAAGATGTGTCCCCGGATCTCGTTGGCAGCCGAGACCACGGGGGAGATCACCACGTCTACCCCGGCCGCTTGACACGCGGTGCGCAGGGCAAGGTCATCCAGGACCACGATGGTCCGGGATGCCCCGGCTTGCTTCGCTAGGATCCCCACCACGGTATTGATGGGGTCAGACCCGGTGGCCGCCACCAGGATCGCCCCTTCCACCCCCGCCTCCTTGAGGAGCGCCGGGTCCGTTCCGTCGCCCCGCAAGACCAGCGCATCGTACCGATCCGCAGCCTCCTTGCAGACGGCCTCGTCCACCTCCAATAACACGAGCTCCACACCTTTCTTGCCCGAGAGCTCTTCGGCAAGCCGCTTGCCCAGCGCACCCAATCCAACGACAATCACTCTCACCGCATCCTCACCGCCTTTCTCAAGAAGAGGATTATCGGCAGTATCTCGAGCCTTCCCATCCACATAAGGAGCATGAGCACGAGCTTCGTCCCCACAGGGGCCCCGGGCTTGGCAAGCCCCACCGAAAGCCCCACCGTCCCCTGGGCCGATGCCGCCTCGAAGAGGGAGTCGGATAAGGGATAACCCATGATCACCAAGACCGTGGTGGCGATTCCAAGGACCGCGAGGTAGAACAGGGCGTACGCCGCGAGCTCTGTGACCTCTTCCAAAGCGAGGGACCTCCCCAGGATCTTGAACGGCACTTGGGCGCTTCCAGGGAGCCACGCCCTCCGCAACGTCCAAGCCAAGAGGGCCGCAATTCCGAGGAGACGGTAAAGCTTCAGTCCCCCCGCCGTGGAGCCCCCCATCCCTCCCGTTACCATCCCCAGGATCAGGGCCCAGCGGGCGTGGTCGGGGAGGGAGGAGGTAGGGGTAGTGGCGAACCCGGTGGTGGTCACCGCGGATACGCCCTGAAAGAGCCCGACCCCAAAGGAACCGATACCTGCGGCGATCATGACCCCTAGAACGAGCGGGACCCCCAAAAGGAGCCAAAGCTCCCGCTCCGCGATAACCTCCCGCCACCCTTTTGGCCGAAACAGGAACCAGAAGAGGGGAAAGCTGGTGGCCCCGCATATCATGAAGAGGGAGACCACCCCCTCAACCCACGCCGAGCGGTAGTGACCGATGGAATCGGAAAAAGGGGAGAATCCTCCCGTAGAGATGGTGGAGAGGACGTGAACGAGGCCGTCGAAAGGCCCCATTCCCGCGAGGACATAGGCCCCGTACCCGGCGGCGGTGAGCCCCAAATACACCGTGGCCACCCGGCGTGCCATGAGGCGGGCGTTGCCGAGGATGTTTTCCTTGCCGTACTCCGCGGAGTAGAGGGGCAAGGCCGCCCTGCTTGGGGGGAGGAGGAAAGCGAGGGAGATCACCACGATCCCTGCCCCCCCGATCCACTGGTAAAGAGACCGGAAAAACACCAGCGAGCGGGGCAGCTGTTCCGGGATGAACACCGAAAGCCCGGTGGTGGTGATCCCCGAGATGGCCTCGAACCAACCGTCCAGGAACGTGCCTTTGTCCAGGAAGGGAATCGCCCCAAGGAGCGAAAAGAGAAGGTAGCTTGCGGCCACGAACGCCAGCGCCTCCCGGGGGCTCAGGGCGGGGATGTGCCCCCAGCGAATCCAGGCCACTCCCAAACATGAGCTCACAGCCCCCAGCCCGAGGAAGTACCAGAGCTCGGGTCGCTCCCCGAAGGCGGCGGCCACCGCCGCGGCGGCGAGGGACGTTATGCCGAGGACAAGGAGGACATAGCCCCAGAGCCCGCTTCTCACTCCCATGTCGAGTTATGGTAGCGTGGGAGCCCCGTTGGAGAAAGCTTTGCTATGATCGAGTTACATCTGTACCATTCCCCAAGCTATGTACATCATCGTCGTCGGGGCGGGAGGGATCGGGACGGCGCTGGTGGAGATCGCCGTCCGCGACCGCCACAACGTGGTGGTTATCGAAAAGGATCCCCAAAAGGCGGACCTCTTGAGCCGCCGCCACGATGTTTTGGTGATAAACGCCGATGCCACCTCGGTCGACGTCCTGCGGGAGGCCGGCGCGGAGCGGGCCGACGCCATCGTGGCCACCACCGGGGACGACGCCACCAACCTGATGATCGTAGCGTTGGCCCAGAAACTGGAGATCCCCTCCATTGTCTCCGTGGTAAACAACCGGGAACATACAGAGCTCTTCCGGAAGCTGGGGGCCAACGTAATGGAAAACCCGGACGTGATCGTAGCCGAATACCTCTACAACGCAGTGCAACGGCCCAAGATCAAGGACCTCGTCACCCTCTCGGGCGGGGCCCAGGTCTTCCGGGCGGTAGTGACGGAGCGCTCGCCCCTCGTGGGCAAATCCCTGCGGGAGTCGGGGGAGGAGGGCTTGATCCCGGACGGCATCCTGATCGCGGCCATCGAGCGGGAGGGGGAGACCCTGATCCCATCCGGGGCCACCGTGATCCAGGCTGGGGACCTCATCACTGTCTTCTCCAAAGGACACGCCTCCGACGCCCTGGTGGAACGGCTCACCGGCTGAGGATCCCCCATGACCCTCGACGACCTGCGGATCGTCCTTCGGGACCTGGGGTGGCTCGCCCCAGTGGTGGGAATTATGGCCCTGGTTTCCCTCCCTGTAGCCGCAGCTTTCGGGGAATGGTATGCCTTACAGGCCTTCGGGCTCACGGCTGCCGTCTCGCTGGGGGTAGGGGTTGTGCTCTATTTTCCCTTCCGGCGGGCGGGGGAGGCGCGGCTGAAGCACGGCCTCTTGGTGGCGGCGGTAGGGTGGCTTTTGGTCTCCGCGTTGGGGGCGCTCCCGTTTTACCTCGTCTCCTCCCGGCTCGTTCCCGGGGAGGTGTACCCGTTCGCCGACTTCGCCGCGGCCTTCTTTGAATCTGTCTCGGGATACACGGGGACGGGGCTCACCATGGCCACCCGGCCGGACCTCCTCCCCAAGGTGCTCCAGTGGTGGCGGTCGTTCACCGAGTGGGTGGGGGGAATGGGGGTCATCGTCCTCATGCTTACCCTGATCGTGGGACCGGGGACCTCTGCGGTGAGCCTTTACTTCGCTGAGGCCCGGACGGAGAGGATCCACCCCTCGGTGGCCTCCACCGTGCGCACCATGTGGTGGATCTTCGCCCTGTACACCCTGGCGGCCATGGTGGCCCTATGGGGGGCGGGAATGCCGCCTTGGGAGGCGTTGAACCACGCCATGACCGGTATCTCCACCGGGGGGTTCACGTTGTGGCCGGAGTCCATCGCCCGCTACGACTCCCTGGCCATCGAGGCGGTATCCATGGTGGTGATGTTGGCGGGGGCGGTTAGCTTCGCGGTACATTACCGCGCCATGCAGCGGGGCCCGGGGATCTTCCTCCGGGACCTACAGACGCGGTGGCTTCTTGTGCTTTCGCTTTTGGGATTTGCATTGGTAGCCGGGGAGAACCTCCTGCGGGGGTTCGGGGTGGAGCCCTCCCTCAGGCAGGGGGCGTTCCAGGTGGTCTCGGCCCTCACCTGCACGGGATTCCAAACCGCGCCCATCGGGGAGTGGTCCGATACCGCCAAGCTCCTTTTGTCGATGGCCATGGTGATCGGGGGGGCGGCGGGCTCCACCGCCGGGGGGATAAAGGTGATGCGGTTCGCGTTGCTGGTGCGGGGGGTGAGCTGGAGGCTGAAGAAGATCGTGTCCCCGGGCGGGGCGTTGGTGCCGATGAGACTGGGGCGGGAGCTGATCCCGGACCCCGAGGCGGCCAAGAGGTTGGAGGAAGCGTCGGTGTTGGTGTTCCTTTGGCTGGGGTTTTTGTTCTTCGGGGTGGTGGTGCTTTCGCACCTTGTGTCGGGGGATTTTGGGCTTGCAGACGTGGTGTTCGAGGTGGCTTCGGCCCAGGGGAACGTGGGGCTCTCGGTGGGGATCACGCAGCCCACCATGCCCACAGGGGCCAAGCTCCTCCTGTGCTTCAATATGTGGATCGGGCGTCTGGAGATCATTCCCATCCTCATGTTCTTCCGCGCCCTGCTCTGGCGGAGGTAGGCGATCATGTTGCCCGCGGTGGACGGGATACTGGGGAAGCACCCCGATGTGTGGGTAAACCCGCCGCGGCGGGAGCTCATCGCCGAGGCCATCCGCCGCCGCGAGGCGATCGTGACCATCTCGGGGGCCCTGGCCACTTGGACCCCCCCGGAGTCCACCGGCCGCCGCCCCAAGGACACCTACATCGTCGACCGCCCCGAAGTCCACGCCGCGGTGGACTGGGACTCCCCCTATTGCAACCCCATGGATCCCGAGACCTTCGCCGAGCTGCAGGAGGACGCCCTGGCGACCCTCGCGCGCAAACGACGGCTTTACTTCATGGAAAAAGCCCTGGGGGCCGACCCCCGTTACTCCCTCCGGGTACGGATGGTGACCGATAGGGCCCTCCACGCCCTCTTCGCCGACAACCTCTTCCGTCCCCCCGCCCCGGGCCCCTCCGCCTTGGGCGACGAGCCCTTCGACCTCCTCGTCCTCCCCTACGACAAGCTGGATCCGCGCAAGTACGCGGGAAAACTGCGCATCGACCCCGAAACCGGCCGCACCGCGGATATGGCGGTGGCCATGGATTTTTCTCGGCGGGCGGGGGTTGTGTTCGGCTCAGCATATATGGGTTCGGTGAAGAAGCTCCTCTTCACCGTGATGAATTTTCTCCTCCCTGAGGTCGGGGTCCTGCCGTTGCACTGTTCGGCCAATGCCGGGAAAGGGGGGGACGTGGCCCTCTTTCTGGGGCTTTCGGGCACCGGGAAGACATCGCTCTCCACCGACCCCGCCCGCTACCTCATCGGGGATGACGAACACGGCTGGAGCGCTTTCGGGATCTTCAACTTCGAGGGGGGATGTTACGCCAAGCTCATCGACCTCTCCCCGGAAAAGGAACCCGGGATCTGGTGGGCGGTGATGCACAAGGCCCCGCCCTTGGAACATGGGGCTATTTTGGAGAACGCCATGGTTTACCCCGATGGCCGGGTGGATCTTGCCGACCGACGTCTCACCGAGAACTCCCGGGCTTCCTATCCCCTGGAATTCCTTCCCCGGGTCGTCCCGGAGGCCCGGGGCGGGCACCCCCGGGTGATCTTCTTCCTCACTGCCGATGCCTATGGGGTCCTTCCCCCCATCGCCCGGCTGGATCCCCCGGGGGCGATGTTTTGGTTCCTGATGGGCTACACCTCCAAGCTCGCCGGAACCGAGACCGGCGTGGTGGAACCGGTGGCCACCTTCTCCCGGTTCTTCGGGGAACCCTTCATGCCCCGCCACCCCGAGGTCTACGCCGGGATGTTGGGGGAAAAGCTCCGAACCCACGGGGCCCGGGTGTACCTCGTGAATACCGGTTGGACCGGGGGGCCATACGGGGTGGGGGAGAGGATAGATATCGCCCTCACCCGGGCCATGATCGCCGCCGCGATCTCCGGGGAGTTGGAGGAGGTGGAACACCGCCCGGACCCCCTCTTCCACCTGTGGGTGCCGGTGCGGTGCCCCGGCGTGCCGCGGGAGGTTTTACATCCCGAGGAGAGCTGGAACGATCGGGCGGCCTACCGTGCCCAAGCCGAGCGGCTTGCCGCCGCCTTCGCGGCCCATTTCCAGCGGACCTTCTCCCGGAGGGAGTTGCCCCCCGAGGTGGCCGCCCGGTGCCCGGGCCGCTGAAAAAAGGGAGCCCCGGACGTCCGGGGCTCCCCATCGGGCTATTGCCGGGATTCCCTCAGATCCGCCGGACCAGGGAGTCCAGCGGGAGCCTGTCGCGCTCGGGCGGGCGTTCGGCGGGATACCCTATGGGGATCAACATCATGAGCTCCTCGTGTTCTTTGGCCCCGAGCACCTTCTCCACCTGATCGTCCTTCACTCTTCCGATCCAGCAGGCCCCCAGCCCCAGGGAGTGGGCCGCCAGGAGGATGTTCTGGGCGCAGGCCCCGATGGCCTGGAGGTCCTTCACCCGATCGTAACCCGCGGTGGTGTCCAAAAGGACGGCGATGGTCACCGGGGCGGTGCGCACCATGTCCATCTGGGTCACCAACCGCCCCAGCTCCTCCCGCTTCTCCTTGGACTCCACCACGATGAACCGCCAGGGCTGGGTGTTCCTCCCCGAAGGGGCCCAACGACCTGCTTCCAAGATGGCTTCGATCTTTTCAGGCTCGACGGGATCGGGCTTGAACATCCGGATCGAACGCCGTTCGCGAATGGCACGCAGTACTTCGTTCATCCCGCCCTCCTTTTCGTCGGTTGTGTATCATTATAGCGATGGAGGTCTTCTCCCCGCTAGGGAAGCTTCTGGTGTTGATGGGCGTCCTTTTGGTGGTCCTGGGGCTTTTCTTATGGGGAAAGCTCCCCTTCCTGGGGCGCCTTCCGGGCGACATCAAGATCGAGCGGGACAACTTCGTGATCTACATTCCCATAACCTCCATGCTGATCCTTTCGGCGATCTTGAGCCTCGTCTTCACCCTGTGGCGGAGGTGACGGACCATGGGGGTTATGGACGTTACTTCCGCGGAGGACAAAAGACCTGTCTCCCCTCGCCGCAAAGGACGTAAACTTGGGGCGATAATCATGCGGAGAGTGGTGTGGGCGGCGTTGATCGTCCTTGTTTGTAGCGGGGTGCTCCTTTCCCGGGAGGCCCGGGGCCCGATTCGGATCCTCTCCGATCTCGATTTCACCCCGGAGAACGGGGTGGTTTCGGGGAGCGGGACCCCGGAGGATCCGTTCGTGATCGCGGGTTGGACCATAGATGCCTCCGATGCGGATTTCGCCGTCCAGATCCGGGGGGTAACCCGGCCGTTCGTGATCCAGGATCTGGAGATCTCGGGGGCCCGGGTGGCGGGGATAAAGGTAGAGACCACAAGGAACGGGCGCATCCGAGACGTCCTCATAAAGGGAGCCCCCACCGGCCTCCTCATCTCCCTCAGCCGGGATATCTGGGTCCAAGGGGTGAAGGTCGTCGACTGTACCGACTCTGTCCGCCTCCTTTTCTCTCGGGCAATTCGGCTGGAGTCCCTCTGGCTTGAGCGCACTACCGTAGGGGTTTGGTTCACCGGGACTGTAGGGTCCGAGCTGCGGGATTCTTATATCTCCGCGGATCTTGGGGTCCTTTTGGAGCTCGGGGCTTCGGACAATCTCTTCGTGGGAAACGGCTTCTTCTGTCGGGTGCCGGTCAAGTCGGGGGGAGGAAACGCCTGGGATGATGGGTCCCGGGGCAATTTCTGGAGCGGTTTTGCCGCCCCGGACGCCGATGGCGACGGGATCTTGGATCATCCCTTCCGGGTATATTTCGACGAGCTGGACCGCTGCCCCTTGGCGGCCTTTGCCCCGCCCACGCTGGAGTTGGACCCCTGAGAGCGAGTCCAAGGGTCCCCGCAGCGGGCTCAAGAAGTGGCGTTCGGCCATGTCAGATCTTCTGTTGTGCTGACTTCACCGTATTTTAAGCAAAATCCTTAAAGGGTTGACACCACTTAACCGCCCCGGTATGTTATCCTAGGAAGAGGTGGATTTGGATGCAGATAAGAATACAGGAGCGTTACGTTTCGGGTTCCGACGCCATCAGGGAGTACGTCCACCGTAAAGCTGAACACCTTAACCGCTACTTCGACAAGATCATCAGCCTGGACGTGATCCTTTCAGTGGAAAAGGAACGCCATCGGGCCGAACTCATCGGACACCTAGTGAACCGCAAGGTGGTCAAGGCGGTGGCCGAGACAGGCGATATGTATGCCTCCGTCGATCAGGCCATCGACAAGCTCCAGCGCCAGCTCACCCGCTACAAGGAAATGCTCAAGGAGGAGCCCCGCCGGAATCACCCCGATCCCGCCTCCGGCGAGGTGGACACGGCTTCCCCCAAGATCGTGCGTCTGGAACCGGAGCTCAAGAAGCCTATGACCCCAGAGGAGGCGGTGCTGGAGTTGGAGTCCTCGGGGAAGTCGTTCGTGGTCTTCTACAACCGGGAGGAAGGGGATACGCCCGCGGTGCTTTTCCACTTGGGGGATGGGCGGTACGGAATGATCGTCATCGACTGAGGAGGTGAGATTGCCCCGAGCCCTGGTCCTGTACTCAGGGAGCTTGGCGAGTACAGTGGCCGCGAAGCTTTTGGCCACGGGGCATAACTGGGAAGTCGACCTCTTGTATGTACGTACCCCCTTCCTGAACGCAGCGGAGTTGGTGAAGGCCAGGGCCCGTCGGCTTTTCCCGGGGTTCGGCTTCAGCTCCTGCGGCCTCAAGCGGGAATACAGCCTTTGCTGGCACCGGGTGGTGGAACAGGGGTTTCCCTTCCCTTGTGGGGCGTGTCGGTCCCTCCTTCTCTCCAAGGCCGCCCGGATTATGCGGCGTAAGCGGTACGACCTTTTGGTGACCGGGGAGATCGTGGGGCGCGGGGACCTCGGGGTGAGGGATCTTTTGCAGCTGGAGAGCCTGGTGGGCCTTAGGGGAAAGGTTTTCCGTCCCCTATCCGCGGCGTTGCTTCCGCCGGTGAAACCGGCGGGCGATGGCCTTCGCTCCGTGCCCCAACTGGGCCTTTGGGGGGACGCCGAAAGGGAGCTCCGGGATCTCGCGCGGGAGTTGGGGATCCCTCCCCCGGATTGGAACAAGTTCGACTCCTGCCCCCTGGAGGACGAGGGGTTTGCGGCCCGGGTCCTCACCCTGCTCCGGAGGGGGCCGGTGAACCTGAACACCATCTGGCTCATGCAGTTTCCTCATATCTTCGCCGCTGAAGAGTTCGTGATGGTGGTGGCCCTCTCCCCGGAGGAGCGCCGGGAGCTCCAGGGCTTTTTCCTCCCCGACGACGTCCGCCTCTACATCCAGGTGCCGGGCTCCCCCCTGGGGCTCGTGCGGTTCCGGGAGGAGCTTTCCCCGGGAGAGGCCCAGGGGCTTTTGGAACTTTGTGCCCGGGTCATCGCCGCGTTGGGCGGGTATGCCCCGGGGGAGGAGGTCAAGGTGGCGTACCGACACGAGCTCTCGGAAGAGCTCGATTACGTGTACGTCCGTCCCCTGGAGCGGGAGTACCTGGAGCGGCTGAGGCTTCCCCGCTTGAACTCGGAAGTCAAGTTGATATACTTGGATTGATTGTGCGAGTTGAATCCACTTAGACCCCCAAAAACGTGAGGCGGACCAAGGAGGTACTATGCCGATCTACCGTTTCCGCTGTACAGCTTGTGGCAATGAGTTCCGCGAGCTGGTGGGGTATGGGGACGGAAACGACGTTGCTTGCCCCAGCTGTGGGGGGAACAAGGTGGAGAGGTTGCTCCCCCGCTTCGGGGTGATCTACAAGGGGAGCGGCTTCTACACCACCGAATACAAACGCAAGGGAAACCAGGAGTCTTCCGCCGGCAAGGACGGGGACTGACCCGCGGCGAAGGCCCGCGCTAAAAGGAGAGGTGAGAGGGGCATGCCGATATCCGGCGACGATATCAAAAAAATCCGTTTGGGGTTAGCTTCTCCCGAGGAGATCCTCTCCTGGTCCAAGGGGGAGGTTACCAATTCCGAGACCATCAACTACCGGACCCACAAGCCCGAAAGGGGCGGACTCTACGCCGAGGAGATCTTCGGTCCCGAAAACGACTACGAGTGTGCCTGCGGCAAGTACAAGGGCCGCAAGTACGAGGGGGTAACCTGCGAGAAGTGTGGGGTCCTCGTCACCACCTCCGAGGTCCGCCGCATCAACATGGGGCACATCCGGCTCGCCAGCCCCGTGGTCCACTTCTGGTACCTCAAAGGCGTCGCGAGCCCGCTCTCGCGGCTTTTGGGGATGAAGCGCCGGGACCTGCGCCGCATCGCTTACTACGAGCCTGAGACCTCCCGGGAGCGCCTCTTCATCGTGACCCAGTCCACAAGCCCCAAGATAAAGCCCGGGGAGACCCTTTACGAGACCGAGGTCCGGATCCTCTCCTCCATCTTCTCCTTCGAGGTGGAGCAGGCGATCTTGGTGACCGAGGCCCCCGAGGTCCGGGCCCCGGAGGCGGGGCGAGTGGAGATCGAGGAGCGCAAGCTCCAGAACGGCGAAAGCTTCCGGGTGGTGAAGATCGAAAGGCACGAGTTCCCCGTGGCCCCGGACGCCGAGGTATATGTGGAGGACGGGGACGAGGTCCAGGAGGGGGAATTGCTTTTCGAGCGGCCCGCGGGGGAGGTTTGCTCCCAGTCCATGTTCGAGATGCTCTCGGCCCACTACGAGGGTCTGCGGGGGGAGGAGATCCGGGAGACCGTGGACTACCTCACCTACCTCGTGATCCAGGTCCTGCGCGAGGACGTCCCCTTGAAGCTCGGCCAGATGATCACCTCCTTGGAGAAACGGGCCTACGAGCGGGCTTATCCCGGGGGGTTCGTGGCCGAAACCGGGGCCAAGGGGATCCAGGGGTTGCTCGCCAACTTGGACCTGGATGCGCTTTCCGAGGAGCTGTGGGAGGCGTTGGACCGCACCGCCAACCAGGGGGAGCGCCGTCGGATCCTGCACCGCCTGGAGGTGGTGGAGCAGCTTCGCCGCTCGGGCAATCGCCCCGAGAACATGGTGCTTACGGTGATCCCGGTCCTTCCGCCGGGGCTTCGCCCCATGATCCAACTGGAGGGCGGCAAATTCGCTACCACCGACCTCAACGACCTTTACCGGCGCATCATCAACCGCAACAACCGCCTGAAGAAACTCATCGAGATGGGGGCGCCCGAGATCATCCTCCGGAACGAGCGCCGGATGCTCCAGGAAGCGGTGGATGCCCTGATCCACAACGAGA
The DNA here is from genome assembly GCA_002375995.1 of Acetothermia bacterium UBA3571. Classification (GTDB taxonomy): domain Bacteria; phylum Bipolaricaulota; class Bipolaricaulia; order Bipolaricaulales; family Bipolaricaulaceae; genus UBA3571. The sequence continues at coordinate 29,183 of DFNI01000005.1, read as the reverse complement.
AGAAGGACAACCCCATCCGCGGCCGCGACAACCGCCCGCTGAAATCCCTCTCCGAGCGGATCCAGGGCAAACACGGCCGCATGCGGCGGCACCTCCTCGGTCGGCGCGTGGACTACTCCGGCCGGGCGGTGATCGTGGTGAACCCCAAGCTCAAGCTCCACCAGTGTGGCCTCCCCAAGAAGATGGCCCTGGAGCTCTTCAAACCCTTCATCATCCGCTACCTCACCGAACGTTACCCCCACGTCCAGTTTGCCAACTACGACGAGCTCAAGAACCGGGCCCTGGCGGGGGAGGTCCCGGAGGTGTGGGATATCTTGGAGGAGCTGATCAAGGAGTACCCCGTGCTCCTCAACCGTGCCCCCACCCTCCACCGGGTCTCCATCCAGGCGTTCGAGCCGGTGCTGGTGGACGGGGACGCCATCCAGATCCACCCCCACGTCTGCCCCCCCTACAACGCCGACTTCGACGGGGACCAGATGGCGGTCCACCTCCCTCTCTCCAAGGAGGCCGTCAAGGAGGCCAAGGAGCTCATGATGGCCCCCCGGAACATCCTCTCCCCGGCCCACGGGAACCCCCTGGCCGTCCCCACCCAGGATCAGGTCTACGGTTTCTACTACCTCTCGGTGGAGAAGTCGGAGGGGAAGGGGAAGGGCAAGGCCTTCAGGAGCCTGGAGGAGGCCCTCAAGGCCTACGAGCTAGGCCAGCTCGACATGCACGTCCCCATAAAGATCAAGATCGACGGGGAGCTGGTGGAGACCACCCTGGGCCGGGCGATCCTGAATTCGGTGATCCCCAAGGAGCTCAGGGACTACAAGGCCACCTTCAATTCCAAGTACGTGCGCAAGCTCATCCTGGAAAGCTACCTCCGCTTCGGGTGGGAGCGCACCGCGGAGCTTTTGGACAAGCTCAAGGAGCTCGGGTTCAAGTACGCCACCCTTTCGGGCCTCACCATCTCCCTGGTGGACTGTGAGGTTCCCCCCAACAAGTGGGAGATCATCGAGGAGGCCCGCCGGAAGATCGAGGAGATAGAGAAGCTTTACCTGCGGGGCTTCGCCACCGCAGAGCAGCGCCGGGAGGCGGTGATCCGCATCTGGCGGGAGACCACCGATAGGCTCGAGCGGGCCACCATGCAGAACCTTTCCAAGAACCCGTTCAATCCGGTGTGGGGGATGGTGGCCTCCGGGGCGCGGGGTTCGGTGAACCAGGTGAAGCAGTTGGCGGGGATGCGGGGCCTCATGGTGGATCCCAAGGGCCGGATCATCGAGTGGCCGGTGATCGCCAACTTCCGGGAGGGGCTCTCCATCTTCGAGTACTTCATCTCCACCCACGGGGGACGCAAGGGGAACGCCGACACCGCCCTGCGCACCGCCGAGGCGGGGTACCTCACCCGGAGGCTGGTGGACGCCTGTGTGGACGTGGTGGTGCGGGAGCACGACTGCGGCACCCGCCAAGGGATCGAAATCGACCCCCTTTACTTCTCCCCCGGCGAGGTGATGGAGACCATCGCCGAGCGCATCTACGGCCGGGTCACCGCCGAGCCCGTGAGGGATCCCGTGACCGGCGAGGTGATCGTGGAGCGGAACGTCCTCATCGGGAGGGAACTCGCGGAAAGGCTCGGGGCGCTTGAAGCCGAGGTGGACCTCTACGCCGAGGGGATCGAAGAGCGGATCGGGTGGATGAAGGCCCTGGAGGACATCCGCCATCCCGAGACCGGGGCGGTGTTGGTGCGGCGGGACGAGACCTTGACCCCCGAGCTCCTCGAGGACCTGCGGGCCGCGGGGGTGAAAAGGATCAAGGTCCGCCCCCGGATCGTGATCCGCTCCCCCATGACCTGCAAGACCCAAGAAGGGGTCTGCCAGCTCTGTTACGGCATGGAGATGGCCTTCCACCGGCTGGTGGAGCTGGGCACGGCGGTGGGGATCATCGCCGCCCAATCCATCGGGGAGCCCGGGACGCAGCTCACCATGAGGACCCACCACACCGGGGGCGTGGCGGGGTTGGACATCACCCAAGGCCTTCCCCGGGCCGAGGAGCTCTTCGAGGCCCGCAAAACCACCCAAGCCCCCCACGCCAACGTGGCCCCCATCTCCGGCTACGTCACCCAAGTGGAGACCACCCGGGAGGGAAAGGAACGGGTGGAGATCACCTCCGCCCCGAGGACCGTCCGGGTCCCGGTGGCCCTCTTCCGCCTGGCGGAGGGGGAAGAGGTGGACTTCCGCACCTTCGCCCAACTGAAGTCCCCCCTGGAGGGCACAGCTTTCATCTTCTCCGAAGACGACAAGCGCTACCTCGCCGTTCTCGATACCCGCGGCGGGGACAAGCTCTATTTCCTCCCCAAAGGGGTTAAGGCGGCGGTGGAACACCGGACCCCGGTCAAGGCGGGGGATCCCCTGTCGGAGGAATACACCCTCGAGCCTGTGAAATCCCCGGCGTCCGGGACGGTGGAGGTCCGCTCCAAGGACGGCTCCGCCATGATCTTCGTCCACGACGCAAAGGGACACACCCACTTCGTGGAGGTTCCTCAGGGTGCGGAGGTGCTGGTCTCCGATGGGGACCGGGTGGAGGAGGGGCAAGAGCTCACTTCCGCCGCTGGCCCCTTCAAGGTGCTCTCCGAGGCCGAGGGCACGGCGCTCGTGGGAGATGGGGCGGTGGCGGTGATGTCGCCCGCTTCCCGGGGGATCGTGGTGCCCCTCACCCCCGACGTGATTCCCACGGTGGAGACCGGGGACGGGGTGCGGGAGGGGCAGGCGGTGCTGCTCCTGGATGTTCCCCAAGGGGAGTCGGTGGTGCTCGAGAGGACCGAGATCGAAGAGGAGCTGGTTACGGTTCGCTTCCGCTACCGCACCCGGATCGTGTGCGACCAGCCCGCGGTGGTGAAGGTGGGCGACAAGGTGGAGCGGGGCGAGGCCATCTCCAAGGGGGTGATCCCGCCTCAGCGCCTCATGGAGGTGGCGGGGGTCAAGAAGACCCAAGACTACCTCCTCACCGAGCTCCACAAGGTCTACAAGTCCCAGGGGGTGGACATCAACGACAAGCACTTCGAGGTGGTGATCCGCCAGATTCTGAACAACGTGCGCATCATCGATCCCGGCGAGTCCAACTTCCTGTTGAACGACGTGGTCCCGCTGGAAGTGTTCGAGGCGGAAATCAAGCGCCTGGTGGAGGAGAACGCCCGGATCCGCCAGGAACGGGAGGAGATCGTGGGAGATGTGCTGTTGGCGCCGGTGCGCCGCGGCGACATGGTGGTCGCCGAGGCCGGCGAGGTCCTCACCCCCGAGCTCCTCGAGCGGATGGTGAACCTGGGGGTCCGCCAAGTGCGGGTGGAACACCACGGCGAGCCCCGGACGGTCCGCATCTCCGAGTACAGGCTTCCCCAGGGCGAACGGGAGCTTCTGCGGATCTCCCGGGCGGCGATCCTGCGCAAGTCCTGGCTGGCGGCGGCCTCCTTCGAGCGCACCACCAAGGTTCTGGCCGACGCGGCCCTCCGGGGAGAGGAGGATCCCCTGACGAGCCTGAAGCCGTGTCTCATGGTGGGCAAGAAGGTCCCCGTGGGCACGGGCTTTGTGTTCCCTGAGGCCGAAGGGGAAAGGGAAGAGGTTGAAGAAAGCCAGGAGGAGAAGATATAATCGCACCTCACAGGAGGTCCTATGCCGACGATAAACCAGCTTGTCCGACACGGCAGGAAGAAGCAGACGTGGAAGTCGAAGTCGCCCGCGCTGGAGGGGTGCCCGCAGCGGCGGGGCGTGTGCCTTAGGGTCTTCACCCAGACCCCCAAGAAGCCCAACTCCGCCCTGAGGAAGGTGGCTCGGGTCCGGCTCTCCAATGGGAACGAGGTCACGGCCTACATCCCCGGCGAGGGCCACAATCTCCAAGAACACTCCATCGTCCTCGTCCGGGGCGGGCGGGTGAAGGACCTCCCCGGGGTGAAATACCACATCGTCCGCGGGGCCCTGGACGCCGCCGGGGTGGAGGGGCGTCGGCAGGGCCGTTCCAAGTACGGGGCCAAGCGCCCGAAGGAGTGATGGAAGATGCCCGTCGAAGCCCGCGACATCGTCATACCCGGAAGGGACGTGCCCCCGGATATCCGTTACGGGTCCAAGCTGGTGGAGAAGTTCATCAACTACATCATGTGGGACGGGAAGAAATCCCTCGCCCGGCGCATCGTCTATGAGGCGTTCGACCTCATCGACAAGTGGGGCGAGGGTCCGGCCCTGGAGACCTTCATCAAGGCGGTGCGGAACTGTATGCCCAAGATGGAGGTGCGCTCCCGACGGGTGGGCGGGGCCACCTACCAGGTTCCCTTCGAGGTCCCCCCGCACCGCCAGACCATGCTCGCCCTCCGCTGGATCAGGGACGCCGCCCGGGAGCGGCCGGAGTACACCATGGCGGAGCGGTTGGCCCGGGAGATCATCGACGCCGCCCGGGGCCAGGGCGGGGCCTACCAGCGCAAGGAGGAGACCCACCGCATGGCGGAAGCCAACCGGGCTTTCGCCCACTACCGCTGGTAAGGCGCGATGGATCCCTCATACGACCTCCGCCGGGTCCGCAACATCGGGATCATCGCCCACATCGACGCGGGGAAGACCACCCTCACCGAGCGGATCCTCTACTATGCGGGCCGTATCCACCGCATGGGCGAGGTCCACGAGGGTACCGCCACCATGGACTGGATGGACCAGGAAAGGGAGCGCGGCATCACCATCACCGCCGCCGCCACCACCATCCGCTGGGCCGACCACCAGATAAACATCGTGGATACCCCCGGCCACGTGGACTTCACCGCCGAGGTGGAGCGGTCGTTGCGGGTCCTGGACGGGGCGGTGATCCTCTTCTCGGGGGTGGAGGGGGTGGAGTCCCAGTCGGAGACCGTCTGGCACCAGGCCGACCGCTACCGCGTCCCCCGGATTGCCTTCGTCAACAAGCTGGACCGGGCCGAGGCCGACTTTCAGCGCACGGTGGAGATGATGGTGGAGCGGTTGGGGGCAGTGCCTCTGGTGTTGGTTTACCCCTGGCGCGATAAGGACGATCGCCTTTTGGGTATGATCGACCTCCTTTCCTTCCGGGCGATCCGCTGGGAAGAGGCGTCGAAGGGCGCCCGGTACGAGTACCTCCCCGTACCTGACGAGGTCGCGGCCGATGCCGCCGCGGTCCGGGAGGGACTCTTCGAAACGCTGGCGGAGTTTTCCGATGACCTCGCCGCGGTTTATCTAGACGAGGGGGAGATACCTCCGGAGAAAGTTTTTCCGGTGATCCGGGAGTTGACCCTCGCGCTGCGGGCCGTGCCCGTCTACGGGGGCTCGGCCCTGGGGAACATCGGGGTCCAGCCCCTGCTCGATGGCGTGGTGAAGTTCCTCCCCTCTCCCCTGGACGTCCCCCCGGTGCGGGGCCATTCCCCCGAAGGAGGGGAGGAGCTCGTGCGCCGCCCCGACCCGGACGAGCCCTTCGCGGCGTTGGTATTCAAGGTGATGGCCGATCCCTACGCCGACCGCCTCCTCTACACCCGGATTTATTCCGGCCGGGTCAGGGAAGGGGAGCAGGTGTTGAACGCCGCCTCCGGGAAGACAGTGCGGATAACCCGGCTGTTTCGGTTGCACGCCAACCGCCGGGAGAGGATGCGCGAGGCCAGCGCCGGGGACATCGTGGGGCTCACGGCCACCGAGCGGGTCCTCACCGGGGACACCCTGTGCGATCCCCAGCACCCCATCCTCCTCGAGCGGATCCAGTTCCCCGAGCCGGTGGTGTTCATGGCGGTGGAGCCCCGGTCCTCGGCGGAGGAGGAGAAGCTACGGGAGGCGCTGGAGCGGATCGCACAGGAAGACCCCACCTTCCACGTGCGGGAGGACCCCCAGACCGGGCAGATCCTGGTGGGAGGTGTGGGGGAGCTGCAGCTGGAGGTACAGCTTCGGCGCCTGCGGGAGGAGTACAACGTCCCCCACCGGGTGGGAAAGCCTCAGGTGGCCTACAAGACCACCATCACCCGGTCGGTGGAGGTGGAGGAGGAGTTCACCCGGACCCTGGCGGGGAAAGCCCAGTTTGCGAGGATCGTGGTCCGGTTCGAGCCCCTCCCGCGGGGGGAGGGGTTCCGATTCGAAAATCAGGTCCCAGAGGAGGTCCTCCCCCGGGCGTTCGCCGAGGCGGCCCGGCGGGGGATCGAGGAGGGCATGGGTTCGAGCCCCATTGGGGGCTTCCCGGTGGCCGATATCAAGGCCACCCTCGTTGGGGGCGCTTTCCATCCCACCGATTCCACCGAGGTGGCGTTCGAGGCCTGCGGCACCCAGGCCCTGTGGCATGCCCTGGAGCGGGACGAGGCCGTGATATTGGAACCTTACGTGGAAGGGGATATAATGACCCCTCGCGAGTACCTCGGTGAGGTAGTCGCCGATCTGGGTCGCCGAAGGGGCGATATCCGGCGGATCGAATCCCGTGGGCCAGTGGAGATCGTCCACGTGACGATGCCGCTGGCCGAGACCTTCGGGTATGCAACCCAGCTTCGCTCCCTAACGCAGGGACGGGCGAGCTGTTCCCTTCGGGTGACCCATTATGATGTGGTGCCGGAGAAACTGGCCGAGGAAATCCTAAGGGGTAGGGGATACGGAGATGCCCAGGGATAAGATCAGAATAAAGCTGAAAAGTTACGACCACGAGCTGGTGGACCTCGCGGTGCGGAAGATCGTGGAGCGGGCCCTGAGCACCCGCGCCAAGGTGGTGGGGCCCATCCCGCTTCCCACGGAACGCAGGCTCTATACGGTGTTGCGGTCGCCCCACGTGGACAAGCGATCCATGGAGCACTTCGAGCGCAAGATCCACAAAAGGCTCATCGACATCGTGGAGCCCACGGCCGAGACCATAAACGCCCTGATGGAGATCGAGCTGCCCACGGGGATCGACGTCGAGATCAAGCTCTGAGGAGGCCGGGATGCTGGCGTTGATGGGGCGGAAAGTGGGGATGACGCAGTGGTTCGACGAGGAGGGCCGGGCCCTCCCGGCCACGGTGATCCACGTGGAGCCTTCGGTGGTGGTCCAGGTCCGGCGGCCCGAGGTGGAGGGGTACGCCGCGATCCAGCTCGGATACGAGGTCGTGCCCGAGCGAAAGGTCACCAAGCCCCTTCTCGGGCACTTCAAGAAAGCGGGGGTGGAGCCACGCCGCCACCTCTACGAGGTCCGGGTGGACGATCCGGATCAGTTCCAGGTGGGGCAGGAGATCAAAGTGGACATCTTCTCCCCCGGCGACAAGGTGGACGTCACCGGGACCTCCAAGGGAAGGGGGTTCCAGGGGACCATCAAGCGGTGGGACTTTAGCTACCGGCCCAAGTCCCACGGGCACAAGTGGATAAAGCGGCCGGGGACCTCCGGCCCCATGGGCCTCAACAAGGTGATGAAGGGAAAGAAGATGCCGGGGCACATGGGGGCCGAGAGGGTCACAGTCAAGCGGCTTACGGTCTTACACGTGGACCCGGAGAACAACATCCTGGTGGTGAAGGGGTCCGTGCCCGGACACAAAAGGGGACTTCTCCTCATAAGGAAGAGCCATGCCAAAAGCGAAACTGTATCGGTGGGATGATCTCGGGGCGGAGCCGGAGGAGGTGGAGGTCCCGGAGGAGCTCTTCGGGGCCGAGGTGAACCAGGACCTCCTCTGGCGGGCGGTCAGGGTATACCTCTACAACCAGCGCCAGTGGACTGCCTCCACCAAGACCCGGGGGGAGGTCCGGGGCGGGGGGAGAAAGCCCTGGCCCCAGAAGCATACCGGCCGGGCCCGCCACGGCTCCATCCGCTCCCCCATCTGGCGGGGCGGGGGTGTGGTCTTCGGACCCAAGCCCATAAAACGGAGGTTGGAGCTTCCCCGCAAGATGAAACGTCGGGCCCTGATCTCGGCCCTATCCGCCCGGGCCCAGGAAGGGAACCTGGTTCTGATCGACAAGCTCGGGTTCGAGCGGCCCCGGACCAAGGAGGGCATCCGGGTGCTCGAGGCGGTGGGGTGCCCGGAGAAGACCCTGGTGGTGGTGGCGACGGATGAGTATACGGTTCCAGTGTACAAGTCCTTCTCCAACATCCCCGGGGTGGAGTGTGTCCGTACCGACGGGCTTTCGGTCTACAACGTGCTCAACCACCGCCACCTCCTCATGACCCAGAGGGCCGTGGAGGAGCTGGAAAGGAGGGTCACCAGTGGCGCCAAGGCTGTTGCCTGAAGACATCATCATCCGTCCGGTGCTCACGGAGCGCTCCTGGCGCGCCATGGAGGAGGGGAAATATACCTTCGAGGTCCACCCCGACGCCTCCAAGCCCGAGATACGGCGGGCGGTGGAGGAGCTCTTCGGGGTCAAGGTGGAGAAGGTCTGGACCATGCGGGTGAAGGGGAAACCCCGCCGCACCCGCTTGGATCGCCGGCACGGGCGGACCAAGTCGTGGAAGAAGGCGATCGTGAAGCTCGCGCCGGGGCACAAGATCGACATCGTGGGGTGATGCGGGATGCCTCTTAAGAAATGGAAGCCGGTGACGCCCGGGCTCAGGCACGCTGTCTGGCCCGACTACTCCGTCCTCACCAAAAAGGAGCCGGAGAAGTCGCTGATCGAGCCCTTGCATCGGCGCTTCGGCCGCAACAACCAGGGCCGGATCACCTCCCGCCACCGGGGCGGCGGCCACAAGCGGATGTACCGCATCATCGACTTCTCCCGGAAGGACAAGGCCGGGGTTCCGGCCAAGGTGGCGGCCATCGAGTACGATCCCAACCGTTCCGCCTGGATCGCGCTCCTTCATTATGTGGACGGGGAGAAGCGATACATCCTGGCCCCGGAGGGCCTCAAGGTGGGGGATGTGGTGATGTCCGGGGAGGAGGCAGAACCCCGGGTGGGGAACGCCATGCCGCTCCGGGCGATCCCCGTAGGGACCACCATCCACAACATCGAGATCTACCCTGGGTCCCGGGGGAAGATGGTGCGCTCGGCCGGAGCGGAGGCCAAGCTCATGGCCAAGGAGGGCAAGTGGGCCATCGTGCGCCTCCCCTCGGGCGAGGTGCGGAAATTCCACATCGAGTGTTGGGCCACCATCGGCCAGGTCTCAAACCCCGACCACAAGAACATAAAGCACGGGAAGGCTGGGCGCCGGCGGCACCTGGGGTGGCGGCCGCACGTGCGGGGTGTCGCCATGAACGCCGTGGACCACCCCCACGGTGGCGGCGAGGGGCGGACCGGCGAGGGGCGCCCGCCCAAGTCCCCCTGGGGCTGGCTCACCAAGGGCGGCCGCAAGACCAGAAAGCCCAGAAAGCCCAGTGACAAGCTCATCATCAAGAGGAGGAAGTGATGGGACGCTCACGCAAAAAGGGGCCCTACGTCGATCCTAAGCTCCTCAAGAAGATCGAGAAGTTCCGGAGGGGCGAGATCAAGGAGATCGTGACTTGGGCCCGCTCCTCCATGATCATCCCGGAGATGGTGGGGCTCACTATCAAGGTCCACAACGGGCGCACCCATGTCCCGGTCCACATCACCGAGGCCATGATCGGCCACCGTCTGGGGGAGTTCGCCCCCACCCGGACCTTCCGCGGCCACGGCGGCATGAAGAAGAAGAAGCCGCCGGCCCCGAAGTGAGGTGAGGGCGATGGAAGCCGTGGCGAGGGCTAGGTTCGTGAGGATCTCCCCCAAGAAGGCCCGGCTGGTGATAAACGAGATCCGGGGAAAGCCGGTTTGGGAGGCTAGGCGGATCCTCGCCTTCTCCCCCAAGAAGGCGGCCCGGATCATCCGGAAGGTGCTGGATTCGGCGGTGGCAAACGCCGTCAACAACTTCGAGATGGACGAGGACAACTTGTGGGTCGTCAAGGCCTACGTGGACGAGGGGCCCAGGATGCGGCGCCTGAAGCCACGGGCGTTCGGCCGGGCCGACATCATCCAGCGCCGCATGAGCCATATCACCATCGTGGTGGCGGAGAAGGAGGGCTGATGGGCCAAAAGACACACCCGGTCGGGTTCCGTATAGGGGTTCTAAGGAAGTGGCGCTCCAACTGGTACGCGCCCGAGAAGAAGGTCCCCGAGTATGTGGTGGAGGACGCCAAGATTCGCCAACACATAAAGAAGAACTACCGGGGGGCGGGGATCGCGGAGGTGTTGATTGAGCGGGCGGTGGAGGAGCGGGTGGCGATCACCATCCGCGCCGCCCGGCCCGGAGTGGTGATCGGGCGCGGGGGGAGCGAGATCCAGAAGCTCCAGGAGGAGCTCTCCAAGATGACCGGCCGGGAGGTGCGTATTGGGGTGCTGGAGGTGGAGAAGCCAGAGTTGGAAGCACCCCTGGTGGCCCAAGATGTGGCCTTCCAGATCGAGAACCGGATCAACCCCTACCGGGCCATGAAGGAGACCATCCGCCGGGTCATGGCCGCCGGGGCCCAGGGGGTGAAGATCCGGGTCTCGGGGAGGCTCGGGGGGGCGGAGATCGCCCGCTCGGTGGAGATGAAGGAGGGCCGGGTTCCCCTCTCGACGCTAAGGGCCGACGTGGACTACGCCCTGGCGGAGGCCTGGACGAAATACGGGATCATCGGGGTCAAAGCCTGGGTTTTCCGGGGCGAGGTTTGGTCCCCCAAGGAGCGTACGAAATCCGAGGCTGAGGAGTGAGGAAAGATGGCGCTTCTTTTCCCAAAGCGGACGAAGTTCCGGAAACAACAGCGCAAGCGCGGGGCCTTCAAGCGGAAGGCCACCCGGGGATGTGAGGTGGCCTTCGGCGACTACGGCATCCAGGCCCTGGAGGCCGCCTGGCTCACCCAACAGCAGATCGAGGCCGCCCGTACCGCCCTCTCCCGGGCCATCGGCCGGGGGAAGATCTGGATCAGGATCTTTCCCGACAAGCCCTACACCAAGAAGCCGGCCGAGTCCCGGATGGGCAAAGGCAAGGGAAACGTGGAAGGGTACGTGGCGGTGGTGCTTCCCGGGAAGATAATCTTCGAGTTCGCCGGGGTCTCCCCGGAGGAGGCCAAGGAGGCCCACCGCTTGGTCTCGGCCAAGCTCCCCATCCCCACGCGACTCAAAACCAGGTTCCACTTCGGGGGTGAGGCGAGATGAAGGCCAGGGAACTCCGGGAGCTCTCCGACGACGAGCTCCGCCAGAAGGTGGCGGAGTGGAAGAGGAAGCTCTTGAACCTCAGGTTCCAGCTAGCTTCGGGGCAGCTCCAGAACACGGCCGAGATAAAGAAGACAAAAAAGGACATCGCTCGCGCGCTTACCATCCTGCGCGAGCGGGAGCTCAAGCGGCGGGAGGGGAGCCGTGCGTAAGCGGAGGATCGGCAAGGTGGTCTCCGACAAGATGCAGAAGACCATCGTGGTCCTGGAGGAGAGCCTGTACGAGCATCCCCGGGTCCACAAACACGTCAAGCGCCGCAAGAAGTACTACGTACACGACGAGCGCGAGGAGGCGAAGGTGGGGGACATCGTCCTCATCGAGGAGACCCGGCCGCTTTCCCGCCTCAAGCGCTGGCGGCTGGTGGAGGTTTTGAAACGCGCGGAGGAGGGATGAACCATGATTCGGCCGGAGACGAAGCTCGTGGTGGCCGATAACTCCGGAGCCAGAGTGATAAAGTGCATCCAGGTCTTGGGGAAGAAGCGCGTAGGGCAGATCGGAGATATAATTGTGGGGTCCGTCCAAAAGAGGATTCCCACTGCGGACCTGGAGAAGGGAGATATCGTCCGCGGGGTGATCGTTCGGACCCGCGCTGCCTACCGGCGTCCCGATGGCTCCTATATTCGGTTCGACGATAACGCCGTGGTGTTGGTGGACAAGAACCTACAGCCCATCGGCACCCGGGTCTTCGGCCCGGTGGCGCGGGAGCTCCGGGATCTGGGCATGATGCGCATCATCTCCCTTGCACCGGAGGTGGTTTGATGAAGGTCAAGAAGGGCGATCGCGTGAAGGTGATCGCCGGTGACGACCGGGGGAAGATCGGGAAGGTTCTCAAGGTCTTCCCCGACGAGGAGAGGGTGTTGGTGGAGGGGGTGAACATCATCACCAAGCACCAGCGCCCTACCCTCACCATCCGGGAGCCGGGGATCATCAAGCGCGAGGCGCCCATCCACGTCTCCAACGTGAAGGTGATCTGCCCGGAGTGTGGGGTTCCCACGCGCATCGGCTACACCTTTGTGGAGGGGAGGAAGAAGCGGCAGTGCAAGCACTGTAAAGCCGCGTTCGACTGAAGATGCTGCTCGAGAAGTACAAGAAGGAGATCGTGCCGCAGCTCATGAAGGAGCTTGGGTACAAAAACCCGATGGAGGTACCCAAGATCGAGAAGGTGGTTATCAACATGGGGGTTGGCAAGCACGACGACCCCAAGGTCCTGGAGGGGGCGATGAAGAACCTGGCCCAGATAGCGGGCCAGTGGCCGGTGGTTACCCGGGCCAAGCGCTCCATCTCGGACTTTAAGATCAGGAAAGGTGATCCCATTGGGTGCAAGGTGACGCTCCGGAAGGAGCGGGCTTATGAGTTCCTCAACAAGCTCTTCAACGTGGTGCTCCCGGGGTTGAGGGACTTCAAGGGGGTCTCCCCGGACTCCTTCGACGGCCGGGGGAACTACTCCCTGGGGATCCCGGACCAGCTGGTGTTTCCCGAGGTCACCTACGACGATGTGGTCCAGCCCCAGGGGATGGACATCGTCATCGTGACCACCGCGGAGACCGACCGCGAGGCGTACGCGCTGCTCAAGGCCTTGGGGTGCCCCTTCCGGGAGTCTTAGGAGGGAAGATGGCGAGGAAGGCATTGATAGAGAAGTCCAAGCGGCCGCCGAAATACAAGGTGCGCCAACGGAACCGCTGCAAGCTCTGCGGCCGGCCCCGGGGCTACATCCGGGACTTCGGGATCTGTAGGCTTTGCTTCCGCAAGATGGCCCTGGAGGGGGAGATCCCCGGGGTGAAGAAGGCCAGCTGGTGAGCGAGGTGAGGACGATGGTCAACGACCCGATTGCCGACATGCTGGCGAGGATCCGGAACGCCATCATGCGCCGCAAAGAATCGGTGGAGATGCCGTCCTCCAAGATGCTTGTGGCCATCGCCCGGATCCTGAAGGAGGAGGGGTTCATCCAGGACTACGAGGTCCTGGAGGAGGGTTCCTTCCCCCGCCTCAGGATCCAGCTCAAGTACAAGCGCGAGGGGACGAGAAAATGGATCCCCGCCATCACCGGGCTGCGCCGCATCTCCAAGCCATCCCGGAGGGTGTACGTGGGGGCGGACGAGATAAAACCGGTGCGGTCGGGCCTGGGGATCGCCATCCTCTCCACCTCCCAAGGGGTGATGACGGATAAGGAGGCGCGCAAACGCCACATCGGCGGGGAGCTCATCTGCGAGGTCTGGTGAGGTGAGACCATGTCCAAGATAGGGAAACGGCCGATACCCATACCCGAGGGGGTCGAGGTCCGGGTGGAGGGGGACCGGGTGGTGGTCAAAGGCCCCCACGGGACGTTGGAGACCCGCTACGAGCCGGAGTACGTGGAGATCGAGGTCGCCGACTCCGAGGTACGGGTACACCGGAAAGGGGACCGTGCCCCCTTCCGCGCCCGCCACGGCCTCTATCGGGCCCTGATCGCCAACATGGTGCGGGGGGTGAAGGAGAAGTGGGAGCGGAGGCTCCTAATCCAGGGGCTCGGGTACAAGGCCCGGATGGAGGGGAAGACCCTGGTGATGGAGCTCGGCTACTCCCACCCCGTCAAGTTCCCCGTGCCGGAGGACGTGGAGATCGAGGTTCCCGACAACAACACCATCGTCGTGCGGGGGATCGACAAGCAGCGGGTGGGTCAGGTGGCGGCGGACATCCGGAAGTGCCGCCCGCCGGACCCCTATCACGGAAAAGGCATCCGCTATGCGGATGAGGTGGTGCGCCTGCGGCCGGGCAAGGCGGGGGTGAAGGCAGGATGAAGACGCGGGGCTTGAGTCGCAACGAACGCAGGAAGATCCGGCACCGCCGGGTGCGGAAGAAGGTCTCCGGGACCCCGGAGCGGCCGCGGCTGTTCGTGTTCAAGTCGCTCAGGCACATCTACGCCCAGATCATCGACGATTCCCCGCCGCAGGGGAGTCGCACCCTTGCCGCGGCCTCCACCCTGGACCCGGAGCTCCGTGAGAAAATACGGTCCGATAATATCGAAGCCGCCCGTGAGGTGGGGAAGTTGATCGCCAAACGGGCCCTGGAGCGGGGAATAAAGCGGGTGGTCTTCGATCGGGGCGGATACCCCTATCACGGAAAGGTCAAGGCGTTGGCCGAGGCCGCCAGGGAGGAGGGGCTGGAGTTCTGATATGCCGAGACAAATAACGGTGGAGCCGCAGAAGGTCATCAACGAGGTGATCGAGATCCGCCGGGTGGGGAAGGTCACCAAGGGCGGAAAGCGCATGAAGTTCCGCGTGGTGGTGGTGGCCGGGGACGGCGAAGGCCACGTGGGGGTGGGGATCGGAAAGTCCATCGAGATTCCCCAAGCTATCCAGCAGGGGATCCGGGATGCCCTCCGCAATCTGGTGGAGGTGCCGGTGGTAAACGGCACCATCCCCCACGAGATCATCGGCGAGTTCAAGGCCGCCCGGGTGCTCTTGAAGCCGGCCTACCCCGGCACCGGGGTGATCGCCGGGCGCACGGTGGGGGCGGTGTGCCGGGCCGCCGGCATCCGGGACATCCTCACCAAGGCCCTGGGCTCCACCAACCCCCTGAACCTGGCCCGGGCCACCCTGGAGGGGCTCTCCCGGCTGCGCACCCCGGACGAGGTGGCCGCGGTGCGGGATAAACCGGTGGAGGATATCCTGGGGGTGGAGCCCGAGGAGAAGGAAGGCACGGAGGCGAGCGATGCTGGGACTCCATAACCTGCGACCCACCCCGGGCGCGCGGAAGCGGGAGAAGCGCATCGGCCGGGGGTACGGTTCTGGCCACGGGGGGCACGAGTCCACCCGGGGCACCAAGGGCCAGAAGTCCCGGTCCGGAGGCGGCGTGCGGCCCACGTTCGAGGGCGGTCAGACCCCCTTCTGGATGCGATTCCCCAAGCGGGGATTCAAAAACCCGCTCCGGATCGAGTACGCCATCGTGAACGTGGGCACCCTGGACAAGCACTTCAAGGCCGGGGACGTGGTCACCCCCGAGGTGCTGGTGGAACGGGGGATCGTCAAGGACCTCAAGGACGGCCTCAAGGTGCTGGGGGACGGGGAGCTCACCGTGGCCCTGACCGTGAGGGCCCACAAGTTCTCCAAGGCCGCCCGCGAAAAGATCGAGGCCGCCGGGGGAAAGGCGGAGGAGGTCTAGGTTGTTCGAGAGGATACGCGGGGTATTCGCCGTTCCGGAGCTTCGGCAGCGGATCCTCTACACCCTCTTCATGCTCATGGTCTTCCGCATCGGGGTCCACATCCCCGTCCCCGGGGTGGACGCCAAGGCCTTCGCCGAGGCCCTGGAGCGCATGTGGGGCGGGTTCTTCCAGTTCCTCTCCATGTTTACCGGGGGTGGGTTGCGGCAGTTTTCGCTCTTTGCGCTGGGGGTGATTCCCTACATCAACGTGTCCATCATCATGTCCCTTCTGGTGGTGGTCTTCCCCAAGCTTAAGGAGCTACAGCAGCAGGGGCGCGAGGGCCGCAAGATCCTCACCAAGTACACCCGGTGGGGCACGGTGGGGATGGCGGCCATCATGTCGGTGGGGTATGCCATGCTGGCGGTGAACGCCCGGGTGGCATCCCCCACGCCGCTTTTCTTCATCAACGCCATCATCGGAATGACCACCGGGTCCATCTTCCTTATGTGGATCGGGGAGCGCATCACCGAAAACGGCATCGGAAACGGGATTTCCATGATCATCATGTCGGGGATCATCGCGCGGTACCCGGCGTACTTCGGAAACCTCTTCGCCCAGATAAGCGCCGGTGACCTGAGCCCGCTTTGGCTGATAGTGTTCTTGGCCCTGTTCGTGGTGATGATCGCCGCGGCGGCGGTGCTCCAGCAGGGACAACGTAAGCTCACCGTGCAATACGCGAAACGGACCGCGGGGCGCCGTATCTACGGGGGCCATACGGCCCAGCTCCCCATCCGGGTGAACCAGGGAGGGGTTATCCCCATCATCTTCGCGCTGGCGATCCTGCAGCTTCCCTCAGTGATCCTGCGGTCGGTTCCGGCCACGGAGCCCTACGCCAGGTATCTCGCCCCGCCCCATCCCCTTTACCTCGGGTTGTACGCGATCCTCATCATCTTCTTTGCCTACTTCTATTCCTCCATCATCTTCGACCCCAACGACGTGGCAAAGAACCTGCGGGAGGCTGGGGGGTTCATCCCCGGGGTGAGGCCGGGGGCGCCCACGGCGGCCTACCTGCAGGAGGTGACCAACAAGATCCTTCTCGTGGGGGCCCTATTCCTCACCGTGGTGGCGATCCTCCCTTATGTAGTGGGGGCGTTGAGCGGCGTGGGGGCGGGGACCCTGCTTTGGATGGGCGGGACCTCCCTCCTCATTGTGGTGGGGGTGGGGATAGACACCATCATGCAGATCGAGGCGCACCTCGTGATGCACCACTATGAATCCCTCATCAAGGGCGCCGGGGCGGCGTTTTTAGGGAGGCGGCGGTGAACCTGGTGCTTCTAGGTCCCCCGGGGGCGGGGAAGGGCACCCTGGCGGCGCGATTGGTGGAGGCGTTCGGGTTCGTGCACCTCTCCACCGGGGACATCCTCCGGGAGGAAGTGAAAAAAGGTTCCGAGTTAGGGAAGCTAGCCCAGGGGTACATGGAGCGGGGGGAGCTCGTCCCGGACGAGGTGATCCTGGGGATGGTCCGGGAGCGGGTAGACGGAAAGAGCGACGGGTTTCTGTTCGACGGTTTCCCCCGCACCATCGCCCAAGCCGAGGGGTTGGAGGAGATCCTCCCGGTGCATCTGGCGATTTACCTGGAGCTCCCCGAGGAAGAAGTGGTGCGCCGGCTTTCGGCCCGGAGGGTGTGCAAGCAGTGTGGGGCCAACTACAACCTGATCACCCAGCCCCCCAAGGTCCCCGGGGTGTGTGATAGGTGCGGCGGGGAGCTCTACCAGCGCCCCGACGACAACGAAGAGGTGATTCGCAACCGCTTCCGGGTGTACACGGAGCAGTCGGCCCCCCTCATCGGCTACTACGAGCGCAAGGGGATCCTCGTGCGGGTGGACGCGTCCCTCCCTCCCGACGAGGTGTTCCGGCGGGTGGCGGAGGTGCTCGGGGGATGATCGTCCTCAAGACCGAGCGGGAGATCGAGCTCATGGCCGAGAACGCGGGGATCCTCCGGGAGATCTTGGTGGAGCTGGCGCTTAAAGCGGTTCCCGGGGTGACTACGGCGGAGCTCGACCGGTTGGCGGCCCGGAGGATCCGGGAGGCGGGGGCCAAATCGGCATTCAAGGGCTACACCGACGAGCTCCATCGGATCCCGTATCCGGCCACGATCTGTGCCTCTCTGAACGAGGAGGTGGTGCACGGGATCCCCTCTGAGGAGAGGGTCCTTCAGGAGGGGGATGTCCTCTCCATAGATCTTGGGTTCGTGCGCAAGGGTTACTACGCCGATGCCGCCATCACCGTGGGGGTGGGGGAAGTGTCGGAGGAGGCGGAGCGGATGATGGCGGTGGCCCGGGAGGCCTTGAAGAAGGCGATCGAGCGCGCTACCATAGGGCGCCGCCTTTCGGATTTATCCCATGTCATAAGCTCGACCGTCCGCGAGGCGGGTTATTTCGTAGTCAGGGAATACACCGGCCACGGGATCGGCCGGGAGCTTCATGAAGATCCCCGGGTCCTCAACCACGGTACTCCCGGGCGGGGGCCGGAGTTGAGGGCGGGGATGGTGCTTTGTATTGAGCCGATGGTGAAGGGGGACGATCTTCCCCTGCGTACCAAGGAGGACGGTTGGACCGCGGTGACGCGGACGGGGAGCCTTTCGGTGCACTACGAGGAGATGGTGGCCATAACCCCGGAGGGTCCACGGGTCCTCACGGGCTGGATCTGGGAGGAGTATTGTCGAAGAAAGACCTTATCCGCTTGCGCGGCGAGGTGATCGAGGCGCTGCCGGACTCCATGTTCCGGGTGCGCCTGGACAACGGACATACTGCGTTATGCGTGATTTCGGGGAAGATGAGGAAGCACTTCATCAAGGTCGTGGTGGGGGACCGGGTAGTGGTGGAGTTTTCCCCCTACGACCTCACGCGAGGGCGGATCGTATATCGCGAGGGGTGACAGAGATGAAGGTACGGAGCTCGGTGAAGCCGAGGTGTGAGAAGTGCCGGGTGGTCCGCCGCCACGGGCGGCTGTGGGTGATCTGTGTGAACCCCAAGCACAAACAGAGGCAGAAATGATGAGGAGGGAATATGGCGCGTATCGCAGGCGTTAACCTGCCGGCCAAAAAGAGGATCGATATTGCCCTCACCTACATCTACGGGATCGGGCGTTCCCGGGCGAAGGAGATCCTGGAGAAGACCGGGATTTCGCCGGAGAAGAAGGTGATCGACCTCACGGACCAAGAGGTGGCGGCCCTGCAGCGGGCGGTGGAGGAGTACAAGGTGGAGGGTGACCTCCGCCGCGAGGTGCAGATGAACATCAAGCGGCTCATCGACATCGGCTGCTACCGGGGTATCCGCCACCGGGTGGGGTTGCCGGTGCGGGGGCAGCGTACCCGCTCCAACGCCCGCACCTGGAAGGGCCCTCGTCCCGATAAGGCCGGACGCCGCAAGAGGAAGTAACCATGGCCAGGCGTACTACCCGCCGCAGGAAAAAGTCAATAAAACTCGAGCGGGCACGGGTCCACATCCACTCTACCTTCAACAACACGATCCTCACCTTGACGGACCTGGACGGAAACGTCCTTACCTGGAAATCGCCGGGTACGGTGGGTTTTTCCGGCTCCCGCAAAGGCACCCCCTACGCAGCCCAGGTGGCCTGCCAGGCGTTGGTGAAGGAGATGAAGGAGTTCGGCATTAGGTCCGTGGTGGTCACCGTGAACGGGGCGGGCCCTGGCAGGCAGGCGGTGATCCAGACCCTCAAGTCTTCAGGGATCCAGGTAGAGGAAGTGAAGAACGTGACCCCTACTCCGCACAGCTAGGGAGGAATAAGGATGGGCAGATATACAGGACCCAAATGCAGGCTCTGTCGCCGGGAGGGGACGAAGCTCTTCCTGAAGGGGGACCGCTGTTATTCGGACAAATGCGCCATGAACCGCCGCCCCTTCCCGCCCGGACAACATGGGCGTTACCGTCGGCGCCTCACCGGGTATGCCATCCGGCTCAGGGAGAAGCAGAAGCTCAAGCGGATTTACGGGCTGCGGGAGGAGCAGTTCCGCCGCTACATCGAGGAGGCCCAGAAGGTGAAGGGCCGGACTGGGACGGCCTTGCTCCGTATCCTGGAGGAGAGGCTCGACAACGTAGTGTACCGGGCGGGGTTTGCCAACTCCCGGGACCAGGCACGGCAGCTCGTCTCCCACGGACATTTCCTCGTCAACGGTCGTGTCACCGACATCCCCTCTTACCGGGTGGAGCCCGGGGACGTGATCGAGGTGAAACCCCAGTCTAAGGACAAGCTCCGGGAGCTCATCAAGGAGGCGGCGGAGAAGCGGAACCTCCCCAGCTGGCTCACCAGGGACCTGGAGAACCTGCGGATCCAGGTGACGGCGGAGCCAGCGGAAGAGGATCTCGATAAATCCATCGACATGAACCTGATCGTGGAGTTCTACTCGAGGTGATGATGGAGTTCATCTATCCGGAAAAGATCGCGTGGGAGGAACTTGGGGATCGCTACGGGAGGTTGGTGGTGGAGCCCCTGGAGCGGGGGTATGCCACTACCTTGGGCAACTCCCTGCGCCGGGTGCTCCTTTCCTCCATCCCCGGGGCGGCGGTGGTGCGGGTCTCGTTCGCCGGCAAGTTCCACGAGTACGACACCATCGAGGGGGTAAGAGAGGACCTCTTGAACATCATCCTCAACCTCCGGGGCTTGGCCATTCGCATGGATGGCAACGAGACGCGACGGATGTACCTGAGTGTGCAGGGGCCGGCGGAGGTGCGTGCCAAGGACATCGAGGTCCCGGAGGGCGTGGAGATCGTGAACCCCGACCACTACATCGCCACCCTGAACGAGGACGGGAAGCTCGAGGTGGAGATGGAGGTGGAGGTGGGGCGGGGTTTCCGCCTGGCCGACGAGAACAAAAGGGAGGACGCTCCCGTGGGTCTCATCCCCATCGACTCCGACTTCTCCCCCATCGAGAAGGTGAACTTCCAGGTGGAGGAGACCCGGGTGGGGGGACGGTCGGGCTACGAGCGCCTGGTGCTTGAGATCTGGACCAACGGAGCGATAACCCCCAAAGAGGCGCTGGAGCAGGCTGTCTCCATCCTCCAGGAGCATTTTGGGCGCATGACCCGGGGGGTAGTAGAGGAGGCGGAGGAGGCGCCGGCGGAGGAGCTTCCTGAAGAGCTGGAGAAGCCCTTGGCGGAGCTCGGGTTTGAGGCCCGGGCGTGCAATCTCCTCAAAGAGGCCGGCGTAATCACTCTGAAGGACCTCCTTTCCCGGACCAAAGAGGAACTCCTGGACATCCACGGGTTCGGGGAGAAGACCCTGGACAAGGTGGAGGCGCGCCTGAAGGAGCTGGGGTATCGGCTGCGTTCCGAGAAGGAGGCCCAAGATGCGGCATAGGCGCAAGGTGAGGAAGCTCTCCATGGAGAAATCCCGCCGGGAGACGGTGCTGCGGAACCAGGCCAAGGCCCTAATCATCCATGGCAAGGTCGACACCACCCCGGCCCGGGCGAGGGCGACCCAGCAGCTGGTGGAGCGGCTGGTAACCTGGGCCAAGCGGGGGGATCAAGCGGCGCACCGTATGGCCTTCTCGGTGCTTCAAGACAAGGAAGCCACCCAGAAGCTCTTCTCCGAGATCGGGCCGCGGTACAAGGACCGCCCGGGGGGGTACACCCGGGTGTTGAAGCTGGGGCCGCGGCGGGGGGACGGGGCCGAGATGGCCAGGATCGTGTGGGTGTGAGATGAAACGAGCTATTAGGGGGGCGGATATCTCCACTGTTGGACCCTATTCTCCCGCGATCCGAGCGGGGGATTTCCTTTTCGTGTCAGGACAAATTCCCATAGACAGCGAGGGGAGGCTAGCCTCGGGCGGAATAGAGGAACAGGCCCGCCAGGCCATGGAAAACCTTAAGCGGGTTCTGGATGCCGCCGGGGCCTCCCTCAAGGACCTGGTGAAGGTCACGATCTACCTGGTGGACATGGGAGACTTCGCGGCGGTGAACAAAGTCTACGGGAGCTACTTCGACCTCGACCCCCCGGCCCGGGCCTGTGTGGCGGTGAAGGAGCTGCCCAAGGGCGCCCGGGTGGAGATCGAGGCCATCGCCTACTTGGTTGAGGAGGGCTAAGCACCTTCGTCTAACCCGCAACGATTAAGGATCTCGAGAAGCTGGTCTACATCCCTAAAAGCGTAGGCCCACACGCAACGGACCCTTCCTGAGCCGTCCACGAACACGGTGAACGGATAGCGTGTGTGGTCGAGACGCTCGTACGCCCGGGTCACGTGTTCCCCGGGGTCGTGAAGGATGGGGAAGCTCACGGGATGATCCCGGAGGATTTGCGGTACCCTTTCCCAATATTCAGGACATACACCCACGACCTCGAACCTCCCCCCACTGCGGGCATAGAACTCTTCCAGGACATCCAAGTCCTTCCTACACGCCCCACACCAGGTGGTCCAGAAAGAGATGATCAGGGGCGTTCCCAGATGCTCCCGTAGTCGCCAGATACCCTCCGTCCCGGAGAGGGCGAAATCCGGCGCCTTTCTTCCCACGATCTCGAACTGTCCTGCTCCCGGGACCCCCTGTTGGGGGGAGAGGACCAACGCTCCCAAAAGCAATACCGCGAGGATCAAAAGGAGTGCATTCCCCAAGCTCATGCTTTCACTTTAAGCTTTTCCTCGGCGTGGAGGAAGGCCAACGGTAGCCTATGGTGGTACGGGAGTTCCGTGTGAAAGGGGTATTGGTGCGTTCCCGGGTTCCGGGGGTGGACTATTCCGTCAACCCGTATGTGGGTTGTCTTCACGGGTGCCGCTACTGTTATGTAGCGGGCATGCCTTATGTGCGGACCCGATGCGAGGAGTGGGGGACGTTTGCCGACGCCAAGGTCAACGCTCCGGAGCTCGTCGCGCGGGAGATCCGACGTCTTTCCCCTGGGGTTTTGGTTATCGGCGTCGCCACCGATCCTTACCAGCCCCCTGAGGCAGAATTCCGGGTAACCCGCGGGATCCTGGAGGCCTTGGCCGACGCGAACGCGCCCGAACGGGGGATCGAGGTTCGGGTGCTGACCAAATCGTCCCTTGTCCTCAGGGATGTGGATCTTCTACGGGCACTCGGAGCGGAGGTGGGGCTTTCGGTGACTACCGACTCTGAGGAGGTGAGAAGGATCTTCGAGCCCGGAGCTCCGCCGATTCGGGAGCGGGTGGAGGCATTAAGGGAGCTCAAAGGTGCGGGGCTTCGCACCTATACGTTCGTGGGGCCGATGCTCCCGATGGACCCCGAGCGATTGGTAGAGATGCTTGTGGGGGCGGTGGATCGGGTGGTCCTGGACCGGCTGAACTACCCCTGGCGCGTGCGTGATCTATATTACGCCCATGGTTTGGGCCACGCCCTGAAGGAGGAGTTCGCCCTGGACCTTGCCCGGGAGCTTGTGGAGCTCTTCTCCCGTAGAGGGGTCCCCGCGGGGCCCACGCGCCGCTGGGCGGCCCGGTTGCGCCGGGGCTTCTCCGGTTTATAAAGGGATGTGATGCTGCAAAAGGGGTGGAATATCACCAGGGGCCTTCGAGAAGGATGAAGAAGGAGACCACCGCAGCGCGGATGAGCTATGAGGAGTTCCTTGCCTTGTGCGACGAAGACACCCTCGCCGAATGGGTGGACGGGGAGGTGGCGATGTACTCACCCACGTCACGCCGCCATCCGATCCTCGAGGCCTTGCGGGAGCTCGGGGGTCATCCCTTGAAGTGGCCGGGTTACGGATTTAGAGTGGTCCCGCGATGCTGAAGCTGAAGAAGATAGCCGAGACTCTTCTCGGCCAGAGCAACGAACAGAAGCTGAAGAAGCTTTTGCCAATCCTGCGGGAGGTGAACGCCCGGGCGGAGTGGGCGCGGAAGCTTTCGGACGAGGAGCTCCGGGCCCAAACCGACCGCTTCCGGGAACGACTTGCCTCCGGTGAGTCCCCCGACGATATCCTCCCCGAGGCCTTCGCGGTGGTGCGGGAGGCGGCGAAGCGTACCATCGGCCTTTACCCTTACGACGTCCAGGTATTGGGCGGGATCGTGCTGCACCAGCGGCGGATCGCCGAGATGAAGACCGGGGAAGGGAAGACCCTGGTGGCCACCATGCCCGCCTACCTCAACGCCCTGGTGGGAAAGGTCCACATCGTCACCGTAAATGACTACCTCGCCAAGCGGGACCGCTACTGGATGGGGCCAGTGTACGAGTTCCTGGGGCTTTCGGTGGGCCTCCTGCAGGAAGATACCCCGCCGGAGGAGCGGAAGAGGGCATACCAATGTGACATCGTCTACGGGACCAACGCCCAGTTCGGATTCGACTACCTCCGGGACCACATGGTCCTTTCCCGGGATCAAAAGGTACAAGGCCCCCTGGACTACGCCATCATCGATGAGATCGACTACATCCTAATAGATGAAGCTCGGACCCCGCTCATCATTTCCGGCCCTACCGAGGACACGGCCCGGATGTACCGGGAGTTCGCCAAGATCGCACGGCTCTTCAAGGAAGGGGAGGATTTCACCGTGGATGAGGAGAGAAAAATCCTCTCCCTCACCGACAAGGGCATCGAGAAGGCGGAAAAGCTTTTGAAGTTCGACAACCTCGCTGATCCCCGGGCCACCATGGCCCGCTACTACCTCGAGACGGCGCTCAGGGCGCGCGTCTTCTTCAAGCGGGACCGGGACTACATCGTGAAGGACGGCCGGGTCATCATCGTGGACGAGTTCACCGGGAGGCTCATGCCCGACCGCCGCTACTCCGGGGGATTGCACCAGGCCATAGAGGCCAAGGAAGGGGTGCCGGTGCGCCGCGAGCACCAGACCCTGGCCCAGATCACGCTCCAGCACTACTTCAAGCTCTACAAGGGGATCGCGGGGATGACCGGCACCGCCAAGACGGAGGAGCAAGAGTTCAAGGAAATCTACGGCCTGGACGTGGTGGTGATCCCTACCAACCGTCCCCTGATCAGAAAGCACCTGCCCGATGTGATCTACCGCACGCGCAAGGCCAAGTTCGAGGCCGTGGCCGACGAGGTGGAGAGGCTCCACAAGGAGGGGCGTCCGGTCCTCATCGGGACCACCTCCATCGAGGACTCCGAGTACCTCTCGAAGCTCCTGAAGAAAAGGAAGCTTCCCCACCAAGTGCTCAACGCCAAATACCACGAGAAGGAAGCGATGATCATCGCCCAGGCGGGCCGGTTGGGAGCCATCACCATCGCCACCAACATGGCCGGCCGCGGGACCGACATCCTCCTCGGGGGAAACCCCGAGTACCGCGCCCGCCAGGAAGCGGATCCCCGGGAGGAGCCTGAAAGATACCGGGAGCTTCTGGAGAAATATAAAAAGGAAGCCGAGGAAGAGCGGGCGAAGATCGTCAAAAAGGTGGATCCCGAAACCCCCTACGGCCGCTGGGTCCTCTCCCAGATAAAGAAGTGGTGCCAGGAGACGGGGAAGCCCTTCCGGGAGGAGGAATGGCGGGACAAGATCTACGAGGGCGGGCTTCACGTCATCGGGTGTCAGCGGCACGAGGCCCGCAGGATCGACGACCAGCTCGCCGGCCGGGCCGGCCGCCAGGGTGATCCCGGATCGGCCCAGTTCTTCCTCTCTCTGGAGGACGACCTCCTCCGGATATTCGGGGGGGAGCGGCTGGCGAACCTCATGGACCGGCTGGGGGTAAAAGAGGGGGAGGCCATCGAGCACGAGCTCCTCACCTCGGCCATCCGCCGGGCCCAGAAGCGGGTGGAGGAGCGGAACTTCGAGATCCGGAAAAGGCTCCTTGAGTACGACGAGATCATGGCCAAGCAGCGGGAGGCCATCTACGCCATCCGCGAGCGTTTCCTGCTTCCCGCCCCGGGGGAGGAACCTGATAACACTGAGCTCTTTCGGTATCTGGAGGAGATCGTCGCCGAGTACGCGGAGATCGTTTGCTCCCGCCACGCCCAGAAAAACGTCGATCCGAGCGACTGGGACCTAAAAGGGTTAGGCGCGGAGCTATCCCAGGTGCTGGCGTCACCGCCGACCAAAGAAGAGCTGAAGCGCCTCGGGGATTATGAGGAGCTCGTGGAGCGGGTGAGAGAGCTTCTTCTTGCGCAGCTTGAGGCGCAGAGGGAGCGGCTCGCTCCCCACTTCCCCACCTTGGCGCGGATCGTGATACTGCGCACGGTGGACGAGAACTGGCGCCAGCATCTTTTGGAGCTCGATGACCTGCGGGAGGGGATCTACCTCCGGGCCTACGGCGGACGGGATCCTCTCATCGAGTTCAAGCGGGAGGCGCATCGCCTCTTCCAGGAGATGATCCTGCGGGCGGAGGAGCAGGTGGTGCGGTTCCTGCTTTCGCCGAAGCTGGTGATCCGGGAGGCGCCGCCGGTTCCGGGGAGGAGGGTGCAGGGCCGGGCGGCCCGACCTCCTGTGCCCCAACCGGTAGTATCCACTACAGCCTCCAAGGGTTCCGCGGCTTCGTCACGTGTTACGCATCACGCGGCACCGAAGAAAGTGGGCCGAAACGATCCCTGTCCCTGTGGGTCGGGAAAGAAGTACAAGCACTGTTGCGGCCGCAACGCATAAAACCCGTGACGCGTAACGAATGTAGCGGCGGAGCTTGTCTTCGACGTTCTTGTTTTTACCCTTCGCGTTTGTAGGTTGTAATCGAAGTAGATGGGTGCTAATCTAAATTTGCGATGAAGCTGGCGGCGCGGGTTTACGGGGCGTTCACGGACGACGAGGAGAAGGCGCGGGTCCTCGCTGAGGCGGCCGAGGAGCTGGAGCGTCATATCCTCGGGGTGGCCACCAAAGCGACCTCCAGGTCCTCGCCACGAAGGAAGGCCTCACGCCCCTGGCCACGAAGGACGAACTCGAGATAACCAAGCCTCACCCTCCAGAAGGAGATCGAGCGCACCAAAGCCAGCCTCGTCAAATGGGTGGCGGGGCTTCTTGTGGTCCAGACGGGCGTGATCGTGTCCATCGTCACTCTATTGAGGTAACCCTCGCCGTTGCCGTCAAGCGGCTTTCCCAAATGGGCGTAAGTCCAAAAGAGTGGTCGGGGAAATCCCATGCGGAAACGAAAATTCTTGCTTGGGTGCCATCTCTCAATTGGAAAGGGATTCCCGGCGGTGATCGATGAGGCGGAGAGGCTGGGAATAAACGCGGTACAGATCTTCTCCCACTCCGCCCGCTCCTGGAGGATGAAGCCCCTGGACCCGGAGGAGGCGAAGGCCTTTAGGAAACGCTGGGAGAGTTCTGAGGTGGAGTACACCGTAATCCACACTTCCTACCTTTTGAACCTCGCGAGCCCCGACGGTGAGCTTTGGGAGAAGTCGCTCGCTTCGCTGCGGGAGGAGGTGCGGCGGGCGGGAGTGCTTGGGATCCCGGATGTGGTGACCCATCTCGGTTCTCACAAGGGGACCGGACTCGAGCAGGGAATCGCCCAGGTCGCTGAGGCCATCCTCCGCCTCCAGGACTCCCCGGAGTGGAGGAGGTGGGAGGGAAGGTTGCTTCTTGAGCTCACCGCCGGGGCCGGGGACACGGTGGGGGTGAGGTTCGAGGAGCTCGCCGCCATCATCGAGAGGGCGGGAGGTGACGAGCGGTTGGGGATTTGTCTGGACACCTGCCATGCCTTCGCCTCCGGGTACGAACTCCGGACCCTGGAGGGCTTGGAGGCGACGCTGCGGGAACTGGAGGCTACCGTGGGCCTCAAGCGGCTATGGCTTGTGCACCTGAACGACTCCGCCTATCCTTTTGCTTCTCACCGGGACCGCCACGCCCACATCGGCCGGGGGAAGATCGGCCTCGAAGGTTTCAGACTGGTGGTGAACCACCCGGCCCTGCGGGAGCTCCCGTTTATCCTCGAGACCCCGAAGGGCGAGCTCTCCGGCGAGGACGCCGACATGGTGAACCTCCGGACGGTACGGGGGCTGAGGGGTAAATAAACAAAAGCGGCGGGCACCGCGCCCGCCGCTTTCTGGTTATCTTTGAAGTCAAAATTCGATTTTCAAACCGAAATCAAGCCAATCCAATAGAGTGGAGTTGGAAAAGTCCCACTGCCCTTTTACGATGGCGGTGAATCCCTCATAGATTGAGATCGCCAGCTCGAACCGGACGCGCTGGAGACCGAAGAGGAGGCCCTCGTCGCCGAACCAGAACTCGCTGGTGAAGGTGAGCTCGCCGCAGCAGCTGCTCTCGGCGTACTCGAGCCCGAGGTACTCCCATTCGCCCGTGTAGAAGGAGACGTCGGTTAGATCCTCCACCGCATCGGGATCGAATGCGGTGACGCTGCGAGCCGTGACCGGGTCGAGCCGGCATTCTATCGAAAAACCATAAAGTTCAAACACGTTCAGGCTCTTATCGCTCCATTGCACGTCGCCGTAAATCTCGAGGCAAGCGGTGGCAAATCCCTCCCATATCGGTTTCACGGACACGATCTTCCCATCGAGGCTGAGGTTCAGTTCCGCTTCAAAGGCTACGTCACAACAGGCGAACGTTATTTCCGTCAATTTAATGAAAACTTCCTCTAAACCATAACGTTTGCTGAAGAAGATGCCTGCGTCGAAGACGAGGTCACAGCACAAGGAAAGCCCCTCGAGTTCGACTTCAGCCCGGCGGAAGCCGAGCCCGGTACAACAATCGCCGAAGTCCAACGTAAGCGTAAGGGGATCGTTTTCCAGCTTGAGCCGAGTGTTGATGAACGGGGTGGGTATCAAATCACAACAAGGGCCCTCTTTAGCTTCGACGAGATCTGTGGGATGGATCACGGCGACATCTCCTTCTATGGTGATGGTACCGTACACGCACACCACACTGTCGAAGGCGTAAGGCTCAATGGACCAACCCGGATCTTCGGTCATGATCACTTCCACACGGTTGTCCGCAGCGCTGCTTCCCCCTATCCGCACCCGGTAGGTGCCGGGATGGTCCCAATAAGTACCCGGACCGGAGATACTTACTACGGGGCCCTGGATCCACAGGGTCTCTCCGTCGTGCATGTGGGCCTCGAACCAGCGGACCACGCGACCAGGGCAACCCGAGGGGGGCCGGGTTCCACCACATGGACCGACTGATACCGACTCTGGATCGGTGACCTCGATCTGGGCTACAGAATACCCTTCTCCCCTCGGTCCCCCGTAGTTCCAGCGGTATCCCTCGACGGTGCCGGTTACGCAAACTACCTGTGCTCGAGCGGACCAATCCTCCCAGAAACTATCACCAAACACCGCCTCGAAATCTTCCACATAATCGGAGGGAATATAGATTTCGAACCGGTCCGGATCCGGATAGTCTCGTCCGACGTTGATCTTGAGATACCCGGAATAGTGATACCCTACCACTGGACCCTCTACGGATACTTCCTGGCCGAAGTAGCGCCAGGCCTGATCCCAGGGAACAGTCGCGGTGCAGGGCCATGGTCCGAATTTTTTCACATCGCTGGAGGAGTAATCGATCTCACTGGACCAATGGTTGAAACTGAAGCGGATGTG
This sequence comes from Acetothermia bacterium UBA3571, assembly GCA_002375995.1. Lineage (GTDB taxonomy): Bacteria > Bipolaricaulota > Bipolaricaulia > Bipolaricaulales > Bipolaricaulaceae > UBA3571. The sequence goes on along the minus strand of DFNI01000005.1, from coordinate 512 downwards.
ATCGTCTTCCCCGAATAGGGGGAATTCGAGGTTGATCCAAGATTTCCGGTAACGAACTTCGGCAGCGTGGAAGTAAGCTTTACCCCAAAGCTCGCATGTTCCAAGGAAACCGTCCACGTAAAAATTCTGGTATTTCCATCCATCGCGATAGAACTTCGATTCGGAGGTTAGTTCCCATCCTGCTAGCGTGGTGGAAAGTTCAAGCTCGGCGGAATAGAGCTCGGGAGGGGTGGGAAGGAGGGTCACCGTGGCCTTAAACAATCCATTAATGCCTGCCATTGCTATCTGGACTACTGTCAATATCAACCCCGCGCTCGTGAAAGCCCGTCTGATCCCCATTTGCCACCCCCGGATCCATGGGCCTTGATTGATTATGCGGTGGGGAGCACCCGCGACCCAACTCGAGGCCGAGCCATTGAAAAAAGAAGGAAAAAGAGTACGACGTCCGTTTGAGACATGGGGATAGGCCCACGCCTCTAGAAAAAACTTCCTCAGACCCGACTTTGACAACC
>DFNI01000035.1 GCA_002375995.1 Acetothermia bacterium UBA3571 | reverse complement strand
AACCCCCGTAGAGGCAGTGGAGGAGGTGCTGACCGGGTAGCTTGAGTCCCAGAGGGAACCCTTTTACACCACTTGACGGGACGTGATCTCGCGTTTTTACATCGGGATTTTTGGCGAGTTAGAGTTCTGGCACACCATAACCACCACCCCCGGGGGTGCGGATGGAGATGATCCCGTCCGGTGGTACTTCCACCGTTCCCTTGGCGGGGATGCGGCGCTCCTCTCTGTCGATGATCAGGTAGTCCTCGCCCGGGGCGCCGGGCTCACCACCTTCGAGGCCCCACGGTCCCCGCGCCCGCCGGTCCGCGAGCAGCGAGACCACCGCCCGGTGGCCCAGGACCCGGATGTCCCGCCGGATCCCCATCCCGCCACGGTATCTGCCCTTACCCCCTGAACCACCCCGCAGTTCGTACCGCTCCACCCGCAGGGGATAGGCCAGCTCCAGGGCCTCCACCGGGGTGTTCAGGGTGTTGGTCATGTGGGTGTGGACGCCGTCGAGCCCGTCCCGATCCGGTCGAGCGCCCATGCCGCCGCCGATGGTCTCGTAGAAGGTGTAGGGCTCCCCGGTCTCCGGGTTTATCCCCCCGATGGTCAGGTTGTTCATCGTCCCCTGGCTCGCCGCCGGGACCCGCCCCGGGAGGGCCCGCGCCAGCGCCCCCAACACTACATCCACGATCCGCTGCGATAGCTCCAGGTTCCCCCCTCCCACCGGGGCCGGAGGCACGGCGTTCACCACTGTCCCCTCCGGGGCCACGATCCTTATCGGCCGCCATGCCCCGGCGTTCGGGGGGAGTTCCGGATCCAGCACCGCCTTCAGGGCGTAGAAGGACGCCGAAGCGGTCACCGCCAGGGGCGCGTTCACCGGGGATTCCACCTGCGGCGAGCTCCCCGAGAAGTCGAGGATGATCTCCTCGTCACGGACCTCCAGCCTCACCCGCACCTTTATCCCCTCGTCGAGACAATCCTCGAACTCGTAGGCCCCGTCGGGGACGGTCCCGATGGCGGCCCGCATCCTCCGCTCCGCCTGGGCCAGGAGCTCCCGGGCGATGGCGGAAAGTTTTTCTGCTCCCACCCGCTCCGCCAGTTCTGAAAGACGTCGGATCCCGGTCTCGATGGCGGCTCGCTGGGCCCGGAGGTCCCCCTCCCTCTCCCAGGGGGTGCGCACATTGGCGAGGATCAATTCCAAAAGATTCCGGTCTAGGGTCCCCTCCCGCCAGAGCTTCACCGGAGGGATGCGCAGGCCTTCCTGGTAGATCTCCCTCGCCTGGGCGGGGAGGCTCCCGGGGGTCCCGCCGCCCACGTCTGCGTGATGGGCCCGCACGGCCACGAACCCGACGAGTTCTCCTTTATGGAACGACGGGGCCACGAAGGTGATGTCGGGGAGGTGAGCCCCGCCGCGGAAAGGGTCGTTGAGGACCACGATATCCCCCGGGGCCCAGTCCGGGGAGGCATCCAGGGCCGCCCGCACCGAGAAGGGCATCGCCCCGAGGTGCACCGGGATATTTTCTGCCTGGGCTACAAGATCTCCTTCCGGACTAAAGAGCGCTGAAGAACAGTCGCGGCGTTCCTTGATGTTGGGGGAGTAGGCGGTGCGGATGAGGGCCGCGGACATCTCCTCCGCGATTCCCGCAAGGGCGTTTCCCACGACGGCCACCGTTATCGGGTCCATCCTAGACCTCCAGGATCAGGTCCCCATATGCGTCCACGTGGGCGCGGCTCCCCGGGGGAACGAGGCAGGTGGATTCCACCCCCTCTATCACCGCCGGGCCGGGGAACTCCGCCCCGGCCGGAAGCCGCTCGCGCGCGTAGATCGGGGCCTCGACCCATCCGTCCCCGAAGTAGACGCGCCGCCGCTCGATCAGGGCCCCCTCCAGGCTCCCGCCCCCCGGGACCACGGGAAGCTCGGGCGCCTCGGTCTCCCCCACGGCGAGGAGGCGCAGGTTCACGAGCTCCACCGGTTCCCCGGGGACGGCGTAACCGTAACGCCGCTCGTGCTCTCGGTGGAACCTTTCCGCCAGCTCCCGCAGGTCCTCTTCAGTAAGGGGGCGGTCCGGGAGGGGTAGGGTGATCTCGTAGGCCTGGCCCCGGTAGCGCAGGTCCGCCGCCGGACGATAACTCCTCGCCCCTTCCGGAACCCCTTCGGCGGCCAGAATTTTCTCCGCCTCTTGGCGAAAGCTGTCAAGGATCTCGTTCATTCGGTCTGGGGAGAGCTCCTCCAGCGGCGCCACCAGCGAGCGCACGAAGGTGTGCCGTAGGTCGGCCGAGATTAGGCCCAGGGCCGAGAGGACCCCCGCACAGGTGGGGACCAACACCCGGGGAATCCCCAATCTGCGGGCCAGATTCGCCCCGTGCAGGGGGCCGGCCCCGCCGAAGGCCACCAGGGTGAACCCCCGGGGGTCGTGGCCCCGCTCCACCGAGATCACCCGGATGGCCCGCTCCATAGTGGCCTCCACCACCTCCAGGATCCCCCACGCCGCCACCTCAAGGGGAAGGCTTAAGGCGCGGGCGATCTCCCCCACCGCTCTCCCCGCGAGCTCCGACGAAAGGGGCGGAAGTCCCCCCAGGGGCCGATCTCCCGGGAGGTGCCCGAGGAGGAGGTGAGCATCGGTGACGGTGGGTTCCGTTCCTCCGCGGCCGTAGCAGGCCGGGCCTGGCACCGCCCTGGCGCTCCGGGGCCCCACCCTGAGCCCCCCTCCGGGCTCGAGCCAGGCGATGGAACCTCCCCCCGCGCCCACGGTGTGTACGTCCACCGTGGGGAGCCGGATCGGCCGGACCGCGATCTCCCGCTCCGGGGTCAGCGTGATCTCCCCGTCCCGGATCAAGGACACGTCGGCGGAGGTACCGCCCATGTCCAGCGTGATGAGGTCGGCAAACCCCGCGGCGAGGCCCACGCGCCGCGCCCCGATGACGCCGCCCGCGGGGCCCGAGAGGAGCAGGGCCGCGGCCATCCTCGCCGCTTCCTCCGTCCCCGCCACGCCCCCGCTGGATTGCATCACCAGAAGCGGTGCGGCTATCCCCCGGGAAGCGAGGCCTTCCGAGAGGCGAAAGAGGTACCCCTCCACCACCGGCCGCAACGCGGCGGTCAGAACGGTGGTGGAGGTCCGTTCGTACTCCCGGAACTCGGGGAGTACCTCGCAAGACAAGGTAATGGGCACCTCGACCCCCTCCTCCCGGAGGATCTCCCGGACGCGCCGCTCGTGGGCCGGGTTGAGAAAAGAAAAGAGGAAGACCACCGCCATCGACTCCACTTCGCCCCCGGCGATCACGCGGGCGAGCCTTTTCACTGCTCCTTCGTCCAAGGGACGCACCACTTGGCCGTGGGCATCCACGCGCTCCGGGACCTCCAGGCGCCACTTCCGGGGGACGATGGGGGCGGGCCGCTCACAGAAAAGGTCATAAAGAGAAGGCCGGTTCTGGCGACCGATCTCGAGGACATCCCGGAACCCCGCGGTGGTGATGAGGGCCGTCCGCGCCCACTTCCCCTCAAGCAGCGCGTTGGTGGCCACGGTGGTGCCGTGAACGATCCGTTCGATCTCCGCCCCTGGTAAACGTTCCAGGCCCGCGAGGAAGCCTTTTTCCTGGGCCGGAGTAGTAGGCAATTTGAGGACACGGAGCCCACCGTCCTCGACCCACACGAAGTCGGTGAACGTCCCCCCGATATCCACACCAACAATAATCCCCATCGGCTCCCGATACTAGCCGATCCCACGAGCGCAAGGCCAATCAAGACGCGAGCGGAAGGTGACCTATAATGTGCTTTTTAGGAAGGAGATGGGGTATGGCGATAAAGGTCAGCGAGAGGGAGATCGTGCAACGCCGGAAGAGGCTGGAGGAAGTGCTCGGCGCGGAGGACATCGCGGGAGCCTGCTTGTTCTCCCCGCACAACATCTTCTACTTCAGCCGGTTCGCCTTCATCGCCACCGAACGGCCCATAGCGCTCGCCTGGGCATTTGGGAAGCGACCGGTACTGTTCGTCCCGCTTTTGGAGCGCGAGCACGCCGAGGAGGCGTGTGACGTGGAGGTCGCCACCTACCCCGAATACCCGGACGAGCGACATCCCATGGAGCGATTGGCGGACCTCCTCCGGGACCTCGGCCTCGAGGGCAAAAAGATCGGGGCCGATTCCGACGGCTACGGGGGCGGCTACGACTATCGCGGACCCAAGCTGAGCAAGGTCCTCGAGGCCGAGGTCGTGCTGGCAAAGGACACTCTCGAGCGAATGATGGCCGTAAAGAGCCCGGAGGAAATCGAACTCCTGCGGGAGAGCGCTAAATAGGCCAACCTCGCCCATTCCCTCCTCCAGGAGTACACGCGGCCGGGACTCACCGAGACGGAGATCGCCGCCCGGGCGGCCTTCGAGGCCTCCGCGGCTATGTTCCGGGCCCTGGGACCGGATTACCGTCCGACCCGTGTCGGTTTTCCGGTACAAGTAGGATACCGCGGCCAAATCGGCCCTCGTTCGGCGGTGCCCCCCGCCATCACTACCAACGCCCGCATCAGGCAGGGCGACGTCCTCGTCACCGGGGCCACCGCGGATGTCGGCGGCTACTGGGCGGAGCTCGAGCGTACTATGATCGTGGGGAAGCCCACCGAAAAGCAGCGCCACTACTTCGAACTCATGGTGGCCGCTCAGGACCTCGCCCTCGCGGAGATAAAGCCCGGGCGCCGCTGTGCCGATGTGGACCGGAAGGTACGCGACTTCTTCGCCCAAGAGGGGATCGGGGAGTATTGGCGTCACCACACCGGGCACGCCCTGGGGATCCGGATGCACGAGGCCCCGTTCCTCGACATCGGGGATGACACCGTGATCGAGCCGGGGATGGTGTTCTCGGTGGAGCCCGGGATCTACATCCCCGGGTTCGCCGGGTTCCGCCACTCCGACACTGTGGTGGTGACGGAAACCGGGGCCGAACGCCTCACCCCCTACCCCCGGGACCTCGCGAGCCTCATCATCGATTGAGAAAAAACGAAAGCGGAGGGGCCTTCCCGTCCCGGGTTGCGGGGGAAAATAGATTTTCATACTATCCACGAACAAAGGAGGTGCGGTGCAGACAAAACTCATCACTTCCGAATCGGTAGCTGAAGGCCATCCGGACAAGATCGCCGACAGGATCTCCGACGCCGTCTTGGACGCCGTTCTCGCCCAAGACCCGGGCGGCCGCGTGGCCTGTGAGGTCTTCGTGACCCAGAGCCTCATCATCGTCGGAGGCGAGATCACCACCGAGGCCGAGGTGGACCCGGATGAGATCGCGCGCCAAGTGCTGAAAAAGATTGGGTACACCGATCCGAGCTACGGGATCTCGTATGAGAGCTGCACCGTGATGAACCTCTTGCGGCGCCAGTCTCCGGACATCGCCCAAGCGGTGCTTTCCTCGTGGGAGGTAAAGCACGGCTCCCGCGATCCCAAGGACCAGTTGGGCGCCGGTGATCAGGGGATCATGTTCGGCTATGCCACGACACAGACCCCTGAATACATGCCTCTCCCCATCACCTTGGCCCACAAGTTAGCCAAGCGCCTGGCCGAGGTGCGCAAGGACGGAACCCTCCCCTACCTCCGTCCCGACGGGAAGACCCAAGTCACGTTGGAATACGAGAACGGAAAGCCAATACGGGTCCACACTGTGCTCCTTGCGGCCCAGCACGACCCCGAAGTCGAGCTCGAGGACCTGGTGGAGGATATCAAGAAGTACGTGGTGGAACCGGTCCTCGACGGGTGGTTGGACGAGAGCACCGAGGTCTTCGTGAACACCTCCGGCAGGTTCGTGATCGGGGGGCCGGTGGGCGACACTGGGATGACGGGGCGCAAGATCATCGTGGATACCTACGGCGGTTACGGATCCCACGGCGGAGGCGCCTTCTCCGGGAAGGATCCCACCAAGGTGGACCGCTCCGGCTCCTATATGGCGCGGTACGTGGCCAAGAACGTGGTTGCCGCAGGGCTCGCCAAGGAATGCGAGGTCCAGATCGCCTACGCGATCGGGCGGGCGAAGCCCCTGGCCGTGAACGTGGATTCCTTCGGGACCGGGGTGGTTTCGGACGAGACCTTGCGGGAGCTCGTGCTTTCGCTTTTCGACTTCCGCCCCGCGGCCATCATCGAGCGACTGGAGCTACGCCAGCCCATCTACGAGCCGTTCTCCTGCTACGGACACTTCGGCCGGATCGAACTCGACCCCACGTGGGAACGGACCGACATGGTGGAGCCGCTCCGGCGCGCCCTGGCCCAACGCACCGGCAAGGTGGTTTAATAGCCCGCCTTTCAAACGTGACGCTCTCCATCTTCGGCCCGTTCGTCTGGGGCGGAGGGTATGGATAAAATGGCCCCGATGCCTAGGGAATGGCTGCGAGCGGAAGAAAGGGAGCCCGAAAAGAACTTTCGGGCCTTGCGCCCCCGGACCCTGGACGAATTCATAGGCCAAGAGAAGATCAAGGAAAGGCTCCGCATCTACATCCAGGCCGCCAAGGAACGCGGCGAACCCCTGGACCACGTGCTTCTGCTCTCTCCCCCGGGCCTCGGCAAGACCACCTTAGCCCACATCATCGCCCATGAGTTGGGGGTGAGGATCCAGATCTCCTCCGGTCCCGCCATCGAGCGCCCAGGGGATCTGGCAGCCATTTTGACGCATCTCAAGCGGGGTGACGTCTTTTTCATCGACGAAATCCACCGGCTCCGCCGCCAGGTGGAGGAGGTCCTGTACCCCGCCATGGAGGAATGGAAGCTGGACATAGTCCTCGGCGAGGGGCCCCACGCCCGCTCCATCCGCCTGGATCTGGCGCCCTTCACCCTGATCGGGGCCACCACCCGGGAGGGGCTCCTCACCGCGCCCCTAAGGGATCGGTTCGAGGTGGTGTTCCGCCTGGATTACTACGCCCCGGAAGAACTGGCCGAGATCATCCGCCGCGCCGGGGAGAGGATGCGGCTGGAGGTCACCCCGGAGGGGGCTTTGGAGCTCGCGGCCAGGGCCCGAGGCACACCCAGGATCGCCTTGCGGCTACTGCGCCGCGCCCGGGACCTAGCCCAGGTGGAGGGGGACGGGATCGTGGACCAGCGGATCGCCCGGCGGACCCTCGAGCTTCTGGGCATCGACCATGAGGGCTTGGACTCCCTGGATCGGAAGATCCTAGAAGTGATTATCGATCGCTTCGACGGGGGCCCCGTGGGTATCGAGACCCTGGCCGCCGCGCTGGGAGAGGACAAGGACACGGTGATGGAGTTTTACGAACCCTACCTCATCGCCAAGGGATTCTTGCGTCGTACCCCCCAAGGGAGGGTGGCCACGGAAAGGGCGTATCAACACCTCGGCCGCACTACAGCGAGGCTGTTCGAGCTTTAGCGGCGGGCGAGGCCGGAACCGTGCAGGAAATCCCCTACTACCCCTGTAAATCTCTTCCAGTCGATGATCAGCGCGCACAACATCCAGATAAGCCCCGCGTAGGCGGCAGGGCGGGCGTGGAAGTAGGCCACCACGAACGGCACAAATACCCAGGGAAAAGCAAGCCCCATGGCCACAGCCTTAAACTGGATAAATTCCCGGGTGTGATGGACCCACAGGACCAAGGGCAGCCCCAGGGCCAGGTACGGGACCCCTACCCACCAGGGAATGAGCCCCACCGAAACCAAATACACCGTGGAGGCCAACACCATCACCATGTCGAACTGGAAGTCATGTTCGCCGATCCAGGAAGGGGGCTTCTCGTACCGCCGGGCCAGGCGGCCGTCCAGCATATCGGTGGTCCATCCCAAAAGCAAAAGGGCGATGACTTGGGGTAGGGCATCCGGGCCCAAAGGAATCATCCCCAAAATCGCCGCCGCGATAATACCCCGGGCGGCCGTAAGCCAGTCGGGAAGTTTTTCCCTCCGCATATCCCCTACTCCATTATACTAATCTCCCCACCTCAACGTCTCGTCTTGGGGGGAAAAGCGGATCTTCGCTCCGGGAAAGGCCGGGACCTCCAGGGTAAACCGAACCTCGCCGGGGCTCACCGCAACACCCACTCGCAGACACCCCTGGAGGCTCCGCACAAGTGAGACCCTGCCCTGGATGAGCTTGCCGGAAGGGAAATCGTACTCCCCGGCTACCTCGAGCCGATATTCCTCGGAGATCTCCCAGCCGAGCTCCGCCATGCCGCGCTTGGGCCGGAAAGGGTACGGGGCAAACCGGAAACCGCCGCGTAAAAAGAAGTTATCCCCGGACACATCTCCCTTGAGCACAAAATCCTGAAAGCTTGGGCGGGAAGCAAGGCTTCCCCCGCCCTGAAGGACCAATTTCCACCCTTCCCCGCCCAAGCGTAACGAGAGCTTGAAGTCCCCCAAGGAGAGAGGGTAGGGGGTGAATCCAAGCGAGAACTCAACCTTGGGCTCCTTTATGGAAAAAGACCAGCTGCCCCGCGGGGTCTTTGCCTCTCCCAGATCCCAGGAGACCGAGATCCGCTGGATCACTCCTTGTTCGCTTCCGGAAAGGGAAAGAGAAACGCGGGACAAAGGGGGAAGGGCGTCGAATCCCAGGGGCGAAGCCCCCCCTCCCCACCGCCCGCTGTAGGCGAGCTTTGCTCCACCTATCGTGAGGGAAGGGGATATATCCACCCGGTAACGACGCTCATGGGCTTCGGCCTCGTATACATCCAGACTGCCGCCGATAGGAAAGGAGAGTGAGAAGGGTCCCCACTTCGCCGTGGGCCGTATCGCGATGCGTCCCCCGAGCTTCAGGGCCACAAGATCCGCCTCGATATAGCGGCCGCCGTATAAGCTGAGCGTGGCATTTCCCAAGGGCGACGGAAAGGCGCGGCCGAGGGTAAGCTCGGGTGCCTTTTCGTACGTCCCGTCCTTGCGTTCCACGTGCTCCCAGGCCGCTTTCCAGCTCCAGCTGGAAACGGTGCCGGAAAAGCCCGCCCTCAACTTCCCCCCGGTGAAGGAGAGGTCCCCCTTCCAATCTCCCCCCTCCCAACTACCTCTCCCCGAGGCCCGCACTCCCCGGGGGCTCACCGATAAAAATCCCTCGTCCCAGAAAAGTGAACCCTCGGGCTCCAACCGGATCCCCCGGGGGAAGAAGGTGAACCCCACAGCTCCCCACAACGCCTCCTCGCGCACCGTGAAAGGAAAAGACCACTTCAGGAAAAGATCTCTTCCGCTGAAGCCAATCTTGGGGAATAGCGTCGGACCTTCCTCCCCCAGACGCGAGACGTAAAACGGGAGCCACCACACCGTGACCCCGAAGGACGAGAGGAAGAGGTCCCGGGCGAAGATCCACTCATCGGGGACATACACGATCCGCGCGGCCCGCACCGAATAGGGGGCCCCCGGAAGACAGGGACAGGTGGTGAAGGAGACCTCCTCGCCCACCAACCGCGCCACATCCCCTTCCTCCAGGTAAACATCGGCCCGGGAGGCCACAAACACCAACGTCTCCTCCTTCTCGGGTCCGCGGAACCGGAGCCTCCCGGAGAGCTCCTGGGCGTGGAAGGCTTCCACCTTCCCTTCGGGATCGAACTCCACCCGGAGCGAGTCCGCGCTAAAGGAGATATCTTTCCCCACAAGCTCCGCTTCTTTCGCCTCGATGGACCATGCGCCCTCCTCTTCTTTCCCCCACAACTCGTGGGCCGTCAGCGCGTAATCTCCGAACTCGGCCCGGGCGGCCGAGGCGAGGAAAATCCGTTCTCCCAAAGAAAAGCTCAGGGACTCGGCCTCCAGGGAGAAGGGGGGCGGTGCCGCACCGGCCGAAAGGGGAAGGAAAACGAGGAGAAGAAGGCCGAGGAGGCGCTTTCCGTCCAGGCGCCAAAGGAGCAAGAACCCCAGCGCCACGAAAGGAACCGCGGGAAGCCAAGCTCCCCAGGGGGGCGAAAGCAGGCCCTGTCGGGCCATGGTCTTGGTCCAAAGGAATAAGGCTTGGGCCGCGCCCGCAAGGAGAAACCCCGCCGCGGCCCCCG
>DFNI01000012.1 GCA_002375995.1 Acetothermia bacterium UBA3571 | reverse complement strand
GGAGGCCGGGGGCGGGGACGTGGAGGTACGAGCCGGAGGTCCCGGCAGGGCGGTGGTCCGGGGGAGCTTCGAGATCTCCGCCTTTCCCCCCACCCGGGCCGAGCGCCTGGCCGAGCTCATCCGGCGGGACCCCCCGGTGGAGGTGTTGGGCCGAGAGGTGAGAGTGGGAGATCTCTCCAAGTACGTAAAGATCCTCGGGCCTGGGTTCTTCGGTAAGGTCCTGGAGTGGGTTGCTCTTGACTACGAGATCGAGGTCCCCCGCCACATCGAGGCCCGGATCAGATCGGGGAGTGGGGATATCCGCGTGGCCGACGTCACCGGGCCGCTTGTGGTGGTCGCGGGTTCGGGGGATGTAGAGCTGAGCCGGATCGGGGGCGATGTGGAGGTAAAGGCCGGCTCCGGCGATATCCGTGTTCAGGAGGTCACGGGGGAGCTCCGGTCGTCCAGTGGCTCCGGCGACGTGATGGTCCACGGCGCGGGCGATGATGTGACCATCCACACCGGAAGCGGCGACGTGTTCGCGGCCGAGGTCCGGGGCGACCTCGTCCTCCGCACGGGTTCGGGCGATGTGCGGCTGGAAGCGATCGGGGGGGACGCGGAGGTGAGCACGGGAAGCGGCGACATCCGCATAAGCTCCCCCGTTGGGCGGGAGGTGGTCTGGCGGCTCCGGACGGGGTCGGGGGACATGGAGCTCCTCCTTCCCCCAGACTCCCGGTTCCGGCTGGTCACGGAATCCCGGTACGGGGAGGTGCACTGCGACCTCACTCCGGACCCCGAGGCCCCGGCGGCCATAGAGGCCAAGACGGGTAGCGGGAACATCCGCATTGGGGCCCGCTACCGAAAGGAGGCGGGATGAAGATCCTAAAGGGTCCGTTCTCGTTAAGTGGTGCGGCGACGTTCTTTTTCTTTTCGTGGGTGGTGCAGATGCTCTTCAACTCCATCGTGGTGGGGCACTTCGGCCTGCTTTCTCCCATAAACTACTGGCAGGCGGCATCGCTCCTTTTCCTTTCCATCATCGCGTTCGCCTGGAGCGGACGGGGAGTTTCACGGAGCTTCTTCGGCGTTCTGGACTTTGGCAAGAGCGACCTCTACGGCCTCGAGGTGGGGCTCTTCTTCCTCTTCGCCTGGTTCTTCCAAATGCTGTTCAACTCGCTCATCGCGGGCCACTTCGGGCTGCTCAAGCCCCTGAACTACTGGCAGGCGGCGGGGGTGCTTTTCCTCATCGCGATCCTCACCCACTGGATGGGGTTTATGGCGGGTCCGCGCCGGGAAGTGAAGGTGGATTTCTCCAACATCGGCAAGCGCATTGCCGAAGAAATCAAGAAGTTTTTCGAGGAGTGGTAGCCGGAGCCACGGGGATGCCCATGGGTACGCTGAGGATAAGGGAGCTTTCGCGTCGCGACGGGGCACAGCTGATCGAGCTTTTCCGCAGCTCCTTCCCCCGGGAGCTGGAGATCTCGGGCTTCGACGTGAGGGCCGTGCGGAAGAGCCTCCGGCTCTACGGTGTCCTGAAGGTGATTCAGCGCCTCACCCGGAAGCCCTTCGTGCTTTTCACCGTGGGCGAGGTCGAGGGGAAGGTGGTGGCCGCCGTCTCCCTCAACCGCGAGAGGAACGCATGGTACATCGGCACGGTGATGGTAGCCCTCGGGCACCGTCGCAAGGGGTTCGGCAGGGCGATCCTGGAACACGCCCTGGGGGTCGCCCGAGAGTATGGGGGAAAGCGGGCGATCCTCCATGTCCTCGAGGACAACCTCCCCGCGAAGCGCCTGTATGAGTCGGCCGGCTTCCAGACCTTCGAGCGGGTCGTCCACTTCGTGCGGGAACCTCCGGAGGGAGAAGAGGTCCTCCTTCCCGCGGGTTATACGCTCTCCAAGACAGACGTCTTCGATCGGCGGGCCCTGGGGATCGTCCATGCCGCCCGGGAGCCGGAATCGGCGGAGGTCTACGGCGAACCAGAGCCCACGCCGTGGTACCTGCGCCCCCTGGCACGGCTGCAGCCTGGGGTGCGGGAGCGGTACGCCGTGGTGCACGGTGGCCAGTGGGTTGGGATCTATACCTTCGGGGCCCCGTTCCGGGAGAGGGGCGCGGCAAACGTCTCCATTGCGATCCTACCGGATCACCGGGGGAGTAGATTGGAAGAGGCGCTCCCTTCCCGGGCCCTGGGGCGGGCGCGGGAGATCGGCTGCCCCCGGCTCCTCACCGCCGCCGACGAGCGAAACGTCCCTCTGCTTTCGGCCTGCGGGCGGCTCGGTTTCGAAAAGCTCTACGTGATGGAAGGCATGTACCGCGACCTTTGAGGTGACAGGCGATGGAACGACGAAAGCTCATCGTGGAGATCTCGGCGGATTTGGTGCGAAGGATCGATGAGCTCGTCGGTTCCAAGAGGCGCGACGAGTTCATCGAAACGGCGGTGCGGCGTGCCCTGAGAAGCGAGGCCATAAGAAGGTTCAAGGAGCTCGGGGGCTCACCTTGGAGGAGACCTGCCACCCCTCTAGGCGGGAGCTAGAGGAACGCTGATGGAGGACTGGAAGACACGGTTCTTCACCATTTGGGCGGGCCAGCAGGGCTCGCTCTTGGGGAGCTGGGTGGCCCAGTTCGGTCTCGTGTGGTGGCTGACCCAGGAGACGGGCTCGGCCACGGTGCTGGCCACCGCCTCTTTGGTGGCCATGGTCCCCCGGATCGCCCTCGGGCCCTTCACGGGGACGCTGGTGGACCGCCTTCCCCGGCGGTGGCTCATGGTGTGGGTGGACTGTGGGATCGCGGCCTTGGCGGGGCTTCTGGCGTTCCTATTCTGGGCCGGGGCGATCCGGATCTGGCACATCTACCTGGTGATGGCCCTGCGCTCGGCCGCGGGGGCGCTTCACTGGCCGGCCATGGCCGCCGCCACCTCGCTCCTCGTCCCCAAGGAACACCTCACCCGCATCGCCGGCCTCAACCAGACCATGCAGGGGCTCCTCTCCATCGTGTCCCCGCCCCTGGGGGCCATCGCCGTCTCCCTCCTCCCCATGTACGGGGTGATGGGGATTGACATCTTCACTTTCCTCTTCGCAGTTCTACCACTCTTATTCCTTCCCATCCCGGAGCCCGAGCGAGGACTCGCCCGGAAGACGAGCTACCTCTCCGACCTCGTGGGCGGGTTCCGGTACGTGTGGAGTTGGCGCGGCCTTTTCCTGCTTTTATGTCTTGCGGCGCTCCTGAACGGGATCGCCCAGCCCATGGCCACGCTGATGCCTCTCCTCATCAAGGACTATTTCGGAAAAGGGGCCATCGAGCTCGGCTGGGCCGAGTCGGCCTGGGGGATCGGGGTGGTGCTGGGCGGGCTTCTGCTTGCCGCCTGGGGCGGCTTCAAAAAGAAGATCTACACCATCCTCGTGGGGGTGGTGGGGATGGGGCTCGGTTTCGTGGCGGTGGGCCTTCTCCCTTCGGGTTGGTTCTACATCGCCTTGGCCATGTTCCTCTTTGCCGGGCTGATGAACCCCGTCGCCAACTCCCCGTTCATGGCCTTGGTGCAGGGCACGGTGGAGTCAGGGATGCAGGGGCGGGTGTTCTCCCTCATGTCGAGCATGGCCCAGGGGATGGCGCCACTATCGTTGCTTTTGGCTGGTCCCCTGGCGGACCTCTTCGGGGTGCGGTTTTGGTACCTCGTGGGCGGGGGCGGGATGATCCTCCTGGGCCTCGCCGCCACCACGGTTCCGGGGATTATGCATCTTGAGGAGTCCCGTCCCGTGGCGGCCGCGGCGGAGGCGGCGGATACTTGAGCGGGCATGGAGCTCAGTGAGTTGGGGCGGAAGCTGCACGACTACGCCCACGGGCGATCTCGAGGGCCGCTATATGCGGGGACATGAGGGATCAAAGGAGGCCAAATGGCACACCGTGATGAAGAGTTCTACCGGCGGGCGGAGGCGTTCATCGAGCGAATGTTGGCGGAGGCCCCTGTGGCGGCCACCCACTTGGGCGATCACCGCTACGACGACCGGCTGGGCCAACACACTCCAGAGGATATCGAGCGCCAGGTGGCGTACCTGAAAGAGGCCTTAAGGGAACTCGAAGGCCTTTCCCCGGAGGAGCTCTCCCCCGAGGCTGGGATCGACCGGGAGGTGCTCCTGGGGATCGTCAGATCTTTCCTGCGGGATTTCAAGAAATTGCGGGGCTTTGCCCGCGATCCCGGCATTTACTCCGGCGAATGCCTTGGCGGGGTTTTCTCGCTCATCGTGCGGGACTTCGCGCCGCTCCCCGAGCGCCTGAAGAGCGTCCTGGGGCGCCTGCGGGAGGTGCCCCGGGTGCTGGAGGAGGGGAAGGGCAACATCGTGCCCGAGGAGGTGCCCCGGGTGTGGTGCGAGGTAGCCATCGAGTCCGCCTCCCAGGGAATCGCTCTCTTCACCATGCTCATCCCCGCTCTCGCGGAACAGGCCCCCGAGATCAAGGGTGAGCTCCTTTCCGCCAGCCGCGAGGCAGCGGCCGCCATGGAGGAGTACGTGGGCTTCTTGGAAGCCGAGGTCCTGCCGAAGGCCTCCGGGGATTTCGCCGTGGGAAAGGATCTCTTCGAGGAGATGCTGCGAGAAAACCACATGCTCGACTACACCGCCGATGAACTCCTCGAGCTCGGTCGGGAGCTCTTTCGGAAGACCAAGGAGGAGATGGAGCTTGTGGCCGCCGAGATAAGCCCGGACAAATCCGCCCGGGATATCCTGGAGGAGGCGAAGGGCGATCACCCCGCGGCCGAGGAGCTTCTCGATGCCTACCGGCGGGAGATGGAGCGGGCCAAACGGTTCGTGGTGGAGAAGGACATCGTCTCCATCCCCGCGGGGGAGCGGCTCAGGCTAGAGCCCACCCCGCCGTTTTTGGCGCCGGTGATCCCCTACGCCGCCTACATGCCCCCCGGCCCCCTGGAGAGGGTTCAAGAGGGGATCTTCCTCGTCACCCCGGTGCCCCCAGGGGCTCCTGAGGAGCTAAAAGAGGAAAAACTGCGGGGGCACCACTGGGCCAAGATCCCGGTGACGGCGCTGCACGAAGCCTATCCCGGGCACCATCTCCAGCTCTGCTACGCCAATCGTGTGGGGAAGTTGCCGCGGAAGCTCGCCGGGTTCCTCTCGTCGCTGTTCGTGGAAGGTTGGGCGTTCTACTGCGAGGAGCTGATGGAGCGCTTGGGCTTCATCGGGGAACCGATCCAGCGGCTAGGACGGTTGAACGACCAGCTCTGGCGGGCGGCCCGGATCATCTTGGACGTCTCCCTCCATACCCGAGGGATGTCGGTGGAGGAGGGGGTGAAGTTCCTGGTGGAAGAGGTGGGCCTCGAGCGGGCAAACGCCCTGGCCGAGGTGCGTCGCTACACCGCCTCCCCCACCCAGCCCATGAGCTACCTCGTGGGGAAGCTTGAGATCCTGAAGCTGATCGAGGAGTTCAAGGAAAAGAGCCCCGGGAAGGCCATGCGGGAGCTCCACGACGCGATCCTCTCGTGCGGTTCCCTTCCCCCACGCCTCATGCGCCGCTGCCTCGGGCTTTCGTAGGGAAGTCCACCGCGGACAAACACCGGGATTTGAAAACACCGCTTGAAGGGGGAAGGTGCGAGGGCTAAGATTTTGTAGAAGGGCGGATAGCTCAGTTGGTAGAGCGCTCCCTTCACGGGGGAGAAGTCGGGGGTTCGAGTCCTCCTCCGCCCATTTATTTTTGCCATGCGCTACGTGACCGTAGAAGGCTTCCCCGCAGTGGGAAAAAGCGAGCTCCTTTCTGTACTCAAACTGTACTTTCCCGAACAGGTCCTCGTCCTCCCAGAGCTCGTGGTGGAGGTCGCGGAGAAAGAAGGGCTGGATCTCTTCCGCGATCGGGATCGCCTGCGAAACGCGATCCTCGGAGAACTCCCCAAGCGCCAACGGAAGATCCGGGAGGGCCTCTCCCGGGGGCTTTTGGTGGTGGAGGAATCACACCTGGGGGTTCACGCGGCCTACTCCGCCGCCTTGGGAGACGAGAAGTTCCTTGAGGAGTTCAAGCGTTTGGAGGACGAGATCCTTTGGCCTGAAGTGTTCGTACGTCTTGAGGCACCTACACTCGTTTCGCGGGAAAGGCAAAGGGTCCGAGGTGATCCTCGTTACGAGGTGGAGGAAAAGATCCTAGAGCGCATGGTTGGTTGGCTTTCCCAGTGGCATGCGGAACGGGGCCATGAGCTTTGGGTAATCGATGCCGATAGACCCCCTGAAGAGGTGCTCCGTGATCTCGTCCATGCGCTCGGTCTTTGGTATCGTTCCTTGCCCCGGGCGGATGTCCTCCCCTATCTTGTCCTCTTGGGACGTCCCGCGGCGGGAAAATCGGAACTGATACAGTTCCTCAGGGGCCTTCCCCTGGACGTGCGGGCTGGCGATTACCGCCTCGGAACCCTCTCCATCCTCGACGATTTTCCTATTCTCTGGGAAAAGTTCATCGAAGATGACATTTGGGAGGCCGTGGGGAAGGGGAGGTTTCTTTCCCAGCGGGTAAACGACAATTACTTCGTCACCGACTATTTCACGTGGCCGTTCCTTATTGAAAAACTCAACCGCCTGATCGAAGCCGAGCCCGAACTTTCAGGACGCACCGTGATCGTGGAGTTTTCCCGTGGGGGGGAGCGGGGATATCGGGACGCTTTCGCGCGCTTGCACCCTCGTGTGTTGGAACGGGGGGCCATCCTATATCTTCAGGTTTCGATGGAGGAATCGTGGCGCCGAAATCTCGCGCGTTATGACCGAGCACGCCGCGACGGTATCCTCACCCATTCCGTCCCTTGGGAGGAATACGAGCGGACCTATCGTATCGACGACTGGGGCGAGCTTGCCCGAAAGATGGAAGGATATATTCGGGTGAGGGGATATAAAGTCCCATATGTGACTGTGGTGAACGAACCCGAACCGAAAACCCCGCGTGATTTCGCGGAGCGCTTCAAACCCGCGTTGGACAAGCTCTTTCGGTTATGGAAAGAAAGGTAGAGAAGCGTCCCCGGGCTTATCTTTTAGTGGGCGAGGCGCCCACGGAGGAGGCAGCGCGTAGGATCGCGGAGGCCTATGCTGCCTGTCCTTTCGTTTACTTCATGGGAGCCTTTGGGAACATGGTGGTGGGGATCTTCTTCATGCCCCGGTGGCGCGACTGGTGGCTCCGTGCCATCTCCACTGACCCCGAGGTCACCTTGGGGCTCCGCAAGGCCGCGGTATACGTGACCGATTCCCCCGCCTTCCCCGCTTATATGGAGCCCCGGGTGCCGGGAGAGAAGACGGAACGCTCCCCCTGCGGGGCGAACTGTGCCGAATGTGCTCGGTATCTCAAGGAATGCCCCGGTTGCCCTGCCTCATCCCACTTCCGTGGCAATTACCGCAGCTGGAAAGAGGGTTATTTTAGTCACCATAATTGAACCTCGGATCTTCCCTCGTTCTTCAACTGGGCACCAAAACAAACTGTCGTATCACCGGTATCGCGCAGTTTTGCTCACAATTTTGCATGTATTCTGAGCTTTAAACATGAGTTGAGACAGGGGGAGGGATTAGGCTCTGGAAGGAGGAGAGGACCCGGGCCAGGATTTCTCGGACCTCTTCCCGACCCAGCTTTACCTCGAGGTTCAACAGCACGAAGGCTCCAGAATAAAGCGGACGCCTCCTCGAGCCCCGTACACCCTGTCCCGCACCTCCTCCTCGAGGAGCAAAGCGATGGCATACGCCATCAATACCAACGCCACCACCCCTTCCATGTGCTCCCGCGCCTTGTTCATCAGCCGCTCGAGGCCAAAAAGGCCCTTGAGGTCCCGAAAGCTCTCCTCGAGTAGATGGAGAGGGCCCCTTCGGGATCCAAACCGGTGATAATCTACAATGGCTCGGCCATCCCCTTCTCCCACACTCCGCCCACGTTCACCTCCACCTCCCCCTGGTAAAGGAAACCCCGCGAGGAAGCTTTCCCGCCGGGAGTGAGGGATAATCCCACTTCCCTTCCATCCCTTCGGGTGAACCGGGGATGGAGCCCAACATTGAGCCGCACCACGAAGTCGATCCCGCCCCCTTGAGTTGGCGCAATAGCCAGGTGTAGCTGAACTCCCGGTCCAGGACCAGAGGCCTTCTGCCCAAAAGCTCCTCCACCCCGAGGAACGCCTTGAGGTGCTCCAAGTTTCGGGAGCTTCCCCCCTTGGGCGATGGTCCAGGAAGAGAAAGAGAGGAAGTGGAAGGGGATGGCCCTTCCCCGGTAGGGAACGGAAAGGACGAGGAGCTGAAAGCCCCTGGTCTTTCCTGTCCTTGAGTACTCCCACATAGGGGGTCCTTTTGGCTTGGGGTCTTGGGATCGGCGAGGACGAAGGGGCATCCTCCCGGAACAGCCGCACGAGGGGTTCTTTGAGGGGAACGCGGGCCAGGAACCGGTAGATCATCTTGCGGTTGGCGAAGAAGCCCTTTGGGAGGGCGCGGGCGATCTCGGTGGGCCGTGGTGAGCGGGCCCGCATGATCCCCCAGACGATCAGGGCCGCTTTCCTGGCCCACCCTTGGCGGTCGAAGGGGAGCCGGGTAAACGCCATCAAGGTTTTGAGGTTCGTTAGTTTCATTCCGATCACCCCCTGTAGCGTGTTGGCTGCAGGGGGTGTCTTATCTTACGTCACAAGTTCAGTCGAATGGTGGGGATAAACGCCAAGGCTGCCTATTTCTCAGGGGTGAATTACCGACGGGTAATCATGTCGATCTATGTGGTGAGCGGACTTTTGGCAGCTGTGGCGGGAATAATCATCATGGGGCGCACCCGTTCCGTAGCGTACGAGTATGGAACCCAGGTGTACATCGTTTTCGCCCTGCTTATTACCAATTTGGCGGGGGTCACTGCTGGCCATTATGGTATTACCGCTGTGGTCCTGGCGACACTTACCCTTCAGATCCTCTCCACGGGTTTCTACAGCCGGTTCATGACACTGCCCGGTGGACCGTTCTTTAACAACTTTCTTTGGGGCCTTTTCCTCGTGGCAGTGTTGGTATTCGCTCAACTCCTCAAGCGCCTGAAGGCAAGGGCTTAACGCTGGCGAATTTCTCTGGATAAAGGACTTAGCAAACTTCAGGACCTGCAAATGCTCGCTGATAGGTTTACGGGATAATATACGGGATGTTCACCGGGATCGTGCGGGATTTGGGCAGGGTAGTGGAACGCGGTGGGAGGGGGTTGGTTGTCGCGACCGAAAAGCTTTCCGTCGCCTCGGGAGATAGCATCGCCGTGAACGGCGTCTGCCTCACCGCGGTGGAAGTCCACGGGAAGCACGTGCGTTTCGATCTTTCCCGCGAAACCTGGGAGCGCACCGCGTTGGGGGATCTCCGCCCCGGTGACCTGGTGAACCTGGAGCCGGCCTTGCGCCTCGGGGAATCGCTGGGCGGGCACCTCGTGCTCGGACACGTGGATACGGTGGGAAGGGTGGCCGCGATAATTCCGCGCGGGGATGAAAAAATGGTTCGCATCACTTTTCCTACAAAGTATGCGCCCTTGGTAGTGGAGAAGGGCTCGGTGACGGTGGATGGAATTAGCCTCACCCCATTCGGGGTGGAGAACGGCTCCTTCCATGTGGCGATCGTTCCATACACTTGGGAAAATACCAACTTGAAACGCCGTCGTCCCGGGGATAGGGTGAACCTAGAATTCGACATCATCGGAAAGTACCTGCGCAGCTGGAGGGAACCATGAGCTTTGCCACCGTGGATGAAGCCATCGAGGCCCTGCGCCGGGGCCGGATGGTCATCGTAGTGGACGATGAGGACAGGGAAAACGAGGGCGACCTCATCATGGCCGCCCAGTTCGCCACTCCTGAAGCCATAAACTTTATGCTCAAGGAGGCCCGGGGACTTATCTGCGTTCCTATGTCCAAGGAATGGGCGGAAAGGCTGGACCTTCCCCTGATGGTCCATCCTCCCAGGGACCATCACGAGACTGCGTTCACGGTGTCGGTGGACGCCCGGAAGGGGGTTACTACAGGGATTTCGGCCCATGATCGCGCCCATACCATACGGCTTTTGGCCGACCCCGAAGCGAGGCCGGAGGATTTCGTGCGACCGGGACATGTGTTTCCCCTGGTAGCTAAGGACGGAGGGGTGCTGCGACGCGCCGGGCATACCGAGGCGGCGGTGGATCTCTGCCGCCTGGCAGGACTTCAGCCGGTGGGGGTCATCTGCGAGATCATGAAGGAAGATGGGACCATGGCCCGGCTTCCGGACCTGCGGGAATTCGCGGCCAAGTACGACCTGCCTTTGATCACGATCGCTGATCTCATCGCCTATCGGAAGATGCGGGAAAAGCTCGTGAAACGGGTGGCGGAAGCTAACCTCCCCACTAAGTACGGGCATTTCCGGATCATCACCTTTAAGGATCTAATTACGGAGCAAGAACACGTGGCGCTGGTGAAAGGGGAAGTGACCGGGGAGGATCCCGTCTTGGTGCGGGTACATTCGGAGTGTCTGACCGGCGATGCCTTCGGGTCGCTGCGCTGTGATTGCGGCGATCAGCTCCACAAAGCTATGGAGATGATCGAGCGGGAGGGCAAAGGGGTTCTGCTTTACATGCGCCAGGAGGGGCGGGGAATCGGGCTAGCCAACAAGGTCTGTGCCTATGAACTCCAGGACCGGGGGCTGGACACGGTGGAGGCCAACGAGGCTTTGGGGTTTCCCCCGGATCTCAGGGATTACGGGATAGGGGCACAGATACTGGTGGAGCTCGGGGTGCGGAAGATCCGGCTTCTCACCAACAACCCCCGCAAGGTAATCGGCCTCTCCGGTTATGGGCTCGAGATCGTGGAACATATTCCCATAGAGGTGGAGCCCAACCCCCATAACTGGCGTTATCTGAGAGCGAAAAAGGAGAAGCTCGGCCACTGGCTTTCCAAGGTTTGAGAAAGACAGGGGGCCGCCAAAAACATCTGAAACCTCCAAGCTTCGCCTAAAAACCTCTTTCCGCCTCAATCCCAAAAGCCGCTCAGCCGCCCTGTTTCAATCTACAGGTATGAGTCACAGAACGCAAAGATATGTGGCACTTTTCCCGTTCACCTCGCCTCATCAACGCGACCCTTGTTTCCATTTTTTCTACTTGACAACACGATTTTATTGTTGACCATCGCACACGTAAAACGACAAAAGGCGAAGGGATGCCGGGTTCTTCCGGCATCCCTTCGCCTCCCTATACGAAATAGCCTTTTTCTCACTCTAAAGGAATTTGCAGCAAGGGAAGCTTCTCCGGGTCAAAGTAGTCGTCGGGAATGTCGGCTTTCTTTCGTTCCAGGATCTCCAATACCGCCACGTTCCCTGTTTTCAAGTCCTTTATCGTCAACTTGTGGGGGATGTAGCCCAACTCGTCGGAAGAGAAATCGGTGGCCTCGATCACCTTCCCCAAGTTGCCCTCTGCATCGTAGAACTCCGTGCGAACTACCACGAAGTTCTCCTTGTCTACCCAAAGCATCACCTTCGGCCACTCTACCTCGTGCCCCTGTTTCGGAGTGAGAGTGATCACATAGGCAAGGGTACCCTCTACCTCTTCCTCCCCCGAAAGTTTTGCATTGTAGTCGTCCCGGTACTTGAAACCCTCGGCGATGTCTTCCCGGGTTATCCCGCTTCCTGAAATGAACTCCTGCTTACGCGCCTCCTCCGAGATGAGCTCCTTCACCAGCCCCAGGGCCGGGAGGTAAAGCCACATACGGGCCTTCCCTTCCTCCGGGGTCCAGGTGAGGAACATGGTGCCGGCCACGAGCTCGGGCTCGAGATACACGATGAGGCTCTTGTCGGGTTGGCCCTCTATCCCCCGGGACGAGTACACCCGGAAGGAATATACGTTGGTCACATCCCCTTCGGTGATGGTGAATCGCACCACGCTTATTACCTTGCCCGTCTCCCCGCCCATGAACCCTTTCTCCTCTACCCGAGCGAGGATCTCGTCGGCGGTAAGCCCTTGAGCCAGGAGCCCAACCCCCAGCCCCACGAGGACGAACGCCACAAGAAGTATCTTGCGCATCATTTCTCCCTCCTTTCATTTTTGTTTTCCGGATCAGCCATCCGCACCGCAAGCCGCGGCCGGCCTCCCTCCCATGTAATGAAATAGCGCTTGAGGAGAAACCTAGGTTCCACCGCGCCCAATGCCACCGGAAGCACGAGCAGCGCCCCGGCGGAGCTGGTCACCATGGTTAGCGCCACCAACCACCCCATGGTGGCCAACGCCCCGAACCGGGAGAAGATGAGAACAAGAAAGCCCGCGGTCAGGGTCAATGCGTTGTAGACGATCGCCCTTCCCGCGGTATCGTATGTAACCTCAAGGGCTTCCGGATGCGGAAGCCCCCTCATGCGTTCCCGCCGATACCGGGTGATGAAGTGCACCGCGTAATCCACCCCGATCCCGATCACCAGGCTCGCGATCATCACCGTAGCTAGGTCCAGCTTCGCCCCCGCCATGGCCATGACCCCGAAGTTCCCCACCACCGCCACCACCAAGGGAAGCAACGCGAACGCCCCGCCGATCCCGGTCCCCAAAAGGACCGAGACGATGAGCCATACTGCCCCGAAGCTGGCGATCAGGCTCACAATTTGCGACTGGACTATCTTGTGGCTTATGCGGACGTAGATCACCAATGCGCCGGTGACGTAACCGGTTACCCCTTGGGGAGCGTTTTCCGCGATGAACCGCTCCACATCCGCGATCAATTTCTCATAGGCCGCGGTCCCCACCGACCGCACCCGCGCCGTGACCTGGGCCTTGGAGAAATCCCGGGTGGCCACGCTCTTCAGGATCTCCCCGCCTCCCATCTCGTAAAGCAAAAGGAGTTGGGCCACCGCCCGGGCCGAATCGGGGACGCGGTAGAACGCCTCGTCGTCGCCGTGGAGGGTATAGTTCGTTTCCTTTATGAGATCCACCAGCGAAGAGGTGTAACCCACGATCCCGGTGCCCTCGAGGTACCTTTGGAGGTCGTCGATGAACTTCAACACTTTCGGGTCCTTCAGGCCATCGCGGCGCCCGGTCTCGATGACGATGTTTATGTTTTGGCTGCCCCCGAACCGTTCCTCCACGAACTGCAGGCCCTGGATCACCGGGGCGGAAGGGCGGAAATACTTCGTCATGTCAGATTCCACCTTCAGGCGTGGAATTTGGGTGAGGAAGAGGGCGAAGATCAAAACCGCTCCGCCAAGGATCCAAAGCCCCCGGTGGTTCACCCCGCGCGCCAAGGCCCGCGGAACTTTACGCGGGGAAGCCTTCGCTCGCTTCCCTTCCTTAACTTTGGGAAGGGGAAGGAGGGAGAGCAACGCGGGAATCAAGGTAAGGGAAACCACAAACGAGATAAGCACCCCGAACGCGGAAAAGATCCCGAACTCTCGAATGGGCACGAGGAATGCCGAGATCAGGGTCAGGAAGCCCGCCGCGGTGGTAAGGGCGGAGGCGAAAACCGGGTTCGCCATGGCCTCCACTACCTCGGTAATAAGCTCCCGCTTCGAGGCCCCCTCCTCGGCCCGCTCGAAGTAGTGGTTTATCACGTGGATCCCGTATGCGGACCCCACCGCCACCAGGAGTACGGGGAGGAAGCTCGAGATCATGGAAAGCTTTACTCCGGCGAGGGACATCAACCCCACCGTCCAGATGACGGCCACCAGGACCACCAAAAGGGGAAGGACCATCCCCCGCAACATCCGGAAGCTCAAGAAAAGCACACCCAAAACCACAAGGACCACCGCGGGGAAAAGGACAACGAGGTCCCGTTTCATATAGGCGTCCATGTAGTGCACGAAAGCGGTATCGCCAGTGATATAAAAGCGCTCCGGGCCACGGAAGCGGTCCAAGATCCCCTCCAGCTTTTCCA
Source organism: Acetothermia bacterium UBA3571 (assembly GCA_002375995.1). Classification (GTDB taxonomy): domain Bacteria; phylum Bipolaricaulota; class Bipolaricaulia; order Bipolaricaulales; family Bipolaricaulaceae; genus UBA3571. The sequence continues at coordinate 9,459 of DFNI01000012.1, read as the reverse complement.
TGAGCTCGGCGACCTTCTCCCGGTTGTCCTCGACGTCGGGGTGTACGTTCAGGACGATCAGGCATGCCGATCCGTCTTCCAGCACCAGGGAACCCGCGATACGGCGCTCCCCCAGGAGTCGCTTCACGAACGCCTCCACATCGGCCTCGTTCTCCGGTGGGCGCCGGAGGGCCGGGCGGACCACCAGCGCAAGCTCCGTCCCTTCCACGATGTCTACGTTGATGGGCGAGATCACCTCCTCGAGGTAGCCCTCGTCCACCAATCCCTGAAGCTCCTGGGTGAGCCGGAATAACTTCCGCACCCCCTCCACCGTGAAGAGGGTACCCCCTTCGGGAGCCGCCACCCCCACCATGACCACCGACTGCGACCCGAAGGTCTCCTTCGCTTCACGGGCTTGGGCCACAACCGGATCCCCTTTGGGGAGCATCTTGTCCATCTCCGCCAGGAACTGGATCCGGGGGGCGAAGAAGAGGAAGAACAGGGTGATGAGCCCCAAACTAACGAGGGTCCATACGGGGTGAGCAGCAACGGCCTCCGCGAACCGACGCAACATCTTTACCTCATCCTTCCCCGAAGATCCCAAGCTCCGCGAGCTTCAGGGAGAGGAGCAGGGGCCAGAGGTCCTCGGCCGGGGTGCGGAGCTCCCTCTCCCCCCGGAATACCTCCCGCACCAGGGCCTTGAGCCCCTCGAGCTCCTTCATGTCCCCATCCTGAGCCCCAGGCTTCAATGTGGGAGGGAGGCAGAGCCAGATGTGTTTCCCCTTCTGTGGGATCACAAGCACGAAGTCGAACGGCGCTCCTTCCACAGGCTCCTCCGGGAAGCCAATAATCGCGGCAATGGAAAAGCCCTGCTGAATTAGGACCCGGGCCATGGCCTCCAGTTGAAGCGAAGCCGCAAATTCCCGCGTTTCATCGATGATGAGGATCTTCCCTTTTGTCTCTTGAGCCACGGCCCAAACTGCGCCGGCGAAAAGGAAAAGCAACAGGACGGCCACTGATCTTTTCATCTTTGACCTCCTTGTGGTGTATCCGGGGCTAAGGCCCGCCAGGCGATCTCGGCGAGTTCCACGGCGCCCCGCTCCTGGATCCGTACTGCCACCCCATCCCCCTCCATGGCCCGGGCGGAGACGGCCTCCACCATGCCCAGGAAGGAGTGGGCAGCGATCACCGGGTCACACCGGCGGATCTGGCCCCGCGAGATCCCTTCCCCGATGAGGGAGGCGAGGTAATTTACGAACTCCTCCCGCATGGCGATGGCGGCCCGTTTCGCTTGGGGGGAGAGTCCCCTGAGGCCCTGGGCCAGGGGTCGGAGGGAAGGGCCGGTCTCGAGAAGGAGGCGGAAGTGGAGCTCGGCGGTGCGCCGGATCATCTCCGGCACGGGGAGGTCCTCCTCTTTGAGAGCCTCGATAGCGCGGCGCCTTTTGTCGTATTCCTCCCGCAGGAGGGCGAGGAGCATCTCCTCTTTGCTTTTGAAGTGGTGGTAGATGGTGCCCAAGGAGACCCGGGCAGCCCGGGCGATAGCCCGCATGCCGGTGGCGTGGAAGCCTCGTTGTGAGAAGAGCTTCCCTGCGGCCTCCAGGATACGCCGTTCCGTGGGCTTCACTCCGCCTCCTTGTCTATCGAACGTTCGTTTTAATTATAGGGCTCCCCACCCCGCGACGCAAATAAAAAGGGGGACCCCACGGTCCCCCTTCCCCTCCGAAGACACTCACCTCAAGGGGTCCAGGTGGCGCGGAACTCCACCTCCCGTTCCGCGATCGCCTGCCCGCCCGGAAGATAGATCACCAGCTTTATCGCCTCCGTGGTGGCTGGCCCGGGGCCGCCGTAGGTGAGCTCGATGGTGGCTGTCCCCGTCCCAGCGTGCTCGATCCGATACGGCGCGTAAGAAAACCCCTCACCGCTTGGGAGCACGTAAAGCCCGACGAAGACAGGGAACCCCAGGCTCCCGTCGTAGGAGTAGATGACCTGTATCGTGGCCCGGTTCCCCTGCTGGGCAATGGAGTAACCCAGGATCCGCGCTGCCCCGGCGCCGGGGGCCATCGGCGGGGGACCGAGCACGGGGATGATGGAGAGCTGTGCCACGTAGTTTCCCCGCTCACACACGAACCACACCGATCCATCAGCGGAAAGCTCAAGGTCCACGGGGAAGGAACCCGCCGGGAGCCGGTAGAGCACGAACTCGTTCGCCCCGGGGCGCAGGAATCCCACGAGATCCCCCTCCCGGTCGATGAACCACACGTTCCCCCCGGCTTCCACCAGGAGCTCCAGGGGCTGTACCCCGCCGGGGATGGGCCAGAGACGGACATCCCCCGTCACCGGGTCCAAGACCCCGATGGCCGGAGTCCCCACGTCGGTGAACCAGACCTTCCCGTCGGGGGCCACCGTAACCCCCAGCGCCTTGGCCCCGGGCGGGAGGGTTTGGACGGCCACCGTGTTCGACGGGGGATCCAGCGATGCCAGGCCCCCCGCGTCGGTGGTGAACCAGACCGCCCCGTTGGCCACCGCCAGGGCCACGTCCTCTACGTATCCGGGGCTGAACCCGGTGACCTCCCATTCGGAGACTGGGCCCACGGTCCGGGCGTGGACCAGGGCCAGGGGCGGGGGGAGCAGGGGATTGCCCGCATGGAAGTTGGAATTTACCGACACCACGTTGGGGGTCAATTTCTGTACCTGGGGGGTTATGGTGTGCTTTTGTGGAGCGAAGAAGGGCAACGTGACCGTGATCTGGGCGGGAGAGAGCCGTGCCACCTTCCCCGCCGTCCGCTCGGCGAACCAGAGGTTGATCTGGCCGGGTCCAGTGGGCGCGGAGGTCAGGGCGGTGGGCCAGGCCCCGGCGGTGGGGAGCTGCCACACGGCCTCGCCGCCTATGAAAACCTGGTACACGATGGTGTCGTCCATGGGCAGGGCGTAGATCACCACGTCGTCGCTGGGGGCATAGATGCTCCCTGGGCTCGCGCCGATGTCCCTCACGGAGAGCTCGTTTGTGGCGGGGTCGAGGAGCCCGATCTTCTGAGCCCGGAAAAGGGAGATGTAGACCTTGCCGTTCGGCGCGATAGAGAGCCCCGCGGGCAGGGCGCCCGGGATGGGGAAATGCCAGATGCGGAGTTCAGCCTGCTGGGAAAAGGTGAGGGCCCCAGCCGAGCTCAACACCGCCAAGACGACCAGCACTCGCACAATGCGCATCATAGGACCACTCCTTTTTTGGATAAAGTTGTCAATTTTATCTCCCCAATGGCCGAGGGGCCAACGTCCCTGGGGCGATGCTGGGAACCTGGGGACTGACTAGAGCCGAAAGGGCCTAGGTCGATGGGGCCGAAGCGTCGGAGATTCAGCGGAGATCAAGCTTTTCCGTTGCGGCGGATGAAGGCGGGGACGTCGAGGCTGTCGCTGGTGAGCTCCCGCCGGATCTTCTCCAGGATCGCCTCCTCCGTGGGGCTCGCGATCCCCTCCTCGAGCTCCTGGGTGGGGGAAAACCCAGTGGCCACCACCGTGACCCTGACCTTCTTCATCCCGTCCTTGATCACCGCCCCCATGTAGATGTCGGCCTTGTCGGTGAGGGCTTCCTGGACCACCTGGGCTGCCTCGTTGACCTCCTCTAAAGTGAGGTCCTCCCCGCCCATGATGTTGATGATGGCCTTCTTGGCGCCCCGCATGGAGCAATCGAGGAGCGGCGAGGTCACCGCCTTGCGGGCCGCGTCCCGGGTGCGGTTCTCCCCTTCGGACTCGCCGATCCCCATGAGGGCAGTGCCCGCATCCCGCAACACCGCCTCCACGTCGGCGAAGTCCAAGTTTATGAGTCCGGGCACGGTGATGAGCTCGGTGATCCCCTGGACCCCCTGCTTCAGGACCTCATCGGCCAGCTCAAACGCCCGGGTGAGGGGCATGTCCGGCGGGGCGATCTTGAGGAGTTTGTCGTTGGCCACGGTGATCAAGGCGTCCACGTGCTGGCTGAGGAGGTTGATCCCCTCCTCGGCCCGCTTGGCCCGGGGGATCCCCTCGAAGGAGAAGGGCCGGGTAACGATGGAGACGGTGAGGACTCCCAACTCCCTGGCGGCCCGGGCGATCACCGGGCTCGCCCCGGTTCCGGTGCCCCCGCCCATCCCCGCGGTGATAAACACCATGTCGTACCCCTGCAGGAGGTCGACGATCTCGTCCAGGGATTCCTCGGCGGCTTTGCGGCCGATCTCCGGGTTCCCTCCTGCCCCGAGGCCCCGGGTGAGGTTCCTCCCAATCTGGAGGTGGCGGTGGGCCTGGACGGTCTGGAGCACTTGGGCATCGGTGTTTACGGCCACGAACTCCACCCCCTGGATCCCGGCCTGCATCATGCGGTTGACGGCGTTTCCCCCACCACCGCCCACCCCGATGACCACGATCCGCGCTGGAGCCAACGGTTGGATATTGTCCATCCGACCTCACCCCCCCCACAGAATGGCCCGGAGCCACTCCAGCACCGTGTTGAACCAACCGCCCCTGCTTTCCTGGGGTTCAAGTTTCTTGAACTCCACCGCGTACTTGAGGAGGCCAATGGCGGTGGCGTAGATGGGGGATTCCACGATGTCCCGCAGGCCGTGGATCCCCTGGGGGATCTGACCCCGCCGGGCAGGAAGCCCGTAGCGTGCTTGGGCGAACTCCACGATCCCATCGAGGAGCGCTGTGCCCCCCGTGATCACAAGACCCCCGGGCACGATGTCCTTGTAGCCCGCGTTTTCCACCTCCTCCATGGCCAGATCCAGGATTTCCTCAACCCGGGCCTCGATGATTTTCGCCAGGCGCTTCCGCGAAACGAGCTTGGTGCCGTCGCCCCCGATGGTGGCAATCTCAATCTTCTCGTTGTCGTCCACGGAGTCCACGAGGCACGTGCCGTACTCCTTCTTGATCCTTTCGGCCTCCTCAATGGGCGTCTGGAGGCCTACGGTGATGTCGTTGGTGATGTGCTGGCCCGCCACGGGGATCACCTTGGAGAACCAGATGTCGCCTCCCTTGTAAATGGAGATATCGGTGGTGCCGCCGCCGATATCCAGGAGCACCACCCCGAGTTCCTTCTCCGCGGAGGAGAGGACCGCCAGGGAGGAGGCAAGCGGTTGAAGTACGATCTGTTGTACGTCGATGCGCAGGTATTTTATGCAGCGCACCAGGTTCCGGACGGCGGTGACGGAGCCGAGCACGAGGTGTACATCGGCCTCCAGGCGCGTGCCCGTCATCCCTTCGGGATCGGTGATCCCCTCTTGCCCGTCCACCTTGTATTGCCGGGGGATGACGTGGATGAGCTGCATATCCGGGGGCACGGGCACCGCTTTGGCAGCGTCAATCACCCGGCGGATATCGCTCCGCTTTATTACCCTCCCGGGGTGGGTGATGGCTACAGTCCCGGTGGTGTTGATGGAGCGGATGTGTTGGCCGGCGATGCCCACGAACACCGACCGGATCTTAACGTCGGCCATGTTTTCCGCCTCTTCCACCGCCTTGCGGATGGACTGAATGGTGCGGCCGATATCCACCACAACGCCCTTGTCCAGTCCCCGGGAAGGGGCGGTGCCCATCCCGATGATCTCGATCTCGGAGTCCACCACATTGGCCACCAGACAAGCTACCTTGGTGGTCCCCACATCCAGGCCCACCACGATTCTCTCCCTGCCACGTCGACGGCGCCTAGCCACTCTCTCGCCCCCCCTCGACACGCGGTTTTAATACACAGCCGTCCCCCAGACGGCAATCTATCGTTGCAAAACCGGAAACGTTGACCCGGAAGAGGAGTTCATCCAGTTTGGGGATAAGGGAGTAAAAAGTATCCAGGGGTCCTAGCTTGACGGACGGAAGGTCTTCCTTTTGGGGAAAGAGCAACACGCACTTGGGATCGCTTACATCGATTGTGGGGAAAAGGCCCGCACAACGGGAAAAGCCCCGGTAGTAAGTCAGAAGCGTCGCGGCCCACCGAGGAACCTTCCCGGTCTCGGGGGAGAAAGGAAGACCGACAAGGGTCGGGTTACCGGCAGAAGCTGCCCCCAAGATAACCCCCTCGGCGTCCACCAGGTATCCTTCACCCCCCGCGTCTTCCACCCTTCCCACCGGCTTCCTCTCCTCGACGTAGATCTCCACAACTCCCTTCAGCAGGGCAACTTTGATCCACGCGTCTTTTATCCAGGCATGGCGTTTGAGGCGCGCCCGTACTCTGTCCAAATCAAGCCTTAGGATGTTATAACCATTACGTATGTCCGTCAAGTTTTTCACATCGGTGGGTGACACATATCCCATGCGCTCAAGACCGTTGTCGTTGACAAAAATAACCCTAATATCATGTACTTGAAACCATCCGCCAAACCGCGATATCGCCCATGCCAGTAAAAATACCACGGCACCGAGGATGAGAAGACATGCCCCCCGACGGATCATCGCAAGAAGGATAAGCCAAAGGGAGACCTATGCCCAGACGATCTCGAGCTCGGGCTCCAGGAAGACCCCGAAGACCCTTCGCACCCGTTCCCTCACCAGATCCATCAACGCGAGGACCTCGGCCGCCTTGGCCCGGCCCAGATTGCAGATGAAGTTGGCGTGTCGAGGGGAGACGAGGGCGTCCCCTATCCGCTTCCCCTTGAGGCCGGCCCGCTCGATGAGCCAACCCGCGGGGGGCGCGTCCGGGGGATTGCGAAACACACACCCCGCCGAGGGAAGCTCCACGGGCTGACTATACCTTGCGCGGATGACCTGCGCCGGATCCACGTCGGACTCCGGCCGGGAAAGCTCGACCCAAAGCACCGGGAGCCCCAAACGCTTCAAGCGTGAAGAGCGATACGCAAAACCACACGCGGAAGCGGGGATGCGGCGGGGAACTCCGTCCCGGCCCAAGACCCCCACCGCCACTACATACTCCCCCACCTCGCCCTGCCGAGTCCCGGCGTTCATCGCCACCGCGCCCCCAACAGTGCCCGGGATCCCCGCCAAGGCCCCATAGCCCAAAGGGACCAGGGCCGCGAGGGGCGCCCCCGCCTCCGCCACCACCCCGTCCCCGGTCGCTTCGATTCGGACGAGGCTTTTCGTGGAGATCACTAGCCCCGGGAAGCCCGTGTCCGGAAAGAGCACGTTGGACCCCCGGCCCAAGATGTACCAGGGAATCCCTTCCCGGCGAGCTCGGGAGATCGCCTCCACGAACGACTCCACCGTCGTCGGAAAAAACAAACACCAAGCCGGGCCGCCGATGCGGAAGGTGGTATGCCGGGAGAGCTCTTCTCCGGGCCGGACCTCCCCTGGGAGATCCCGCAGCAGTCTCATAACATTTTTGGAATATCGCGAAAGTGTTTCCATATGTCTCCCGCGCCGAAGCACACCAACACGTCCCCAGGGGACGAGACCTCGAGGAGCGCCTCCACCGCCCGGACAGGCTGGGACACAAACGCCCCCCTGCCCCCGTACCCCCGCATCGCCCGGAACACCAGCTCCCCCGACACGCCCGGAACCGGGACCTCGAACGCGGGGTAGATTTCAGTCACCACCGCGTAATCGGCCCGGGCCAAAACCTCCCCCAACTCCCGGTGAAGGAACGCGGTGCGGGAGAACCGATGAGGCTGGAAAAGCACGCGTACGCGTCGCTTCGGCCATCGGGCCCGCGCGGCGGCGATCCCCGCCGCGATCTCCCGGGGATGATGGGCGTAGTCGTCCACCAGCACGTACCCGTTCTCCACCACCACCTCGAGCCTCCTTGCCGGGAGGGGAAGGGAAGGGAGCTTGCCCAAAAGTTCCCTCAATGACGCCCCTATCACGTGACCCGCCGCCAAGGCGGCCAGGGCGTTGCGGACGTTGTGAATCCCGAAGGCCGGTATCATCGTCTCTCCCAGCCTATTTCCGGAAAGGTACACCGAGAAGATTGTCCCCTCGGGCCCGATGTGCACGTCTCGGGCCGAAAGGTCCGCGCCGGCGGAGAGCCCGTAGGTAAACTTCTGCCCATGTCCCCGGGAAGCTTCGAGGCTCACGGGATCATCGGCGCAGACCACTACCGAGGCGGCCTTGGCCAGGAAGGCGGAAAAACTCGCTTTGAGGCGCACGAAGTTCCCATAGGACGAAAGGTGGTCCCGATCCACGTTGGTGAGCACGGCCACCTCGGGGAAGAGGCCGAGGAACAGCCCGTCGGACTCGTCCACTTCCGCCACGAACCAGGGGGAAGCCCCCCACCGCGCCCGGGGGAGGCCTCGGACCTCGGCCCCCACATAGAAGCCCACGTCCCACGGGCGCAAGAGGTGGGCGATCCAGGCGGTGGTGGTGGTCTTTCCGTGGGTACCGCAGACGGCGATGAGCCTCTTTCTGGATAGCAAGCGGCCGAGGGCCAGAAGCCGGGGCAAGACCTCGGCCCCGGAGCGCCGGGCCCCGGAAAGCTCGGGGTTGTGGGGGGGCACCGCCGAGGAGAAGACAACCGTTTCCGCTCCCCAAACGTTCTCCTCCCGGTGCCCCAAACAAACGCTTATCCCGCGTTCGCGCAGCTCTCGGATCCCCCGTCCCTCCACCAGATCGGAACCGGTAACCTCCGCCCCGAGCTCCCACAAAAGCTCCGCCAGGGGGACCATCCCGTCCCCCCCAATCCCCACTAGGTGCACGCGGGTGTTGTCCATCGAAGCCCCTCCGCGACCCCCAGGAGCTCCTGGGCCACCGTCTCCGCGGCCTCCGGCCGGGCCATCCGGGATGCCCGGCGCGCCACTTCCCGGAGAGTGCGGGGGTCGTTCCACAAACGGGCGATCATGCGCGTGAGCCTTCCGCGCCTGACCTCATCCTCCAGGAGGAGGAAAGCCCCACCCCCCGCGGAAACGGCGTAGGCGTTCTTTTCCTGGTGCCCGCCGGCGGCCCCCAGCCAGGGGACGAAGATGGCGGGCCTGCCCGCCGCGAGGACCTCCGCCACAGTGGATGCCCCGGCGCGGCTGATCACCAGCCGTGCCCCCGCATAGGCAGCCCCCATGTCCCCAATCCACCGCACAACTTGTAGGTTCTCGAGCCCCGCTTCCTTTAGAGACCCCTCCACCTCAACCGGTTCCCCGAAGCGTCCCACCGAGACCAAAGCGGCGAACCCCGGGAGCCTGCGGAGCACTTCTGCTCCCTCCTCTACTGCGTTTACCAAGAGGGAAGAGCCCAGGGATCCTCCCAAAACGAGGAGGTAGCCCCCTCCCCGGTAGGGGGTGCGCCTTTCCACAATGCACCGCCGCACCGGTGTCCCGGTCACCTTGGCCTTGCTGCGGTGGGGAACCTCCTCCAGGGTTTGAGGAAAGCCTAAAAGGACCCTGGTCGCGAACCGGGCGAGGACCCGGTTGGCGAGGCCCAAAGAGACGTTCTGCTCGTGAATCACCAGCGGAATCCCCAGAAGCCTCGCGGCCATTCCCGGAGCAAAGGAGGTGTAACTTCCCATCCCAAGTACCACATCCGGGGACAACTCCTCCAGAATGTGTACGGCCCTCCACACGCTTCTAGGGAGGGAAAGGAGGG
>DFNI01000042.1 GCA_002375995.1 Acetothermia bacterium UBA3571 | reverse complement strand
CACCACTACCTGGGACTCTACTGTAGGGAGCGAAAAGGATTCCTCAGTTCCATGAGTCCGTGAACAATCGGAGCGGCGATTACCGTGATTAACAGCAGCACTCCTAAGCGCGTTGCGGTCGCGTTAACAAACCCCAGGAACGGGAAATGCCACAAGATATTTCCTAAAGTCCTCACCGCACCCTCTTTTCAGCATATACTGGTTAATTGCTCACCGACTATTTCAAACCTGGATTCTTACCCCCTTATCACTTGTTGGTAAACTTTTTTGAGATTTGGTTTTGGTTTCGTGGAAGGCAAGCCCCAACCGCTGGCCAAGTAGCAGCTGAATCTAAAGGACCTGATAGATCTCGATGTCATCGATAAGATGCAAATTGTTGTAATCGCCCGTACCAGCTCCGATTCCGAAGCCCCCAAAAGTATTGTCCAAAATCCCTTTCCACTTCAATACTCGCTCTCCATCAACGAAAACCTCGACGAGCGATTTACTGGAGTAAGGTAGATTTGTTACCCATATTTCGGCAGAATGCCATCGGAAGTCTTCCACTCTTTCGTCGTGTACCCAAATCAAGTGATTGCAGTAGAAGTCCTTTATAAGCGCAATATGTCTGTGATCTGGATCGCACTCTGGGTTTTTCCAGTTGTCGAACTCTATCCCATATCCAGGCGCTAGGTTCGTGCCATCGTCAAATCCCAAATGCCCTCCTGCATCAGGGGCGTACTCTGTGTCTTTATAAAACATAACAACGAACCCATCGGCCCCCGTGCCACCTCCTGCTTTGTAACGGAATCTAAGGTTGAAAGGGAAATTTATAGGCATCGTTAGCCAAATTACGCCAACCTGATAGTCGACATCCCGCGTGAGGACTACGTAGCCATTTCTTTCGTCTCGTGCTGCACTACCGAAATATACCCAGTTTCCTGTATCTTGTGAAAAGTCATCAAAAAAGAATAGATCAATAACCCAGATCGGATTTTCTGGGAAACATCCAAATAAAATACTTAAAAACGCGAAGGCAAAAAGGACAAGAATTGCTAATTTATACTTCACAATCTTACCTCCTCAAACCTCCGCTCAGTTCCGCCCGACATCGCGTCTTTACCTTTGCGTCAGGCTCGACATCCACTTAGGAGCTCTTCTCTTTTGATTCCGCGCGACATGGCGCTTCCGCCCGACCACACTGTCCCCTGCGTTCTTCTCTCACTTGCTCCCGAAGATGTCCCGCAGACACTCGGCGACAAGGGGCAAGGGCTCCTGAAATAGCCACTCGGCCTTCAGCCGGAAGCCAGGCACCGCGGAGCTACCGATTCCGCCTCCTTTCACGCGTTCTACCTCATATCTTTCGCCCGCCAGGCGGTGGACGACGATTTCCTTGCGCTCGGGGTCCACCACCCAGTACTCCGGGATCCCTGCGGCCGCGTAGTCCCCTGGTTTCTCCACGAGGTCGATGGTGCGGGTCGTGGGGCTCGTCACCTCTATCACCAGGGCGGGCCGCACCTCGAGCGGCACCCCCTTGGCCTTGGGCACCTCCTCCGGGGGGAGCACGAAGATGTCCGGCTCGCGGATCACATCGGGAAGGAGCCGGATCGCCGCCGGGCCGGTTAGAACCTTTCCCCATTTCCTTGCCTCACAGAAGCCACCCAATAAGCGCACAAGGAACACCAACAGGTCCTGGTGTTCCGCGGAAGCGGGCGAATACATCACCACCTCCCCCCGGACGAACTCCCACAGCTGGCTCTCCGGGGCCTCGGCGAGGTACCGCTCCAGGGTCCAGCCCCCGAGCCGGAGCACATAGGGCTCCCGCAGAAGCTCCTTCCGTTCGTCCACCACCTGCAACTTCATCGCCTTTCAGACCTCCACCCTGGCTAAGAGTACCTCCCCTCCCCCGGGGATTTCCCGCCCTTCCTCGCGGAGTGCCTGGAGATGGGCCTCGATCGCCTCTTTTCTTTTATGTTCGCAAGCGCCTCCTCCACCGTCTCCCCTTGGGAGTAACATCCGGGTAAGGCTGGCACTCCAGCCCAATACCCACCCTCTTCGGCCATGTGTATGATTATGGTGGTGTACCATATCTCCCGCTCTCTTTTCAAAAATGTTGAAAATAATAAACAATCAGCATTCCCAGCCAGGCAAAGGATTCTTCCGTGGTTTGGCCCTTAATCTTCATCCATTAACCTCCTGCTAATTGATAGAGATATATAACCAAGGAGACCACGGACAGCAGCCCGATTAGCCATAGCGGAAGCGAAACCGGTAAACACCAGTTTTCGAAACAAATAGATTGCGGAATATCACTGACTTTTCGTAGATAAACATCCTCTCCATCGCTATAAGCCAGCCATGTCCCTCTTGCACTGAACTTGACCGAGTGCTCCGGAACAGAGTTACTTAATCTGTATATCCATCCCAGCGTTACTTGGGCCGTCAAAGGTTCTACACGGAATATGCGAAGGTCGTCTCCTCCATGCGCAATCAGAAGGCTATCGGAAGAGAAATCAATAGCACCTGCATAACATCGTTTGCACTCCCAATTGAAGGAACTCACAAGTGGCCACTTGCCGCTTGTCGTGTGTATAAAAAGCGTATATGTATGCTTACGGCAATCTGCAAAACCGTAGGCCACCCATCTACCGTTCGGAGAAAAGTTTATTCCATACCAATATGTGTTATGGTCATATTCTCCATAGCCTCCTCCAAGTGTAACAAGCCGTCGCCAGGAGCCTGTTTCCCGGACTTGGGGGCGGTATTTGTAATAAGATGTAAAACAAACAAATTTGTTGTCCCTAGAAAAATCAAGTGAATTCTTGTCCATAGAAGCTGCAAATTCTACCAATTTCGTCCAAGAACCGACCTCGTAGACGTAGATATCAGCGTCATGCCATCTCGTCCCATAAAGTAACCACCGCTCTGAAGGAGAGAATCTCACACACCGTATACTGTCATCCCCTGTAAAGGGTGAGGCGGAAATTTCATTCCACCCCATGGTCTGGTACACATGGACTTTGTTTCCAGCTCCCACAGCAAGCCACCTACCAGTAGGGGAGAAATCAAGATCTTGAACCTGTCCGTTCAAGCGAAGTGTTTTTATTAGTCTCCATGTTCCAACGGAATAGATGTAAACATTCGTTCCAGCACCATATGCGAATAAACGCTCATCGTTTGTAAAATCAATACCTTGAATATCGGTGCCTAACCGCAGAATTACCGTCGAAAAATGTCTCCTGGTAGAAGAATTTGTGAAAGGTGACGAACGACCTACGCGGTTCAATATGTAACTTTTTATGGCCTCTCTGCGCCTATGTTCAGTGACCAAACGCCAAGATTGATAACAGAATTCTAGGTAAGTAGCGTATCTGGCTTTATCTTGGGTGGTAACATCTTGCAGCTCATATATGCCTTTCCTAAGACGAATAACTAGTTCCACAAATGGATCGAAATCCTCATCAATTTGTGTGAAGCTTTTTTCGGGATCATATGCTTTTCGCAATTCAAAGTATTCCTGAAGGAGAAAACGTTCTTCTTTAGCTCTTAATACCTCGCAAAATTTGAGGTACAGATTGATTCCGGTTGCTATCGTAGATAACAGGTCAGCTGTCTCAAGCAGAAACGACAAACTGAAAGAAGAACGGGCTACCCACTTAAGCACTCCTAGGACAGTGCTTTCAGTCAAATATTTTATGGTTTCTTTTCCAGTGCTGGCCAGTTCTCGCGTGGACCCAGTTTTAAGGAACTGCTCTATTCTTTCACCAAAACTCAATTGTTTGAGCTCAGCTTTAACGAAGATTCTGTTATTCTCTAATCTGAGGAATTTCCGTAGTTCACTATCGCTGGCTTCAAAGGAGTTTATATGAAAAGCTAATCTTAATTCAGTTATAAGATTTTGTATTTCATCGCTCGATGGCCATTTCCATGCAGAATATGTTGGCGGCGCAAGGAAGCATATTACCAACGTTATAAGCAAAAAAGCCGTAAGAAGCCTCCTCGGATCAATAAAGACCACCCTATGCACCTCCTTCCTCTATGTACCCCACATATTTGTGCAGGTAAGCTAGAAGTCGATCCACCACGTGGAAGCCGTAAGAGAGGAAGGCCCGGATGATCGCGGTTTCACAGGCGGGGTCAGGAACGGGACGGGGGACGATGCACCTGTCCTCCTCGGGGACGATCACACAGACCGTGGGACAACTTTGGGGATAACCAACGACCGAGACGAGACAAAAGAACACCACAAGTGCCCACAAGAAGCGGTCCAAATTTCCCACCTCCTCAAATCGCATTCTAGGATGACTTGAAGTATCACGTCAAGTTCGCACCCGGGGAAGGGCCGAGGTAAGCGGCTCCGGAAGAGGGGGGTCGGGGCGCGGAGGAAGTGTCCGGATTTCCCTGGATGATCACCCTTTCCCGTTCATCGCCCCAGGTAGATGTCCAAGATGTCGCGGAGCATGGTGGCCGCGGAGGGGACGGGATCCTCTTCACGGATGGTCGCGGAGATGGTGCCGTAAATGTCGGTGTAGTAGACCACCCCCATGCCCTTCCGCCCCAATACCGACAGGGGATGCCCTGGCGGGATCTCTTCGGGACGCACCGTGAGCCGATATCCCCCGTCCCGCCGCTCCGCCCGGGCCACGAGGCGCACCAGCCCGCCCCGCTCCCGTGCCCGACGCACCTCTTCAGGATCGACCCCACGGATCCCCTCCCGCTCCACATCCTCAAGCCGCGCGGGATATCCCAAAACGTGGTTGGCCAAGATCACCAGCTTCGCCGCCGCGTCCCAGCCGTCGAGGTCGAAGGAGGGGTCGGCCTCTAAAGCCCCCTCCTTCCGGGCGCGGGTCAGGGCCTCCTCCCAATTCAGGCCCTCGGCTAAGAGGTCCAAGATGTAACCGGTGACCAGGTTCGGCACCGCCTCCACCATTTTGATCTCCGCCCCCCGCAGGTCCCGGGCCCCCAGGTACAGTGCGGGAAGCCCCCCGGCCACCGTGCCGTCGAACCGTAGCTCCACACCCTGTTTTCGTGCCAGCTCCGAAAGCTCTCGGTAGGCGAGGACAATAGGGCCCTTGTTGGGGGTCACCACGTGCATCCCTCGGGAAAGGGCCTCTCGGATCACCGAAAGCCCGGGCTTCGCCCCTGCGTCCAGGTTCACCGGGGTGGCCTCACACAAAACCTCCGCCTCGCAGGCCTTGACCAGCTCAAGGGCCGTGCCCGGGGAGCCCGCCCCGGGATAGTCCCGCACCGAACCACCTTCCTCCTTTATCCGCGCGATGAGCGCAGGATCGAGCCCCCCGGGGGAATGGGCGGTCCCCCGGGAGTCAGCAGCCCCCACCAACACGAGCCGCAGGCGGTACCGCTCCTCCAGGAACCCCGCTTTATCCGCGAGGATACGGCAGAATCGTCGCCCCAGGTTCCCCAAACCCACGAGGACGAGCCTCACCTCATGTGCCATCACCGGAACCTCCTTTCCATGGTCGCCCAGGCTTCAGAAGACCTGGATCAGGAAACCCTTGAGGTAAGCCCCCTCGGGGAAGGTAAGTCCCACGGGGTGATCTTCCGCCTGGTGGAGCCGACGCAGGATTTTCGCTTCCCGCCGCACATCCGAGGCGGCAGCGATCAAAGCTTTTAGGAAAAGGTCTTCCGTTACGTGACCGGAACAGGAGAAGGTCAGAAGATACCCTCCACGCCGCAGCAACCGCATCCCCAGGATGTTTATGTCTTTATAGCCCCGCAGGGCATCCTCCACTTCAGCAGCGTTGCGGGCGAACTTGGGCGGATCCAGGACCACGAGGTCGAATTGCCGTCGTTCCCGGTACAAGCGCCGCAGTTCCTGAAAGGCGTTTCCGGCCACGAAGCCCGCTTTCAGCTCAGAAAGGCCGTTCAGTACAAGATGTTCCCTGGCCCAGCGGAGGTTTTTCGCCGATTCTTCGATGAAAAGCACCGACTTCGCGCCCCCGAGCCCAGCGTGTACCCCGAACCCCCCGGTGTAGCTGAAGACGTCCAGGACCTCCTTCCCGTGGGAAATCTCCTCGAGAAGGAGGCGGTTTTCCCGCTGATCCAGATAAAACCCGGTCTTGTGGCCGGAGCGGATGTCCACGTGGAATTTGGCCCGCCCCTCCCGGATCTCGAGCTTGGGCGGTGGTTCCTCCCCGAAGACGTGGCCCTTGGCGGGTTCCAGTCCCTCCAGGGCCCGGACCCCTACGTCGGAGCGCTCGTAGATCCCCGCGGGGGAGAAAAGCCCCGCCATAAGCTCCACCAAAAGGTGCTTGCGCACTTCGATCCCGTAGGTCAGGACCTGGAAAGAGAGGAAGTCCCCGTAGCGGTCCACGATCAGCCCAGGGATCCCGTCGGACTCGGAGTTCACCAATCGTACCGCATCGGTTATCTGGAAAAGCCGGGATCGGGCCTCCGCCGCCCGCCGGAACCTCTCGGCCCAGAAATCCTCGTCGATGCGCTGGGCGATGGTGGAGAGGACCCGGACCCGAATTTGGGAGTGGGGGTTGTAGTAGCCGCGGGCGAGGAAGTTCCCGCGGCGGTCCACCACGTCCACGATGTCGCCGGGCTCAGGATGCCCCCGCACCTCAGCAATGGCCCCGGCGTAGACCCAGGGGTGGTACCTCCGCAGGGGCCCCGCGCGCCCCTTGGCGATGACCACCTCCCCTTGGGGTTTCTCCTGCGACAAGGCTAGATGTGTTTCAGGGCCACCCGGGCCACGTGAGCCCGGTCGTCATCGGAAAGCCAGCGGCGAAGCTCCGCCAACACCGGGGCGGGATCCCTGCGGCCGAGCCGCCACATGGCCGAGGCCACCGCCCGCCACACGTAACGCCTCTCGTCCAAAGCCAATCTCCGCAGGATGATCAGGGCCTTTGAGGTGCGTCGGATGGCGGCCGCCCCGGAAAGCCCCATGGCTACATTCCACAAGACCTGCTCATCGTGCACAGTGGACCACTTGGTGAGGTACTCGAAGGTGTCGTCGGGGTACGCCGGCAGCAATCCTTCGGCAATGGCCTTCGGCCCCACGGCCCAACGGATCTGGGGGGTTTTATCCGGAAGGAGGAGTTCGATCAGCTTGAGGAAGTGTTCCGCGAGATCGAAGCGGAAGGGATGGATCGCTTCCATCACAGCGAAGGCCACCGCCCGGCGCAGCGCGGGGTTCCCCTCTTCTGCCCACCGACGAAGGTGGGGATAGACCTCTGCGAAATGCTGGTAGAAGAAGGCCCCGAGCGCCCGGTAGGCCGCCCGTTGGACGCTCGCGTCCCCATCGAGGATGAGTTTTTTCAAACTCTCCAGGACTTCGGCGGCGGAGCTCGTTTCGGTTTCGATCCGAATAGCTCCCCGGGAAAGTACGAGGCCCTGATGGTGGTTTTTGTTATTATTGTTATTTCGGTGTTGCTCGTAGCTGCGCGATTGCTTTCCCATACCCCCTCCCCTTGTCAAGGAACCAGGGTAGTTATTTGCCGGAAATTTGTCAAACGAACCGTTCCCCCGGAGAGGGCCGATACCCGTTAAGAAAGTCCACACCCTGCATCTCCCGCTTCCCCTCGGGCTTGAGGGCGAGGATCTCCAGTGTCCCTCCCCCGGTGGCCACGAGGAGCTTTTTCCTCGTCGGAAGGATTGTGCCGGGCTCGGCGTCTTCCTCATCTCCCGCGGGTTTGGTGCGGTACACCTTGATCCGTTTCCCCCGGAAGGTGGTATAGGCTCCCGGCGAGGGGGAAAGCCCCCGCACCAGGTTGTGGATCTCCCGGGCGGTTTTGCCCCAGGGGATCCGAGTGTCCTCCTCCCGGATCTTGGGGGCGAGGGTGCCTTCCTCCGGCTGTGGCTTCGCCCGGATCTCCCCCCGCAGGTATCCCTCTACCGTCTCCACGATGAGCTCCGCCCCTAGGTGAGCCAAGCGCTCCTCGAGCTCCCCGGCCGTCTCGTCCTCCCCGATCCGCACCGCCCGCTGGAGGAGGATGGGCCCCGTGTCCATCCCCTCATCGATGAGGAAGGTGGTGACCCCGCTCCACCGCTCCCCCCGGATGATGGCCCACTGGATCGGGGCTGCCCCCCGATATTTGGGAAGGAGGGAAGCGTGGATGTTGATACACCCATGCTTGGGGAGCTCGAGCACGGGCTTCTTGAGGAGCTGGCCGAAGGCCGCCACCACCAAGAGGTCAGGAGCGAGCGCCTGCAAATATTCTAGAGACTCGGGCTTGTTAATGGACTTGGGCTGTAAGACCGCGAGGCCCAGCGCCGCGGCCACCTCCTTCACCGGCGGGGGCCTCAGCCTCAGGCCCCGGCCCGCGGGCCGGTCTGGTTGGGTGACCACACCCACGACCCAGTCCCGCTCCACCAGGGCCCTCAGAGCGGGGACCGCGAACGCCCCTGTCCCGGCGAAGACGATACGGGGGCGGAAGACTTCCTCACCTCCCCGTATTTACGCAACACCTCCCGACGTTCGGCAGCCGGGAGGTGGTCGATGTAGAGGATCCCATCCAGGTGATCGATCTCGTGGAGAAGGAGCCTTGCCTCCAATCCCTCGGCCTCCAAGTGCAGCTCCCTTCCCTCCTCGTCCTGGGCCCGCACTACCACCCGTTTGGGCCGAGGGACTTCGGCCTCCACCCCCGGGAGGGAGAGGCAGCCCTCGGAGTCCACTTCCAGCTCTTCCGAGCGCTCCACCACCTCGGGGTTCAATAACACCTTCGTTTCCTCTCCCAGCCGCACGATGGCGACCCGCACTGGGTGGCCTATCTGGTTCGCGGCGAGCCCCAGGGCGGTCTCGGGGTCGAAAACCTCCCTCAACGCGGCGATGGCCCCCTGGGTTTCCGGGGAGCCGGGATCCGCCCGCTTCGTCGGCCGCCGCAGAATGGGATCCGGATAGGTTTTGATCATTTTGGGGTCCGATCTTTTGGCCGGGTATTATAGTAGGATATGGCGGTGCCGACAACGAAAGAACCCCCATGGGCACTGATAGAAAAGGTCATCGCCCTGGAGCGGCGCAAGGGTTATCAGGACGAAGCGGTAATCGGTGGCCTGGAGGCCTTCCTGGAGCTCCATTGGCCCGAGGGCGCCGCCTTGGTGCGGGGGTATGCCACTATGTCCCCGGACGATCGCGAGCGGGCCCTGGCCCACCTCGAGGAAGCCATCGACCGGAGGAAACGCGAGAAATTCCGCGCGCTTTCGGTCCCCATCGAGGAGGCCCCGGGGGTGGGAAAGAGGGTCGCCAAGCTCCTGCGGAAGCTCGGAATTGAGACGGTGGAGGATCTCCTCACCACCTTTCCCAGGAGGCTCGAAGACCGCTCCCGCCGCGTTCCCATCGCCCAGGTCAAGGACGGGGAAGCGGTGACGGTCCAAGGCGCGGTACGGGCCAAATCCCGGATCAAGGTCCGGCCCAAATTGGAACTCATCAAGGTGGCCGTGGACGACGGGACGGGGTTGTTGTTCGCCATCTGGTTCAACCAACCGTGGATCTGGGATGAGGTGGAGCAGGGGAAGGAATACTCCTTCTTCGGCAAGGTCCAGATCCGCTTTGGGGAGCGGCAGATGGAGAACCCGGTGTGGGAGCCGGCGGGGAAGGATTTCCACACGGGACGATGGGTACCAATTTACCCCTCCACCGAGGGCCTTTCCCAGGGGGCCCTGAGGGCCATCATCAAGAGGACCCTGGGCCGATTCGGCCCCCTGATCGAGGACCTCCTCCCCGAGGAAGTGCGCAAAAGGCAGAAGCTCCTTTCCCGTCGCCAGGCCATCGTCGGGATCCACTTCCCCGACGGCCCCCAAGGCTTCGAGGCGGCCCGGCGGACCCTGGCGTTCGAGGAGCTCTTCCTCCTGCAGTTGGGGCTCGCCCTGCGGAAGAAGAGGTGGCGGGAGGAAGGCGGGAAGGCGTTGGTCCCAGACCCCGATATGGTGCGGAAGTTTTTGGAGAACTTGCCCTTCAAGCTCACCGAATCTCAGGAGCGGGCGTTGCGGGCCATCGAACGGGATCTCCGGGCCCCCTATCCCATGATGAGGCTCCTACAGGGGGACGTGGGTTCGGGGAAGACTGTGGTGGCGGCGGGGGCGTGTGTGATGGCCATCTCCGCGGGGACCCAGGCCGCGGTCATGGCCCCCACCGAGATCCTGGCCGAACAACATTTCTTAGTCTTCCAGGACTTGCTGCGCGGATTGCCTATCAGGACGGAACTGCTTTTGGGGAGCGTGAGGGGAAAGGACCGGGGGCGGATCCTGGAAGAGCTCTCCCGGGGGGAGATCGATCTTTTGATCGGGACCCATGCTCTCTTCCAGGAGGGGGTGGAGTTCAAGGATTTGGGGCTTGCAGTGATCGACGAACAGCACCGCTTCGGGGTGGTGCAGCGGGAGGCGCTCAAGAAGAAGGGCAAAGGGACCAACATCCTCGTCATGTCCGCCACCCCGATCCCCCGAACGGTGGCCCTCACCCTCTACGGCGAGTTTTCCATTTCCGTGCTTTCAGAGATGCCCATACCCCAAAAGAACGTCCGCACCGTCTGGGTTTCGGAGTCGCGGAGGGAGGAGGTCTACGCGGAGGTGGAGCAGCTCCTGCGCGCCGGGGAGAAGGGCTATGTGATCTTCCCCCTGGTGGAAGAATCGGAGGAGATGGACCTACGGGCGGCCACGGCGGCCCACGAGGAGCTCTCGCGGCGGTTCCCCTGGGCCGGGGTGGGGCTCATGCACGGCCGGCTCCCCCCCGAGGAGAAGCGGAGGGTGATGGAAGCGTTCCGGCGGGGGGAGATCCGGCTGCTTGTATCCACCACCGTGGTGGAGGTGGGGTTGGATGTGCGGGACGCCACGTTCCTGGTGATCGAGCACGCGGACCGGTTTGGGCTGTCGCAGTTGCACCAGCTCCGGGGACGGATCGGTCGCCAGGGCCAACCCGCCGTCTGCTTCGCCATCGCCGATCCCACCACGGAAGAGGCCCGCCGGAGGCTCTCGGCGTTCCGGGACATCGACGACGGCTTCCGCATCGCCGAAGAGGACCTCCGGATCCGGGGACCGGGGGACCTCCTCGGCACGGCCCAGCATGGGTTCGTGTCACGTTTAAAGGTAGCGGATCTGATTAGAGATCTGGGGTTGTTGGAGGCGGCCCGGGAGGAGGCCTTCCGGCTGGCGCGGGAGGAGGTTCCGGGTTATCTTGTGGCGGAAGTGGAGAGGCGTTTCGGCGAGGCCCTGGAGCGGCTGGAGGTGTGAGCAGTGGAGATCACGGATGCCTTGATGCGGCGGCTGGAGGAGCTCGCGGGGCTCAAGCTTTCCCCGGAAGAACGGGAGGCCCTGAGGACTGACCTCGCCCGGATCCTCTCTTACTTCCAGAAGCTAGGGGAGCTCGATACCGAGGGCGTTCCCCCCTACGAGCCGCTTCCCGGGGTGCGGAACGTGTTCCGGGAGGACGAACCGGAGGAGTCCCTGTCTCAAGAGGAGGCCCTCAAGAACGCCCCCCGCCGCGACGACGGTTATTTTGCGGTGCCCCGGGTCTTCGGTGGTTCCTGAGGAGGAACCGGCCCCGTCCTCTCCGCGATCAGGCGACACACCTCCTCGGGTGGCGGAAATCTACGAAGGCCTCGATCCAGCCGCCCACGCGACGGCTCCAGCGGAACCAGGGCCACGCCACCCCAAGCGGGGACAGGGAAAAGTGCGACGTTTTGTTGCGCTCAACGGAAATAGAGCCAAACACCTATTCCTATAAGGATTATCCCCACCAGGAAACAATGTATGAGGAATCGGTATGCCCCCAGGATATCGCGAGTAAGCTGCTTCACCCGCTTCGCCGATCCGGCATGGCTCACCGAGCTCGAATAAGTGTAGGAAAAGGATCGCGTTATCTTCCACTCGCCGAGCACGCTCAACGCCCCCAGGGCCCAAGCCCCGAGTCCGAGCGACACAAAAACGCTTCCGTACTGTCGCACATCTCGAGCGCCCGCGAGGAAGAGCCCCAACGCGGCGAGCCCCATAACCGCCGCGACGACCCCCAATACACTGGCGAAATATCTTGCCAGAAACCTGCCCATATCCCCTAAACTCGATCCGTGTGCACTTATTATGGCCAAAGTTCCCGGGGAGGCTCAACCGATGCGGGAGCCGGTCTCACCCCGGATGGCTGCCAGGAACGCCCCTTTTCGGTCGGCACGGAAGACCACGATGGGGAGTCGGTGTTCAGCGGCGATCTGGACCGCCGCGGGATCCAGCACCTTGAGCCCCCGGGCGAGGTAGTCCGAGTGGGTGAGCCGGGGTATCCGCTCTGCCCGCGGATCTTCCTCGGGATCGGCCGTGTATACCCCGTCCACCTTGGAGCCTTTGAGTACGAGCTCCGCCCCCAAGGCCAACGCCCGCAACACCGCCGCGGTGTCGGTGGTGACATAGGGGAGGCCCGTCCCCCCAGCCAAAAGCACCACCGCGCCCCGGGAGAGCGCCTCCTTGGCCCCCCACTGGTCCACCGCATCGGCAACGCCCGGGACGGGAAGGGCGGAGAACAACAAGGCCTCCACTCCTTGGTCACGGAGGGCGTCCCGCAGGGCCAAGGCGTTGATCAAGGTGGCCAGCATCCCCATCACGTGACCGGTGGCGGGAACCGGGGTCCGCGCCCCCCGGAGGATGTTCCCCCCGCCCACCACCACCGCGATCTCCGCTTCTCGGGCGGCCGCGGCGATCTCCTGTGCATAAAAAGAAAAAGCCTCCCAGTCGATGGGAGGCTTCCTCCCCGCCAAAAGCTCCCCCGAGAGCTTGAGAAGTACCCTCACTTCACCTCACTCTTCCCCCACCTCAAACCGAGCGAACCGTTTGATCACGATGTCCTCGGAGATCTTGTGCCGAAGCTCGCCCAGGACGTCCTCCACCGTGATCGAGGGGTCCTTGACGTAGGGTTGCTTTAGGAGGCAATTCTCCTCGAAGAACTTCTTCAGGCGCCCCTCCACGATCTTCTCCACGATGTGTGGGGGCTTCCCTTCCTTCTCGGCTTGGGCCCGCAGGATCGCTTTCTCCTCGGCGATGACCTCTTCGGGCACATCCTCGGGAGAGACCCACCGGGGCTTGGCGGCGGCGATGTGCATGGCCAGGTTCTTGAGGAACTCCCGGAACTCCTCCGAGTTGGCGGCAAAATCGGTGACGGTGTTCACCTCCACTAACACCCCTACTTTCCCCGAGTGGTGGATATACGCCTCCACCCGGCCTTCCTTGGCCTCCCGGCCCCCACCGCCGAGGAACTCCTTCCCCTTTTCCCGCAAGATCTTCTTGGCCTTCTCGATATCTCCCCCGGCCTCGATCAGGGCCTGTTTGCATTCCATGACCCCGATTCCCGTCTCCTCGCGGAGCTTCTTTATGAGCTCTAGGGTGACCTCCATCGTCACTCCTTCCCTTCCTCCTCCAGGAGCTCTTTCAACATCTCACCGTAATGCTCCTCTAGCTCCTCGTCCTTTATGGGAACCTCCCCGATGGCGGGCATGGCCTCCTCCATGGAGGGCACCTCTTCCTCCGGTGGTGTGGGCTCTGTGAGCTGTAGGCCTTCGCGCCCCTCGATGATGGCATCGGCGATCTTTTTTGTGATGAGGCGGGTAGCCTTGATGGCGTCGTCGTTGCCGGGGATGGGATAGTCGATGAGGTCGGGATCACAGTTGGTGTCACAAATGGCCACCACCGGGATCCCGAGGATGTTCGCCTCCCGCACCGCGTGGACCTCCACCGTGGGATCCACCACGTACACCACCCCGGGCAGGCGCGTCATCTCCCGCAGGCCGTCGAGGTTGCGCCGTAACTTCTCCAGCTCCCGCTGGAGCTTCACCCTCTCCTTCAAGGGGAGTCGGTCGAACTTGCCTTCCTCGAAGTTCCGTTCGAGCTCGACCATGTAGAGGACCCGGCGACGGATGGTCTCGAAGTTGGTCAGGGTCCCCCCGAGCCAGCGCCGGTTCACCCAGTGGGCACCACAGCGCTTGGCCTCCTCCTCGATGGTGGCCTGCACCTGCTTCTTGGTGCCCACAAACAGAACCTCGTCTCCGGCCGCGGCCCGTTCCCGCACAAAGAAATAGGCCTTCTCCAGGTGTTCTATGGTCTTCGCCAGGTCGATGATGTGGATCCCTTTTCGCTCCGTATAAATGAAGGGCTTCATCTTGGGGTTCCACTTCCGGGTCCGGTGGCCGAAGTGGACGCCGGCCTCGAGAAGCTCCTTCATCGTTACGATAGCCACATTTCCTCCCCCTTTCTTATCTCAGGATTCAAGCAGCCCCAAGTATAGCCCGGCCTTTTTGTTTCCGCAATAAACCGAGGTCAGGGGATCTCCCCGATCCACCGCAAAACCCTCGCCCAGACTTCTTCTTTCCCCACCTCGTTCAGGGGCTCGTGGTAGAAGCCATCACAGGGGAAGATCTCCTTCCGTGGGGATCCGCACGCCTCGAAGAACCTCACCACGACCTCCGGGGAGATTATCCGGTCCGCGGTCCCGTAGACGACAAGCACTGGGGCTGCGATCCGGTGCGCTTCCTCCAGCGCCTCCCGCTGGGCCCGAAGCGTCTCCACGAACCACCGGGCGGTGGCCACCCGGTGGACCAGGGGATCGCGCCGATACGCCTCCACCACCTCGGGATCGCGGCTCAGCGCCTCCGGAGCGATCCCGCTGGGAAGGGAAAAACTCGGGTAAAGGTGGGA
Organism: Acetothermia bacterium UBA3571; assembly: GCA_002375995.1. Lineage (GTDB taxonomy): Bacteria > Bipolaricaulota > Bipolaricaulia > Bipolaricaulales > Bipolaricaulaceae > UBA3571. Next base: position 34,662 of record DFNI01000042.1, on the reverse strand, counting down.
AACCGCGTGGGCCAGGGCCCGCTTCCAAAGGGGAACCGAAACGGCGAATTCCAGGGCCGGGGAAATTAATACTGCTCCCCCCACGGAACCTGGATACCTCTCCAAGTAGCGGACCACGATCAGCCCCCCTAGGCTGTGTCCCAGAAGGAAAAGTACCGTATCCGGAAACCGTTGGCGGAGCACGGTGAGGAAGGCGTGCAGGTCCTCCAAGTACTCGCCGAAGGCGGCGATGTGGCCCCGCTTTCCGGGGCTCTTTCCGTGGCCCCTCAGGTCGAAGGCCGCTGCGCTTGTCCCGTTTTCGGCAAGCCAACACGCGAACTCCTCGTATCTTCCGGCGTGCTCGCCGTAACCGTGGACCAACACCAGAGTTCGCTTCCCACCTTCCCCCTTCCAGAAGTAGCCCGCGAGCTTCCAGGCCCTCGCTCCCGCGAACTCAAACTCTTCCCTCACCTTTCCCCCCGAAGCCAGGAAAAGATCGCGAGGAGGACAGCCTGGCGGACGAGGTCAGCACGTTCGAGCCTTCCCCGGGTTAGGCGGGCGACGTAACCCCGCACGGGATCCGGGGGCTCACCCGCGAACCGAAAGGGGAACCCGGCGCTCAGGCCCCAGCCCTCCCGTCCTCCGCCCCTTACGCACGCCACGGTGATCAAGAATTCCTCCGGGGATCCAGGAGGGCGGATGAGTCCCGACTCGATCCCAACCCCCAAATCTGCTCCCCTCTCCTCCGCCCAGCGGGCCCGCACCCTCGCCCCCGCGAAGACCTCTTCACCCCTGGGCATATTGGGCAAGGGATGGGAATAACGGGCACTTCGGATCTCGTGGGCTCCGGGCAAGGCCTCCTCCACCGCCCGCCGTGTGCCCTCGAGCTTCGCGGGGTTGTCCGAGGCGACGAGGAGCTTCATTCCTTTATGCGGGCCAAGATGAGCTCGCCCTTGGGAGGGGGCTTGGGCCCGATCTCGAAGGCTGAAGCCACGAGGGCCAAGGCTTCGGCGGTCCGCTCTTTCCGTCCCACGTGCAGCCGCGCCAGGGGCTCGCCTTCGACGACCTCATCCCCCACTTTGGCCAAAAGCTCCACCCCCGCGGCGGGGTCCACTGCCTGGCCCTTCCTCTCGCGGCCGGCGCCCAAGAGCCCCGCGGCCTGGCCGATTTTCCGCGCCGAAAGCTTGAGGACATACCCCGAACGGGGTGCCGGCACCTCTACCACCTCTTCGGCCCGGGGAAGCCGCTCCGGCTCCTCCACGCAGGCCACATCCCCACCCTGGGCCGCTACGAGCTCCACGAACTTCTCCCAGGCTGCCCCGGAATCGAGGAGCCGGGCGAGCTTTTCCTTGGCATTCCCCTCGTTTTGCTCCTCCCCGGCTAAAAGGAGGAGCTCCGCCCCCAGGGCTAAGGTCACATCCCGCAGATCCTCCGGCCCCTCGCCCCGCAAGACTTCGATGGCTTGCTGTACCTCCAGGGCGTTCCCCGCCATCCTCCCCAAAGGCTGGTCCATGGCGGTGACCAGGGCGGAGAAGCGCTTGCCCAGGCGGTTCCCCACCCGCACCAGGGTCTCGGCGAGTTCCCGGGCCTCAGGAAAGGTCCGCATGAAGGCTCCATCGCCGCATTTCACGTCCAGGACGATAAGATCCGCTCCCCCCGCGATCTTTTTGGAGAGGATGGACCCCACGATCAGGGGGAGGGAGGGAACGGTCCCAGTTACGTCCCGCAGCTCATAAAGGAGCTTGTCGGCGGGGGCGATATCGTGGGTGTGCTCGGCGATCACCACGCCGATCTTTCGGGCTTGGGCCAGGATCTCCTCGCGGCTCAGCTCTGTCCGAACCCCGGGAATCGCCTCGAACTTGTCGATGGTGCCCCCGGTATGTCCCAGGGCGCGACCCGAGAGTTTGGCCATGACATAGCCTGCCGCCCCCATGAGGGGGACGAGGACGAGGGTCACGGTGTCCCCCACCCCGCCGGAAGAGTGCTTGTCCACTTTGATCCCGGGGATTGAGGAGAGATCCACCGTTTCGCCGCTTTCGGCCATGGCGGCGGTGAAGGCCACCATCTCCTCCTCCGCCATGCCCCGGAAGTAGACCGCCATGAGGAACGCGGCCATTTGGTAGTCCGGGATCTCCTGATCCACGTATTTTTCCACGATCCAACGGATTTCTTCCTCGGTTAGCCGGATCCCATCGCGTTTCTTCTCGATCAAGTCCACCATGCGCATCGTGTCTCCCTTTCCAGCAGTTATTCTATAGCCTTTTCCCGTGGACGAAAAAAATTAGATCCCGTGGGCCATTTGTCCCCTTGTCGGGGTCTCGGGGGGCGGGGTATGATGGTGGAGCGATGCCGGATGAGCGGGGCGAGGAATTAAGACCTATTCCCAAAAATCGTGAAGCAGAGCAGGTAGTTCTGGGCTGTTGTATGTTGGAGCCGGCCCAGACGTTGCCTACATTGGTCTCGATCCTGAAACCATCCCACTTCTACTTTCCCGCCCACCAGGAGATATACAAGGCGATCCTGGAGCTTTACGAGCACGGAAAGCTCCCCGATTTCATCGCCGTGGCCAACCACCTGGAGGAGCGGGGGAAGCTGGAGAAAGTGGGGGGGAGGACCTACCTTGCAGAACTCATCTCTCGAGTCCCCACCGTGGCCGCCCTGGAGCACTACGCGGAGATCGTGCGCACCAAGGCCCTGCGGCGGGCTCTAATCGAGGGCGGGGGGCGGATCATGGAGCTGGGGTACCGGGAAGATCTCCCCGTGGATCAGGCTCTGGACCGGGCGGAAGGGGTCATCTTCGAGATCGCCCAGCGGGAGACCACCAAGGACTATATCCTCCTGCGGGACTTCCTCTACGAGCACATGGAGCACCTGGAAGAGCTCCACCGGGATCCGAAGCGTCATCCGGTAAAGGCCATTTCCACCGGCTTCACGGAATTCGACGCCCGCACCGGGGGGTTCCGTCCCGCCGAGTTCATCGTGATCGCCGGCCGCCCCGGCATGGGGAAGACCTCGTTTGTGCTTACGCTTTTGCGCCACATCGCGGTGGAGCAGAAGAAACGGGTGGCCATCTTTTCCCTGGAGATGACCCGGGAGCAGCTCTTGGAGCGACTTCTCTGCGCTGAGGCCAAGGTAGATTTGCACCGCCTGCGCTCTGGGTACCTCCCACCGCCCAAGTGGGCCGCGTTGGCGGAGGCCGCGAGCCACTTGCACGAGGCCATGATCTTCATCGACGACAGCCCCTCCACCACCGTGCTCGAGATCAAGGCCAAGTCCCGCCGCATCGCCATGGAACACGGCCTTGATCTCGTGATCATCGACTACCTCCAGCTGGTGGACGCCGGTATCCGAGCCGACGTGCGGGAGCAGGAGATCGCTTACATTTCCCGATCCCTGAAGGCCCTAGCCCGGGAACTCGAGATCCCCGTAATCGCATGCTCCCAGCTCAACCGTGCCGTGGAGCGGAGGGAGAGCAAACGGCCGCAGCTTTCGGACCTACGGGAATCCGGTGCCATCGAGCAGGACGCGGATCTGGTGGTGTTCATCCACCGCCCCGATTACTATGAGGGGCAGCGGGGAAGCGAGATATCCGAAACCGAGATCATCATCGCCAAGCAGCGCAACGGCCCCTTGGGCACATTCCGCTTGCATTTCCATAAATCTTATGTCACATTTTATGAGCCGGCGAAGGAAGAGGTGCCGTTCTAGGAGAGAAAGCCGGGCAAAGGAGGGTGAATGGTCCCACAGGAACTGCGCTATACCAAAAGCCACGAGTGGGTGAGGGTGGAAGGGGGCACGGCCAGGGTCGGGATCACGGACTACGCGCAGAAGAAGTTGGGGGATGTGGTTTACGTGGAGCTTCCCGAGGTCGGAAAAAAGCTGAAGAAAGGCGAGGTGGCGGTCACGGTGGAGTCGGTGAAGGCCGCCGAATCGGTCTATGCGCCCGTTTCGGGCGAGGTAGTGGAGGTGAACGAGGAACTCGTTTCCACCCCCGGGGCGATAAACCAGGATCCTTACGGCAACGGCTGGCTCTTCGTCCTCAAGGTCGAAAACGAAGACGAGCTCTCCGAGCTCCTGGATGCGGAGGCTTACAAGAAGCTGATCGGAGAGTGATGGAATACATCCCCCACACGCGCGCGGACATCGAGCGGATGCTCCGGGCGATTGGGGTGGGAGATGTAGATGACCTCTTTAGCGATATCCCCGCGGAAATCCGTGCTCGCTACCGACCCCTGGGATTGTCCCCTAGGTCGGAGCTTGAGGTCCGGCGGGAATTGGAAGGGCGTGCGATAAAGAACCGCCGGCTGGTCCCCTTCCTCGGCTTGGGCCTTTACGATCACTACATCCCCGCCGTAGTGAACGAACTTTCCTCCCGCTCGGAATTCTATACCGCCTACACCCCCTATCAGGCCGAGGTCTCCCAAGGCACCCTGACGTGGATGTTCGAGTACCAAACGATGATCTGCGAGCTCACGGGAATGGAGGTGGCCAACGCTTCTATGTACGACGGGGGTACCGCCCTGGCCGAGGCGGTCCTCATGGCCCGCAGGATCGTGGGCGGGGACAAGGTCCTGGTGCCGAGGTCCTTGAACCCCCTCCACCGGGGGGTGGTGGAGACATACTGCCGGGGCGCCGGGATCGAGGTGGTGGATCTTCCCTTCGACGAGGCCGGGCGCCTGGTCCTGGAGGAGGTCCCGGAGGGGGTCATTGCCCTCATCGTACAGCAGCCCAATGGCCTCGGGATCATCGAGGATCTTTCCGGCCTGAAGGAGAGGCTGGGGGACGCGTTCCTCATCGTCTCCGTCTATCCCATCGCCTTGGGGGTATTGGAGCCTCCGGGGAGCTTCGGGGCCGACATCGTGGTGGGCGAGGGACAACCCCTGGGCAATCCCCTCTCCTTCGGGGGACCGCTCCTTGGGATCTTCGCCACCCGGAGGAAGTACCTCCGGATGATGCCAGGCCGGGTCTCCGGGCGTACTGTGGACGTGGAGGGGAAAGAGGGCTACGTCATGACCCTCCAGACCCGGGAGCAGCACATCCGGAGGGAGCGAGCCACGTCCAACATCTGCACCAACTCGGCCCTGTGTGCCCTGCGGGCCACCATCTATCTGGCCGCTCTGGGCCCGGAGGGGTTGCAGCAGATAGCCCTCCTGTGTCTTGAGCGAGCCCACGAGCTGGCCCAGGAGATCGAGAGAATTCCCGGATTCGAGCTTGCCTTTAAGGGACCGTTCTTCAACGAGTTCGCCGTGCGGTGCTCCGACCCAGAGGGAGTGACGAGGGACCTCTGGGAGGCGGGCTTCGCGGTGGTGCCGCCGGTTTACCTCGAGCGCATGGGCGTGGAAAGAGCCTTTTCCCTGGCACTGACAGAAAAACGAACCGAAGAGGAAATACAGGGGGTCCTGGAGGTCCTCCGGGAGCACGCTCGATGATCTTCCCGCGCCGAGGGAAGGGTGCCGGCGCGAGGTTTGTCCAGGGTTCTCGAGCCAAGGAGTGACGGTGGGAACCATTTACCGGAAGGAAAAGGAGGGGCGGCGGGCCACGACGTGGCCGGGGACAAAGAGGGCCCCGGAGGAGCTCCTCCAATACATACCAGAGGGCCTGCGGCGTAGGGAACCACCGTGGCTCCCCCAGGTTTCCCAGGGGGATCTAGTACGCCATTACACCGAGCTTTCCCGGATGAACTACGGGGTGGATACCGGGTTCTATCCCCTGGGCTCGTGCACCATGAAGTACAACCCCAAGCTGCACGAGGAGCTTGCCCAGCATCCTGGCTTTGCCGACCTCCATCCCCTGTTCCCCGAGGAGGCGGTCCAGGGGATGTTGGAGGTGCTGTGGCAGCTGGGAGAGCTGTTGAAGGGGATCGCAGGGATGCCGGGGGTAACGCTGCAGCCTGCGGCCGGGGCCCACGGGGAGCTCACGGGGATGCTCCTCATCCGGCGTTATTTCGAGGACCAGGGGGAGCTGGAGAAACGCACCAAGATCCTCCTGCCCGATTCCGCCCACGGCACCAACCCCGCCTCGGCGGCGATGGTGGGCTTCGAGGTGGTCTCGGTCCCTTCTAACCGAGAGGGCACCGTGGACCTCGCCGCCCTGGAGGAGAGGTTGGGGGAGGACGTGGCGGGGATCATGCTCACCGTGCCCAATACTTTGGGCATCTTCGAACGGGATATCCTACGGATCACGGAGATGGTCCACGATGTGGGAGGGCTGTGTTATTTCGATGGGGCCAACCTCAACGCTTTCCTGGGCCGGGCTCGCCCCGGGGATATGGGCGCTGATATCTTTCACTTCAACCTCCACAAGACCTTCTCCACCCCTCACGGAAGCGGAGGACCGGGGGCCGGTCCCCTCACTGTCTCGGAACCGCTCCTCCCGTACCTCCCCATTCCCCAGATCGTGAGGGAAGATGATCGCTTCCGCCTTTTTTACGATCTCCCCAAGTCCATCGGCCGGGTCCATTCCTTCTTCGGCAACGTGCTGGTGATGGTCAAGGCCCTGGCCTACATCTTGACCCTGGGTGACGAGGGCCTGCGGGAGGTCTCGGCCGGGGCGGTGTTGGCGGCCAACTATCTCCGGGTGCGGCTGCGCGACGTTTACCGAGTTCCCTACGACGGCCTCTGCAAGCACGAGTTCGTGGCATCCACGGCGAACTTGGGCGTCAAGGCCCGGGATGTGGCCAAGCGCCTCATAGATTACGGGTTCCATCCCCCTACCGTATACTTCCCTTTGATCGTGGAGGAGGCGCTGATGATCGAGCCCACCGAGACCGAGACCCTGGAGACGTTGGACCACTTTATCGAGGCCATGCGTCGGATCGCGGAGGAAGCTCAAAGAGAGCCGGAGCTCTTGGCGGAGGCACCGCACAACACGCCGGTGCGTCGTTTGGACGAGGTGAAAGCCGCCCGGGAACCGGTCTTGCGGGAGGAGAGGCCCTAGGGGCAACGTTTCACCGGGAAAAGAAAAAGCGCCGGGCTAACCGGCGCTTTTTCTCATGTATTCTGAAAAGAAGATCTCATTCTTTTTTCTTCTCCTCTACGGCTACGATTTCCATCCCGTTGTAATAGCCGCAGTGGGGACAAACCCGGTGGGGGAGCTTCAATTCGTGACAGTGGGGGCACTCCACCGCCGGGGGCATGTGGGCACGCCAATGGGTCCGCCGGAGCCTCACTTCGCGGTGAGACCGACGACATTTTGGAACCGCTGCCATATTTATCCCTCCTTAACGTTCCAAGATCAGGGTAACGGGCCCATCGTTCACGAGCCCGACCTCCATTTTAGCCCCGAACACACCGGTTTTCACGGGCACTCCTTGCTGAGAGAGGAGCTCCACGAACCGCTGAAACAGGCGTTCCGCCTCGGGGCCCGGGGCAGCGGAACTGAAGCTTGGGCGTCTTCCTTTTCGGCAATCGCCGTAAAGGGTGAACTGGGAAACGCACAGGATCTCCCCTCCTACGTCCCTGAGGGAGAGGTTAAATTTTCCTTCGCTGTCTGGGAAGACGCGGAGCTCGGGGATCTTTTTGGCCCAGAAGGAAAGGGCCTCTTCGGTGTCGCTTCGGCCGATTCCCACTAAGAGGAGGAACCCCCGCCCGATGCGGGCAACCTCCGCCCCATCCACCGCGACATAGGCCTCTTTCACCCGCTGGAGCACGATGCGCATCTCAAGGCTTTTGAGCTTTGAGGCTATTGGCGTATGAGAGGACGCGGCGTAGGTCATCCGGAGTAAGTTCCCGCAGGACGTCTTCGATCTCGTTCAGGATCTTGGAGCGTTCCCGTTCCTGGCGAGACTTCTCCCGGAAGGCCCGCATGGCGAGGCGGTGGGCTTTGTAGTTGGCCTCCCGTTCGATGTAGTTGACGCGCCAGCGGGGAAGGCGCGAAAGCAACTCCAATGCCTTCTGGTTCAAGTACTGGAGGTGGGGTTCTTGGACCTTGTAGAGGCCGTTTATCTGGTTGGCCACGAGTTCGCTGTCGGTAAGGAAGATGGCTTCTTCGGGGAGGTATTCCAAGGCGCGGCGGGCCCCTTCGATGAGGGCCTTATATTCGGCCACGTTGTTGGTGGCCTGGCCGATGAGCTGAGAGACTTCCTCGATGGTATTTCCCTGTTCATCGGTGAGGAGGACACCGATGGCCGCCTCGCCAGGATTTCCCCGGGAGGCCCCGTCCACGTGGATGAAGAGCTTTCGCATCCCCTGTCACGCGTTAATGGGCACGCGTCACGATTTATGGGCCCGGCAGGGATCGAACCTGCGACCTACCGGTTATGAGCCGGCTGCTCTACCCCTGAGCTACGGGCCCACATTTATCTTACAACTTGGGACAACGGCGGTCCAACTGGGGTTGACTGCATCGGCCAGAAGGTCTTTAATATCCGTTGGAAGTTTATAGGGTAAGGGGGTGAGAGCAGAGGGTAAATATTTGAAATTGCCAAAACCTTAAAAAAGGAGGGTGATGCACAAAACTATGTGGCGTAAGGTAGGTTGGCTTTTGACAGCAGTGGCACTTTTGGGTTGGGTGGCATGGGCTCAGGAGATCAAAAACCCCGACACTATCGTGGAAGCCACCATTGGTTCCGCCGAGACATGTGATCCCGCTTATGCTTACGACACCGCAAGCGGCGAGATCCTCTTCAATACCTATGAGACGTTGGTCTTCTGGCCCTATGGAATTGCCGATGCCAAGGGAATTGACCTTACCGGCATGTCGCTGGATCCCGCGGATCTTCAGCCCCAGTTGGCCACCGAGTGGACTGTGTCTGAAGACGGCCTCACCTACACCTTCACCATCCGGGAGGGCGTTCGCTTCCACTACGTAGGGGTGAAAAAAGAGGACGGAACCATCGAGTGGGTTGACTACGACAGCCTCGAGGACGAAAGCGCGATCGTTCCCGGCTACGGTGAACTGACCCCTGAGGACGTGGAGTACTCCATCGAGCGCGCGATGCTTCAAGACCGCACCGGCGGCCCTATTTGGATGCTGCTTGAGCCCTTGACGGGGTATTCCTCCCTTCTTGACCTAGTAAAGGCTGCACTCGGCAAGGACGTTGAGGACTTGACCACTTTGACCCCCGAGGAACAAGCAGAGATTTACAACAAGTACATTGATCCCGCGGTGGAGGTGGAGGGCAACACGGTGGTCTTCCACCTGGCCCAGAGCTATCCGCCTTTCATCACCATCCTGGCAGGATCCTGGGCCTCGGTCCTGGATAAGGAATGGACCATTGCCCAGGGCGACTGGGATGGCAAACCCGACACCTGGGCCAAGTGGTGGAACCCCGGCGGGGGCGAAGTGCCGGAGAAGTCGCCGCTCTTCAATAAGGTTAACGGTACCGGCCCGTTCAAGCTCAAGCGCTGGGACATCGGGGTCGAGATCGACTTCGATCGCTTCGAGAAGTACTGGCGTGGTCCAGCCAAGGTCAAGCACGTAGTAGTTAAGAAACTCGATGAGTGGTCCGACCGCTTGCTCCTCCTCAAGAACGGAGACGCTGACATCGTCTACGTACCCGCCCAATACCTACCGCAGGTGGAAGGGCTCCCGGGCGTCGTGGTCCATGACCCCATCGATGTGCCCCAGGTCTTACTTCGGGCCATGTTCTTCGTGGCCCCAGTAAAGGTGGAGGGCAACGAGTTCATCGGTGAAGGCCCGTGGGACGGCTATGGGATCCCACCCGATCTCTTCGCCGACGTGAACGTCCGCAAGGCTTTCTGCTTGGCGTTTGACTACGATGCCTTCATCGAGCAGGTGCTTCTCGGCAAGGGCTACAAGATCCACGGACCTATTCCCAAGGCTTTCTCCTGGGCCTATGAGGAAGACCCGGCCCTGGATTGGGACTACGATCCCGAGGCAGCCGCTGAGCTCCTGAAGAAGGCCCGTAACGGAGAGCTCTGGGAGAAGGGGTTCAACCTCACCATCCTCTACAACGAGGGCAACGATGTGCGCCGGATCGCGGCCGAAATCCTCAAGGCCAACCTCGAGGCTATGAACCCCAAGTTCCGGGTTAACATCCAGGCTGTGCCGTGGAAGACCTACCTCAGCTATCTCGTTACCGGCAAGATGCCCCTCTTTATCATCGGGTGGATCGCCGATTATCCCGACCCGAACAACTTCGCGGTGCCCTTCGTGGCTTCCTATGGGACCTTCGCGGGCTTCCAGGGCGAGTACATGATCGAAAACATCTTCAAGCCTTACTTCGATCCCATCGTTGCCGCCGCTATGGCAACCACTGACAAGGAGATCCGCGGTAACCTCTACAAGCTTATCGCCAGGCTCGCCAAGGATTGGGCCGTAGACATTTGGCTGCCTCAGCGGTATCCGTATCGGGTTATGAGGGACTGGGTACGCGGCTGGCCCATCAACCCCATCTATCCTTCGCCCTATTTCTACCCGATGTACAAGGCCTACGATTGAACTTGAGCCTTTAATAGGCCTTTCGTAAACTAAGGGCGGGGCTTTTGCCCCGCCCTTTTTATTAACAGGAGGAAAAAGACAAATGTTAGCGTATATTATCAGACGATTGATGATCTTGCCGCTGGTTCTGTTTGGCCTCCTAGTGGTGGTTTTTCAAATGTATAATTTGTTGGATCCCTATCAAAAGTTGGCCGTCTTCGTGCCCGACGTGAGTCGGCTGAAAAACGTTGACCCCGATGTCCTCATCAAAGAATACGGGTTGGATAAGCCGTGGTGGTATCAGTTCGCGAAATGGTTCCGCAATGTGCTTAGGGGAGACCTTGGCTGGTCCCAAACGGCCCATCGAAGCGTCGCGGATGCGTTCAAGCGGTTCCTCCCTCAGACCGTGGAACTCACCCTTTGGGCTTCAATTCCCATCATCCTCGGAGGAATTTGGTTGGGGCAACTCTCTGCGGTCAAACAGAATTCCATGGTAGACCAGTTCGCGCGGGTGTTCGCGGTTACCGGATGGTCCCTCCCCATGTTCGTGGCAGGAATTCTGGGCCTCTTCCTTTTCTATGGTTTGCTTCACTGGTTCCCCCCGGGAAGGCTTTCCACCGATGTAGGGCTTTACGTTTTCACTTCGGGGAAGTTCCGGGTTTATACGGGCATCATTACTCTAGACGCGATCCTGAACTGGAACTGGTGGGTGTTTGCCGATGCCATGCGCCATTTGATTCTCCCGGTGATGACTTTGGCATACGTAAGCTGGGCGTTGCTTTTGCGGGTTACCAGATCTTCCATGTTGGAAACGCTGCGCCAGGAATACATCATGACCGCCCGGGCAAAGGGGCTTCCCGAACGGGTGGTGATCAAACGGCATGCCCGTAAAAACGCCTTGATCCCCGTTGCTACCATCGCGGGATTGACCATAGCAGGGCTCATGGGGGGGTTGGTAATCACAGAGACTATCTTCAACTTGCCGGGAATCGGACGCTGGGCGGCCAACGCAGCAAGACAGTTCGACATGCCAGCTCTTTTGGCCTATCTCCTTTTCAGCGGTGTTTTGATCGTAGTGGCCAACTTAATCGTGGACATCCTTTACGCCATCATAGACCCCCGGGTGAGGTTGGAATGAAGACCGCGATCAAGCTGTTGAAAAACCCGCTGGGCCTTACGGGCGTCGTCTTGTTGGTTTTCTTTGGTGTTGTCGCTCTCGTGGCCCCCTATATCGCACCTCCGAAGTGGCCCGACGAGCCCTTCCGCATGCCGCGGTACGGTTACTGGTCCGAGCCCCGCCCTCCACAGCCGGGACATCCATTCGGATTGAGCGCTGGTCAGTACGACATATTTTATGGTTGTGTCTGGGGCACCCGCTTAGCGTGGATCGTCTCTTTGCTCGTCGTGGGCCTCTCCACAGCCATAGGAGTTACGTTAGGAATGATAGGGGCTTTTTACGGAGGCATTGTAGATGAGGTGATCATGAGGATCACCGATGTTTTCTATGCATTTCCTTTCCTTTCTGCTGCCATGGCCTTGGCAGCGATCCTTGGACACACGGTGAAAAGCGGTGTCATCGCCCTTGTAACTTTTGGATGGATGGTGTACGCGAGGCTGATGCGGGGCGAGGTCCTGCGACTCAAAGAGATGGACTATGTCCAAGCAGCCCGTGCCGTTGGAGTTCCTATTTATCGTATCCTGATTAGCCACATCCTTCCCAATGCTATTTGGCCGGTTTTTGTGACGGCAACGATGAATATGGGTTCCATCGTTATCACCTTCGCCGCCCTGAGTTTCCTGGGCGTGGGTTTGCCCCAAGACTATGCGGACTGGGGCCAGATGATAAGCTTCTCCCGCGACTGGATCATCGGCCTCCACGGCAACCCCCTCGCTTACTGGTATACCTTTGTCTTCCCCGGGGGTGCCATCACCCTATTCTGCCTGGCCTGGAACCTGGTGGGGGACGCGCTGCGGGACATCCTCGATCCGCGCCTGCGGGGCCGGATCGCCATATGACCTTACGGCCCAAAATGCGTTCCAGAGATCTCATCACCCATCTGGTCCAGGGGTGCTCTTCCGGACTCAGAGGATCGACGAGGATTGTATAAAAGCCTAGAAGGTTCCCTCCCAATATGTCGGTAAGAAGTTGATCGCCTATTATCGCCGCCTGTCTTGAACTTATCTCCAAGAACCTCAAGGCCCGGGTAAACCCTGATGGAAACGGCTTGCGCGCAGGATAAATTGCGGGAATTCCTAATCGCCCGAATTGCCACAGGATCCCTTCACGAGCTCTTAGGTTGCCGTTTGACAGGACACAAACACGGAATTTTAGCTCCAGCAGGCGCTTCAGGAGCTCTGCAGTTTCCTTCCCCAACGAGGGAGCGCGCCAGGGACACAAGGTGTTGTCCAGATCGAAGATGAGGCCCCGAATGCCCTTTTCCCAAAGCCGCCCGTAGTCGATCGCGAAAACCGACGGAACGGCCTCATCGGGGATCAGGAGCCTCAAGGTGCCTCTACCTTTACCGAACCGATGTAAACGAACCTCTTTAGGTGCTGGAGGATTTCCAAAACTTCTTCAAGATAACCCGGTGTTACGTACATCTTGAACCAAGTATGGCCGCCGATATTCCTGAACTCGCGGCGCACGTTGGCGATGTGGTCCACCCAGAGGATCACCGCCTCGATAAACGCCACCGCCGCCTCATGGGTTTCCACCCACAGCGTGTATACCTCCCGGGGCGGCGGGAGCTCACGGAGCTTCGCTAACCTCTCCTCGCGTTCCATTCAACCTCCGGGCGATCTCCCGCCGCAGCGCCACCTCCGGCTCCACCCCGTGCTCGTGCGCCCAGAGGACCGCTTCCAGCAACACTTCCCCCACCACCCGCTCGGGATCGCCCTCTTCCCACGCGATCCGCTTGGGCAACTCGATCCCGTGCCCCAGACTCCGCTCCCTCTCCACGAACTTCCGGGCCACAAGAAGGGCGGGCCTCGTCCCGAGTTCGAACCCCCGCCCTTCCCGCTCCTTTATCTCCTCCCACCGGCCGCGGACTTCTTCAGGGGTTTTGGCCTCGGCCTTTCCGAAGACATGAGGGTGGCGGCGGATGAGCTTTTCCTTCAGGTTCTCCACTACATCCGTGATGGAGAATCTTCCCTTCTCTTCCTCTATGCGGGCGTGAAGAAGGACCTGAAGCAGGAGGTCCCCGAGCTCGTCCTTCAGCTTCTCGGAACTCTCCTCCTCGATGGCCTCAGCGACCTCGTACGCTTCCTCTATCAAATAGGGCAAAAGGGAACGGTGACTCTGTGCCCGGTCCCAGGGACACCCCTCCGGGCCCCGCAGACGGGCCACCACCTCCACCAGCTCCCTAAACGCCTCTTCCGCCCTTCTCCCCATCACCCCTGAGTCTCCCCTGCCGACGGCGTTTGAGGCCCGGCTTCGGGAACGGGGGCGACGGAGGGAGTTTGTTCCTCTACCTCAACCCCCAGTTCCTTTAGCCAGGGGATAAGCTCGTCCGCCCGGAAGGTGGGGTCGGTATCGTAGATCTCCTGTAGATCCTTCTTGGCCTCTTCGGTGCGTCCCAGGCGCTTGTAGATCAGGGCCCGCTGCCACAGGGCCTCGAGGCCTTCCTGGGTCAGCTTCCCTTTCGGACCGACCTTCTTTTTGTCCGCTTCAATGATTCGGCCGAGAATCCCGATCCTCTCTTCATCGTCTTTCGACAGGGAAAGGGCCTGTTTGTACCACTTTATGGCCTCGTCGTATTGGGTCTTTCCTACGTAGCAGTCGCCGATGCCGAGGATGGCATCGATGTCGTTGGGCGAACGGCTGAGGATGTACTGGTACTGTTCGATGGCGGCGCTGTACTTGTAATTTTGGTAGTAATAATTGGCCAGGCGGAAGCGGGCCTTCAGGTCCTCGGGGGAAAGCTCCACAATTGCCTTGGCTAGGTCTTCCTTTACCTGGGTATCAGTGGTTCTCTTAAGGGCTTCTCCATACCAGAACAGTGCCTCTTCGGTATCTCCCTCCTCCTTGTAGACCTCGGCCAAGCGGGCATACGGCTCGTAACGGTATGGATAGCGGTTCTTCACCCTTTCGTAGATGTCCAGGGCCTTGTCCACATCGCCGGCGGCTCGGTATGCGTCTCCCAAAGCCAAACGGTAATCCCACGCGGGGTTGCGCTCCACCGCCCGCTCATAATAATCGATTGCCTCTTTGGGTTTGCCTTCGGCCATAAGGAGGTCTCCCATGAGCTTCAGAGCTCGATCGTTGCTGGGCGAGGCGGAAAGGACGGCTTCGATCAGGGGTCGGGCTTCCGAGAGCTTTTTCCCTTTGAGGTAAGCTTCTGCTAGTTTCAGCTTTATCGTGTTGTCGTCCGGCCGTAACTCCAGCGCCTTCTTGTAACGATCCTGGGCGCGATCGTAGAGGCCCAATGCCATGGCCACGTTTCCCTGGCCCACGATGGCCTCCACCATCTCCGGGTCGGCGTTCACAGCTTGGTCGTACCAGCGCTCCGCCTCTACGTAAAGTTCCCGGTCGAAGTAGAGATCTCCTAACCTCGTGAGGGCGTAGGCGTTTTGGGGTTCCAAAGCGGTGATACGCTTGTAGAGGGCTTCGTCTCCCTCGCCTTCCTCCGCGAAGGCTATGTAATATTCCACGGCTTTTTTCTTGTACTGCTCCTGTTTCTCCTTGAGTTCGCTGAGCTTCGCCTCTTCTTCCTCAGTTCGCTCTTCCTTCTTCTCCAGTTCGGCAACCTCTTTCCCCACATCCAGGTAGAGATCCTCGTAGATCCTGCCGATGTAGTAGTCGAGGTTGGGGTCGAGCATGGTTTGCTTGGCAGCAAGGAGCCGATCCAACGCGTCGTTTTTGTCTCCCTCGCCGTAAGCGATGAAGGCCGCAAGCACCGGGTCCTTCACTTCAAGCTGTATCTGTTCGCGCTTTTCCTTCCGCCATGCCTCCCATTTCTCGCGTTCCTTCTCTTGGATGTAGGTTTTCTTAAGATCCTCCTTGACTTCCTCGAAAGGTTTGTACACCGCGGGTTTCTTTCCCAAGACTTTCAGGATGTAGAAGTCGTTGCCGTATTCGACCAAGGTCACTTCGCCCTCGTCCAGCTCGAAGGCCTTCCCTTCTACATCCCACGGGAGATCGGACTCTCCCCGGGAGAACCAATCGATGATCCCCCCGTTTTCCTTCGCCTTCTCGTCCTGGGAATATTCTTCCACAAGCTTCGCGAAATCCGCGTCGGGAGCTTTGGCTTTCTCCAGCACCTGATTGGCAAGTTCCTTGTCCTCTTTTATAAGGATGTAAGCGACCTTCACCTTCTCGGGCTCTTCCCGATACCGGTCCTTGTTCTCTTCATAATAAGCTTTGAGGTCTTCCTCCGTGGGGTCTATGGGACCCACGATAAAGGCCTTTAGCTTCTTCTCCAATAGTTGGAAGCGGACTTGATTCCGCAGATCGGCCTTGAACTGGGCCAGGGTCTGGCCGCGTGAACGGAGGTACTCCTCGAACCTATCCTCGGTCACCCCTAGGCTTTGAAGATATTCCTGATACCTCTCTTCCGTGGCTTGATTGAGCTCTGATTTGGAGACGGAGATCCCGAGTTTCTTCGCTTCCTGGGTCACGATAACCTGATAGATGAGGCCCTCGGCGGCCTGGGCGCGCAACGTCTGTTGGCGAAATAGCCCATCGGTGCCGGCGAGCTGTTCGGTGAAGTCCAGCCCCAGGCTGCGGTAGAAACGCTCGTAGGTGTCCACGAGGTTCCTGTAGGCCTGGTCCAAGGTGGACCTGGCGAACTCCACCCCTCCCGCCACGAGCACCGTCTCCGCCTCCGGCCCCTGGGGGCGGCTACGCTGATAGTAAAAGATGCGGTTGAAAGCAAAGAGGATAATGCTTCCGAAGACGAAGCTCCCGAGGACCGCCCAAAGGATCGCAACCCGATGTCTGCGGAAAAAGCTATTCATCCTTCCTTTCCCCCCGTTCGTCCAAGGCTTGTTTGAGCTCGCGCCACGCCCCCCACGCCCCACCCGCCAATCCCACGAATATCCCCACCACCTGGGCGGCCTTCCCTCCGCCCCGCAACCGGTCTATCCCCAAACCAACACCCCACCCCACAAGCCCCCCGAATACCACGGTAAGCCCCAGCTGGCTTACCAAGTAAACGGCCCGTAAGGCTTCGCGCCAGGGGGAAGGCCGCCCGGGTTTGTTTTCGCTCAGATGGTGTCGGCACCCCCTCCGCGGGTACGGGGCCTCAGGCTCGTCACCGGCGTCCGCGAGCGCACGGTGAAGCGCAACGCGGTCTTCATTTCACCGTTTATCTCCACATCGGTGAAGGAGGGGACGAAAAAGAGATCCACCCCGCTTGGGGCCATATAGCCCCGGGCGATGGCGATGCATTTCACCGCTTGGTTGACCGCTTTGGGACCGATGGCTTGGAGCTCCGCCACGCCGAACTCACGGATCGTGTTGGCCAAGGCTCCCGCTGCTGCGCTGGGATTGGAAGTCGCCGCGATCTTCAATACGTTCACAACTACCTCCTTTCACCTGGCGGTCTCCGTATATTGTACCTGCCGGATGACCGTGACCTTTATCTCGCCAGGGTATTGTAACTGTTCCTCGATCTGGCGCGCGATATCATACGCCAACTTGGAAGCCATCTCATCGGAGGTGCGCTCGGGCCGTACCACCACCCGCACCTCCCGCCCCGCCTGAAGCGCGTAGGCCTCTCCCACTTCCGGGTACGCCCGACAGAGTTCCTCAAGCTCCCGCAACCGCTGGATGTAGCGCTCGTAGGTCTCCCGCCGGGCCCCGGGACGGGCGGCAGAGAGGGTGTCCGCTGCCTGGACAATAGCGGCGATCACCGAAGCGGGCTCCGCTTCTTCGTGGTGCGCGGCGATGGCGTTCACGATCACCGGCCGCTCCCCGTAGCGGCGTGCCAAATCCGCCCCGATGAGGGCGTGGGACCCCTCCACCTCTTGGTCCAGGGCCTTGCCGATATCGTGCAAAAGCCCCGCCCTCTTGGCCAGGTTCGGGTCCACCCCCAGCTCCTCGGCGATGAGGCGGGAAAGGTAGCTTACTTCGAGGGAGTGCTGGAGCTGGTTTTGTCCGTAGCTCGTGCGGAAATGCAGCCTTCCCAAAAGCATGATGAGCTCCGGGGGAAGCTCCAGCCCCACCTCGAAGGTGGCCCGCTCCCCATACTCGCGGATGAGCTCCTCCACCCTTTCCTTGGCCCGCCGTACCTTCTCTTCGATCCGGGCGGGATGGATCCGCCCGTCCTCGATCAACTTCTCCATGGCCAGCCGGGCGATCTCCCGCCGCAGGGGATTGAAGGAGGAAAGGACCACCACATCCGGGGTGTCGTCCACCAAAACGTCCACCCCGGTGAGGGCCTCGAAGGTGCGGATGTTGCGGCCCTCGCGGCCGATGATGCGGCCCTTAAATTCTTCTGAAGGAAGGGGCACGGTGGAAACGGTATTTTCCTCGGCGTACTCGGCGGCGTAGCGCTGCACCGCGGTGGCCAGGATTTCCTTGGCCAATTTCTCCGCCTCCTGGCGGTAGCGCTGTTCCACCGCGGCGATCCTCTGGGCGAAGTGCTTTTCGGCGTCGGCCTCAACGAGTTTGAGGAGGTATTCCTTGGCTTCCTCCTTGGTGAAGCCGCTCAGCCGCTGGAGGAGCTTTTCCTCTTCTTCTAGGAGCTTGCGGCCCTTCTCCAGGATCTTTCGGACCTCGGACTCCTGCTTATGCAAGAGGTCCTCCAGCGACTCAAGCTGGCTTTCCCGGCGCCTCAGGCGGTTCTCCCGCGCCAAAAGCCGCTCTTCGATGGCCGAAAGCTCCGCCTCGCGGCGCCTAAGCCTCGCTTCTTCCCTTTCCCGAAGCTTCCTTATCTCCTCCTCTGTGTGGAGGAGCTTTTCCTTGCGCAGCCGTTCCGCCTCCTCCTCGGCGGCGGCGATGATCTCCTCCGCTCGCACCCGCGCCCGGCGCTGGCGCCGCAGGGCGAGCAGGAGCCCCAGGCCTGCCCCCAAGGAAAAAGCGATCACGGCGGAAATTACCACCGTTATGATCAAGTTCATGTTCGATCCTTTCTCCGAAGATCAGATGTGACACCATCCTTTGATGCTATCTTCCCTCGGGGGGGCGCTCAACTCGCACCAACGCCGCGGGCACGAAAAGGAGGCTGCCCAGAAGCGAAAATCCCAGGCCCAAAAGGGCACAAATACCCAGGACCCTCAGCCCGGGGGTGTTGGCCCAAAGTAAGGCCGCGAACACCACCATGGTGGTGAGGGAGGCCCCCAACACCGGCATCGTCGAGGCCGCCGCGCCGCGGGCCACCGCACTGTGTCCCGTTCCTTCCTCCAGGATCCTGTGGGCCACGTGGATCCCCGCGTCCACCCCAAGACCAATGAGGAGAGGGGAAATGGAGATGTTAATGAAGTTGAAATCTATCCCCAAGAACTTCATGCCCGCCAGCATCCAGGTATACCCTACTAAAAGGGGCACCGCGGCCACCACCGCCGCCCGGAAGCTGCGGAAGTTCAAAAGGAGCACGGTCAAGATCAGGATACCGGCCAGTAAAGTGGAGAGGGCGAAATCCCGCTGCATGTATTGTTTGAGCTTTACCCGCACCTCCGGAAACCCGAAGTATCGATATCCCCTTTCCCCAAGCCAAGCGATGAACTGGTCCAGCTTCTCCCCCTCCAGGTACTCGGGGTCAAGCCCCACGTGGATCACGTATGTCCCTCCGGGAGTGTAATAATAGGCCCGGAGATCCCCGGGCAGGACCTCCACCAGCCGGCGGATGAGCTCCTCTTCTGGAGGGAGGGCCTGGAGCCGCTCGAGGAAATCCCTTATCACCTCGTAATCGGTGCGCATCGAGGCTACCGCGGGCAGGAGCTCCGGGACCCGGGGAGAGTAGACTTCCATGGCGTCGGCGAGGCGGAAAAGCGAATCGGCGAGCCTCGAGACCGCAGCCGCGATGTCCCCTGCTCCCATGGCCGCGGCCACCAGTTCCCCCCGGACCAAGGCGCCGGCGAGATCCCGGGTCCGAGCGATCTCGCCTTCCCAGTTACCCAGGTTTTCTTTGAGGAGCGAGAGGAAGGCGTCCATGGGGGCGACCGGGATCTCCTGGAATGCCACTTCCCCCCGTAGAAGCTCCGCGGGAAGGAGATCCCGCAGCGATTGGGCTACCCTCACCGCCGGGTGCGCGGAGAGGTCCGCCGTGGCCTCCCGCAGCCCCCGCGGATCGCTTACGAAGACGAGGAAATCGTTCTTGAAGGAGATCTCGCCCCTGAAGGCCCGCATGGCTTCCTGGGCCACCCGCTGGGCCTCGGTGGTCGGGGAAAGTTCCTGGGGGACGAACCTGAAGCTCACCTGACTCGCCTGATACGCCACCGCCCCGGTAAGAAGCAGGGTGAGGGCGATGGCGGCCCATCGGTTATAGAGGAGGAGGCGGTACGGCCGGAAAAGCTTCCTCTCGTACCCCAGCCCCCGGGGGCGGAAGCGCCCATGTGACGCCCGGTACGCCATCACGAGAAGGGAGGGTCCCATCAAGAGAGCGCTTCCCAGGGCGAAAAAGATCCCCAAGGCCATGATGATGCCCATCTCCTTGAGCCCAAGGGAACGGGCGAAAACGAGGCAGGTGAAGGCCAACGCGGTGGTTAATGCGGCCCCCAGTGAGGCGCTCCCTTTGGTCCTTATGGCAATTACAAGGGCTGTGGGCAGGTCTTTCCCGTTACGTATCTCCTCCATCACCCGGGAAACGAGATGGAGGGAGTAGTCCACCCCCAGCCCGAGGACCAGGGCCGGGAGGAACACGGTGATGAGGTTGAACCCCCCCACGGCGAACTTGGCCCAGGCCACAGTGAGGACGGCGGAGACGAGGAGGGGAAGGACCGTGGCCAGGATGGCGATCATGGACCCCAGGGAGAGTATCAGGACCACGAACACGCCCACCGAGGAGATCCAGGTGGTGCGGGAGAGGTCTTGAGCGATCAGGGCCTGGCCTTGGGCCACGGCCACATAGTTCCCGGTGATCCCGGCCCTCACCCCCAGCTCCCCCAATTTCGCCCGCCGCACCGCCGCGGAGATGATCCTCGTGATCCGCTCACAATAAACTACTCCCGTGTAGGATGGCCTCCGGGGCCATATTTGCACCAATAGCTTCGTGCGGTCGGGGGAGAAGAGGGGCTGAGCCTCCGGAGGGGGGCGGGAAAGGAGCTCTCGAATGATCGCCGCGGCCTCGTGCAGGAGCGATCCAAGCCGCGGGAGTTCGTCCATGCGGGACACAAGCTCCAGAGCCAGGTTCACCTCCCGTTGGGCCTTCCGCAGGGCCGCCCGGAGCTTTCCCGGGTCGATCTTCTCTCTCCCTAATTGGGCGATATCCGCAAGGGCGGTTTCCGGGAAGGCCCCCTTGGGCTCCTCCGGCGAGATCTGGATGGGCGGGAAGATGGAGAGGATCTCTTGGGCGATTGCTCGCAGCCGCGCCAGGGCCTTGGAATCCAGCTGGTAAAAGAGGAGGAGCTCCGAAGGGATCTCGATCCCCTCCCCGATGCGAAAGCTCACCCGCCTTATCTCGGGATCGTCCAGTTCCCGCTCCAGGCGCGTCGCCGCTTCGACGAGGATACGCTCCCGTTCCTCCGGCGTGGGGGGTGGGTCCTCCAGTGAGAGGAGGACCGCGGCGAAGTCGGCTGGAGTGAGGATCTCTTCCACCTCCTCGTACGCCGCCACCAGGGGGTCATCCGCGGGGAGGAGATCGAACACCGAGCTTTTGAGGGGCAGATATCGGATGTAGTGAAAAGAGAGAAGGGTCAGCGCCGCCGTGCACAAAAGCACGAGCTCCGCCCGGCGGATCAGGAAATCGCCTATCCGAGAAAGAACCCGTGCTAAAAAGTCGTCATCGGGGCGGATATCAGGCGGGCTGGATTTCGATGTCATATCCGGAAAGCTGGGCCGCGAGCTTAACGTTGTGGCCGTCCTTTCCGATGGCTTGTGGCAGATCCTTCTCCGGCACCCTTACGATTGCTTTCCGCTCCGCCTCGTTGAGCTCCACTCCGTACACGCTGGCGGGGGAGAGGGCCCCCTTTATGATCTCCCGCGGGTCCTCGCTGAAGCGGATGATGTCCACCTTTTCCCCGGAGAGTTCCCGGGTTACCATGCGGATCCGGACCCCACCGGCCCCGATACAGGTCCCCACCGGATCGATCCGGGGATCCAGGGCCCGCACTAAAAGCTTCGTCCTCACCCCTGGCTCCCGGGCCACCCGCACCACCTCTAAGAGGCCCTGCTCGAGTTCAGGAACCTCGAGCTCCAAGAGCTTCACCACGAACTCCGGGTGGGCGCGGGAGACGTAGATCTTGGGGTCACCTTGGGTCTTTTCTACCCGGTAAAGATAGGCACGGATCCTGCGGCCCATGATGTACCGCTCCCCGGGGATCCGCTCCTTCTCGGGAAGCAAGGCCTCCGCCTCCCCCAGGTTGATCCAGACGTTCCGTCCCTCGAAGCGGTGTACGGTGCCCGTTACGATCTCCCCGATCCGGGAAGCGTACATGTCGTAGAGGACCTGGCGGCGGTGGCGCAGGACCTCCTGGCGGAACACCTCCTGGGCCCGGCGCATGGCGATGCGGCCGAACCGGGAGATGTCGAACCTCTCGCCGTTGATGTAGATGTCCCCCGATTTGCGGTCGATCCTCACCTCGGGAAGCTCGCCTCCGAACTCCGCCACGTAGGCCGCCGCCAGTCCTTTCTCCATGGCGGCGTAAGCCACCTCCCGCTCGATCCCCCGCTCCCGGGCCATTTCTTCCAATGCCTCTAGGAAATCGACGTTCATCTCTCCTCCGGAACGTAAACCACGTGGGCCCTGAGGATGTCCCCCAGCGGCACCGAGATGCGCTCTCCTTCCACCTCTAACTCCACGGCATCGCCCACGACCCGCTGGAGCCGCGCGCGTAGCCTCTTTTTGCCCCCGATGGGCTTGGCAAGATCTACCTTTATCGTCTTCCCCAGGGCCCGTTCATAATGCCACTTCTCCCATAGGCCCCGCTCCACTCCCGGAGAGGAGACCTCCAAAAGGTAGGGCCCGGGGATAGGGTCCTCGGATTCCAGGAGCTCCTCTATAGCCCGGGAGGCCCGGACGCAATCGTCCAGCGTCACTCCCGCGGGACGGTCGATGTACACCAAAAGTACACGCTTGCGTCCCTGCCACTTGAGCTCCCAATGGTACAGATCATATCCGAGAGGCTTCAGGGCCTCTCTCAGCAAGTTGTCTATTTTTTCCCGTATCATCCTAGCCGAGGCATTATACTTGCTTGGGGGATGGCCACAAAAGAACGCAAGGGAATCGAAAAAAGCCTCCGGTTCGACGGCAAAGCCGGCGAACGACTGGATCGCTGGCTCACAGCACGGCTGGGCATGCCCCGGGCCAAGGTACAGAGGCTCATCCACGAGGGACTGGTAACGGTCGAAGGCAAGGTGGTCCAGCCCTCCTTCCGACCCCGGGAAGGGACGTTGGTTCATGTGCTGATTCCTTCACAACCCGCTCCCCAAAAGGGGCCGCGGGTCCCCATCATCTATGAGGACGAGCACATCGTGGTGGTAGAGAAGCCCGCCGGACTGGCGGTCCACTCCGGCGCCGGCCGGGAAGGGGAGCCCACGTTGGTTTCCTCCCTCCTTGCCCAGGGAGTGAGCCTGGCGGGGGGAGGGGGCGATCGCGTTGGGGTGGTCCACCGCCTGGACGCCGACACCTCCGGGGTCATGGTCTTGGCTAAGACCGAGGAAGCCTACAGGTCCCTTGTGGGGCAATTCCAGCGCCGCGGGGTGAAGAAGGAGTACCTGGCGTTGGTGGAAGGGGAGGTGGAGCCGGAGAAGGGGGTCATCGAGGGGCCCATCGGGCGTGACCCCCACCGGCCGCGGTGGATGGGGATCGTGGAGGGAGGGAAGGAGGCAATCACCGAGTTCGAGGTCTTGCGGCGGGGAAAGGGGCGCACGTTGCTCCTGGTCCGCCCGTTGACCGGAAGGACTCACCAGATTCGGGTGCACCTCTCTTCCATCGGGCACCCGGTGGTGGGCGATCCCCTCTACGGCAGGGGGGAGGGGAGGCTAATGCTCCACGCCTGGAGGCTTTCCTTCCGACACCCCAGGTCCGGGGAGATGCTTTCCTTCAGCGCCTCTCCGCCTCCCGAGCTCCGCCGCTGGCTCGAAGGAGCTTGAGGAGGTAGTAAACGCCACTCAAGAAGTTGGCCCCCACCGCTGCCCAGAAGAAACCCCCTCCCCAGGGGCTCCAATAGAGGGCGAAGGCCGCCAAGGCCGTGGCCCCCGCGGCGGCTTTCCCCGGAATCTCGGCGGACCGGATCTCCCGCCGCGTGAGGTAAAGGTAGATCGCCCCTGCTCCCAAACCCAGTTGGGGCACAAGGTATCCCGCCAGGGCTCCCCAGGAGATCCTCCCAAGAGCAGCGAAGCTAGCAAAGACGCCGAAGAAAAGGAGCTTGTCCGCCACCGGGTCCAGGACCTTCCCCGTGGGAGTGACCTCCCGCCGGATGCGCGCCAGATACCCGTCCAAAAGATCCGTTATGAACCCCAAAAGAAAAAAACCGAACCCCCAAGGGAGGGCACCGCGCACGGTAAAGTAAACCGCAGGCCCGGTGGCCACGAACCGCAAGATCGTGAGCCAGTTGGCCAGCGTCATCCGCCAATCTTAACTCAAAAAGCCTTCCCTGCCATCCAAAATATCGCTGGCTATAATGGAAAAACACTCACATCGAAGGATCTTTATATCTCAAGGAGGACAGTGATCATGACGAGACGGGTAATCATCCTCGGGGCTGCGGGGAGGGACTTCCACAACTTCAACGTGTTCTTCCGGGACAACGCCGACTACGAAGTGGTGGCCTTCACCGCCACCCAGATCCCGGGGATCGAGGGTCGGAGGTATCCCCCGGAGTTGGCGGGAGAGCTCTATCCCCAGGGGATCCCCATCGAGCCCGAAGAGAAGCTGGAAGAGATCATCAAGGAGAAGGGCGTGGAGATCGCCGTCTTCTCCTATTCCGACGTGTCTCACCAGCACGTGATGGAGCGGGCGGCCAGGGCCCAAGCGGCCGGAGCCGATTTCTGGCTATTGGGCCCGGAAAGCACCATGCTTACCTCCGCCAAGCCGGTGGTGGCGGTATGTGCCGTGCGTACCGGTTCCGGCAAGTCCCAGACCACGCGGAAGGTGGCGGAGATCCTGAAAAGGCAAGGAAAGAGGGTGGCGGTCATTCGCCATCCCATGCCTTACGGGGATCTCGTGGCGCAGAGGGTGCAGCGGTTCGCCTCCTTGGAGGATCTGGATCGACACCGCTGTACCATCGAGGAACGGGAAGAGTACGAGCCCCACATAAACCGGGGGAACGTGGTTTATGCCGGGGTGGACTACGCCGAGATCCTCAAGGCTGCCGAGGCTGAGGCCGACGTGATCCTTTGGGACGGCGGGAACAACGACTTCCCCTTCGTGAGGCCGGATCTTCTGATCGTAGTGGCCGATCCGCTTCGGGCCGGACACGAGCTCACCTACTGGCCCGGCTCGGTGAACATCCGCATGGCCGATGTGGTGATAATAAACAAGGTAGATTCGGCCTCATTGGAGCAACTGGAGTGCCTGAGGGAGAACATCTCCCGCGTGAACTCACGGGCAACCCTGATCGAGGCCGCCTCCCCCATCACCGTGGAGGAGCCGGAACTCCTGCGGGGAAAGCGGGTCCTGGCCATCGAGGACGGCCCCACGGTTACCCACGGGGAGATGCCCTACGGCGCCGCCGCGGTAGCGGCACGCAAGTTTGGGGCGGAGCTGGTGGATCCCAGACCCTACGCCCGGGGGGAGATCGTCAGAGTCTACTCCCAGTACCCCCACCTCGGGCCGGTCCTCCCCGCCATGGGGTACGGGGAGAAGCAGATCGCAGACCTCGCCGCCACCATCGCTGGTGTGCCCTGCGATGCCGTGGCCATCGGCACCCCCATTGACCTGCGGCGGCTGATGGAGATGCCCGTTCCCGCCACAAGGGTCCGCTATGAGCTCCAGGAAATCGGTTCTCCTACGCTCGAGGACGTGCTCGCGGACTTCGTGCGGGAGCGATAGGAAGGGTCGCCATGTTGTAAGGATCACGGACACGGGGACGGACACAGGTGGACAGGGCCGTTGAGGCACAGTAAAGCGCTTCCTTAGGGGCGAGCGCTCTCTCCCGTATCCTTCAGGGGAAAAGGAGGTATGCGATGAAGAGGGGAGTGCTCGTCCTTTTTGCCGCCCTGATGGTGGGTACGGTGGCGCTGGGTGAGGGGGGATCCCTCTCGGGTTCGTTCGGCATTGATGCCGACTTCCTCTATGACGGGACCGCGTGGAGCTTCTCGGGAGGGGTGAACCTCTCCCTGAGCTTTGCCGGGGTAGGGGTCCGGAGCCGCACCGAGTTCTCCCTGGCCGGCTTCGAAGCGGAGAAGCTGGATTTCCTCTTCACCTTGGAGGATGTTTTCCTCATCCGCAACGGACTCGTGTTCGATCCCTGTTTCTCCAGGTACGAACTGGAGCTGGCCGGCTCCATGTTCCAAAACGGGTGCTGTGCCGGTGGGTTCGACTGGCGCACCATCTTCGTATATGGGAACCTAGCTTCCCCGTGTCAAACCCCGGATTACACCATCGGTTTCGTCTTCGGAACGGGCCTTACCTGGTACCTCGACGAGTGTTGCACTTACTTCGAGATCCGCAATTACTTGAGCTTCGGGGTCGGTGGTCTGTATTACCTGGTAGACGACAATTACCTCACGTGGATCTATCCGGTCCCGGGGATCTTCTTCGAGGAGGATCTCCTCACCATCTCCCTTAAGGCTCCGGCGTTCCTAGGAGAGGCCCTGCTCTTCTTCGACGTGGGGGGCTTCCAGTGGGTGAGGTTCACGGGCACGGTCACTTTGGCCGATGTTTTCACCCTTGGGGGCAGGGTGACCTTCGTGAGCCCCTTTGTCTTCAGCACCGGCGACCTCATCTTCGGGGTCGGGTTCGATGGTTTCTCTGCCCGTTCCATCACCACCTTCGACCTGGTGGGGTTCCTGTCCGAGGAGCTCCGGTTCGAGCTCGAAAGCAACGGGTTCAAAGGGTTCATGTGGCTTTACTTCGACGTGTTCGGGGTGATTGATATCACCACCGGGCTGGAAGTGAGCTGGTAAAATGAGGTGGTATTGGGGGTGATGTTTATCACAGATTAGAGGGCGGGACGAGCGTATACTCCCCCTTGGTGGTACCCCCCTCATCCGGAGCCACCGGCTTCGGGCGGCCGTCGCCCCCACGGCCGCCCAACTTTTTGTGTAGAACGCGATTGTAAAGCCTTTGTCCGCAATAAGGAGAGGCCTGCTGAAGGGACCGGGGAAGAAGGAGAGGGTTGGGGTGTCGCCCCAGGGGGAACCTTGGGCGGGCGTGAGACGAAGGTAACGAATGTTACGGCCATTCTTCCTTAATCCCCGAAACAAAAACGGGGGGTACAAGAGCATCCTGCCTTTCCCCAACCCTTCCCTCGCGGTGAGAATGGCTCCGAAGGAGGAGGGGAATGAGGAGGATATTTTCGGGGGCATTCGCGCTTCTTCTGGGGGGGTCCACCTTCGCCTTAAGCCTTACGGGGTCCTGGGAGGCCCGGGTGGATGTCCTTCCTTCCTTGGAGCTCAGCTACATAAGCTTTACCATCGGGGTCACGAACCGAGAGTTCACCCTCTACACCACCTCTGTCTTCGAATGGGATGAGGGGTTCACCGAGGAGCACTTCGGCCTCTTTGGGCAGTTGGGCCCTTTCTCCTTGGCGGGTGAGGCCCTGATCGCCCCTGGGGATGTGGTGCTCAAGTCCACCCCCTACACCGCAGCGGGAGACCCAGCAGCTCCTCCCCTGGATCCCCCGGCGGTGGAGTGGAAGATCTTGGGCCCGATCTACCGCTCCGCATACCTTCGGTTTGGGATCGCCCTCTTCGGGGTAGACTTTTCCTTCAAGATAGAGCACTTCCTAGAACATGTCCTGGAATTCCCCTACGGCGATTTCAGCCAAACCTGGTCAAGCACCTGTCCCTCCAACTCCCGCTACCTCATCGCCTCCCGCGATCGGGAGATCGACGTTCCCCGGGTGATCATTTCCTACTACGCCGATGCCGCCAAGACCACCTTGATCAGGCGCGAGGCCGTGGAGGGGCCCTTCGAGGTCCTCCCCGACTTGAGCGATTACACCCCCACCGCCAAGACCTACCTTCAAAACCGGGCCGCCGCCCGTGCGGCGGAGCTCGGAGCCGCCGCCTTCGAGATCCCGGCCCCCACCACATCCGAGCTTGTGTTCAAACTATGGGTTCCGTACTACATGCGCTACACGTTCGCCACCCATGCCCCTCCCTTCCGGGCGGAGGCGGTCTTCGACGATGTGGGCACCGGGATCCAGTTCGTGGAGGCTACTCTGTCCTTGGAGGAGATCTCCCCGTGCTGTGGCATCGGCATCGGGGCCAAGCTTTCCTTCACCAAATGCCGGGGCTTCGAGTACCTGGAGATCCGGCTGAAGGATGCGCTTCGGGTCTGTTGTGGGCTGGATTTCGACGTGACCCTCCGCTTCACCCCCACCCATAAGACCGTTTCCCTGGAGTTCGACGGGTTCACGTGGAAGCCTTGTGTCAAGATCTATGCCGAGCCGGAATTCATCGACGATTACACCATTGGCGGCCTCAACATCTACGGATTCGAGATCTGTTGCGATCTCGGAGACTGCAGCTATGCCAAGATCGTTACCGCCTTCGATGTGTTTGCGTTGGAAGAAATCTTGGGAGAGGATATCTTCCAGGGAGATGAGTTCCAGTACCTGGAGGTCGGGGTATGCGGCGAGGCATGCTGCGGCCAGGTCTATCAGTTCAAGGGTTTCATCTTCTTCCAGGAGTCGGGGAGCTTCATGGGCATCACCAGGGTGGGGGCCGAGCTCGCCTTTCCCCTCTTCCGCGGCTTCTCCTTCGGCTTCAGGTGGGACACAAGCCCGCTCTTCTCCTTCACCTGGACTTTGAGCTTCTGAGGGCGGGGTGATGGAGAGGGAGGTGCTTTCCCGCGCGGCGGAGCTCTTCGGGAAGGAGGGGCGGCTGATCCGCCTTCCCCCTGACAAAACGGTGGTCTTCGTGGGAGATACCCACGGGGACCTCGAGGCCTCGGAGTTCGTGATCTCGCGTTTCCTGCGCGCCGACCACGTGATCGTGTTTTTGGGCGACTACGTGGATCGGGGACCGGATTCCGAGGGGAACCTCGAGCTGCTCTTGCACACCAAGCTCCGCTACCCGGACCGCATCTATCTGCTCATGGGGAACCACGAGGCGTGGACCGTGGAGCCTTTCTCCCCCGCCGACTTCTGGCGCCGGCTCTCGCCCGACGAGGCCCGGCTCGTGGGCGAGGCTTTGGCGGCCTTGCCCTTTGCCGCCCACCACCCCGCGGGGATCCTCGCCCTCCACGGGGCTTTTCCCGACGTGGAACGGCTGGAAGAGATCGAGGACATAAAATTGGGTTCCTTCGACTGGCGCAAGATCACCTGGGGTGACTGGGTGGACGCGCCGGGGTACGTGGTGGACCCGGGGACCTTCGGCCGGCCGGCATTCGGCCGGGATTACTTCGAAGAGATGCTGGAACGCTTGAATTTGAAGGTCCTGGTGCGGTCCCACCAGCCCTTCGCCCCGTTGTACCTGTTTGAGGACCGCTGCCTCACCATCTTCACCTCCCTCGCCTATGGGGGAACGGAAAGGGTGGTGGCGCTCCTCAAGCCGGGAAGAAAGGTGAGGTCAGCCAGGGACCTGGAACTCCACTACATTTAGGGCCTGTGGGGCTTGGGGGAGAGGTCCCCCGGCGGGGCCTCGGCGAGCCATTTCCCGAATTGAAGGAGTTTGTCCACGGCCGCTTCCAAGATAGCCTTCCCCTTTTCCGGTGAGGCGTTCGTGGGGGCACCGACACACCCCACGGCGGCGAAGTCTATGGTGTCGTAGCTCACTTCCACCCCATGTACCCTCTTTCCCCACGCTGGCGCCGCTTGGGCGGCGGCTTCCGGGAACTTCTCGGGACGCACAAGCTCGGGAGCAATATGCCATACCACCGAGGCCTCCATCTCCCCGGCGTGCCCACCCCCGTCTTCCAATGCCTTCCGGATCTCCTCCTCCGCCGCCCGCCACCAAACGTACACGAAGGCGAAGATCCCCTCGTCCCGGAGGCGCCGGGCTGCATCGGTCAGCGCGGGGGTATTTCCCCCGTGACCGTTCACGAACACCATCTTCCTCAACCCGTGGTAGGCCAACGACCGGGCGATGCCCATTACGTAGGCCATCAAGACCTCGGGCTCCACCCAGAGCGTCCCCCAGAACTGGCGGTGGTGGGGGGAGACCCCCACGGAAACAGTGGGCAGAAGGAGAAAATCCCCGCGACGGGCGGCCTCCCGGGCGATCCAGGTGGCGGTGAGATGGTCGGTCCCCAACGGAAGATGGGGACCATGCTGCTCCGTGGATCCTACCGGAAGAAGCGCCACCTTGGCCCGGGCGATGGCTTCCTTTGCCTCGGGCCAGGTGAGGTTGGCTAGCTCCAAGGGGACTCCTTCACTTCTCCTTCAGGCCGTACTTGCGGGCAAATCTCTCCGCCCTCCCGGCGGCGTCCACGAACCGCTGCTCCCCGGTGAAGAAGGGATGGCACTTGGAGCAGATATCCACGTGGAGCTCGGGCTTGGTGGAGAGGGTCTCGTACGTGGCGCCGCAGGAGCAATGGATCACAGCTTTGTACAGCTTGGGATGGATATCTTTTTTCATGGCGATCACCGCTTGGAGTACTGTTCTTTCTTGCGGGCCTTACGGCGCCCGTATTTTTTGCGCTCCACTTCCCGCGCATCCCGGGTGAGGAGGCCGGCGTCCTTGAGGCGCTTTTTGAACTCGGGATCCACCCCCACCAAGGCCCGGGCGATCCCCAGGCGAATTGCCTCCAGTTGCCCGGTGATCCCTCCTCCTTCCACCCGGGCCTTGACGTCGTAGCGGCCCAGGGTCCCGGTGATGTAGAAGGGGGTCAGGAGATGGCGCTGGATATAGTCCTTGGCGAAAGCGAACCCGGCGAAATACTCCTCCGCCGGCCGCCCGTTCACCCAAATGCGCCCTTCGCCCTCCCGCAGGTAGACCCGGGCCACCGATTCCTTCCGGCGTCCTACGGCATGGATATAGGGGCCAACCCTTTTGGGAAGCCTTGTCGTCTGTTGGGCCAAGGCGTTATCACCTCCGTTCACAGGGGGGATCTTAGCTTTTCTTTTTCCCGTTGTCAAAGGATCAGGGGAGGCTATCCAGGCGTTCCTTCACGAGCTTTTGCCATGCCTTGAGCCCTTTGAGTTCCGAGCGGAGCTTCCCGAAATTCTCCGGGGTCAAAGGCCCCATAAGCCGCTTTTCGATCCGGGAGATCTTCCCCTCGATCACCTTCAGGGCCCGCTGGTAGTAGGAGCGGGCCTCCTCGAAGTCGCCGGTGCTTTGAGCGATCTCCCCCAGGAGGGCCCAGCCCCGCTCGAAGTTGGGACTCCGTTTGACGATCCCCTTCAGGATCTCCACTGCCCGAGGGATATCCCCGCCCCGATAGTGGGCGATGGCCACGATGTACTGGGCAGCGTCTAACATGTCGCGGGGGGGTGCAGTGGCGATCAGCGTCTCCGCTGCCCTCACCGCGGCCTCGAGGTTCCCCCGCTCAAGCTCCAACGCGGCCACGTTGAGGTAGAGGGCCTCGTGGACATAGCGGCCGTCCAGGCACTTATAAAAGCTTTCCAGGGCTTGATCCCTAAGCCCCTTCTCCATCTGGACCAAGCCGAGCCAATAGAGGCTTATCCGGGGAACGAAATCCCAAGCTACGGCCCGCTGAAGCAGAGCGTAAGCGGTCTCCACATCCCCGCGGTAATACGCGAACTTTCCCTGCTGTAGGTAGCGGTCGGCCAAAAGATCCCGCACGGCCACCACACTCACCCCGAGCCCGAGCACGGCCGCCGCCACCACCGTCCCTTTTAGGAGCCGGCCCCGCAAGACCACCGCGAAACGGCCGGCTCGCCCGTAACGAGGGGAGAGGATCGTCCCCAAAGCCACCACGAACACCAAGCTTCCGGAGGGCCGATGCCAGGGGAAGCTCACCACGGCATGGGTCAAGAAGGTAACTAGGCCCGCCGCCAACAGGGAAAGCTCTTCCTTGAGCTCCCTTCTTCCCGCCTCCCCCATCCTTCGGGTCCAAAGGTAAGAAACCAAACCGATTCCCCCCAAAAGGACGATGATCCCCAGCACTCCCAGCTCCGCCGCCACCTGGACGTACTCGTTGTGGGCCTGGGCTGCCCGGGCGATGGGGAAACGGTACCGCTGGCCCACCGGGGAGGAAAGGAACTCGGGCTTGTAGGGGACGAAATGGATCTTGTAGCCCCCGAGGCCTACCCCGGTGAAGGGGTGATCCTTCCACATGAAATACCCCACCCACCAGTCCCAAGCGCGGACCCGGCCGGCGTTCCGTTCCCAAACACGTTCCACCGCGGAAAACGGGGTGGTGGCTGGGTTCAGGAGGAAGATGGCCAGGAGGGCCACGGCCACAGTGGGCACCCAGATAACCCGTAGCCTCCGCAGGACTTTACCCCAAAGGAATAGGATCACACCCACGGCGGAGTAAAGCAGGGCCCCGAGCAATCCCCGTGCTCCCACCACGGACCCCACGGCGGCCAGGGTTATCCCGTACAACCCGAGCCACCAGGGGACCTCTTTTCTGCGGGGAAGGAGCCCCCAATACCCGGAAACGAAGGAAAGGAAAAGGCCAGCGATCGCTAGACCGAGCCTCACACCTGTCTGGCGGACGAAGAGCGCCATAGCGAGGACAAACCCCAGTCCCCCGACGGCCAAGACACGTTGCCAGTGGCGCCTAACCAAGAGAAGGAGGGCAGCGCAAGGAAGGAAGAGGTACGACAGGAACCCCCCGAGGAAGTTCCGGTTTCCCATGGTGGCGATCACCGCATTGAGCCCTCCGCCCGGTGTCCCCCCGAGCACAACTCCCAAATACTGGAGCAATCCGAAAAGGCCGTTCAGCACCCCGGCACAAAGTAGGGCCGAAAGGATCCATCGGACCTCGCGATCTCCGGAAACGGAGTTAGCCACCAAGATCCCCAAAAGCCCGAAGTAAAGCACCAGGGTAGCGGACTGGATCACCACCCCCGCTGGTGTGGTCCCAAGGAGCGAAAACAGGGAAGCTAGGATGAAAGCGGCGATGAGGAAGCCCCCCCAGGTGATGTCCAATGTCCACTCCCGCCTGAGCCAGGCTTCTGCTCCCCAAAGCCCGTAAAGCAGGGAGACGAAGACGAGAGCGTAGATGGACTTGGTGTAGCCGTACTCGCTATTTCCGGGAAGGAAGAAGAGGGGCATGGAGAAGACGAAGAAGACCAGGAGATAAAGCCGTATTTCCCGTAGAATTCGGGGCACATCTGGTCTTCGTTTGCGTTTCTTTTTGGCCACCGGTACCCCCTTAGGAGTCCATGATAGCCGAACCGGGTTTCCCGGGAAAAGTGTGGTCCCATACGCAGCGGTTGAGGTATACTCGCGGTCGGGTTTTCCATGCGGGTGCGCGGGGCAGTACTCATGCGGGAACTCGTGATCAGGACGCCGAACCGGGTTGGGCTCTTGGCCGACATCGCTACCCTCTTGGCAGAAAAGGGAATAAACATCCTGGCGATCCACGTCTCTGCCCGGGGGGAGGAAGCGGAAGTGCACCTCCTCACCGAGGCCCAGCTTTACGCGCGCAAGGCCCTGGAGGAAGCGGAGTATCCCGTGGAACAAGAGGAGGTAGTGCTTCTAGAGCTTCCCCACCGGCCGGGGTTCCTGCGGCGGGTTACCGAGACCCTGCGGCGCAATGGCCTCGACATTCAATACCTCTATGCCACCGCTCCCGAGTGGAGCGGGAAGTGCTTGGTAGTCCTTTCGTGCGACAACAACGGGAAGGCCCTGGAACTTTTGCGGGAGCGGTAAGCTATTGTTATCGGGAAAGGAGCTCCCGGAGCTTCCTCAGGTAGGGCCTTACGGCTTGTCTTCCGGCGGCCACGGCTTCATCGATGCGATCGAACTCCAAAACCCCGATCTCCTCTACTTGGGGATGGACCACCAATAGCCTCTCCCCCAGCCGCTCGCGGGCCCGGGCGAGCTTGGTGACCAGAAGCTCATGGGAGGTAACGTAATAGGTTTGGAGTATGAGGTCGGCGGGGCTTTTCGGTTCCTGGGGGATATAGGAGCTCAGGAGCACCCCCAGTACCACGTCCGCTTCCTCCGCTGCCACGTCCACGGGGAAGTTATTCACCGCGCCTCCGTCCACGAGGAGCCTTCCGTTCCAGCGCACCGGGGGAAGGATCCCGGGAAGGGCGGCACTGGCGAGGATCCCTTCGTGTAAGGGGCCTTCCCGGATGATGACCTCGCCCGGCCCGAGGAGGTCGGTGGCCACCGCCACAAGCGGCCGTTCCAGTTCCTCGAACCGCTTTCCCTTGCAGAAGAGCCACAGGAACTCACGGAACTGGGCGAGGCGGCGGTACTCGTCGTCGGAGGGCCAACGGCCGTGGAGGTGTCCCAGAAGGGATTGGACCACCACGCGTTCAAGGAGCTTCCTGTAGGAGAAGTTCAACCCGAAGAGTCGGTTCAAGTCCAAGGAAGAGAGGACTCGAGCCAGGCGGGCGAGGTCTTGTCCCACGGCGTAGAAACCGCCCACGATGGCCCCGATGCTTGTGCCCACGATGGAGTCAGGCACGATTCCCGCCCGCTGTAGCTCCAGGATTACCCCGATGTGGGCGAACCCGCGGGCCCCGCCTCCCGAGAGGACAAGGCCGAGCTTCGGAGACATGGCGAGAGGATCATACACAAGGTGGGTTATCTTGACCGGCTTTTGGGGCACCTATATAATACGGGTGCCCTCGCCAAGGGGGCGAAAAGAGGCCGGTCTTTGACAGGTGGACAGGAGGAGACGGGAAGGCTGGTCCCACAATTCCCGAGAGCCTAAATCAAGAGAGTATGATCCCGGCTCAGGGCGAACGCTGGCGGCGCGCCTAACACATGCAAGTCGTGCGATCGGCCTCTGAGAAGTCCCTTCGGGGACGGATCGGGGGTACGGAGCGGCGAACGGGTGAGTAACACGTAGCTAACCTGCCCCCGCGCCGGGGATAACCCGGGGAAACCCGGGCTAATACCCGATGGCCTCCCGGGGTCACAAGATCCCGGGAGTAAAGGCGCTTCGGCGCCGCGCGGGGAGGGGGCTGCGGCCCATCAGCTAGTTGGTGGGGTAACGGCCCACCAAG
>DFNI01000007.1 GCA_002375995.1 Acetothermia bacterium UBA3571 | reverse complement strand
GCGATCCGCCCCCGCCGCCCCAAGATCATGCCCACGGGTGCCCCGAAAAAAGCGAAAAGAAAAGAGCTCGCCGCCACGGCGATCTTGGCGTGATACTCTACCAGGAGCCCCCGGGGATCGATCCCAGTCTGTTCCATGGCCACGATCCGCGACCAAAGCTCCCTAAGCGACATCTGGGCCGGGGTCTTGCCGCCCAGGATCAACCTCTCTATATCCGCCCCCACCTCTATCTTCAGGGCCGAAAAACCGTCCACCCGCACCAAACGGCCCTCGGAGTCGAAGTGGAGTACGCGCCCTTCCCGCAGCTCCAGATCCCCACCGGGCGAGAATCCTCCCTCCTTGGCGGTGATGACCACGGGGAAATCGCCGCTGGGAGGGGCGATCCTTCCCGCAAGATCGTATACCACGATCCCGTGGGCAATGCCTCCCTGATAGCGCCGCACGTAGTAAAGGTTCCCTTTCGGTCCGCGGAAGAAGACCTCCTCCCGGGGAGAGGGGGGGCCGGTCCTGCCCCCAATGAGCAGGGCGAGGTACTGGCGCTGGTAGAGCTCCTCGGTGTGGGGCACCACGAGCTCCCCCAAACCAAAGGAGACGAGGCTCATGGCGGCACCGAAGAGCACGAGGGGCAAGGCGATCCGGCGCAAGGGATACCCCACCGCCTGGAAGGCCAGAAGCTCCCGAGCTTGTGTGAGCCTCCCCAGCGCCCAGAAGATGGCGAGAAGCACCCCCCCGGGAATGGCCAGGGTGAGCAGGCTGGGGAGCTTCAACCCCAACAATCGGAAGAGCTCCCCCACCCCTGCCCCCCGGGAAAGGACGAGGTCGGAAAGGTAGATCACTACCTGAAGAGAGATGAAGGCCAGGAACGCGAGGAGCGCCACCCCGAAGGGGGGCAGCACTTCCCGCAGGATGTAGCGATCTATCTTGCGGAACACACAAAGATCATAACTTCCGTAAACTCCGCTTTTCCAGGATAATCTTCCCATGAGAAAGATAATCTTCGTCGCGGTGGCCCTGGCGGGCCTTTCGGTTGTGCTGGCAGCGGGGGAACTCATCGAGGGCGTATACCTCGCTGGCTGGGAGAAAAGCCTTACCTCCACAGCCGTGGGTGGCTTGAAGGAGCTGGTAGATCTAGGAGTGGAGTGGGTGGGAATCCAGATCCCGTGTCGGGAAGGACGCGGAAGCCCAAAGTTGGAAGAGGTGAGGGGCCTCGTTCGCGCCGCCAAGGCCATAGGGATGAAGGTCCTCCTTGTCCCCCGGCTGGGGCAACGCAACTCCTCCGTCGACTTCGGCACCGATGAAGCTGCTTGGGCAACGTGGTTTCGTTCATACGAGGAACTCCTTCTCCCTTACGTTGAGCTCGCCCAGGAAGAAGGGGTGGAGATCTTCTGTGTGGGCAGGGAGTTTGGGGGAACGGTGAGGCTGAGAAAGGAGTGGACGCAGCTGATCAGGGATGTACGCGCGATTTACAAGGGCTCGTTGGTCTACGCCGCCGGTTGGCGTGGCGAGATGTGGGACGTCTCTTTCTGGGATCTCGTGGATTACATCGGGATAAACGCTTATTACTCCCTCACCGGACGTTTCGCCCCCACGTTGGAGGAGCTAATCGCCTCTTGGAAGGGCCCCTTGAACTCCCTGGGGTGTCTGGCGCGGCGCGAGGGGAAGCGGGTGATCTTCACCGAGCTCGGCTACCGCAGTGTAAATGGTGCTTCCCGGGCCCCGTGGGACCATGGTGCCACGGGCGATCCCGATCCCAACGAGCAGGCCTTATGCTACCGGGCGTTCTTCGAGGCGGTGTGGGGAAAGGAGGCCTGGTTCGCCGGCGCCTTCCTCTGGTATTGGGGGCCAGAGGGTGGCCCGGAGGATACGGGGTATACCCCCAAGGGGAAACCGGCGGAGGAGATCCTGCGAGAGTTCTTCGGCAGCTGAAACCGTACGCTTGAAGCAGGGCAGGGGAGACCGCTAAAATTAAGTGTCTGCTGGGAGATCGGCTAATCGGTAGGCCGGCGGGCTCTGGACCCGCTAGTGGAGGTTCGAGTCCTCCTCTCCCAGCCATTTTAGTTGAGGCCACGGGATACCCGTTAGGTTATTCCGAGCCCCCCGACGTTAAAAGCTCCCGCAGGAGTTCCTCAGCCCGCTGCTCAAAGGTACAGCGTTTTTCCCACAGTTCCTTCTTCACTTCCTCGTCCTCCATGGAAGAGAGGTTCACGTCCACGTTGCAGAGCGCCGCATGGACCCCGGCATAGGCAAGGCGCACGGCCACCAAAAGGTCGCTTAAGACCGAACTGCGAATTTCCCCCTTCATCCTCCTCGCCGTCTCCAGGATCTCCAGGGCAAGTTCGGCCGTGCGCAAGGGAACCTCGGCCGCTTCCCTCAAGGCTTCCTGGATTTTGAGCTTGCGGGCCCGTTTTTCCTCCTCGGTCCCTTTGGGGAGCCGGTAAGCCTCCACCACTCTCTCGTAGGCAGCGGAATCCCGGTCCGCCAAGTACAATAAGCTCTCCCGCAATCGCTCGGAACATTCCCGGGCCTCCTGGAGCGTCCTCTCTTCCTGGGATCGCTTCAGGGATATGGAGGCCGCCATGTTGAGGAGTGCGGCCGCCATCGCCCCCACCACCGCCGCCGCAGTCCCACCCCCGGGCGTGGGGGTGGGGGCAGACAACTTCCCGATGAAGTCCTCAACCGGCATCCTCCGGAAGCTCTCCATGCATCCCCTCCTGTCGGATTAACATCTGCAGCTTCCCCTTCGGGACCCCCAGCAGGCGTGCCATCTCCCGAACGGCCTCCTGGGGACGGCGGCCCCGCCGGATCAGCACCCGGTAGAGGTCCAGCACGAGGCCAGGATCCGGGAGCCGGGGCACCCCTCCCTCTCCCCCGAGCACGAGCACCACTTCCCCCTTCACCCCGCCCCGTCGGCGCACCTCCTCCCGCACCTCCCTCACCACCCCCCGGATGAACTCCTCGTGGACCTTGGTGAGTTCCCGGGCCAAGACCAAAGGCCTCTCCGGGTAGAGCTCCGCCATGAGGTCTAGAGTCTGCTCCAGGCGGTGGGGGGACTCGTACATCACCGCGGTGCGGGTCTCGCCGACCAAATCCTCCAAAATCTCCTTTTTTGCCCCCTTCCTGCGGGGGAGCGCGCCCAGGAACACGAAGCTGTCCGCCGGCAACCCCGAGGCTATCAGGGCCGCGACGAACGCCGTGGGCCCGGGCACGGGGACCACGGGGATCCCCTCCTCCACACACGCCCGCACCAGGGGGTAACCGGGATCGGAGATCAGGGGAGTCCCCGCGTCGCTCACCAACGCCACGTCCTTTCCCGCCTTAAGCGCAGAAACGATCACGGGGACCCGCTCCCTCTCCACCCCCTCGTACAGGCTCGGCCCGAATTTGGCTTGGATCCCGTAGTGTCGAAGGAGCTTCTCCGTGTGGCGCGTGTCCTCGGCGACCACCCAGTCCACCTGCTTCAGGACTTCCAGTGTCCGCAGGGTCACGTCCTTGAGATTCCCGATCGGGGTGGCACAGATGTAAAGTGTTCCCGGCATCGTGCGATTATAACTTGAGTTACCGTGTGCAGTTGATTAAAGTCGCTTAAGCAATGGACGAAATCTTAAAAGAACTCAAGGCCCGCCTCCATCAGTGGGAGGAGATCTTCGAGCTGGAGGGGATGCGCCAGCGTATCGCTGAGCTGGAGGGCCTTATGTCCCGCCCCGACTTCTGGGACGACAAAAAGAGGGCCCGGGAGCTCATCGGGGAGCTCGAGTCCCTGAAGGAGCGGGTGAAAACGTTGGAAAACCTCCGCGAGCAATTGGAGGAGGCGGAGGTGCTCCTGGATCTGGCGGAGGAAGAGAACGATCCCCGGGCCCGGGAAGAGGCGGCGAGCCTTATCTCTTCGCTGGAGCAGAGGTTCAGGGAAGCACGCATCGCCCTGTTCTTGCGAGGTCCCTACGACCGCGGGGATTGCTTCGTTTCCCTCAACGCCGGAGCGGGGGGGACCGATGCCCAGGATTGGACCGAGATGCTGCTCCGGATGTACACCCGGTTCTGTGAACGAGCCGGGTTCAAGGTGCGGCTTCTGGACGAGACCCCGGGGGAAGAAGCCGGGATAAAGTCTGCCACCCTGGAAGTGAAAGGCCCCTATGCCTACGGCCTCCTCAAGGGGGAGACCGGCGTGCACCGCCTGGTGCGGATCTCCCCCTTCGACGCCGCCCGCCGCCGCCACACCTCCTTCGCCTCGGTGACGGTGACCCCCATCGTCCCCGAGGAGGACATCGAGATCAAAGAGGAGGACCTGAAGATCGAGACCTTCCGGGCCGGAGGCCCCGGGGGCCAACACATGCAGAAGAACGAGACCGCCGTCCGCATCACCCATATACCCACCGGGATCACTGTCTCGTGCCAGAACGAACGCTCTCAGCACCAGAACAAGGAAATGGCCCTGAGGATCCTGAAGGCACGGTTGCGCGCCCTGATGGAGGAAACCAGGGCTAAGAAGATCGAAGAACTTCGGGGGGAACTCAAGGAGATTGAATGGGGTAATCAGATCCGTTCGTATGTGCTTCAGCCCTATCAGCTTGTGCGCGACCACCGCACCGGTGTAGAAGTGGGGAATGTGGAAGCGGTGTTGGACGGGGACCTCTGGCCCTTTATCTGGGCCTGGCTCGAACGTGGAGAAGCGGAAATGCGAAAGAAGAAGGAGGAGGTGACATAGGATGCCGGAGAACGAAACCCGCAGGCTCTCGGTCTACATCCCGCTCTCGAAGCGCCACCTCAAACCCATCGAGCGCATAAAGAAACTCGCCCGCAAACGCAAATGCTCCATCAACGACCTCGTGGTGGAGGCCATCATCGAATACATCAAACGCGAAGAGCGCAAACGCGCCCGCAGGACCACCGCCAGAAAAAAGGCCAAGAAGTGAACTACTCCACGATCAAGTCCGGCGAGAACCTGTCGTAGTCGGCCAAGAGGAAGTCCTGGCTTCGGGAAAGGGCGCCCACAGGACACACGTCCACGCACTGGGCGCAGTAGGTGCATCGGGCCACATACATCCTGATCTTCTTCTCCTCGGGCTTGAATTCGATCACCCGGGCGGGACACACCCGGATGCACAGCTGACACCCGATACACTTCTCCCGATCGTAGGCGATCCTCCCCCGGAACCCCTCGGTCACCGGGACCGGCGGGGTGAGCTTCGCCTCCCCTTTCTCCACCTTCGCTAAAAAGCCCACGACCGATTTGGGCATGTACTTGGCGGGGAAGCAATTGGTCACCGGCTTCGTGAGAAGCTGCTGGAACAGTGCTTTGAAGATCATCCGCCCATCACCACCTTATCCAGGACCAGGAGAAGGAGGCCCGCCAGGGATATGAGGGTGGTGGGAAGGAGGTAGAGCTTGGCCACCTGATCCACTTTGAGGCGGGCGAACGCCACGCGGATCACCGTCACCGCGACGAAGATCACCGCAAAGAGCTTCACCAGGAAAAAGAGGATGTCCAGGATCTTTCCTCCTATCCCGGCGATGCCGAGCGGCGCGGCAATTCCGTATGGGATGAAGAGGGCCACCACCAGGCCGGCGATCACCAGCGTCTTTATCACGTCCGCCAGGTAAAAGAGGGCTAGGTTCACCCCCGAGTACTCCACCAAAAGCCCCCCGGCGATTTCCGTCTCGGCCTCGGGGATATCGAAGGGGATCTTGGAGAGTTCCGCCGGGGTGACCACGAGGAGCGCCACGAAAAGGAGGAAAAGCCCGATCCAACCCAAGGGCCCCACCAGTCCCCACAAGGGGTTGGCCGCAATGGTAGCCAGGGAAAAGGAGGGCCCGATCCCCAAGGTGGAAAGCCGCCAAGCGATCCCCACCGCCGCGATGGCCAACGGGAACTCATAGGACATCATCATCACGATTTCCCGCTGTGCCCCCACCACGGCGTAGGGAGATCCCGAGGCGAAGCCCCCCACCGCCATGGCCAACGCGGGGATGGCCAAAAGGTAAAGGAGCAACACCAAGTCCCCGTAGCTGTGGAGCACTGGGGAGAGGGAACCCACCGGGAGATAGAGAAGCGCCGTCACTGCAGCTACGAACGCCAAAAACGGCGCGGCCTGGAAGAGCCACGGCACCGCCGTCCGGGGAACCACGTTCTCCTTGAGGAGGAGCTTCACCACGTCCAACACCGGCTGCCTTAAGGGCGGACCGATCCGGCCCTGGAGCCGGGCGGCGAGCTTCCTGTCAAGGCCCTTGTAGAGGAAGCCAATGGCCCCTCCCCCCACCAAGACGAGGATCGCCTGCCACAGGGCGTTGAGACCGCTCATCCCTTCCTCCCCCACGGTGCGTGACGGGCGAGGCGCGACGCGACCCGTTTGGTCTTCTCCCTGGAGAGCCTGAGGAGCTCCTCCTTCCAGACCACCTCTTCCCTTTCCCCGCGCACGAGATAAACCCGCTCCATACAGCAGATGCAAGGGTCAATGGAGGCCGCCACGATGGGGATGTCGGCGATCTCCTGGTCCTCGAACATGGGGAACCAGGGCATGAAGTTGGAGTAGGTGGGAGCCTTCACCTTCCACACCACCGGGGCCTCCTTGTCGGCCTCCAGGCGGATGTAGTGAATCACCTCGCCCCGCGGAGCTTCGTGCCGGCCGATCCCCTCGCCCTCCGCCTTCTTGAGCTGGGCCAAAAGCGCCGCCACTTTGGGCACGGAGGTGATCTCACCCTCCGGCATCTCCTCCAGGCACCGCTCGATGATCTGGATGGATTGGACCACCTCCAGGAGGCGCACCACGATCCGGTCGTATACGTCGCCCCGCACCTCGAGGCCCATGTCCTCCGGGGTCAGGGCCTTCACCTCGAGGTCGGGGTAGGTGAAGTAGGGCCAGTCCTGGCGCACGTCCTTGCGCAGCCCCGACGCCCTGGCCGTGGGACCCACGGCACACAGGACATCGGCCTCCTCCCGGGTGAGGATCCCCACGTCCCGGGTTCTCGCCTCGATGGAGGGGTCCCGGAGGAAGAAGTTCACGAAATCGTCCACGAGGCTCCGGTAGTAGCGCAGGGCATCCTTGAGCTTGGGGTATTTTTCGGGCGGGATATCCCGGCGCACGCCCCCGTAGATGGGGATGGCATAATCGATGCGGTTACCCGTGATGTCCTCCAAGAGGTCAAGCACCGGCTCTCGGACCTTCCACACGTAGTGGAGCAGGGTATCGAAGCCAAGCTCGTGGGCCGCCACCCCAGCCCAGAGGAGGTGGGAGTGGATCCGCTCGAGCTCCCCGATGATCACCCTGATGTACTGGGCCCGGGGAGGCACCTCGATCCCCGCCGCCTCCTCCACCGCCTGCACCAGGGCCAACGGGTGCGAAACCGAGCAGATCCCACAGATCCTCTCGGCGAGGTAGATGAGCTGGACCAGGTTCCTTTTCGTCCCCATGAACTCGATCCCCCGGTGCATGAACCCCGGCCGGATGTCCACCTTCTTTATCTTTTCCCCCTCCACCCAGAAGGTGAACCGGATCCCCTCCTTCAGGGCCGGGTGGATCGGTCCGATGGGGACTTCGAAACACGTGGGGCAGGTCTTCTCCAGCTTCTTTTCAGACATTTCCTCAGGCTCTAGCCTCACCTCTTTCATCCTTCTTGGCCTCCCACGCCACCGTATACCGCACGTACTGTGAAAGCTCCGGCTCGTCCTTGCGCCAGGGGTGCGCTTCGAGATCGTCGGGGAGGAAGATCTTCCGGGCATCCGGGATCCCGGAGAACTCCACCCCTAAGAACTCGATCTTTTCCCGCTCGGT
The DNA here is from genome assembly GCA_002375995.1 of Acetothermia bacterium UBA3571. Classification (GTDB taxonomy): domain Bacteria; phylum Bipolaricaulota; class Bipolaricaulia; order Bipolaricaulales; family Bipolaricaulaceae; genus UBA3571. The sequence goes on along the minus strand of DFNI01000007.1, from coordinate 29,596 downwards.
GGTGAGGGCCCCTGGAAGCACCGAGCATATGGAGGGCACCACCGGATCGTCTTTGGGGACGGTGAGGCGCAGGTTCACCATCACCTCCCCGTCCGGGGTCCCATATCCCACGGCGAAGTGATAAATGAGCTCGATCTTCTCGCCCACATCGGCCCCGGAGATGATGGATATGTGAAGGGGTCCGAGCTCTTTCAAGGCGCGTACCGCCTCCAGGAGATCCTCCCGTTCGATCTCGGCCCAGAGGAACCCACGCTCCCGGATCCGCCGGTGCCCTATCTCTTCCACCTTCAGTTCCGGGGAGCGGAGCTTGTCCCCCAACTTCTCCTTCAAGGCCTCCAGGACCTCCTGTGCCCTCATGCTTCTTTCCCCTCCAGAAGGCGTTCCAACTTCACCACCGCTTTTACCACCCCGTGGATGATGGCCTCCGGCCGCGGCGGGCACCCGGGAACGTAGACGTCCACCGGGATCACGTTGTCCACGGGTCCCATGACGTTGTAAGAGTCGTAGAAGACCCCGCTCGTGGAGGCACACCCGCCGATGGCGATCACCACCTTGGGGTCCGGAGTCTGGGCGTAGATCCGCTTCACCCGCTCGTACATGGGGCGGGTGACGGTGCCGGTGACCAGGAGTACGTCCGCGTGGCGGGGCGAGCCCACGAGCTTTATCCCGAACCGCTCCACATCGTAGCGGGGGGTGAGGGCGGCGAGGATCTCGATGTCACAGCCATTGCACCCACCGGTGTTGAGGTGGTAAACCCAAAGGGCGCGTTTGAACCCGGAAAGTTTCAGCTGCTCCAGGAGTTCCGCGTGTTTCATCCCAACATCACCACCAGGATGGAGATGACGAGCAACACCAAAAGCCACCCCACGTAATCACCCAGAAAGCCAGAGTGGAACGCACCGAGACGCATAAGAAGCGGTTTCAGGGCCTCGGCGAAGCCCCAGTAAAGGTGGGTGGCTCCCACTCCGGCCCCTTCGGGAAGCCGTTCCCCCGAGAGGAAGGGCTCCTCCTGCTCGGTGCCGCGCTTGTAGGTGCGACGGCCCTGGAGCCAGATGGCGAACCCGATGGCGAGAACCCCTAAGGCGAGGATCGCCCAAACGATGGGACTCCAGAACCCCTCACCGCTTCCGATCCGCATCCCTCAGCCCCCCAGTACGGCCGCGAGGTACGCGGCCCTGCCGCCCAGAAGGGCTTGGACCGCCGGCGAGACCATCCGCTCGATAAAGAACCCGGGGAAGAGCCCGAACACTACAATGATAACCGCCAAAACCCCCATGGCGACCAGCATCCCCCACGGAGCGGGACCTACATCCCTGGCTTTGGGCCCCAGGAAAACCCCGTGGAACGCCCGCACCACCACCGCCAAAAGGAGGATAGAAGAGAGCACGGCGATGGCGGCGAGGATGGGAGAGGCCTTGAAGGTGGACTCGTAGATCAGGAACTTGGAGGCAAAGCCGTTCAGGGGCGGGATCCCCGCCAACGCCAGCGCCCCCAAGAGGAAGAACCCCGACTCCCAGCGCAGCGTATGTCCAAGCCCCCCCAGCGAGAGGAGGTCCACCGAACCCACGGCCCGCCGGATCGCCCCGATGACCAAAAACAGAAGGCCCACCGAGGCGAGGTCGTTGATCATGTGGAAGATGCCGCCCTTCAGGGCCACTTCTCCGAAACCCTTCCCCGCGGCGACGACCCCAACCCCCACCGCGAGGAGCATGTACCCAAGTTGAGATACGGCACCGTAAGCCACGAGGCGCCCGAGGTGCCGCTGTACCACCGCCATGAGCACCGCCACCAACACCGTGACCGTGCCCAGCGAGGCGATGAGCCAGCCGATACCGGGGGTGGCCAAGGCCCCGCCGAACAAGGTGAACACCACCCGCAGCAGGGCGTAGATGGCCGCCTGGGTGTTGGCCACAAGCACGATGGTGGCCATGGCCGGGGCCTCGCCATAGGCATCGGGAGCCCACATGTGGGCCGGCACCGCCCCCGCCTTCATGAGGAGGCCCCCCAGGAGGAGCCCCAACGCCAGCTTATCCAGCAAGGTCCCGGTGATGAGCTTGGAAAGGTAGGCGATGTTCAAGGCATCGTACTCCCCGTAGAGGATCCCCACAGAGATGAGGACCAGAAGCCCCCCCAGGGTATACATGGCCATGGTCTTGAACGCCGCCTCCGGCGGCCGGGACTCCCAGACCCGGTATCCGATCAGCGCACAGGCGGCGATGCTGGTGATCTCCAGGAACACGAAGAAGTTGAAGAGGTCGCCGGTGTACACGAGCCCCAGGATACCGGCCCAAAGGAGGAGGAGAAGAGAAGTGCCGAGGGTTTTCCCTTCCTCCTCGGCGAGATACTGGAGGGAGTAGAACAGCCCGATGGCACCCGCAAGAAGCGCGATGATCCCCGCGAACGCCCCGAGGGCGTCCACCACGAGCACAATCCTGATGGGGAAACCTCCCTCGGTGACCGAGGCCGTGGGGGAGGGGGCTCCCAGGGTATAAACCAGGGGCTTCCCCGAGGCGAACACTTGCCCGGCCACCGCGAGGCCGAATACCAAGGTAACCAGGGCAATCCCCACGGCCCAGAGGTCCCGGGCACGCCGGTTCAGCTTCGCCAGGATCGGAAGGGCGAAGGCCCCAAGAAGCGGTATCGCGATGGCCAGAATCGGTGCGTGTACCATCGGCTACCCCTTAAGCTCCCTTATCTTCCCAGCGTCCAGTGTCCCCCGGTGGCGGTAGATCACCACGGCGAACGCCAGCATCAGGGCGGTGGTGGCCAAACCGATCACGATGGCGGTGAGTGTCAGGGCCTGCGGAGTGGGAAAGACCATTTCCTTGAACCCCGGGGGCGCATAGGTGTAGATGGGGGCGATCCCTCCTCTCACGTAGCCGAGGGAGACCAAGAAGAGGTTCACCCCCATCTCGATCACCGAGATCCCGATGGCGAGCTTGATAAGGTTCCGGCGCACGATCAGCGCCAGGAACCCGAGCCCCACGAGGATCATGCTCACCACAAAGGGCATGTTACCCATCTTCCCTCCCGAAGAGCGAAAGGAGGAGCACCACCGAGCCCAGTCCCGCGATCACCTTCAATCCCACCGCCCAGTTCATCAAGGGAAGCGTCCCGGCGGTGTCCAGGGCCCCGGGATTGGGACCGAGCTGGGGCACGGGAGCCCCGAAAAGCCCGCCGCTTCCGGCAAGCACATTGCGGAAGAAGGTGGCCCCGATCCCGAGGAACGCCAGGAGCACGAACGCCAACGCCCCCACGTCCTCGAGCACGGCGAACCACCCCTTGGCTCCCTTTAAGCGAGCGCCTCCATAAACCACCACCAAGAGGGCCACGATGGAGGCGGTCACCGCACCGCCCTGGAATCCACCCCCGGGGGTGAGGTGCCCGTGCATGATCACATACGCCCCGAAGGCCAGGGCCACCGGAAGGATAACCCTCGTTACCGTTCGGACGACGACGCTCATCCTTTCACCTTCCTGAGCATCAGCGCAACGCCCACCACCGCGGCCAAGAGCACCGTGGCCTCGCCCAAGGTATCGAATCCGCGGTAGTCGAACACGATGGAGGTCACCACGTTGTTGGCGGCCACCTCGGCCTGAGCGTTCTGGATAAAGTAGCGGTCCATCTCATCCCGGGCCGGAACCCCGAAGGGATGGAGCCATATTCCCCCGCCGATGAGGTAACCCACCAGGACCAAGAAGGCTGCCAAGAAAAGCCAGCGCTTCATTCCTCCTCCTTGGGACGGGTCTTGCGGATGGCCAGGATATAGATGGCCGCAGTGAGGGCCGCCCCGATCCCCGCCTCCGCGATGGCCACGTCCGGCGCCTGCAGGAGGTAGAACTCCAGGGAGAGGAGCAAGCTCGCCCCGGCCAAGGCGATCACCGATGCCAAAAGGTCCCGGAACCAGATGGCCAGGGCCGCCCCGATCACCACGAGGCTCAGGGTAAGCACGTGCAGGGCCGTCATTTCTTCTCCTCCAGTTTGTCCACCACCGCCCCCACCGGCCGCACCCCGGCTCGGTGTGCTCCCCGGGCCAGGGCGTGGGATCCCGTGGGGTTGGTAATAAGAAGGAAGAAGAGGGCCAAAAGGGCGTGCACCGCCAAGGTGCCGCCTTCCCCTCCTCCCTTGACGAACCCGTAGATCACCACCGCCACGATGGAGAAGATGGAACCGAAGGTGGTACATTTGGTGGCCCCGTGGATCCGGGTGTAGACGTCGGGGAAGCGCAAAAGCGCGAAGGCCCCAAGGCCGTTGAACACAGCCCCAATAGCCAAAAGCGCGTAAAGGAAGACCTTCATCTCAGGCCTCCCTCGAGGTACCGGGCGATGTAAAGGGTGGCGATGAAGGAAAGGAGGGCGTAAACGATGGCCACATCCACCAACACCACCTGCCCGAACGCGGCCCCCAAAAGGACCATGGTAGCCACCACCAAGGTGTTGATGGTGTCCAGGGCCACCGCCCGATCGGCGGTGGTGGGGCCGGCGGCGAGCCGCAGCATGCTCGCGAAGGCGTAGCCCACCAGCACCGCCGCGGCCACGAGGAACCCCATTTCCGCGATCATTCGGCTATCCTCCTCGCCCAAGAGGGGAACGGGCCACAGACGTCCTCCGGCCGGGGCTCGGGATCCCGAACGTAGATCCAGTGGACGTAGAACTCACCGGTAGAATCGTCCACGTCGACGGTGAGGGTCCCCGGGGTGAGGGTAATGGAGTTCGCCAGGAGTGTCCGGCCAAAGTCCGTTTTGAGGTGCGGCTGAAACCGCACGATCCCCGGACGGATCTTGCCGGTAATCACCCGATACGCCACGTCGATGTTGGCCCGGGCCATGGAAAGGAAGAAAGGACCCACGAGATAAAAGATGAACAAGATCCACCGGTGGGGCTGCAGCAGCCGCAGGTCCTCCCGCTTGAAGACGAAGTGGGTCAGGGGGATCGCGCCCAGGAGGGCAATCACTGCCCCGCCGATGAGCTCACCCAAAGACCAAACGCCCACCTTACCGGTCCAGAGGGTGAGAAGGAGGTATATCGCGTAAATGAAGACCGCACCCGCTACCCATGCCCCCCATCTGCGCATGGTGCAGGAACTATACACCGAAGCCCTGGGAAAAGGCAAATTTGGCGCCGCTTATATGTGGGCGGGGCCATGTGTGCTGGATCAGGAAAAATTATGATCTCCATCATCCGCCGCTTCGGGTTGCGGGAGCGGGTAAGGGAATATACCCTCACGGGGAGATGCACGAGATTCAGGTAGGTTTCGGCGATATCTTGAAGAAGCAGTTGGAGCTCGCGGGGGAGAACTACGAGCTCCTCTCCTCGCGGGGGGTGCGGGCCTTCAACGTGATGGGGGCCATCGGCTCGGGAAAGACCACGGTGATCCTCAAGCTGGCGGAGGAGCTCAGGCGCCGGGGGATCAGAGTGGGAGCCGTGGCCGGGGATGTGGCCGGGGACGACGACTTCCGCCGCTTCCGGGAAGCGGGAATCCCAGCGGTGAACATAAATACCGGGGACGACTGCCACTTAGATGCCCATCGGGTGCACCACGCCCTGGAGGACCTCCCCCTAGAGGATATCGACGTCCTCTTCATCGAGAACGTGGGGAACCTCGTCTGCCCCGCGGACTTCCCCCTGGGCACGGAGATGGACATCGTGGTCATCTCCGTGACCGAGGGCGACGACATGGTGCGCAAACACCCCAAGATCTTCGCCCAGACCGATATGGTGGTGATCAACAAGGTGGATCTGGCGGAGGTGGTGGGGGTGGACCCCCAGCGGATCCTGGCCGACTACCGCAAGGTCAACCCCCACGGGCGGGCCATCCTCACCGCCGCCAAAAGCGGCCACGGGATCGAGGAGCTCCTTTCGGCCTTGGGGTTCTGATGCACGAGTATTCACTGGCCTTCTCCATCTTCGAGTCCCTCCGCGCCCGTCTAGCCCAACCCGAAATGCTCCCGTCACGCGTCACGCGTCGTGCGTCACGGATTAAGAAAATCCACCTCCGCCAAGGGGAGCTTTTGGTGCTTTCCCACGAGGCCCTGAAGGAAGCGTGGCGGATCATCACCGAGGGGACCGAGCTCGAGGGCTCGGAGCTCGAGATCGAGCGGGTCCCGGTGCGGGTGAGGTGCCCCGGGTGCGGGTACGAGGGCGATGCCAAATACCTGGCGGAGGAAGGCTGGCACATGCGAGTCCCCATCCTATCCTGTCCCCGTTGTGGGGCCCGGGTGAAGATCGTGGAGGGGAAAGACCTCGCGGTGGTGGCGTTGACGGTGGAGGAGGAAGTTGGAGCAAGTTAAGCCCTTTCGAGGCTTCCCTGGGGAGCTCGCAAGATGAAGGAGATCGTCCTCCGGCCCATCGGGTGGGTGGAGCGGGTGGAAGGGGAAACGACTGAGTTCCATATTCTCCCTGAACTCGTCGCGGGGTTGGAGGGGCTTTCGCCGGGCGAAAAGATCCTGATCCTTTTCTGGATGGATCGGGCAGACCGCACGCGCCTCGAGGCCCACCCCCGGGGGGATCCCGCCCGGCCGCTGCGGGGCGTATTCGCCACCCGGTCCCCACACCGGCCGAACCCCATCGGGGCCACGACAGTGGAGCTCCTTTCCCTGCAGGGGAACCGCCTGTGGGTACGAGGTCTGGACGCTTGGGAAGGCACCCCGATCCTGGACATCAAGATCGAGGCGAAGGGCCCCGAGACGGCGTAGTGTCGTCCTTTAGCTTTGCCGTCCGGTATCACTGAAGAAGTCCGATGATGAACCGCACGTAAAAGTAATAGACGGGGATGGAAGCCAAGAGGCCGTCGATGCGGTCCAGCATCCCCCCGTGGCCGGGGAAGATCCGCCCCGAGTCCTTGACCCCTGCAGCCCGCTTGAGCAGCGACTCGAACAGGTCCCCCAGCTGAACGAACGCCCCCACCAATACTCCCAGGGCCACGACGTGGGGAGCCCAGTGCGCCAGGTCCCCCAGAAAACGGGGATAAAGGGCGGCACCCGCTGCCGCGAGGATCAGCCCCCCCACAACACCCTCCCAGGTCTTGGCCAACGATATGCGGGGAAGGAGCTGGTGCTTCCCGAAAAGGGTGCCGGCGAAGAAGGCGCCCGTGTCGTATCCCCACACGATGAAGAGGAAGTGGTAAGCGAGGAAAAGGTCCTGTCGGAAAAGGAGGTAGAAGAAGCTCAAAAGCCCGGGGATGTAGATGAAGCCGAAGATACTCGCGAGGGAGGTGAGGAACCCCTCGAGGTGTCCACGTCGGAAGAAGGAGTAGATCACAGTGAGATAAGCCACCCCCCAACCCAACACCAACGCGTACGTGCCTTCCCACATCCCCGCGAGCAAAAGGAAGAGGGGGGTCGCGCCCAAGAGGAGCTCCCGGGGCGGGCGGATCCCCAACCGCTCCACCAATCCTAGGTATTCCCACCCCGCCACCAGCGCCACCGCCGAAAGGAGTATCCCCACGAGCCACGGGAGGGAAAAGCGGTGTGCGAGATAGAGGAGACCCAGCACCAGGGGTATCGCCACGACCCCGGTGAGGACGCGGCTTATCAGCGAGGATTTCATCCCTTCACCTTCCCGAAGCTCCGCTCCCGCCTCTGGAAATCCTTGAGGGCGTAAAGCAGGGCCTCCTCGTCGAAGTCCGGCCAGAGGGTATCGGTGAAGTAGAGCTCAGTGTAAGCCAATTCCCACAGAAGGAAATTGGAAATTCGCAGTCTCCCCCCTGTGCGGATGAGGAAATCCATGTCGGGGAGGGACCCGGTGGGAAGGTAGGCCCGGAAAAGCTCCTCCCCCACCTCCTCGGGCCCCAAAGCGATGGAACGCGCGGCCCGGAGGAGGTCCTTGGCGGCCCGGAGGATGGCCCAGCGGCCGCCGAAATTAAGCGCTATGGCTAAGGTCAATGTCTCGTTGTTAGCCGTTTTCTTCTCGATCTCCTCGATGACGGCCCTCAGGCCCTCGGGGAGGGGCCTGTGATCCCCCACCACCAAAAGTCTGATCCCGGAATCGATGAACTCCTCCGTCTTCTCGCGCAGAAACGACTCGAGCAACGCGAACAGGCCGTCCACCTCGTGGCGGGGCCTCGCCCAGTTTTCCGTGGAGAAGGCAAAGAGGGTCAAATAAGGGAAGAGCCTCTCCTTGACCACGAACCGTACTATCCGTTCGGCGGTCAGCGCCCCCTGGCGGTGTCCCTCCAGGCGGGAAAGCCCCCGGGCCTTGGCCCAGCGGCCGTTTCCGTCCATGATGATCCCCACGTGGGTGGGGAGGTCTCCGTTGCGCACCTCCTCAAGCAGGGCGTCCAAGGCCACGGCGCACCTCCGCCAAAATCTTTTTGGGAGCCACCACCACGATCAGGTCCTCCGGCGAGGCCGCTTCCAGGGCATTCACCACGGCGGCGAGGGGATCGGGCTCCAGCCGGCAACGCACCCCCAACCGTCGGGCCTGGGGGAGCAGGGCCTGGGCGGGGAGGAGCTCCTCATCGGCGCCGGAGCAGAGGATCACCTCGTCGAAAGCGGGAAAGAGGACTTCGGCGGTGGAGCGAACCGGCTGCCCCCGGTGGATGGCGAAAAGGAGCGTGCGGCGGCCGCCCGGATCGGGCATGGCCTCGAGGGTCTTCACCACAGAGGCCGCGGCCGCAGGGTTCCTCGCCGCGTCCAGGACCACATACGGCCGTCGGGAGATGACCTCGAACCTCCCCGGGAGCTTTACGTTTGTCCACCCCCGCTTGATCGCGTCCCGTCCTAGCTCCCATCCTCCCACTAGCTCACAGAGAGCGCCCAAGGCCAGGGCCAGGTTGGCCTGCTGGTAGAGCCCCAGCGGAGGTGTGGAGAACTCCCCGAGGCCCAAGGGATCCTCCCGGAGGCCCCAGCTCACACGGTCCCAGGAAAACTCCCGCCCTTGGACCTCGTCGGGATCCAGGATCACCAACGCCCCCCCAGCCCGTTTGGTCGCTTCCGCGAACGCGGCCAACGCTTCCACCTTGCGTTCCACGGTGAGGAGGGGAACCCCAGGGGAAGCGGTGTGGGCCTCCTCCCAAGAAGCCCGGGTCCACCCCCGCCCGAACAGGTCCACCCTGTCCTCCTCCACACAGGTAACAAGGGTTAGGAGCCGATGGGGAAGGCAGTTGGCGAGATCGTTACGTCCACCCACCTCGGCTCCCACCACGGCGATCTCCACCTCCTCTTCGGCGAAGAAAAGGAAGGCGGCCGCGGCGAGTTTTTCCACAGGGCGTGCTTGGACCTCGCACCTTTTGTCCACCCGGGAAAGGTAGGGTTCTAGGGCGGTTTGGGGAACCGGTTCGGCCGAGAGCCGTACCATCTCTTGGGGTGCCGAACTGGGGGAGAGGACCCCCACCCTGTACCCGGAGGCGGCAAACGCGGCCTCCAGGAAAGACACCACTGAACCCTTCCCGTGCGAGCCGGTGACGTGGATGGAGGGGAACCCCTCCTCCGGGTTCCCCAGGCGCCCTAAGAGCGCCCGCATTCGCGAGAAGCTCCCCACCACCGGCTGCCGGGGCGAAGTCTGCGTTCTCATAGCTCCAAGTATCGTTTTAACCGCTCCCGTTTCGCGCGCAACTCCTCGGCTTCTGCCTCCGTCTTTTTCACCACCTCCTCCGGGGCCTTGGAGCGGAATTCTTCGTTGGCGAGGCGGGATTCCAGTCCCGAGAGCTTGCGTTCTATCTTTTCCAGGTCTTTGGCGATGCGTTCCTTCTCCCGGGAAAGGTCCACCACCCCGCTCAAGGGGACGAACGCCTCCACCGCCCCCAGGACCACCTTGGCCGTCCCCGGTCCGGGGTCGTAGGCGGGCTCGTGGCGCACCCCCTTCGCCCGGCACAGGCGCCGGATGGCGGGGGCGAAGGCAAGGAGCCGCTCCACCTCTCCCAGTTCGCCGGCAAGGATCACCTCCACCTCCGCCGCGGCCGGCACCCCGAGCTCCGCCCGTACCGCCCGGATCTCCACCACCAGGTCCCGGAACCGGGCAAACCCCTCCTCGGCCGCTGGATCCCGCCAGGAGGGCTCTTCCCGGGGGAAGGGAGCGGTGGCGATGGTCCCCTCCCGGCCCAGGAGCTGCCAAATCTCCTCGGTGATGAACGGCATGAAGGGATGCAGCAGCCGCAGGAGCCGGTCCAACACCTCTACGAGCACGGCTTGAGCCGTCCTCTTTGCCCCGGGGTCGTCCCCGTAAAGGCGGATCTTGGAGAGCTCCAAGTACCAATCACAGAAGTCGTGCCAGGTGAAGTCGTAGAGGGCCTCGGCGGCGAGGTGGAAGTTGTACTTGTCGAGCTCAGCGCGGACCTTACCCACGAGCCAAGAGATCCGGGAGAGGATCCAGCGGTCCTCGGGGGAAAGCTCCCTCCCCTCGAGGGAAACCCCCTCGGGGAGGTCGCGGGTGTTTTGGATGATGAACCGGGCCATGTTCCAGATCTTGTTGAGGAAGTTCCTGCCGTCGTCCAGGGCCTTCCAGGAGAGGCGCCACGAACGCCCCTTGGAGGAGGCCTGGGAGAGGGTGAAGCGGAGGGCGTCCATCCCGTGGGTCTCCTTTACCTCCAGGGGGTCGATGATGTTGCCCCGGGACTTGCTCATCTTCTGGCCCTTTTCGTCCACGATGAGGGGAGTGATATACACCTCCCGGAAGGGGATCTCCCCCATGAAGTGGAGCCCGGTCATGATCATCCGCGCCACCCAGAAAAACAGGATGTCGAACCCGGTGATGAGGAGGGAGGTGGGGTAGAAGGTCCTGAGGTCCTCGGTCTCATCGGGCCAGCCCATCACCCCGAAGGGCCAGAGGGCCGAGGAGAACCAAGTGTCCAGGACGTCCTCCTCTTGCTTCAGGGGGACGTCCTCGCCGTAGTGGGCCCGTGCCCTGGCCGCGGCCTCCTCCTCGTCGCGTCCCACGAAGATCTCCCCGTCGGGACCGTACCAGGCGGGGATACGGTGGCCCCACCAAAGCTGCCTGGAGATGCACCAATCGCGGATGTTCTCCAGCCACTCGTAGTAGACCTTGGTCCAGCGCTCGGGGACGAACCGGATCTTCCCCTCTTTCACCACCTGAATGGCGGGCTCGGCCAGGGGCTTCATTCGTACGAACCACTGGGTGGAGATCAGGGGCTCCACCGGGGTATGGCAACGGTAGCAGTGGCCCACGGCGTGGCGGTAGGGCTCGATTTTCTCCAGGAGCCCCTCCTCCTCCAGGCGCGCGACGACGGCCTCCCGGGCGGCGTAGCGGTCCATGCCGGCGAAGGGGCCGCCGTTCTCGTTGATGGTGCCGTCGGAGTTCAGGATGTTCACCACGGGGAGTCCCTCGCGCTTTCCGATCTCGAAGTCCACGGGATCGTGGCCCGGGGTTACCTTCAAGACCCCAGTACCGAACTCGGGGTCCACCTCCGGGGCCCCGATGATGGGGAGCTTCCTCCCGATGATTGGGAGGACCGCGGTCTTCCCGATCAGATGCTTGTAGCGGGGATCATCGGGGTTCACCGCTACAGCGGTGTCCCCGAGCATGGTCTCGGGGCGGGTGGTGGCGATGACCACATGCCCCCCTTCCTCCAGGGGGTAACGGATGTAGTAGAGGTGCCCCTGGACCTCCTCGTGCTCCACCTCGATGTCGGAGAGGGTGGTGCCACAACGGGGGCACCAGTTGATCATGTAGTCCCCGCGGTAGATGAGGCCCTCATCGTAGAAGCGGACGAACGCCTCCCTTACTGCCCGGGAGAAGCCCGGATCCAGGGTAAACCGCAAGCGGGACCAATCGCACGAGGCACCCAGGGTCTTGAGCTGCTCCACGATTTCGTTCCCGTACTTCTCCTTCCACGCCCACACCCGCTCCAAGAACCGCTCCCTCCCGAGGTCGTGGCGGGTGAGGCCTTCCTTGGCGAGCTCCTGTTCCACCACGTTCTGGGTAGCGATCCCGGCGTGGTCCACCCCCGGGAACCAACAGACTTCGTATCCGTCCATGCGCTTGTAGCGGATGACGATGTCCTGGAGGGTGTTGTTCAGGGCATGTCCCATGTGGAGGCGGCCGGTGATGTTGGGCGGGGGGATAACGATGGAGAAGGGGGGTTTCCCGCTTCGGGGGTTCGCCACCCAAAAGCGGGTATCCAACCAGAACCTGAGGATCCTATCCTCTACCCTTCGGGGGTCGTAGCGCGCCGGGAGCTCCATCTCAGCCTCCAAGCCATTTGGAATCGGCAATATCGTAATGGAGGATCTCTCCCTCGTCGAAGAAGATGGGGATCTCCCGGGCGGAGGTCTCCGGCGAGTCGGAACCGTGGATCAGGTTCATGGTGATGGAGAGTCCGTAGTCGCCGCGGATGGTCCCCGGGTCCGCTTCCAGGGGGTTGGTCTTCCCCATCATCTTCCGCACCACCTCAATGGCCCTGGGGCCCTCCACCACCATGGCCACGATGGGCCCCGAGGTTATGAAAGAGACGAGCTCGCCGAAGAAGGGCTTCTCCTTGTGCTCCGCGTAGTGGCGTTCGGCAAGCTCTCGAGTAACCCGCATCATCTTCATGGCCACGATCTTCAAGCCCTTTTCCTCGATGCGAGAGATGATCCTTCCCATGAGGCGCCGTTGCACCGCATCCGGTTTGAGAAGCACCAATGTCCTCTCCATCACGTTCCCTCCTCGTAATTGCACCGCGTATTGCAGAGTGAAAGACCAGGTTAGTTTAACCTAAATCGTCCGTGCTTCCTTTGGGTGGGAAATGGCCCCCGAACTGAGGGCGAAGTGGGCAAGAGGGGGTAAGATCGAAAGCCGTCCGTTTATCCAGGAGGTGTGAAATGGGGAGGTCTCTGGCAGCGGTGGCGGTGTTTCTCGCGGCGTTGGGCGGGCTCGCTCAAGAATCTTACGCAATCCTCACCGGACATACAGGCCCTATATGGGGTTTGGATCTCTCGCCCGACGGGCGATATCTCGTTACTGCCGGAGGGTGCTTCGACAAGATCGTGCGCCTTTGGGATGTGGAGCTCAAGATGGAGATCTACCCATTTAAGGGCTCCATCGACCGGGTCATGGCCGTTTCCTTCAACGCCGATGGCAAAACCATCGCCTCGGTAGCCCCTATGGAACGAGCGGTGAGACTTTGGGACGTCGATTCCGGCGCTTGTGAGCTGCTCGAATCCCACGCTGGAGCCCTGATGACAGTATCGTTCTCCCCCAAGGGGGGCTTCCTCGCCGCCGGAGCGGCGTCCGGGAAAGTGGAGCTATGGCGAGTCTCTCCGGAGGGCTATACACGCCTTTTCCTCCTCTCCGAACCCACCGATGAGGTGGAGGATGTGGCTTTCTCCCCCGACGAAACGCTCCTTGCGGCCGCCGCGAAGGACGGGAATATCTATATCTGGGATACCGCTATAGGAAAGCTCGTGGTGGCCATTTCGGCGCATGAAGGAGGAGCCCGGGGCGTAGCCTTCTCTCCGAACGGAAAGCTCATCGCCACGTGTGGCACGGATTACCTCGTCAAGATCTGGGAAGGAACCTCCTGGAGGCTACTCCGAGTCTTGGCAGGGCATCGTTGGTTCGTGAACGATGTCTCTTTCTCCCCCGACGGAAGGATCCTCGCCTCGGCTTGTAGCGACGGGACGATCATCCTCTGGGATCCCGCTTCCGGAGAGGCCCTGGCCACGTTGAAAGGACACAGAAAGCCCGTGACCGGTGTCGCCTTCAGCCCCGAGGGAAAATTGCTCGCGTCGTCCTCCGCCGACAAAACCGTGATCCTCTGGGACATGACTAGCTTCGGAGAACCCCGACGTTGAGCGGCACAGGGTCCGGCGAAAAACGCGCCGCTGCGGCGGGCTTCCTTCACCAAACGGTGAAACGGACTTTGCGCCACCATCCCCTCGGATTTGGGACCGGGGTACAGATCCAAGATGCGGGCCACCTCGAGAGCCGATCCGCGCAAAACGTCAGCCGATTTGGTAAACTGGCGGAAACCGGCTGAGGAGCCGTAACCCCTAATAAGGAGGAAGGCGATGAAGAGGACGATCTTTTTCGGGATCACGCTTTTCGCTCTCGGGGCCTTGGCCTTCGGCCAAAGCTCCCAGGATCTGGTCTCGCAGGCCGATGCCCTGTTCCTGGAAGTGGAGTCTACCCTGTATACCCCGGAGATCCACGAGACACTGAAGGGAAAAATGCTCCAGGTCATCGACCTCTACGAGCAGGCACTCGAGCGGGCGGGAGAAGATGTCTACATCCTCACCGAGCTCGCCCACGCCTACTACGTCCTGGCGGACATCTTCACTGAAGACACCAAAGAAAAACAAAAACTCCACATCGCGGGGCAGGAGTACGCCGAACGGGCCCTGAGGGCCGATCCTGATTTCGCCGCCCTGGAGAAGGAAAAGGGGTTCATCGCCGCGGTCAAGGCCCACGGGAACGTGGCCGCCCTTTTCTGGACCTATTCCAACTGGGCCAGGAAGATCGACCTCGGGGGATTGGGGTCCCTTATCGCCGCCGCCTTCCGGGGCGATGACAAGAAACTCTATGCCATCATGGAGCGGTGTATAGAGCTCGATCCCGGGTTCGAATATGGAGGGCCGCTTAGGGCTCTGGCCGCCTACTGGGCCAAGCACCCCTTCAAGAAGGACTTCGACAAGGTGGACGAGCTCCTCACCCAGGCGATGGAGGATTACCCCCAGTACCTGGAGAACAAGCTTTTCTACGTCCAGTACTACCTGATCCCCAAGAAGATGTGGGCCGAGGCCAAGGCGGCCCTGGAGGAGATCTTGGCCGCCGATGTGGGCGAGGGAGATGTGCTCCTCCAGAACGGGATGGTGAAGGTACAGGCGGCGGAGCTCCTGGAGGAGGTGGAGGAGAAGTTAGGCTGATCACCCTGAACGCTTGAGCCGGCCCGTCCGCTTGGCGTAGCGCTCCGCGAGCGAAAACGCCCACGTGCCAAAAACGATCATGGCCAGGCCGCCCAGGAAAAGGAGCACAAGCGGGCGGGCCGCGTCTCCCAATCCCCTTCCCTCCAGGATCGCCCCCCGCATTCCCCGGATGACGTAGGTGGCAGGGGAGACCCGGGCCAAAAACTGAAGCCACCCCGGGAGCACCTCCACCGGGTAGTAGACGCCCGAAATGAGGAGAAGAAGTGCCGCCACCACATTGGTCATCTGCACCCCGCGTTCGGGGAAAAGGAGCGGCATCACCGCCGCCAGGATCCCGAACCCGGTGAAGGAGATGCTTCCCACAAAAAGCCATAAGGTCGCCGCCCCGAGGTCCGCCCCCACGAGGTTCAGGTCAAAGAAGAGGGCGGCCGCAGCGAGAATGAGGAGAGTGCGGGCTACCCCGTAGACTACGGCGAACAAGCTAGTCCCCACAAGATGGGTCAATCGCGAGCTTGGGGCCATGAAGGTATATTCGATGGTTCCCTCCCACCGCTCCCAGGCCACCATCTCGGAGATCACGTAGAAGATCTGGGAAAGGTAAGACCAAACGAGCGTCCCCACGAGGAGGTACAGGGTGAGGTAGTTCCCGTCCACTCCCGGCCCGGATAGCCTCTCCGTGCCCAAGCCGATGTAGGCCACGGCGAGGGAGCTCGTGAGGGAATAGACGAACCAAACCAACTCCCAGCCCCAGTAGCGCTTGGTGAGGTGGATGTTCCGGGCCACGAACCCCCATGTAGCGATGAGCTCACGTCTAAACGGCCTCGGTGCTCTCATCGTCCCTCCATTCCTTTCCGGTGACGGCGAAGAACACCTCTTCCATGGTGGCCTCCGCGCCGTCGCGGCTTACGCGGGCCTTGAGGGCGGCGGGTGTACCTTGGGCCACGATCCTCCCTTCGTCCAGGATTGCAACCCTGTCGCAGATGCGATCGGCCTCGTCCATGTCGTGGGTGGTGAGGAAGACAGTGGTGCCCTCCCGTTCCCTCAGCTCGAGGATCAACTCCTGGACCTCCCGTTTGGAGCGGGGATCGAGGCCGGTGGTGGGCTCATCCAAGAGGAGAAGCCGCGGCGGGTGCAAGAAGGCGCGGGCGATGGCCACCTTCTGCTGCTGGCCCCGGGAGAGTTGTTCCATGGGCTTCCCAACCCGCTCGGGAGGGAGCCCCAAACGCGAAAAGAGCTCCCGTGCCCGCCTGGCCGCGATCCTCCCCGGGATCCCGTAGAGCCGGGCCCCATAGAGGAGGTTTTCCATGGGGGAAAGCTTCTTGAAGAACGCCGCCTCGGTGGAGACCCGGTGTATCAACTCCCGGACCTTACGGGCCTCGCGCACGACATCGTAGCCGAAGACCCGCACCTCGCCGGCGTCGGGAAGGAGGAGGGTGGCCACGATACGAACGAGGGTGGATTTCCCGGAGCCGTTGGGCCCCAGGACCCCGTAGATCTCCCCCGGGGCTACCCGGAGGCCGATCCCCCACAGGGCACGTACCTCCCCTTTGCGGCCCTTGAGAAACCGCTTCTTGAGGCCTTTTATCGAGAGGGCATCCATGCGAACCTCCGCAGCAATACATCAGGTCAAAACAAGAACATTTGGGGCGTACGCCCCACCGCGGGATCAAACCGAGGGCCGCGTGCGGGTCATCCCCTCATGAAGGATCGCCTCGCGGTGAGTTTACCCTGCACCCGGCAGGGAGCAAAGGGATCGGCACAGTCTAAACCCCGTTTGCTTCCGCTTTCTCCGCTAGCTTTTCGTCAACGGTGACGAGAGGGATCTTTAAAGCTCGAGAAAGATAGAGATAGCTCGCGTCACAAGTGGTCAGTCCGGTGTCCAACGCTAGCCGCAACACTTCCGGGTGTTCCACCTCCGTCCAAAAGGGCTTAAAGCGGCCGTATCCGCGCTTCTAGCGAACATCGCTGTCTCCCCTCACCGATGCAGCGGCTTCGTCTCCGGTCGCAAGGTCCAGCGCACGGATTCTCCTACAGGCCTCCTCCACCGTCAGGCGCCTGGGATTAAGGGCTTCCTCCAGAACGGCCATGAGCTCACCCTGGAGGGAGCGATGATGTCGCTTAGCTCGCTCTCTAAGCCTCTCCACCAGCCTATCCGGGACGTTCTCGATGGAAAGGTTCACCGGCATGTGCTCCCCCTTGAATTTGGACCATTTATTATGTCCCGCACGTAAAGCCTGGAGCCCACGAGGCAAAGGTGGTCGCCGGTCTCCGCTTGTTGCTGCCAAATTATTTGGCGAAAGAAGAAAGAAAGCGGGGCAAAGTGCCCCGCTCCATCCGCCGAAACAGCTGCATTAAATGACACCCAGCTCTTTCCCCACCTTGGCGAACTTATCCAGGGCGAAGTCTAAGTCCTCTTTCGTGTGGATCGCCGAGATCATCACCCGGATCCGGGCCTTCCCTTTCGGCACCGTGGGATAGGTGATGGCCTGGGCGAAAATCCCCTCGTCAAAGAGTCTCTTCGAAAACTCCCACGCGGTCTTGGCCTCCCCCAGCATGACTGGGGTGATGGGGGTTTGGGATTCTCCCGTGTCGAACCCGAGCTTCTGCATTTCTTCTTTGAAGTAACGGGCGTTGTCCCAGAGTTTGCGCACGGGCTCATCCGTCTCCATGAGCACATCCACCGCCGCGATGCAGGCGGCCACATCCGCCGGAGTCACGGCCGAGGAGAAGAGGAACGGGCGCCCCCGCTGCCTCAGGTACTCCACGATCTCCTTCTTCCCGGCGACATACCCTCCCATGACCCCGAAGGCCTTGGAAAGCGTCCCCACCTCGATGTCCACGCGGCCGTGGAGCCCGAAGTGGTCCACGATCCCCCGACCGTGGTCCCCGAGGACCCCTTCCCCGTGGGCGTCGTCCACCATCACCAAAGCATCGTATTTTTCAGCTAGCTCAACGATCTCGGGAAGCGGGGCCAAATCCCCGTCCATGGAGAAGACCCCGTCGGTGACGATGAGCTTGCGCGGGACGTCCTTGTACTCCTCCAGCGATTTGGCCAGGGCGTCTACGTCCCGGTGGGGGTAGATCACCCGCTGAGCCTTGGTGAGACGACACCCGTCGATGATGGAAGCGTGGTTCAGCTCGTCGGTGAAGATCACGCCGTCCTTCCCGATGATGGCGGGGATGGTGGCGAGGTTGGCACAGAAGCCAGACTGGAACGTCACCGCGTCCTCGGTCTTCTTGAACTCGGCGAGTTTGCGCTCGAGTTCTATGTGCAGGGACATGGTGCCGGCGATGGACCTCACCGCCGCGGGCCCCACCCCGTATTCCTCGATGGCCTTGAGGGCGGCCTCCTTGAGACGAGGGTCGTTGGCAAAGCCGAGGTAGTTGTTGGAGCACATGTTGAGCACGCGCTTTCCGTCTACCACGGTCCAGGCGCCCACGGCGCTGCCGATGGTGCGGATGATGTTGAAGAGCCCCTGTTGTTTGAGGTTTTCAAGCTCTGTTATGAAGAAATCATATTTCCCCATTTCTCCCCCCTCGCTCTTTTCGTAGTGGATTCGCCCCAGCTTAGCCCCGGAAAACAGTTTGGGCAAACGACCAGCAAAACCATAGAATACCTTGACGATGAAAGCCTTGATGAAAACTGAGGCCAAGGAAGGACTGGAATTGACGGAAGCGGAGACGCCCCGGCCGGGGCCGGGGGAAGTCCTCGTCAAGGTGAAGGCGGCCTCCATTTGTGGAACGGACCTCCACATCTATTCCTGGGATGAGTGGGCCCGCTCCCGGATTGCTCCCCCCCTCATAATCGGGCACGAGTTCTGTGGCCAGGTGGAGGAAGTTGGGCCGGGGGTAGAGGGGGTGGCGCCCGGGGACTACGTATCCGCTGAGACCCACATCTACTGTGGCCGCTGTTATATGTGTCGCACGGGCCGAGCACATCTCTGCGAGGAAATGAAGATTATCGGCGTCGACCGCCACGGTGCCTTTGCCGAATACATCGTGGTGCCGGCCAAGGTACTGTGGAAGAACGACCCGGAGTTGCCCGTAAACATCGCTCCCCTGCAGGAGCCTTTCGGGAACGCAGTCCACGCGGTGAAACGGGCCGAAGTAGGGGGAAAGCGGGTCGCCATCTTCGGCGACGGACCCATCGGGATATTCGCCTGTGCCATAGCCCGGAGGCTCGGAGCCAAGGCTGTATGGCTTGTGGGCTTGAGCCCGCGGCGCCTCGAGGTGGGGAAATCCCTGGGGGCCGACGAAACCCTCGACGCCTCCGCGGTGGACCCCGTGGCAGAACTCCGCCGCTTAAGCGGCGGCCGGGGGGTTGACGTGGTCCTCGAGATGTCAGGTTCCCCTAAAGCCTGGGAGGAGGCGCTCCGGTCGGTGGCCTTGGGGGGCCGGGTGGTGGCCTTCGGGTTGAGCCACGAGAGGATCCCGTGGGATTTGAACACCGTGGTGTTCAACGAGATCGAGATCGTGGGGGTGGTGGGAAGGCTAATCTTCGAAACCTGGTATGAGACGCGCGATCTCCTCGCGGAGATCGACATCTCCCCCGCGGTGACCGACGAGCTCCCCCTGGACGACTTCGAAGCTGGGTTCGGCAAACTCTTCCGCCGCGAGGCGGTGAAGGTGGTGTTGTACCCATGAGGATCGTGATCGAAGCGGAATCGGTCGGAAAGGTGGAAGCGGAGCTCCAGCCCGAGAAAGCACCACGTACGGTGGGCGCCATCGCGGAGGCCCTCCCCTTCGAGGGGGTCGCCCGCCGTTGGGGAGAAGAGGTCTACTTCGAGATCCCGGTAGAGGCCGAGGGGGAGAACCCCGTGGAGGTGGTGGAAGTGGGAGATATCGGCTATTGGCCTCCCGGGCGTGCCCTGTGCATCTTCTTCGGCCCCACTCCGGCCTCCTTTAGCCCCGACGAGATCCGGCCTGCAAGCCCGGTAAATCCGGTAGGAAGGATCCTCGGAGATCCCAAAGCCTTCGCCGCCGTGCGCGATGGCGAGCGTATCCGCGTAAAACTGGCCGAAATCGAGTAAAATTATGTCGCTTTCATTCCCTGAGAAACCTCGCTAGGACAGGAGGTGGTGGGGAGTGAGCGACCCTATACCTGGGCTGATCGTGCGTACCAAGGCCGGAAACGTGAAGGTCCTATGCCGGGACTGCCTCAAGGCATCGGAGTACGAAGAAGTGGTGGACTCGTTCAAGAGCGTTATCTCGAGCCGTTGTGTCAAATGCAACAAGCTCGTCATCCTAAACTCCCCCGAACCGGAATACCAGCTTCAGCTTTCCAATAATTGAACTGAGCACCGCCGGTGTCGCGCCACGGCCCCCTCTGGGATGTGGGGGCCAATTTTTTGTGCCGGTGTAGCTCAACTAGGTGGCTTCGGCGAGAGCACGTAGAGGAGGACGACAGCGTAATGGCAAGCACTCCCTGCCAAGACGAGCAGGTGCCATATGGTGTGCATGAACGGGACGTATCGGCCCAAGGCGTAGAACGCCACCCCCACCGTGTAACAAAGCCCCCCGGCCACCACCAGCCAGAACCCGGTCCCCGGGAGCCGGAGGTGGAGCGCCTGCAGGGCCACGACCGCGAGCCAACCCATTCCCAGGTACATGAGGACCCAGGCCACGGGGAAACGGTCCCGGAGGTAGATCCTGAAACCGATCCCGATGGCGGCCAGGGCCCAGATGGCGGCGAGCAACCCCAGGCCCAAGGGGCCCCACAGGGGGAGCAGACAGAACGGGGTGTAGGTGCCGGCGATCAGGAGGTAAATCGCCACATGGTCGAAAAGCTTCAACGAAGGCCGGGGCGTGGCAGCCTTGGCCCCATGGTACAGAGAGGACGCAGTGTAAAGGGTAGTCAGACTGACCCCGTATATCGCCGCGGCCGCCAGTGCCCGGGGCTCCCCCGAGCGGTAGCCCACGGCGAGCAAGCCCCCGAGCCCGGCCAGGGCGAGCACAGCCCCAAGGCCATGGAGCCCCGAGTTCACGACCTCCTCCCAGAAGCGCGCCCGTCCCATCGCCTCCGACCGTTGTATCCGAAAAACGGCGGCCGGGAAAAGCATGGCCTTTCCTCCGTGCCAGCAAGGAACTCGCACCCTAGGGTTGTTTTTGGTGATAGTGAAGTCTAGTGTTAATGTCGTTGGGAGTTAAGGAGCGCCCACGGGATTCGACTCACGGGTAGAGGGCGTTAGGGCGTTTCTCCTGGTTTGGTTCGGCCAGCTGGTCTCTCTCGTCGGTTCGAAGCTCACCGGGTTCGCCTTGGGTGTGTGGGCGTTTCAGACCACGGGCTCCGTCACCCGCTTCGCCCTCATTATGGTGTCCACCTCCCTTCCCGGGATCCTCCTTTCGGGGGGATCATCGCCATCGACTTCGCTACTTCCTCTTCGCCGTCTCCACCCTGGTCGCCGTGCGCATCCCCCGCCCCGCCCGGGCCGCCCCCGCCGACGAAAAAGTCTCCCTCCTCCGGGAGGCCCTGGACGGCTGGCGGTACATCGCCGCCCACCGCGGCCTCTTGGGCCTGTTGCTCCTCTTCGCCCTGGCGAACTTCACCATCGGCCTGGTGTACGTCCTCTTCACCCCCCTGGTTTTGAGCTTCTCCACCAGCGCGGTCCTGGGGAGCCTCCTTTCGGTAGGGGGTATTGGGTTCCTGGCCGGATTTCCTCCGAACGTTCTCATCTTGGGGATTGCCGCGTTCTCGGTGTATTTCTCCATCCCCATCGTCAACGGATGCAGCCAAGCCATCTGGTTGGCCAAGACCCCGCTGGAGCTCCAGGGAAGGGTGTTTGCCACCCGGCGGATGATCGCCTGGTCCTCGCTCCCCTTGGCCTACCTCCTCGCCGGACCTTTGGCGGACCGGGTGTTCGAGCCCCTGTTGGCGGTGGAAGGGCCGTTGGCCGGGAGCATAGGGAGGTTGATCGGGGTGGGACCAGGCCGAGGGATCGCCTTCCTGTACATGGTCTTCGGGGGCTTCATCCTGGGGGTGACCATGTGGGCGATGCTCTATCCGCGGCTGCGGCGCCTGGAGCTCGGGATCCCCGACGCCCTCCCCGCCTGAACCGCGGCTGCAAATCCGGCTGAAAAGAGCCCGTTTCAGCCGAGCTCCTCCAACGCGGCCAAGAAAAGCGCCAGATCATCGGGGGTATTGAAGCAATGTGTGGAGACGCGGATCCCCCCGGCGCGCACGTGGACCTTTAGCCCCCGCGAGAGGAAGTGTCTGTCCACGGCCTCCCGGGCTTCCGGAGACCCGAGATCCCACGGCCCGCGCACAAGCACGATCCCCGCCCGCTCCGCAGCGGCCAGGGGCGTGACGACCTCACACCCCCGCTGGGATAGTTCCCCGATGAGCTTTCCGGAAAGCTCCAGCGCCCTCTCCTCGATCCGCGCCAGGCCAATCTCTAGGAAGTACTCCAGGGACGCGGCAAAGGCCGAGAAAAGCACCGGATTGAGCCCCACCCCGTCGAACCGAGAGGCCCCGGGGGCATATCCGACGAAATCCCTTACCCATACACCTCCACCGCACACGGCATCCCAGAGGTTTCCGTACTCCTCGGGAGATATGTTGGGGAATCCCACCGCCGCAGGGCGGAGCGCCTCGGCGACTTCCTCCCTTGCGTAAAGAAACCCCGTTCCCTCCGGACCGCAAAGCCACTTGTAGCCACCGCACGCCAGGACGTCCACCCCCAGGTCCCGGGGATGTATCCGGATCACGCCCACCGACTGTATCGCATCCACCACCAAGAGCGCCCCGTGGGCGCGGGCGAGCTCAGAGAGGCCGGCGAGATCCACGCGGAATCCACTTCCGAATTGAACGTGACTCACGGCGATGACCCGGGTGCGCCGGTCCACCGCCTCCGCGAAGGCGTCCAGGGGCAACTTCCCGTCCCGGGAACCGACGACCCGGATCTCGATCCCGCGGAGATGGGCTTGGTGGTACCAGGGAACGGCGTTGGCGGGGTACTCCTGGTCGGTGATGACCACGTTGTCGCCCTGCGACCAGGGGAGGGCCACGGCGACGGCGTTCAGCCCCTCCGTGGTGGAGCGGGTGAGGGCCACCTCCACGGGATCCACCGAGAGGAGCCGGGCGACCAAGTCCCGCACCTTCTGGGAGATTCCCTCCTCAAAAGCCGTGGGGTCGAAGCCGGTGTGGAGTGCTTGTTGGATCCTCTCCAGGGATCGCTTGGGCATGGGCCCCGTTCCCGCCGAGGCGAGCCACACCACCCGCTCAAGGAGCGGGAACTCGCGCCGGAACGACTGAAATTCCATCAACTAAACGGGGTTACCTCCCGGTGGGAGAGTGAAGTGAGCCTCTCGTAGCCGATGGAGTAAAGGTGCTTGTGTTTTCCTGGATCGCCGTGGATCGCCACCACATCGGCGATGAAGAGCTCGTGGTCCCCGGCCTTCACCCTCTCCTTTACCCGGCACTCATAACACACGGTGGCCCCCTCGATTAGCGGAGGCCTCACCACCTCGGCGGGGATCGTCTTGAGGCCTGCCTCGGCGAGCTTGTCCCGGCCGCGTCCGGAGACGGTGCCGCAATGCCACGCCCCCCTCCACTGGTCCTCCGCGGGGAAGCACAGCACGAACTCACCACAGTACTCCAAGCACTCGTAGGAGTAGCGCTCCGGTCCCACCGCGATGGCGATCATCGGCGGCTCCCACGAAACGTAAGTCCACCACCCGAGCCCGATGGCATTGGGCTTTCCGTTTTTATCCACCGTCACCGCCAACACGTACGGATACGGGGACGCGAGCTTTATTGCCTCCTCCCAAGAAAGCTCCTTCAGCATCTCCACCTCCTTGGCCCGCCGTCACGGGCGATGTATATCGCCGTCTGTCCACGGTATACGGAAATCCTGGTCAACGTCGGAGACAAGCTCCGACGTTACTGATCCTGCCCGGCCAAAGCCTCACCGGGAGGGGGGCGACATGGACCTCACCCAGATCTCTTTCGGCAACAAATGCCCGTAGCCTCACATATAGCGCCTCGAGGGCGGCCTGGTGGCTCCTGGTAGGATGAGGCGGCATGATCAACCTCCCATCGGAAAGCTCCAGATACCGATTGATCTCGGGAAGCGAAAAGTAATCTGCCTCGGTCCACTGCCCCTGGGGCGGGAAGAGTTCGGTCACCGGGGCCTGCTCGTGCCGGGCCATCGCCGTCACCCCACGGCGATCATACAACCAGCACCGCGGCCCCGCGAATCCTCCGCTCCTTAAGCTTTACGAGGGCCTCGTTCGCCGCATCCAAGGGGAACGGCGTTACCTCGGTCTCGATGGGGATCTCCACCGCGTAACGCAGAAGCTCGCGGGCGTCGGCCCGGGTAGCGTTGGCCACCGAGACCACCTCCCGCTCCTGGTACAGGAGGGAATAGGGCATCTCCGGGATGGGGGTCATGTGGATCCCGGCCAAAGAGAGCCTTCCCCCTCTATCCAGAGAGCGGAGGGCCTCCGGGACGATCCACCCGGCGGGGGCGTAGATCACCGCGGCGCCCAGGGGCTCCGGGGGGCGATCCTGCGCCTCTCCCACCCAAGCAGCCCCGAGCTCCCGGGCCAGGGCCTTGTTCTGGGGACTTCTCGTGAACACGTAGACCTCCCAGCCGAGGTGCCTCGCGATCTGGATGGCGATGTGGGCCGAAGCCCCGAAGCCGTAGAGGCCCAGTCTCCCCGGCTCCCTCCCTTGAATCGCGCGCTTCAAGGCCCGGTACCCCACGATCCCTGCGCAAAGAAGGGGCGCCACGTTCTCATCGGGAACCCCCTCGGGGATAGGGTAAACGAAGTCCGCGTAGGCCACGGTATATTCGGCGTACCCCCCGTCTGCGTCCCACCCGGTAAAGAGGGCACGTTCACAGAGGTTCTCCGCGCCGCGGCGGCAAAAACGACATTCCCCACAGGCCCAATGGAGCCACGCCACCCCCACCCGCTGCCCCTCCGAGATCCCCTCGACCCCCTGTCCCACGGCCTCGACACGCCCCACGATCTCGTGTCCCGGGATCAAGGGCACTTTGTGCAAGGGAAGGTCTCCCTCCACGATGTGGAGGTCGGTGTGGCACACCCCGCAAACCGTGACCTTTATGAGGACTTGGGCACTTTCCGGCCGCGGGGAAGGGACTTCCCTAAGCAAAAGGGGCCGGTCCTCCACCGGCCCCTGGCGCTCCAACACCTGAGCCCTCATCGCCTTCAACGCTTGCGATGGGTAATGATCTCGTCCACGAGGCCGTATTCCTTGGCCTCTTCCGCGGACATGAAGAAGTCGCGGTCAGTGTCGTGTTCGATCTTCTCCTTGGGCTGGCCGGTGTGGTGGGCGAGGATCTCGTTTATCCGGTCTCGGATCTTCATGATCTCCTCAGCGTGGATCTTGAGGTCCACCGCCTGCCCCCGCACCCCACCCCAGGGCTGGTGGATCATGATGCGGGAATTGGGGAGGGCGAAGCGTTTCCCCTTCTCGCCCCCGGCCAGGATCAGGGCCGCCGCCGAGGCCGCCATCCCCACACATATGGTCTGCACGGGGCACTTCACGTACTGCATGGTGTCGTAGATGGCCAGCGCCGCGTGCACGTCCCCCCCGGGGGAGTTGATGTAGAGGTAGATGTCGCGCTCAGGGTCCTCGGCCTCGAGGCAGAGGAGCTGAGCGATGATGTTGTCCGCCGCCCCTGAATACGGGGCGCCCCCGGCGCTCAGGATGATCTCCCCGGAAAGGAAGATAATCCTGTCCTTGAACAGGCGGGCGAAGGCCCGCTCGTAGTAGCGCATCATGCGCTCTTCCTCGTAGGGCCACTGAAGCTTCATCCTTCCTCCTTCCCCTTTTTCGCGTGCTCCAAGATCCAGTCCGCCGCCCGCTCGAATATCCACCGGGACCGCACCAAGTCCTCCTCCACCTCCAGGGAGCGGGCCATGTTCCGCACCTCGTCCTCGGAAGGGTAAAGGCCCTTCTGGGATGCCACCAGCCGCGAGACGATCCAGCGGCGCATCCGGCGCCGCACCACCTCCTCCACCTCGGGGCGGAGTTCTTCCTTTTTCCCGTGGCGGGCAAGCTCTATCTCCACCTCCTCCTCCAGGAGGCTCGGAGGCACCTCGATCCCGAGCTTTTCGGCCAGGGCGTCCAGCGCCGCCAGGCGCATGCGCCCTTTTCGTTCGGCTTCCTTACGCTGGCGGATCTCGGCCCTCGCCCTTTCTTTGAGCTCCTCCCAGCTTTCCTCGCCGTAGTGGGCCGCCACCTCTTCTTCGGTGGGGATGGTCATCTTGTAGACCTGGGTGACCTCGATGGAGAGCTTCCGACCCTTTTCGTCCTCGATCACTACGATATCCCCGGGGCGCTTCCCCAGGAGCTTGTGGGGAAGGCCTTCCTCGCCCTCCCCCACCTCCACCTCGTAGAGGTCATCGCGATGCTTGAAGCGCACCACATCGCCCGGTTCCGCAGGACCGTCCTTGGGCTCGAGGATGGCGGCGCGTCGCTTGAGTTCCTCTAGGGTCTCCGTGAGCTCCTCTTCCTCCACCTCGGCCGCCGGGGCCTCGGGAAGCTCCAGATCCAGTTCGTCGGGGATCTCTACCTCGGGCCACACGGCGAAGGTGGCCTGGAAGACGAGGCGCTTTCCCCGCTGGAACTCCTTTATCTCCACTTTGGGGGAGGAGAGAGGCTTGAGCTGGTGTTCCTCCATGGCTTTGGGGAGCCATTTGTCCACCAGGATCTCTTTGACCTCGTCGTCGAAGAGATCCGGACCGTAACGGGAAAGGAGCACCGCCTTTGGGACCTTGCCGGGCCGGAAGCCGGGAACGTTCAACTCCCGGACCACCCGCCGATAGGCCTCGTCCTCGGCGGCGCGGAGTTCCTCCTCGGTTAGCTCCACCACTACGGTAACCTCGTCGCCTTCACGCTTGACCTCGATCTTTGCTTTATCGGCCATGACGGGTGATTATACGCGTACCTTCCTCGCTTTACCCCTACCAGGAAATATAGCCCCAGATGCGGAAGGCCACCTCCCCCAGCCACTGGAGCACCGGGGTGAAGTAAAGCAACGCAAAGAGGATCAAGATCCCGAACATCCCCAGCGAGAGGTACTGGCGCCGGAGGTCCGGGGGAAGGAAGAACGCCAACACCTTGGAGCCGTCCAACGGGGGGATGGGGAGGAGGTTCAAAAACGCAAGGAAGAGGGAAATCACGCCCAAATAGGTCAGAAACACCATGGGCCAGTAGAGGAAGTCGGGGGGGCCCGTGAGCCAAAGGAGCCGCCCGAGCCCGGCGGCGAGGAGGGCCACACCCATGTTGGTCGCGGGCCCCGCCAGGGAAACGTACATGATCCCCCGAGGTGGATCCCGGAAGTACCAGGGGTTTATGGGCACGGGCTTGGCCCACCCGAAGACCGGGACATTCACCCGGGTCACCAGCCGCATGAAGACCAGTATCCCGGGGATGAGGATGGAGCCGATGGGATCGATGTGTCGCAGGGGGTTCAGCGTGAGGCGCCGGGAGAGCTTGGCGGTGGGATCCCCCAGCTTCCACGCCACATACCCGTGGGCCACCTCGTGGGGGATCACACTGCAGATGAGGGCCAATACTGCCAACAGCCCTTCAAGCGCTCGGTCCATCCTCCCCTCCCGGCCGCACCACGATCACTTGCTCTTTGTACACCGCGAACGCCCCGGGCGGCGCCCCTTTCGGCTTCCGCAGGTGTCTCACCTCGGTATAGGTCACGGCGACCTTTGTATCATACCGGGCCTTGGAATGCCAGGCCGCGAGTCGGGCCGCCTCCTCCAGCACCTCTTGCGGTACCTCCCTCCCGGCGCACTTCAGGATCACGTGGGCCCCGGGGACCCCGCGGGCGTGTAGCCACAGGTCCCGGGGATGGGCCTCCCGCACCAACCTTTCGTTCTCTCGGGCCGAACGCCCCACGAGCACCCGATATCCCCCGATGGTGAACTCCCGCGGCCGAGGCTTTTCCTCCCTCGGGGCAGCCGGGGGGCGGGGAACCCTCACCCCCAGGGCCTCCAGCTCCCCCTCCAGGTACGGGGCGAGGTACGGCCTCCCCTCGAGCTCCCGGAGAAGCTCCCCCAATTCCTCCAGCTCTTCCCGCAGGCGCTTTAGCCTCCGGGGAAGCTCACCTTGAGCCCGGCGGAGCTTCCGCGCCCGGGCGTAGAGCCTCTGGGCATATTCTTGGGGTGGGATCGCGGGGTCCAGCGTGATCCTTACGGGCTCTCCGTCGAACCCTTCCACCTCGATCTCCCGCGTCCCCCGGGGGATCTCGTGGAGCCGGGTGAGGATGAGGTCCGCCTTGGTCTTGAGTTCCTCCCATCCCCGGGCCTCCCCGAGCTCCTCCTCCACCTTCCGCAAGGCGCTCCGCTTCCGTTTGATGGCGTCGCGGACCGCCCGGATAAGCGTGCGGGCCTCGCCCAGGAAAAGGTCCTCCTCCCGCACCCGGTCCAGGGCTTGGAAGTAGTGGGGAAACTCCTCCCCGTCCCCAAGCTCCGGCCGGGGAAAAAAGGAAGCTACTGGCCCCCTGGGGGTACGGTAGAGGTACCCCCGGGGCTCCGCGGACAGGAGTTCCTCGACGAGCTCTCGGAGCTCCTTCTCCGTGGGGGTCCGCCCGAGCCTGGCCTCCAGGGCCCGCTTGATCCCAGGGCCCACTCCCTCCGCGGGATCCTCCGGCCGCCCCCAATCCACGGGGGAAAGCCCCGCTTCCCCCAGGGTGCCCAGCACCCTCGTCCCCTGCACCAGGAGGACGTTCCCCCGCCGGGGGCGGTAGTCGACCACGAGATCCACCTCGGGGAACCGGAGCCTGAGGGCCCGATCGTAGCCCGCCTGCTCCAGGGAAAGGAGGGGCCTTCCCCGCAAGTATTTTCGCAGGAGCGCTGCGAACGCCGGGGGGCGGTCCGGTGTGGGGGGGCGGAGCTCGGTGCGGTGGAACGCTTTATCCAAGGGATCGATGACTAGCGCCCCGGGAGGCGAGAAAATGCGCAGGAAGATCACTTCCCCTACTTGGTAAACCTTGGCCACCCTCCCACCGACGAGGGGTTCCACCTCCCGCAACGCGGCCCGGAGCTCCACCCCCTCCATCCCCTAGCCCCTCTCCACCGGAAGGATAAGGCACGTGGGGCCGCCCGATCCCTTCACGAACTCCGAGAGGTCCACGGGGTGGACCGAGACCCCCGCCGCCTCCAGGACCTCCGCCACCACGCGCTGGGAGCGTTCCACCAAGACTTCGTCCGGCCGCAGGCAGATGACGTTTCCGCTCACAAAGTCATCCGGGGGCACCTCGATTACATCGAACCCCCTGAAGAAGTCACGGGGGAAGACACCGGCACAGGCCAACACCCGATCCGGGGCCACCATGCTCATGGCCCCCCCGATGTGGAGGTAGAGGGAAGGAACCCGGGCGACCCGGACCTCGTATCCCATGCGTTCCAGGATCGCCGCGAGCTGGCGCACCCCTTCATCGTTGGTACGGGAGGACCTCCCCACGAACGCCACCTGCCCCGCCAGGATCACGTCCCCTCCCTCCAGGGTACCCGGGGGTTCAATACGGCCCGCACGGGGGATCCCCAAGTTCTCCAGGTGCCGGGCGAGCCAAGCCTCCTCCCCCCGCCGGGTGGGAAGGCCCATGTGGAGCTCCACGAACCCCTCGGGGGTCACCACGATGGGGTCCCGGGTGAACACGGAGTTGGGATGGCCGGGGAGTTCGGAGACACAGGTCACCTCTGCCCCGTACAACCCCAGGAGCTCCCGCAGGCGGGCGTGTTGGGCCTGGGCGCGGGGAGGTGGGCGGGCGCGGCGATGTTGTGCACCCGTGGGTCATCGTAGGTCACGTACTC
>DFNI01000037.1:3488-92293 GCA_002375995.1 Acetothermia bacterium UBA3571 | reverse complement strand
CTCGGATGGGCCAGGGCGATGTAAACGAGCCCCACGGGCTTGGTGGGGGTTCCTCCGGTGGGGCCGGCGATGCCTGTAGTGGCGAGGGCGAGGTCCGCGTTCGTAAGCCTCCGCACCCCTTCTGCCATGGCCCGAGCACACTCCGGGGAAACCGCGCCCACGGTCTCCAGGATCTTTCGGGGGACCCCGAGGACCCGCTCCTTCACCTCGTTGCTGTAGGCGACCACCCCGCCCCGGAAGTAATCGGAGGAGCCGGGGACATCGGTGATGAGGGAGGAGAGGAGCCCCCCGGTACAGGACTCCGCCACCGCCAGTGTGAGGCCCCTCTTCCGCAGAATTTCTCCCACCTCGACCTCTATCATCCTTCCACCTCCTCCAGCCCCAGTTCCCGGGCCACCGCCACGGCCAGCGCCGCTAGGTCCTCCCGGATGACCAAAGCGGCGAGCTCGTCATAGGGGGTGGGGTCCCGGTTGGTGATGACCACGGCCGCCCCGTTTCTCGCCGCAAGAGGCACGAGCTCCGCCGCGGGCCACACCTGGAGGGAGCTTCCCAAAACCCAGAGAACGTCGCACCGTGAGACCTCCGCCCATGCCCGCTCGAAGTCGGGGGTAAGCTGCTCCCCGAAGAGCACCACATCGGGCTTCACCAGGGCGCCACAACCACAGCGGGCCACGCCCTCCGCCCGCACCCGCTCCGCCATCCACTCAAGCGGATATCTTTCCCCGCAGCCGGTGCAGGTCCCGGTCCAAGCGTTCCCGTGGATCTCGAGAACCGCCTTCGAACCTGCCTTCCGGTGGAGCCCGTCGATGTTTTGGGTGACTACCCCCCGCAGGTACCCCCGGGCCTCCAAGTGCGCGAGCACCCTGTGTACCGGGTTCGGCTCCGCCCGTTTCATGAGCTCGAACCGCTGTATCCAAAAGGAGAAGAACTCCTCGGGCCGTTCCCTGAACGCCTCGATGGTGGAGACCTTTTCCGGATCGTACTTCTTCCAGAGGCCATTCGGGCCACGGAAGTCCGGGATCCCCGATGGGGTGCTCACGCCCGCCCCAGTAAACGCCCACCCGTTGCGGGCGGAACGGAGGTATTCCGCCAGCTTTTTTACACTGGAAGACTCCATTGCGGAAGGGAGTATAGCCGAAGGGGGAAGAGGTGGGGGAGTTGCCCGAATGCCGCAGTGTCAATATCATTTTTCCGCTATGGCAGGACATTCCAAATGGGCGAACATCAAATACCGCAAGGAGCGACAGGACAAGAAGCGCTCCGCCCTCTTTTCCCGCCTTTCCCGGGAGATAATCGTGGCCGCCCGCGATGATCCCAACCCGGATTCCAACCCCAGGCTCGCTGCGGCCATCGAGCGTGCCAAGGCGGCCAATATGCCCAAAGAAAACATCGAGCGGGCGATAAAGCGGGCCACTGGGGAGCTCGGGGGCGAGCGGTACGAGGAGGTAACCTACGAGGGATATGGCCCGGGAGGAGTGGCAATCTGGCTCCGGGCCGTGACCGACAACCGTAACCGCACCGCCTCGGCGGTACGCCACATCTTCGAGACCCACGGGGGTTCTCTGGGCACGGAGGGGTGTGTCGCGTGGCAGTTCGAACGAAAGGGAAAGATCCGGGTGGACGAAATACCTGAAGGCATGGACAAAGAGGAACTGATCATGGCCGGCATCGAGCTCGGCGCCGAGGACTTCGAGGAAGACGAGGGATCCATCGTCTTCTACACCCAACCGGCTGACCTCGCCGCTGTACGGGATGGCCTCAAGGCGCGGGGAATACCCATCGCCCAGGCAGAGCTTGTGATGGTCCCCAAGACCACCGTCCGGGTGGAGGGGAAGGAGGCTGAGCAACTCCTGAAGCTCCTAGACGCCCTGGACGAGCAAGAGGACGTGCAGGAAGTGGTGGCGAACTTCGACATCCCCGACGAGATTTTGGCCAAAGTGGCTTAGGGTTTTCCCGGGCTCAGGGACCTTCTCGCAGGGTCCTGTCCGATCTGCCCCTTTGATTTCGTTAAAATCATTTGGGATGTCCGGGTTGTGGCAAGGGGAAAGTCCGCTGGCGGAGCGCCTCAGGCCCAGGGACTTGGACGAGGTCGTGGGGCAGAGGCACCTTTTGGGGCCCAATGGCCCCCTGCGGGCGCTGATAGAGAAAGGGAACTTCCACGCCCTAATCTTCTGGGGCCCGCCGGGCACTGGTAAAACGACCGTGGGGAAGATCATCGCCCAGCGGGTAGGGGCGAAGTTCATTTGGCTCTCGGCGTCCTTGGTGGGGACCGCCGAGGTGAAGAAGGCCCTCGAGGGTTCCCGGGAGCTCTGGCACCAGACGGGGAAGCGGGATCTCCTCTTCCTGGACGAGATCCACCGGTTCAACCGCGCGCAACAGGACGTGCTCCTCCCCTATCTTGAGGAAGGTTCCGTTTATTTCATTGGGGCCACCACCGAGAACCCCTCGTTTGTCCTTAGGTCGGCCCTCCTTTCGCGGGCACAGCTTTTTGTGTTCGAACCCCTATCGGAGGAAGACCTGAGGGTCCTTTTGCGGCGGGCCCTGGCCGACGAGAGGGGATACGGGGGGAGGGTTTCCCTCGCCCCGGAGGCGGAGGATTTTCTAGTGCGTTATGCCGATGGGGACGCAAGGCGCCTCCTTTCAGCCCTGGAGACGGTGGTCTTAGCCTACGGGGAAGGGGAGATCTCCCTGCAGGCGGTGGAGCGGGCATTGGCCCGGAAGGCCCCCCGCTACGATCGGGCCGGCGAGGAGCACTACAACCTGATATCTGCCTTACACAAATCCATCAGGAACTCCGATGTGGACGCGGCGCTTTATTGGCTCGCGCGGATGTTGGAATCCGGAGAGGATCCGCGCTACATCGCCCGCCGCCTCATTCGCATCGCTACTGAGGACGTGGGGCTCGCCGATCCTAACGCGTTGCGGGTGGCGGTGGCGGCGGCCCAGGCGGTGGAATACGTGGGGATGCCCGAGGCGGATCTGGCCCTGGCCGAGGCGGCGGCGTACCTCGCCCTGGTCCCTAAGTCCAACGCCATCTACACGGCGTTCGAGGAGGCCAAAGCCGATGTGCAGCGCACCGTAAACGAGCCGGTTCCGCTGCATTTGCGAAATCCTGTGACCAAGACCATGAGGGCACTTGGCTACGGCGAAGGCTATCGGTATGCTCACGATTATGTGGAGGGGGTGGCGCCGATGGAGTCGCTTCCCCTATCCCTTTCGGGCAAGGAGTACTATCATCCCAAGGAGGCCGGATGGGAGAAGCGAATAAGGGAGCGCCTGGAGGAGCTCCGCCGGATCATCCGCGACGAGAAGAATTAGATTACTACGAGGTTGATCTCCGGGACTACATCAGGGTTATCTGGCGTGGAAGGTGGATCATCTTGGCTACCGTGGCGGTGGCCGTTGGCGCCGCGGCGTTCGTGTCGTTCCGTTCCCCGGATATCTACAGCGCCTCCCTCGTCCTGACCGTAGAGCAGCTCCCCCGGCTTCCGGGATCATTTTCCGTTCCCACCCCGCAGGAGATCACGGAACGGGCGAAGGACGAACGCCTGCTTACCGAGAAATTGGGGAGTGACGATAGGGCACAGTGGTTTGTGGAGCACGCGAAATTTCAAGTTGAGAAAGAGCTGGTCTCCGTGACCCTGGAGGGACCCGCTCCCCCCGCGGACCTGGTGGGCATGCTCGATGCGGTGGTCGAGGGCCTGCGGGAGGCCTACGCCCGAGATCTGGCGGACGCAATAGATCTGCGTCTCACCGAGATCGCCCTGCGCGTGAAGACGCTCGAGGCACAGATCGCTGAGTGGCAGGGCTTCGCTGACAAGGCCTACCGGGAGGCCCTGAGACAGCGGGAGGAGATCCGGGCGAAGATCGAGGCGATCAAGGGGGACCCCTCGCTGTTGCAGGTGGAGGTGGGGCTGGAGTGGCGCACGCTGGAGGGGGCGTTGGCGGAGAAGGAGGTGGATCTCCTCTTCAGCCGGCTACGCCCGGTGGAGATCCTGATCGACGGGGTAGACCGGCTGGGGATCCTATACTTCGACCAGCTCAGCGGGCGGTACGTGGATGCCAAGGCGGAGCTCCTCTCGTTACGGGAGGAAGAGGCCCTCCTACGGGAACTGCGGGACAAGGGGTCCGTGCTCCGAGTGGTGCGGGGTCCGAACGGATCAAGCGAGCCGGTGGGCCCACACCGGGGGATGAACATCGCCGTGGCGGGAGTTTTAGGAATCTTCGCGGGGATATTGGGCGCGTTTGCGTGGAACTACCTGCGGGAAGGAGGGGATGGAAGACACACATGAGCCTCTCGTCTGCCTTGCGGTTGACAAGGACAACGCTAAGGGCTACAAACGTTTTAGTTATGAAGATAACGAACGGAGGTCGAGATGTCGCGAGAAAGATACGTTAATACCTCTCTTGCAAAGGCCCTAAAGATCCTGGACCTCTTCGATAACGAGCGGCGTGAACTCTCCCTTTCGGATCTGGCGCGGGGGCTCGGGTTGAGGCCGGGGAGTATCTACCCCATCGTGTACACCCTTTGGCGGAACGGATACTTGGATCGCCATCCGGACACGAAAAAATACCGCCTCGGCCTTAAAATTCTCGTGCAGGCGGGCTACATCTTGTCGGGATTGGATATCCGGGAACAGGCGCGACCGGTCTTGCGGCGGTTGGTGAAGGAGCACGGAGGGAGCGCGACGCTTTCGGTCCTTGGGGACGAGGAGGTGATCTTTATCGAGGAGGAAACCAGTTCCCCCATGATTCGTGCTCACCTCATCGGACAACGTGCCCCCCTGCACCTCACCGCCGCAGGAAGGGTGTTCCTGGCCTTCGTGGACTCCCTGAACCCCACGGCCCTGGAGGAAGCGCCGGAGGACATTACCGAAGAGCTCGACGGGATTCGAGCCCAAGGGTTCGCGGTGGTGGCGGAGGAGTTCCAGGGACATGTCCTGACGGTGGCTGCCCCGGTGCGGGACTTCCGCGGAGAGGTGGTGGCCGCCTTGGCCATCTCGGTGCCCAAAGCCAAGGCCAGGAACAAAAGGAAATTGGCTGAGGCCGTGCTCGAAGCCGCCCGGGAGGTTTCCCAGGCTTTGGGCTTTCGGCCCAAACGATGAAACGGGGGTGATGGGCTTTGGCAGAGGTACTCCTCAAAGAGGTGACCAAGAAGTTCGGGGACTTCGTGGCCGTAAATAACATCAGCTTGGAGGTCAAAGACGGGGAGTTCGTGGTGTTGGTGGGGCCCTCCGGCTGCGGGAAGACCACGACCTTGCGCATGATCGCGGGGTTGGAAGAAGTCACGAAGGGGGAAATTTACATCGGCGGGAAGCTTGTGAACGACGTTCCCCCAAAGGACCGGGACATCGCCATGGTCTTCCAAAACTACGCCCTCTATCCCCACATGGACGTCTACAACAACATGGCCTTCGGGCTGAAGCTCCGAAAGGTTCCCAAAAAGGAGATCGACCGCCGGGTGCGCGAAGTGGCCAAGATGCTGGGGATCGAGGACAAACTCCGGGCCAAGCCCCGGGAACTCTCCGGCGGTCAGCGCCAGCGGGTGGCCCTGGGCCGCGCCATCGTGCGCAACCCCAAGGTCTTCCTGTTCGATGAGCCCCTCTCCAACCTGGACGCGAAGCTCCGCGTGCGAATGAGGGCTGAGCTCGCCGAGCTCCACCAGCGCTTGAAGACCACTTCCATCTACGTCACCCACGACCAGGTGGAGGCCATGACCTTGGGCTACCGGATCGCGGTGATGAAGGACGGGGTGATCCAGCAATATGCCGACCCCCAGACCATCTACGATCAGCCGGCGAACATGTTTGTGGCCGGGTTCATCGGTTCCCCGCCCATGAACTTCCTGCGCGCCCGGCTCACGGAGTCGGACGGGAAGGTCTACGTGGAGGGTCCCGGGTTCAAGCTCCTCATCCCCGCGGACAAGGTAACCGATCAGGTGCGTTCTTACCTCGGAAAGGACGTGGTGTTCGGCATCCGCCCCGAGGATCTCCGCACCCCAGAGATGGTGCGGGAGCCCGCGCCGGAGACTTCCTTCACCGCCCGGGTGAAGGTACGGGAAGCGTTGGGGGACGAACTCATCGTCTACGCCGATTGCTCCGGCCAAGAAATCATCGCCAAGCTGGACCCCCGGGTGCCGGTGAGCGTTGGTGAGGAGTCCACCTTCATTGCCATGATGGAGCGCATGCACCTCTTCGATCCTGAGACCGAAATGGCGGTTATATGACGAGGGTCAGCCACTGATCTGATAGGGGACATTTAGGCCTCACCCCGCAAGGGATAAAGTGCCAATGGTGATATCCCTTGCGGGGTGAGGTTCGTTTTGCTGGATTCGGAGGGCAGGGGATCATCTCCGCCGGACGAATCACGGGTCGGGCGGCGGTGATCCACGACGGGCGTCACGCCGTTCTGATCCAATCCTACGGCCCCGAGGCCCGCGGTGGGGCCTGTTCCGCTGAAGTGGTCATCTCCTCCTCCCCCGCCACCTATCCCCGGGTGGAGAGGCCCGAGGTGGCGGTGATTATGTCCCAGGAAGCCTACGAGAAGTTCGGACATGACATCCGCAAAGGGGGGATCCTCCTCGTCGATCCCGACCTCGTGGAATACGAGGAGCGGGATGACGTGCGGGTGATCCCCGTTCCCGCCACGCGGATCGCCGAGCGGCTGGGGCGGCGGATCGTGGCCAACGTGGTGATGCTGGGGGCCTTGGCCGCGGTGTGGGACAAAGTCTCGGTGGAGGGGATGCGCCAAGCGGTTCTGGAATCGGTCCCGCCCCATACCGTGGACCTCAACCGCCGGGCGTTCGAGGAGGGAGTGCGGTACGTGGAGGAGGTCCTGCATGTCAAAACGAAGTGACGCGCGAAATCTGTCCACCCGTCACCCGTCACGCGTCACGCGTCGCGGCCAAAGGATCGGGGTCTTCGTCTGTCACTGTGGCCACAACATCGCGGGCGTTGTGGATGTCAAACGCGTGGCGGAAGAGCTCTCCCGCTACCCCGGGGTGGTGTACGCCACCGACTACGAGTACATGTGTTCCGATCCCGGACAGGACCTGATAAAGCGTGCCATCCGCGAGCATCGTTTGAGCGGGGTGGTGGTGGCCGCCTGTTCCCCCTCCATGCACGAGACCACCTTCCGCCGGGCTGCCGAAGAGGCCGGCCTCAATCCGTACTTGGTTGAGTGCGCCAACATCCGGGAGCACTGCTCCTGGGTCCACAACCCCGGGCTGGAGGCCACCGAAAAGGCGGTCCGGATCACCCGGACCATGGTGGAGAAGGTCAAGGGGAACATGCCCCTGGAGCCGGTGGAGGTCTCCCACGCGGACAAGTGTTTGGTGGTGGGCGGGGGAATCGCGGGGATCCAGGCAGCCCTGGACGTGGCGGAAGCCGGCTACGAGGTGATATTGGCGGAGAGAAGCCCCACCATCGGCGGGCACATGGCCCAGCTCTCCGAGACCTTCCCCACTTTGGACTGCTCCCAGTGCATCCTCACCCCCAAGATGGTAGAAGTGGAGCGCCACCCCAACATCAGGCTGTTGGTGAACGCCGAGGTGGAGGAGATCTCGGGGTTCATCGGGAACTACCGGGTGCGGATCCGCAAGCGGCCCGCGTATGTGGATCCCGACCTCTGCAACCTCTGCGGCGAGTGCGAAAAGGTATGCCCAGTTCGGGTCCCCAACGAGTTCGATCGGGGGCTCTTGGAGCGGGGGGCGATCTACATCCCCTTCCCCCAGGCCGTCCCCTCCACCTACACCCTGGACGAGGAGACCTGCTTGGGGATAAAGCCCTTGATCTGCGGCAAGTGCGCTGAGGTCTGCGAGCCCGGGGCCATCGACTTCGATATGTCCGAGGAGGTCATCGAGGAGGAGGTAGGGGCAATCATCCTCGCCACCGGCTACGACCTCTACGAGACCAAAGCCCTGCCCGAGTACTCCCCCGAGGATCCGGACGTGATCGATCCCCTCCAGTTCGAGCGGCTGCTCTCGGCCACCGGCCCCACCAGAGGGGAGATCCGTCGCCCCTCAGACGGCAAGGTCCCCAAGACCGTGGTGTTCATAAAGTGTGCGGGCTCCCGGGATCCCGAGCTCCACAAGCCCTACTGCTCAGCCATCTGCTGCATGTACACCGCCAAACACGCCCTCCTTTACAAGCACGCCGTCCCCGACGGCCGGGCCATCGTGTTCTACATCGACATCCGTGCCCCGGGGAAGGGGTACGAGGAGTTCATCCACCGGGTGATGGAGGAGGACCGGGTCCTCTACATCCGCGGGAAGGTGGCCAAGGTCTTCCGGGAGGGGGACAAACTCATCGTGTGGGGCGTGGACACCCTCTCGGGCCAGCGGGTGGAGGTGGAGGCGGATCTGGTGGTGTTGGCCATGGCGGTGGTGCCCCCCGAGGGGGTGGAGGAGCTCGCCCGGACGCTCAGGCTCTCTTGTTTGGACGAGAACGGGTTCCTGAAGGAAGCGCACCCCAAGCTCCGGCCCTTGGAGACCCTGGCGGGCGGGATCTTCATCGCCGGGGCGGCCCAGGGGCCCAAGGACATCCCCCAGGCGGTGACCCAGGGATCCGGGGCCGCGGCCAAGGCCATCTCCCTCCTCTCCGCCCCCGTCCTCACCCATTCCCCCGAGGTGGCGGAGGTAGACGAGGAGCTCTGTTCCGGGTGCCGGGTATGTGCGCCCCTCTGTCCCTATGGGGCCATCACGGTGGAGGAGGTGGCCCAGGTTAACGAGCTCCTCTGTGAGGGATGTGGGACATGTGTCGCGGCTTGTCCCAGCGGGGCCCTATCCCTGCGGAACCTGGACGACGCCCAGGTGGAGAGGATGGTGGAGGCGGCCCTGGCGGAGCTTGAGGGCGCGCGTGAGGCGGTGGAGGTGAAGGGTGGCTAGCGTAAACGGGTTCGAGCCCCGGATCGTGGCGTTCCTCTGCCGGTGGTGTTCCTATGCCGGCGCCGATCTCGCCGGCACCAGCCGCCTGAAGTATCCCCCGAATATCATCCCCATCCGGGTCCCCTGTTCCGGCCGGGTGGATCCCCAGTGGGTGCTCGAAGCGTTCGAGCGGGGAGCGGACGGGGTGTTCATCGGGGGGTGTCATCCCGGCGATTGCCACTACGTCTCCGGCAACTACAAGACCCGGCGCCGGGTGGTGCTCCTGAAGAAGCTCCTTCCGCAGCTGGGGATCGAGCCCGAGAGGCTGCGGTTGGAGTGGATTTCGGCCACTGAGGGTCAACGGTTCGCCCAGGTGGTCACGGAGTTCGTGCGGGAGCTCAAGGAACTCGGCCCCATCGTGGCCGGGGGTGACGCGTTACGCGTAACGCGTGACGGGCAGGTTCAAATCGAGCGATGAAAATGAACGGTGGAAGAAACGTACGGCCGGGTGGCGGTAAGGATATGGAGGGAGACATGAGCTCGCCCACATCCCTCACGGAAACGCGTCACTCGTCGCCCGTCCCGCGTCGCGACGCAAAGCCTAAGCTCGCCGTTTACTGGACTGGGAGCTGCGGGGGGTGTGACGTCTCGTTCCTGGAGGTGGGGGAGGCCATCGTGGAAGTGCTCTCCCGGGTGGAGATCGTCTTCTGGCCGGCGCTGGTGGACGCCAAGCGCTCCGACCTCGAGGCCCTTCCCCCCGGCTCCATCGATGTCGCCCTTATAAACGGGGTCATCCGCACCGAAGAGAACGCCGAGATGGCGAAGCTGCTCCGCGCCAAGTCCAAATACATCGTGGCGTATGGGGCCTGCGCGCACCTCGGCGGGGTGCCGTCGCTGGCGGACCGCTGGGGCAAGGAGGAGATCTTCCGCGAGGTGTTCGGGAAGGGTTTCCGGCCGGGGCCCCCTCCGGGGGCGAACGGGGAGGCGGCCCTCCCCGACCTCCTGGATGCGGCGGTCCCCCTGGAAGATGTGGTGCGGGTGGACTACGTGGTCCCCGGTTGTCCCCCGCCCGCGCCCCTCATCTCTCGGTTCTTCGGGGCCCTCCTCGGGGGGGAGATGCCCGAGCCGCCCCACGTCTTCGCCAACGTGAAGGCACTGTGTGAGGAATGTCAAAGGGTGCGGCACGACGACCGCCGCATCGAGCGGATCGTGCGGCCCCACGAAGTCCTCCCCGACCCCGAGACCTGTCTTTTGGAGCAGGGGCTCATCTGTATGGGGCCGGTCACCCGGGGCGGCTGTAACGCCCTCTGTCCCGCGGCAGGGATGCCCTGCACCGGATGCCTCGGCCCCACCCCCGAGGCCGGCGACCCGGGGACGGCGATGCTCTCGGCGTTGGCGTCGCTGGTGCGGTTCGAGGACGAGGGGGAGGAGTACTTCCCCAAGGAGGACGGGGTCCTGGAGGCCCTGGCCGATCCCCTGGGGACCTTCTACATGTACTCCTTCGGGAGGTTCCGGAGGAAGAGATGAAGAAGCTCTTTATCGATCCCATAACGAGGCTCGAGGGGCACGGGAGGATCCTCCTCATCCTGGACGATGACGGGAAGCTCAAGGATGCATACCTCCAGATCCCGGAGCTCAAAGGGTTCGAGCTCTTCTGCCGCGGGAGGAGGGGCGAGGAGATGCCCCAGATCACGGAGAGGATCTGTGGGGTCTGCCCCGAAGCCCATCATCTCGCCTCGGCCAAGTGTCTGGACGCCTGCTACGGCGCAGAGGTCCCCGGGCCGGCCCGGATCCAGCGGGAGCTCTTCTACAACGTCTACATCTTCTCCGATCACCTCTTGCACCTGATTTTCTTGGGAGGTCCGGACCTCCTTTTGGGGGCCGACGCCGAGAAGGCGAAGCGCAATATCCTCGGGGTGCTGGAGGCGTATCCCGAGTTCGGGA
Organism: Acetothermia bacterium UBA3571; assembly: GCA_002375995.1. Taxonomy (GTDB): domain Bacteria; phylum Bipolaricaulota; class Bipolaricaulia; order Bipolaricaulales; family Bipolaricaulaceae; genus UBA3571. The sequence goes on along the minus strand of DFNI01000037.1, from coordinate 81,486 downwards.
AGAAGGTGGTGCGGGTCCGAGCGGGGGCGCAAAAGATATTGGAGATGATCGGGGGGAAGGCGATCCACCCCGTGTTCGCCCTGCCCGGGGGCGTGGCCAAGCCCCTCTCGGAGGAGGATCGCGCCGCGGTGGAGGAAAAGGCGAAAGCTATGGTGGAGCTCGCTCAGGATCTCGTGGAGCTTTTCCACGAGAAGATCCTGCCCGATCCCTCGTTCCAGGGCTTCCTCCTGGCAGAGGAGCTCAACTTCCCCACCCACTACATGGGCCTCGTGGACGAAGAGATGGCCCCCAACTTCTACGACGGGGCCCTGCGGATCGTTTCCGCCGAGGGGAAGGAGATCTACCACGGCTCGGCGGCCGATGCCCTGGAGCTTCTGGACGAACACGTGGAGACGTGGACCTACGTGAAGTTTCCCTATCTCAAGGAGTTCGGATGGATGGGGCTTGAGCCCGGGCCGAATTCGGGGATCTACCGGGTGGGTCCCCTGGCGCGGCTGAACGTGGCCGAGCGCATGGCCACCCCCATGGCTCAGGAAGAATACGAGCGGTACCTGGACTTCTTCGAGGGAAAGCCGGTGCATTCCACGTTCGCCTACCACTGGGCGCGGCTGGTGGAGCTGGTGCAGGCGGCGGAAGCGGTCATGGCCCTCTCCCGGGAGCCCGCCCTCACCGGGGAGGATGTCCGGGGGAAGTTGGGAGAGCCCGGGGAGGGTGTGGGGGTGATCGAGGCCGCCCGGGGGACCCTCTTCCACCACTACGTGCTCGACACCGACGGGATCGTCACCTACGCGAACATGATCGTGGCCACCACCCACAACGCCGCCGGGATCGGCCTCTCGGTGAAGGCCATGGCCAAGCACCTGGCGGAGGACGGGGTGTGGGACGAGACGCTCCTCAACCGAGTGGAGATGGCGTTCCGGGCCTACGACCCCTGTTTGGCGTGCGCCACCCACTTCCTCCCGGGGGAGATGCCCCTTTCGGTGGAGATCTATGGGAGCGATGGGAAGCTTAAGAAACGCATCATGCGCTAGGGCGGTGGTGGCCCTGGGGAACCCCTATCGGGGAGACGACGGGGTGGGCCCCGCCCTGCTCCGCCTATTGAAGGTAATGGGAGAGGGAAAGGAAACCCGTCACGCGTCACCCGTCGCGCGTCACGAAATTGACCTCATCGAAGGGGTCCACGATGGGCTGCGGCTGGCGGAGGCGATGGTGGGCTACGGGAAGGTGTTGGTGGTGGACGCGGCGCCCTGGCTCCCGGTGGGCGAGGTGAGGCGATTCCCGCTGAAGGAGCTTCCGGCCCGGGTGGGTTACCTCCATGGGGTGGGTCTCAGGGCGGCCCTGGAGGCATTGGCCGCGATGGGGGAGGAGGTGCCGGAGGTGGAAGTCCTGGCCATCGGGGTGCCCCCGGATCCCCCCTTCGGGGAGGGACTTTCCCCGGATGTGGAAGCGGCGCTTCCCCGGGCATTGGCGGAGGTGAAACGATGGCTGAACGAATAGGCGGCGACGCGTTACGCGTTACGCGTGACGTGGGAATAGGTGCCACAGATTACCCGTCACGCGTCACCCGTCACACGTTACGGATCTCGTCGGGGGAACCGGACTTCGTGCGTCGGGTGGAGGAGCTTTCTGGGGAGGACGTGTTCGCCTGTTATCAGTGCGGGAAGTGCTCCGCGGGGTGCCCGTTCACCTCGGGGATGGACCTCCTCCCCGCCGAGGTGCTGCGGCTTTTGCAGCTCGGGGACGAGCGGGTGCTCTCGTCTCGGTCCCCGTGGGTGTGTGCCTCGTGCCTCGCGTGCGAGGTCCGCTGCCCCAAGGGGGTGGACATCGCCAAGGTGATGGAGGCGTTGAGGCTCCTCATCTTGCGCAAAGGGGAGACGGGTCTCACGTGGCGGGAGATCCCGCCGGGCGTCCCCCAAATCGCCCTGGTCGGAGCCACACGGAAATTAACTCCGTGACGCGTAACGGGTGACGCGTGACGGGTAGAGGATGAGGAGCCATAAGGATCTCGATGTGTGGAAGGAAGCGATGCAGTTGGTGAAAGGGGTTTACCGGTTGAGCGCGACGCTGCCGCGAGAGGAAACCTATGGCCTCGTGGCGCAAATGCGTCGAGCGGCCATTTCGGTGCCAAGCAATATAGCTGAGGGGGCGGCCCGTGACTCCCTCAGGGAGTTCGTCCAGTTCTTATACGTTTCGCTTGGTTCCTTGGCCGAGCTCGAGACCCAACTGATACTGGCGAAGGAGATATTCGGTTGTGATACATCTTCGCTGGAAGACACCATCAATAGGTTGCGCAGGATGCTGATCGGCTTGATCAAAAGCCTGCGAAAGAGAGGGGAGGGAGGTGAAAACCTTGTCCAATGAAGCCAAAGCGTTCATCGCTCCCCGCGCGTCACACGTCGCGCGTCACGCAGCCGATAAATCCCCATCACGCGTTACGCGTCACGCGTTACCGTATTTTCCGGGTTGTGCCCTCAAAGATCAGGCGCGGGGGTTCGAGCGGGCGGCCCAGGCGGCCATGGAGCGCCTGGGGTATGAACTCGCGGAGCTCCCCCGCTGGAACTGCTGTGGCACGGTCTACTCCCTCTCCTCCGACGACCTTATGCGCCACGTGGCTCCCGTGCGGAACTTCATCCGGGTCCAGGAGCTCGGGGAGCGAAGGTTGGTTACCCTCTGTGCCATGTGCTACAACACCCTGCGGCGCTCAGCCCGGTTCGTCTCCACTGACCCCGAGAGGCTCCAGCGCATAAACGCCTTCATGGACGAGGAGCCCGACTACGCCGGCGGGGTGGAGGTCCTGCATCTTTTGCAGCTTTTGCGGGACGAGATCGGCTACGAGGAGATCGAGGCCAGGGTGGAGCGGCCCCTGTACGGCCTCAAGGTGGCCCCCTATTACGGGTGCATGCTGCTTCGGCCCCGGGAGGTGGGGATCGACGACCCGGATCGGCCGGAGACGATGGAGCTCCTGTTTGAGTATCTGGGGGCGGAGGCGGTGGACTCTCCTCACAAGGTGGAGTGCTGTGGGGCGTACCAGACGGTGGCGAACCCCGAGATCGCCCGGGAGCGGGTTCTGGAGATCGTGGGGGCCGCGGCGCGGCGGGGCGCGGACCTCATCGTAACGAGTTGCCCCCTCTGCACCTACAACCTGGAACACCACCAACTCTCCGTGCCGGGTGACGCGTCACACGTAACGGGTGATAAAAGCTCAACCCGTCACGCGTTACCCGTCACACGTCACGTGATTCCGATCCTCTACTTCACCCAGCTTCTGGCGTTCGCCCTGGGGGCCCCGGGGGAGGAGTTGGGATTCGAGCAGGCGGCCGTGGATCCCCGGCCGGTACTTGCGCAGCGCGTGGGAGGTTGAGACATGGGCCAGGAGATCATGGAGCGGATCCGCGAGGCGAACGAAGCGGTGATCACCGGGATCGACGACGCCGACATAAAACACTGGGTCACCATCTACATCATGGGCAAGGCCTATCGGGTCCCGGCGGACATCACCCTGATGCAGGCCATCGAGTACGCGGGGTACAGGTTCGTGCGCGGAGCGGGATGCCGGGCCGGGTTCTGCGGGGCGTGCGCCACGGTGTACCGGGTGGCCGGCGATTGGCGCCTCAAGGCCGCCCTGGCGTGCCAAACCCGGGTGGAGGACGGGATGTTCCTGGTCCAGATCCCCTTCGCCCCGGCGGAGAAGCCCACGTACGATATCGAAACGGAGCCCGCCGAGGGGTCCGTCCTCCTCAAGTACTTCCCCGAGCTGGCGCGGTGTGTGGCCTGCAACACCTGCACCAAGGCCTGCCCCCAGGAGCTCGAGGTGATGGACTACATCCAGGCCGCCCTGCGGGGGGATCTCGAGGCGGTGACGGAACTCTCCTTCGATTGCATACAATGCGGCCTCTGCTCCATTCGATGTCCGGCGGAGATCGTGCATTACCACGCGGCACAGCTCGCCCGAAGGCTCTACGGGAAATCCCTCCCCGTGCCAAAGCATGTGGAGGAGCGGGTCCGGGAAGTGGAAGAGGGGAAGTACGGTGAGGAGTTCGAGCGGCTCATGTCCTTGAGCCGCGAGGAGATAGAGGAGCTCTACAAAAAGGAGCAGCGGGAGAAGGGCGGCCTCGGATCCCGTGACGCGTCACGCGTGACGCGTAACGGGCAGGGGGAGGGATAGATATGGCGGGGGAATTGAAGCTGGTAGGCGGCTATCCGGAATACATGCGCGAGTCCATAGAGAAAGTCCACGCGACCCGGGCCCGGCGCATGGAAGAGGGCCCTCCCCCGGCGATGTCCATGGAGGAGCGGGAGGAGGTCCTCAAGTTCCATCCGGACTACGCCCCGGGTGGAAAGCGCCCCTTGAAAGTGGGGCCCAACAAGGGGGATATCGCCCCAAACGAGGTGGCGGAGCTCCTGGAGGCCTATCCCATAGTGGATCCGGGGGAGCTCGACCTCTCGGTGGACATCGACGTGGACATCCTCATCCTGGGCGGAGGCCTCGCCGGCACCATGGCAGCCATCTGGGCCAATGAGGAGGGGATACCGCCGGACCGGATCTTACTTGCTACTAAGCTCCGCCACGGGGACTCCAACTCCATCATGGCCCAGGGCGGGACCCAGGCGGCCGACAAGCCCTACGACTCGCCGGTGATCCACTTCCTGGACGCCTACGGCGGGGGACACTTCACCAACAAACCCGATGTGCTCAGGGCCCTGGTGGAGGATGCCCCGTTCATCATGAAGTGGCTCACCGAGCTCGGGTGCCTCTTCGACCGCGACGAGAACGGCGAGTTCGTGGAGGATTGGGGCGGGGGCACCTCCCGGCCCCGGATGCACGCCGCCCGGGACTACACCGGGATGGAGGAACTCCGGGTGATCCGGGACGAGTTCCGCAACCGCGGCTTCATGTTGCTCGAGTTCTACCCCGCGGTGGAGCTCCTCACCTCGCCCGAAGGGCGGGTGAACGGGGCGGTGCTGTGGAACATGGAGACCGGGGAGTACAAGGTGGTGCGGGCGAAGGCCGTGGTGCTCGCCACCGGGGGCTTCGGGAGGCTCCACATCCGGGGCTTTCCCACCACCAACCACTATGGGGCCACCGCCGACGGATTGGTCCTGGCCTATCGGGCCGGGGCGGTGCTCCGGGACCTGGATACGGTCCAATACCACCCCACCGGCGCCGCCTATCCCCAGCAGATCGTGGGATTGCTCATCACCGAGAAGGTCCGGGGGCTGGGAGCCCAGGTGGTGAACCGGGAGGGGGAGGCGTTCGTCTATCCCCTCGAGCCCCGGGACGTGGAGGCGGCGGCCATCATCCGGGAGTGCTACGAGCGAGAGAAAGGGGTCGTCACCCCCACGGGGATGCGGGGGGTGTGGCTGGATTCCCCCATGATCGAGGAGATCCACGGCAAAGGCACCATCGAGCGGAGGCTTCCGGCCATGTTCCGCATGTACAAGCGTTTCGGGATCGACATGCGGGCGGACCCCATCCTCATCTTCCCCACCCTCCACTACCAGAACGGCGGGGTGGAGACCGATCCCTGGGGCAAGACCAACGTGGAGGGGCTATTCGTGGCCGGGGAGGTCACCGGCGGTGTCCACGGCAAGAACCGCCTCATGGGGAACTCCACTTTGGATTGCTTGGTGTTCGGGAGGCGGGCTGGGATCGCCGCCGCCGAGTACGTGCGGAAGCTCCCCGAGCCGGGCGCGGTGACCCTGGGGCACCTCGAGCGTTTCGTGGCGGAGCTGCGGGCAGCGGGGGTCCCAGAGGGGCGCCGTTCTCCTATATTGCTCCCGGACTACCGGGGGAAGCGGGTCCTGGCGAGGATGGTCGATCTCCTATGAGCACGAAGAAGGGTGTGGAAGGCCGCGTCACGCGTCACCCGTCACCCGTCACGGAAGGGAAAGAGGGGGCCAAGCGCTGGAAGGTCCCCAAGGGGTACCTCTATCTCCTGGAGGACACCTGTAAGGGTTGCGGCTTCTGCTACACCTTCTGTCCCAAGGGGGTCCTGGCCCAGGCGGAACACTTCAACGCCAAGGGGTACCATCCCCCCGAGGTGGTGGACGCCGAGGCGTGTGTCATGTGCCGGTTCTGCGAGGCGGTGTGCCCCGAGTTCGCCATCTGGCTCGAGGAGGAAAAGGAGGAGAGCCGTGGCCAATAAACCCGTCACGCGTACCGCGTCGCGCGTCACGAAGAAGCGAGTCCTCTCCGGGGTCCACTTCATGAACGGAGACGAGGCCATCGCCGAGGGGGCCATCGCCGCGGGATGCACCTTCTTCGCTGCGTATCCCATCACGCCGCAGTCGGAGATCGCCGAGCGCATGGCCCGCCGGCTCCCCCAGGTGGATGGGGTGTTCATCCAAATGGAGGATGAGCTGGGGGCCATGGCGGCGGTGATCGGGGCGGCATGGGGCGGGGTAAAGGCCATGACCGCTACCTCCGGCCCGGGCTTTTCCCTCATGATGGAGAACCTGGGCCTGGCTGTAATGACCGAGACCCCTTGCGTCATCGCCAACGTCCAGCGAGGCGCCCCGTCCACCGGGCTCCCCACCCTGGTGGGCCAGGGGGACATGATGCAGGCCCGCTGGGGCTCCCACGGGCATTACGAGATCATCGCCCTCTCCCCCGCCTCTCCACAAGAGGCCTTCGACCTCACGGTGAAGGCCTTCGCGCTTTCCGAGCGGTTTCGGTCCCCGGTGCTCCTCATGACCGACGAGGTGGTGGGACACATGTACGAGCGGGTCGAGATCCCAGAGGAGGTCCCCGTAGCCCCGCGGCGGAAACCGAAGGCTCCTCCCGATGGGTTCCTCCCCTTCAAGCCAGAGGAAGATTTAGTTCCCCCCATGGCCTGTGCCGGGGACGGCTACCGAATTCATGTGACCGGCCTGACCCACGACGAGCGGGGGTATCCGGCTATGGACGCCGAGGCCCACGACAAATTGGTCCGGCGCTTATGTGAGAAGATCACCCGCTTTCGGGACGAGTTCACCTGGTATGAGGAAGTGATGACCGAGGACGCGGAGGTCCTGGTGATTTCTTACGGGATCTCGGCCCGGGTGTCGTTGGGGGGAGTGGAGCTCGCCCGGGCGAAGGGGATAAAGGCGGGGCTTCTGCGGCTCATCACCATCTGGCCCTTCCCCGATGAGGTGATCAGGAAGTTTGCCGACCGGGTCGGGGGGCTCGTGGTGGTGGAGATCAACCTCGGCCAGATCTACCGCGAGGTGGAGCGGGCGAGCGGCGGAAGGGTCCCCATGCGGGGCGTGTTCCACGCGGGGGGAAGGATCCACACCCCCGAGGAAGTCCTCGCCGGGATCGAGGAGGTGCTGGAATGCCGATCGTGAAGCATAAGCCCAAGCCGAAGCCCGAGGTCCTGCCAGGTGTCAGGCACCCGTTGGAGAAGTACCTGCGCACCGACCGCCTCCCCCACATTTGGTGCTCGGGCTGTGGCCTGGGGATCGCACTTTCCTCCTTCCTCTATGCCCTGGAGGAACTAGAGATCGACCCGGATTCGGTGGCGGTGGTCTCGGGAATCGGGTGCGCGGGGAGGTTCGCGGGCTATGTGCGGCTAGATTCCTACCACACCACCCACGGCCGGGCCATCCCGTTCGCCACCGGGCTCAAGCTGGCCAAACCCGACCTCAAGGTGGTGGTCTTCTCCGGGGACGGGGACCTCTTCGCCATCGGGGGCAACCACTTCATCCACGCCGCCCGGCGCAACGTGGACATCACCGTGCTCTGCGTCAACAACTTCAACTACGGGATGACCGGGGGACAGGTGGGGCCTACCACCCCCATCGAGGGCCGCACTACCACCACCCCGTACGGAAACTTCGAGCACCCCTTCAATTTGGTGTACCTCGCGGCCTCGGCGGGAGCGACCTACGTCGCGCGCTGGACCACCCTCCACGCCCGGCGCCTGAAGGAATCCATCAAGGAGGCCCTGCAACACCCTGGGTTCAACTTCATCGAGATCATCTCGCCCTGTCCCACCAACTTCGGCCGCCGCAACAAGCTCGGGGATGCGCTGGATGAGATGCGCTATTACGCGGAGAAGGCGATGATCCGTCACGGCGCCGATCCGGCGGCGGCGGAGGTGGTCCCGGGCAAGGAGTTCATCGTGGGCAAGTTCGTGGACACCCGCAAACCTACGTACCTCGAGCTTTACCGGAAGAAGGTGGAAGAACTCTTCGGGAGGTGATGGGCGATCAGTGACGGGTGATGCGTGAGGGGGAAGATTTTTTACCCATCACACATCACCTATTGCACGTCACGGAAATGAAGAACGAACTGATCGAGGGGTTGAAAGAGGCGTTGCGGCGGGCGGCCACGGTGCTTCCCGCAGACGTGGTCAGGGCCCTGGAGGCGGCCCGGGACCGGGAGGAGGGTCCCGCCCGGGTGCAGCTCGAGGCGATCCTGGAGAACGTGGCCCTGGCCCGGGAGAAGGGCGTGCCCATTTGCCAGGATACCGGGACCCAGACCTTCTTCGTGCGGGTGGGGACCAAGTTCCCCTACCTGGACGAGCTCCGGGAGGCGATCCCCGAGGCGGTGCGCCGGGCGACGGAGGAGGTGCCCCTCCGGCCGAACACCGTCCATCCCTTCACCCGGAAAAATCCCGGCGACAACACCGGCCGCTTTATCCCCTACATCACCTGGGAGCTCGTCCCCGGGGACTCCGCCGAGATCCACCTCCTCCCCAAGGGCGGGGGCTCGGAGAACTGCTGTAAGCTGGTGTTGCTCACCCCGGCGAAGGGGATCCCCGGGGTGAAGCGGGCAGTGGTGGAGCACATCGCAGCTTGTCGGGGGCTTCCCTGCCCCCCCACGGTGGTGGGAGTGGGTATCGGCGGCGGCGCGGACCTCTCATTGAAGCTGGGGAAGCTCGCGCTTCTCCGTCCGGTGGGGACGCGCCACCCCGAGCCGGAGGTGGCGGCGCTGGAGGAGGAGCTCGCGGGGATGATCAATGCCCTGGGGGTCGGGCCCATGGGCCTCGGGGGGAAGACCACGGTGCTTGCGGTGCACATCGAGTACGCCCACCGGCACCCGGCTTCGTTTCCTTTGGGGATCGTGGTCCAGTGCTGGGCCGATCGCCGGGCTCACGTGTTGATCTCGCCTAAGGGCGAGATCAGCGTAACGGGTGACGCGTAACGCGTGACGGGTTTCGAAGACCCGTCACACGTCACCCGTTACGCGTCACGGAGGTTAAGGATGAAAGGGATCCTGAGGACGCCGATAGCGGAGGACGAGGTTCGGGCGCTTAAGGCCGGGGATGTGATCTATGTATCGGGGCTCCTCTTCACCGCCCGGGACGAGGCCCACAAGGTGCTCCTGGAGCGGGGAGAGCCCTTCCCGTTGGAAGGGCTAGCCCTGTTCCACTGCGGTCCGGTGGTGCGGAAGCGGGGCGACGGTTGGGAAGTGATCGCCGCCGGTCCCACCACCTCCATGCGCATGGAGTCCCTGGAGCCTGAGTTCTTGCGGCGCTTCAAGCCCCGGGTGATCGTGGGGAAAGGGGGCATGGGCGAGGAGACGCTCGCGGCCCTCTCGGAGGTGGGTGCCGTTTACTGCCACTTCACCGGTGGGGCCGGGGCCCTGGCCGCACAGAGGATCAAGGGGGTGAGGGAGGTCCACCACTTGGAGGAGCTGGGGATCCCCGAGGCGGTGTGGGTGTTCGAGGTGGAGAGGTTCGGACCGTTAGTTGTAGCCATGGACGCCCACGGCCGCTCCCTCTACGCCGAGGTGGGGGCGGCGGTAGAGACGAACTTGGAGAAGGTCCTCGCCCGGACAAAGGAGGGATAATGGAGGAACGTAAACCTACAGTGGAGGAACTCCTGGCCAAGGCCAAAGAACCGGCCCGTAAGGCCCCGGCCTGGCACGCCTTCTACCGGGGAAAGGTGGGCACGGCCCTCAAATGCGCTATCACAAGCTACCAAGATTTCGCCATCTGGTATACCCCCGGGGTGGCCCAGCCCTGCCGGGAGATCGAAAAGGATCCCGACAAGGTCTTCGAGTACACCAATAAAGGGAACATGGTGGCCGTGGTCTCCGACGGGACCCGGGTGTTGGGCCTCGGCGATATCGGCCCGGAGGCCGCCCTCCCGGTGATGGAAGGGAAATCGATCCTCTTCAAGTACCTGGGCGGGGTGGACGCCTTCCCCGTCACCATCGACACGAAAGACCCCGACGAGCTCATCCAAGCGGTGAAGTGGATCGCCCCGGCCTTCGGGGGGATAAACCTGGAGGACATCGCCTCGCCCAAGTGCTTCTACGTCCTGGACAGGCTCCGGGCGGAGCTCGAGATCCCCGTGTGGCACGACGACCAGCAGGGGACGGCCTCCATCACCCTGGCGGGGGTGATCAACGCCCTGAAGGTGGTGGGAAAGGACCCGCGCCGGGTGACCTACGCTGTGATCGGAGCCGGCGCTGCCAACATCGCCTTCGTGCGGGTCCTCATCGCCTACGGGGTTCCCCCGGGGAACATCGTCATGGTGGACTCCAAGGGGATCCTCCACAAGGGGAGGGAGGACCTGGAGGCCAAAAAGGACGAGAACCCCTACAAGTGGAAGTACGCGTGTGAGACCAACGCCGAAGGGAGGACTGGGGGGATCGCCGAGGCCCTGGAGGGGGCGGACGTATGCGTGGCCGCGTCCAAGCCCGGGCCGGGGACGATAAAGCCCGAGTGGGTGACACGGATGGCCAAGGACGCCATCGTCTTCGCCTGCGCCAACCCCATCCCGGAGATCTGGCCCTGGGAGGCGAAGGAGGCAGGCGCCCGGATCATTGGGACTGGCCGCTCCGATTTCCCCAACCAAATCAACAACTCCCTGGGGTTCCCGGGGATCTTCCGGGGGACCCTGGATGTCTTTGCCAAGACCATCACCGACGAGATGGCCATCGCCGCCGCGGAGGCCATCGCCAAGACGGCCGAAGAGAAGGGGTTACGGGAAGACTATATCGTCCCCACCATGGCCGAGTGGGAGGTGTTCATCAACGAGGCGGTGGCGGTGGCGCTCAAGGCCATCGAGCAGGGTATTGCCCGGAGGGTCCTTTCCGAGGACGAGCTCCGGCGGCAGGCGGAGCGGATGATCAAGTACGCCCGTGAGGAAGTGGAGATCCTCATGCGGGAGGGTCACATAAAACCTCCCCCCGAGGTGTGAATCACGCCAAGAAAGGGTCGTGAAAGGGCCGGGAAGAAAGCCGGCCCTTTTTGTCAACAAGTTGAACATATTAACTCATTTTTCATCACCTATGTAATCGTAAATCCGCGCCCGTCTAAACGTGAGCAGCCGCGATGGCAACAATTTGAGCTTCCGCTAGACCGAGTACATCACCGGGGATTGCTACGTTAACGGTGCAGTCAGAATAGACAGTATCTGGGCTGAACCGACGTACTCTCAAAGCTGGTGGATCCTCTTCGTCCCAGAATCCGGATGTGCTTCACCGAAGACTGAGTTTGACGGAAAGATCTCAGTGCGATAATCTGTCGTATTAGATATATCGAACTCGACATATAGGAGGAAATGTGTGGGACAAGACCGCTTTTGTCCTTGTCGTCACGAACTTCCTGAGCGCCATGGGCATTACTGTGGTGGTCCCCTTCATCGGGAACACCCAGGCCATCTTCGGGGTCGACCCCGCCTACGGGATCTGGATCGTCACCGCGTTCATGCTCAGCTACTGTGTGGGAATGGGATTCGTGGGTCGGCTGAGCGATGCGGTGGGCCGCCGCCCGGTGTACGCCGGGGCCATGGGTGCTTTCGCCCTGGGTCTCTTTCTGAGCGCCCTGGCCCCGAATTTCGAGACGGTGCTCGCTGGTCGCCTCCTCCAGGGACTGGGGGCCAGCGGCACCCTGCCCCTGGCCCAGGCCATCGCTTACGAGCGGTTCGGCCGGCGGCGGGGCAAGGTCATGGGCCTGATCGGCGCCGCCTTCGGGATCGGGGTGGTGGCGGCCATCAACCTGGGAGGAGGGGTTTACTCCGCCCTGGGTTGGCGGGCGGTGTTCGCCATCACTGGGGGCTTGGCCTCCCTGGGTTTCGCCACCTCCCTCCTCCTCCCCGATGCCTCTCGGACGGCACGCCGGACCACCCTGGACATTCCGGGGATCGTCTCCCTGGCCGCGGCCATAGTGGCCTTCATGCTCCTGTTCAGGGGATTGGCCGAGTCCCCGCTCCTGAGCGGGAAGGTCCTTCCGTACCTCGCCCTCCTGTTGGTCTCGGGGGCGGCGTTCGTGGCCGCGGAGCGGCGGGCGCGGGCCCCGGCCATCGACCCCGCGCTTTTCCGTAACCGGGCCTTTTCCCTGGCCATCGCGGCTTCCTTCCTGGGCGGGATCGGGATGTTCATCTTCCAGACGTTCCTCCCCAGCTACGCCCAGGTGCTCTTGGGGTATACCGTGGCCGGGGCGTCCTACTCCATCGACGTCATGGCTGCCTTCATGATCCTCTTCTCGGGGCTCACCGGGGCGGCGTGCGATCGTCTCGGCCCGGAGCGGGTGCTCATCTTCTCCCTGGGGGCCACGGCGGCGGCGTTCGGGCTGATCACCTCCATCCCCGCCCCGGTCCTCTCCTACTACCTGGGGAGCGCTGTGGCCGGGATGGGCCTGGGAAGCTTGATCCCGGCCACGGGCATGATCGCCATCCGCGAGGGGGGGTCTGGCCGGGAAGGTGTCTCCTCGGGGGTCGTGAGCCTGGCCCGCACCGCCGGCGGGATCGTCGGGCCCACGGTGGCCGGCCTCATCCTCGCCCGGACCGATTTCACCTCCCTGTTCGCCCTGGCCAACCTGCTGGACGCCTACCGCCGCATCTACCGGTTCGGACTGTGGGCGGTGGTCGCGGGGCTCGGGACCGCCGTGGCCCTGCTCGTATACACACGGAAAGGAGCTGATGCGGGATGATGAGGAAATCGGTATGGACGGCGGCGTTGGTGTTGATCGTCGGCCTCGCCTCGATCGGCATGTCCCAGGAGGACGTGCTCGGGCGGGTGAAAGCGGCATCCGCTGGCCTCGAGGCCTTTCGGGCCACCATCTACATGGTAAATTACGGCTCCCGAAAGGCAGAGATCGAATTTGCCTTCGCGTTCGTGCCCCCAAGCAAAATGCGGATTGAGTACCTCGCGCCGAAGAACCTCGAGGGACAACTCGTAATTCTCAACGGAGACCAGCTTTACATCTATCTTCCTGCCCTCCATCGGGCCGTGCGGAAGACCGTGTCCGAGGGTTCCGAACACCCTGGGACGGAAATGGGTTTCCTGTATTACTTCGTGGAAAAGGATCTCGCCGCTTTCCTCGAAGGCCTTCCCCTGACTCGCGTTGCAGGCCTAAAGGGGTTCGTGTGGAGACACGGCGAGGAGGTCGTGACCTGTCGGGCATACGAACTCACCTTTACCGGCGAGAAAGAAAAGCAGATAGTGTGGTGCGACGCGGAGACCTTCGTGCCCGTGGCGGTAGATATCTACCAGGGCGGGAAGCTCGCGATCCAGGTGCGGGTGGTGGAGTACGAGTACAATGGAGTTATCCCACCGGAGGAGTTTGCGATCCCAGGATGAGGTGAAAACGTGAGGAGCGAACACCTGAAGTTCTACATCCTGAAGCTACTTCTCGGGGGACGGTACAGCGGGTACGGCTTGATGAAGGCTATCGAGCGGGAAACGGGATTCTGGAGACCGTCCACCGGCTCGCTGTACCCCCTCCTTTCCCGGATGCGGGAGGAGGGGTTGATCGCGGAGGTAGAGGGTTCAGAGGGAAGGCGCTGGGAGATAACGCCCAAGGGGCAGGAGCTCTACACCAAGGCCACCGAAGCCAAGCGAAAGCTCTTTCAGGACATGCGGGAGGCGGTGCTCGTCTTCGCCAAGGCCTTCGGCCGTGAGGATTTGGAGCTACTGGCCGAACGCCTCGGCCGCTGGGAAGAACGGCGAGATGACCTCGGGGGTTTGGCCCTCCTCTTCCTGGAGCTCCACGATGCCCTGTGGTCCCTTCCTCCTTTAACCCCACAGGCCAAACGGGAAGCCGCGGCGATCCTGAAGCGTGCCCGGGACGAACTGAGGGCGTTGGGGGAGCGGCTGGCTCCGCAAAAAGAAACGGGGAGGCGCTAGCCTCCCCGAGTTGTTCGGTTTGTCCAGTACAGAGGGTCAACCGCCTCCGGCGTTACCCCGTTCCGTGGACCCGGCGATGATCTCCCGATACTCCTCCGGGGAGAGGTACTGGGGCTCGTATTCCACCCCGTATCGTTCCAGAGTGGACACGAAGGCCCGCAGGTGGTTCCGGGAGCCCTTGAGGAGGTTTTCGTAGACCAGCTCTATGTCCTCGTTGTCCACGTCCTTCAGGTACCCCTGGATGTCGACGATGTCCACCTCCTCGATGATGGCGCCCACTTCCAGGGCGTCGATCAGGGACTTGGTCCCCTTGGCCACCAGGTCGTCGTAGAGCTTTTGCAGCTCCGGGTTCGTGAACACGCCCGGCTTATCGGAGACGGGGTCCTCGAGGCCGTAGCGGTCGATGAGGAGCGCCATGGCCGCCATGTGGGTGGACTCGGAAGCGGCGATGTTGGCGAAGATCTGCAGGCCCCATTTCTCATAAAGCACGGTGTAGACGTCGTGGGCAAGTTTCTCCTCCTCCCTCACGTAGAGGATACCCTCCCGTTCCGCGTCGGAGAGGGGATCCGCCGGGAGGGCGGCGATGGCCGCCGCCAAGTTAGCGGCGTTGACGTCACCGGTCCCGGATGCTCCGGGCCCGCCCCCTTGGCCGGTCCCCTGATGGGCCGCAACCGGCAGGTAAGCGAGTCCCGCCGACGCGATCGCCGCCCACATCATCAGCACGGCTAATTTTTTCCGGTTTTTCATGTACATCGACCTCCTTTTGGACGTGGCGGTCATGATAACCCCCCGATGTGGAGACCCGATGGAGCCGCCGTCGAAATTCAATGTAACAAATTTTTAAAGATTTTGCAACTTCGGTCCTTGTCAAGCCTAAAATAATTAGTTAGACTAACTAAAGTGATGGAGGACGGTCGCTCGCTTCTGCAACGCTTCGTGGAGCTCCTGGAGGATCTCCGGCGTTTGGAGCTGGCGCGCAACCCCCTGCGGGATGTCGGCATATCCCCGCCCCAATTCGCCCTCCTCGACCACATCGCCCGCGAACCCGGGGCCACATTGGGCGGGATCGCCGCCGCCCTGGGCGTCACCCCGCCCACCATAAGCGCGGCCCTGCGGCGCCTGGAGGCCCTGGGGTTGGTGGCCAGGCGCCGGGATCCCGGCGATCGCCGGAACATCAGGGTGTTCCTGACCCCAAAAGGACGGGCCCTCCACCGGAAAGCCGCGGGGTTCAAACGCCTCCGAGCCGAACGGTTGCTGTCCCCGTTATCGCCCGCGGAGCGAGCGGAGCTGATCCGACTGTTGGAGAAGGCCCTCAAAAGCACGAAAGGAAGGGGGAAGGATGACGATCGTGAAAGCACATGAAGCTCGGGAAGTACCCAATCCCCACGGCGTGACCGCCCGGGCGCTCTATTCCGGCCAAGGGGCACAGGTGATCATGATCACCCTTCGGCCCGGGGAATCCCTCAAGAGGCACGCGGTCCCCGTTGAGGCCATCTTCTACGTATTGGAGGGGCAGGGCATCGTGCAGATCGGCGATGAGGATGCCGAAATTTCCGCCGACCACCTGATCGCGTGCCCCGCCCATACGCCCCACCGATTCCGCAACCATGGTCCCGCCGATCTTCGGTTCCTGGTGATCAAGCTCCCCGGGGGCGCGGATCGACCCGGGATGGGCTGAATGTCGACGACAACGGGCTTCAATCCGCTGGTCCTCAGCAAGTTCCTCCTGTGGGCGATCGCGGTGGCCGCCGCCACGTGGCTCCTGCGCCGGGGAAGGATCACGCCCCGGCGGCGGCTCGCGTTCCTTTTCCTAGGAGTCCTGGTGTTCGGGTTCGCCTACGGTTTTCTCGTGCCCGCCAACCCGAACCCCGTGCTCGCTCTGCGCGGCGTGCTCGCTGGCCTTCTCGCCGGGCGGACGCTGGTGCCCCTGATCGCATTGATGTTGGTTGTACTCCTCCTCATGAGCTTCGTCTCCAACAAGTCCATCTGCGGCTGGGGGTGTCAACTGGGGCTGCTGCAGGACCTCTTGTATCGGATCCCCGCGCCCAAATGGCGGCCGCCGTTTTGGCTCACGAATTCGGTGCGGGTCGCGGCGACCCTGGGACTCGTGGTGGGGTTGGCATGGGCCGGGGCCGACTGGATAAAGGGCGTGGACCCGTTCGGGATTTTCTCCCTGAAGGTCGGAATCGGGGTCGGTGCCGTGGCGGGTCTCGTGCTCCTTTTGAGCCTTTTCGTCTATCGCCCCTGGTGCCGGTTCCTGTGCCCGTTCGGGCTGGTGAGCTGGGCCGTGGAACAGGTGAGCCTTATGCGTCCCCGCATCGTCCGGGAAAAGTGCGTGGGGTGCCGGGCATGCGTGCGCGCCTGTCCCACCGGGGCGATGGGGGATTTTATCGAAGGCAAAAGAATCCACGCTGACTGCTTCGCCTGCGGGGCTTGCCTCGGCGCCTGTTCGCGGGAGGGGGCCTTGAGCTGGGCCGGGCCATGGGAAGCCAAGAAAGGGGTAACGGATGAAGTTTAAGTGGAACTGGCGGATCCTGGTCTCGTACTTCTTGGTTTTCTCCGCGGCGGTTCTCCTGATCTCGGGGATCGCGTTGTTCATCGCCCCCTCGGGGCGCATCGCCCGGACCACGGGGTGGGAGTTCCTGGGATTGACGAAAACACAGTGGGAGAAAATTCACACTGTGTTCGGCTATGCAGGAGCTATCTTCGGCTTATTCCATCTCCTCCTCAACTGGCGGTGTCTGGTGGGGTACCTCCGCCGCCGGGTGCCCTGGATTCGCGTACGGCCGGAATTCATCCTCGCCGTTGTCCTGGCGTTAATCGCCGGGATCGGAGCGGTGCTCGGCTGGTTCCCTTTCGACTGATTTGGACACGACCCCCTTAGCGACCCGCTTCCTTCGGCGTTTGTTCATTGATCATAGACGCAGGCTTCCGCCACGTGCATTGCCTCACTGGCCGTTTTGGCTTTGACACTGCATCGCTTCATAAGTCCGCCGCCGAAAAACCCTCCCACGGCTTGAACGAAGACCTCGCCGGTGCGGTCGTCCCAGTACACGTCGAAAAGCTTTCCTTTTGGAGACTTCACACGACCGATCTTCCGCTTCATCTTGCCTCCTCACTCCGGCAGAAAACCCAGAAATTCCGCCAAAGCCCGTTGGCGCCCCACACGACTCGGTGTCGGGGGATGTGCGTCCCATAGCCGTTCCACCCAACTCCGGTTACGGGGCCGAAGCTGCCATCGATCGGAAAATGGGAGCTTCTCCAACTCTTCGGCCACCAGCCGCGCGTTCAGCTGTTCTATCTTTTCCAGCGCCGCCGCCATGGATTCTGGATGGGTGAGCTCACCGCCCAGATCGTCCGCTTCCAACTCCTGTCGGCGGCTTAGGTGGAACGAGAGGGCGGAAGCCAACTTGGCGATCGCGAGCAGGGCCGAGCCCAAAAACAACGCGAACCAGGCCGTCAGCATCAGCATGACAGCCCACCATCCCTCACCTCCCTCGGCGGCATCCCCCATAGCCACTCCCACCCGCGTGACTTCCGTACCGAAGAACTCGAACACACCCACCCAGGCCAAGGCGAGGTTGAACTTCATGAGATCCTGGTGTTTCAGATGTCCTATTTCGTGTGCCATGATCGCCTTGAACTCCGCGGGCGACAGCTCGCCTTCCCGGTATGCATCCAACAAACCCCGGGTCAGGCAGATCACGCCCCCCGAGACGGTGCAATAGGCAAGCGCGTTCACCTCTGGGGTATCGAAGACCTTGATCTTAGGGGTTTTCTTGAGGCCGGCCTTTACCGCGAGCTCCTCTAACCACCGGTGGACCTCCGTGGTTCCCTCCCAAAGCTTTACCTTGCGCAAGGCGAACGGGGTGAGGAGGTACACGGTGGCTGCAGCGATGAGCAGGCCGAGGGCCCAAATCAAGGGTATCAACACCGGGGAGTAGATATAAACTGGCCAAAGTAGGACCAGGGTTACCGCTACGAAGATGAGGCCCGCGTATGCCCAACTTAGTGCCTCTCGCTTGTGTCTTTCCCGGTTCAGCAGCACACTGAAGAACTCATCCCAATCCAGCGGTCGTTTTTTGCGCGCTGCCCCCCGGGCCCTGAATAGCGAGAGTCGCTCGTAAACCTCTGGTTCCAGGGAGATGGTACGCCTATCCATCGCTCCCTCCCCTGCAACCCCCACGGGCCCTAAAGGTAAGAGTTGATATCACGTTTCGCGGCGGAAAGTCACCACGTAGTATTCCCTCATGATCTCCCGCGCTCCGAAGAGCTGTCCCAAGCAACCGGGTTTGGTTAAAACGCCGATTGTATCCACCCGATAGAACTCCCATCCCTGGGCGGCCATCTCGTTGACGAGGGACTCCAAATAGTGGGCGGCCTCCTGCCCCTGGTACTCTCGGCCCTTCACCACGATGGTAGGGGGAATCTGCACCATCTTATACTTGTAAGCCACACTCCCACCTCCTCCGTTTTTTAAAAAAGGACGCGATGGCCTTACCAACACTCCCTTCTGCCGGAATTTTCGCCCCATTACCATAAAGGCGCCCCTGGATTGTGACCATTTTGATCGAATGCACACATCATGTAGATGAGGGTCTATCACAATTGTTTCGGTCCCCAACGAGGATTGTCGGCCTTTTCGACTTGTAACTTCTTCACCTCTTAAATGGTGTCCGGGCAAAGTTTCAATCCCCAACGAGGATTATCGGCCTTTTCAACCCGTGGCCGCCCGCCGCTGCAGAAAGCGGCTCGTGATGTGTTTCAATCCCCAACGAGGATTATCGGCCTTTTCAACTTTGCAGTAGATGAACGTACTTTACTTCTAGAATGGGGAAAAACAACGTTCCAATCCCCAACGAGGATTATCGGCCTTTTCAACAGCTGGGCGCGAAAGTGGCCTTCCATTACGGATTCTAACACCACATTTGCAAGCCACCAGCCACTTCCAACCCAGAACGAGATATTTTATACCCCTTGAAGGGGTAAAGTCCAGTGTGGCTCTGGTGCAACTTGCACGATCTTTTCAATACACCGATAAATCCTTTTCCATTCTGGTTCATCGGCACTCAAACCTTTAAAAAGCCCGTCGCACGCCCGAGAGCATTGCAGGGATGCGATCACACGACGATGGCTGGGGGAATATCGGTTACCTCCCCATTTATCACATAGGTCTTGCGCCGGCAGGATCGGCACAGGAAATATATGCGCACCGTGTCCTCTTCATCGCATATTTCCCGCTTCACCATTGCGATAAGCCTTTCCAAGGTCCTCGGGTCTAGGAAACACTCAAACACCGAATACTGCACTGGGGTGCCGAACCCCTTGAGCTTTTGATGTAATCGCGCACGCCTTGTGTCCGAAACCACATCATAGGCCACTACAACGAATTGCCTTTTTTGGCCTTGTCCCCTCATCGCCAATGGAACGGCTCATATGCCGCCCCCTTGCCCCGGAGATACGCGGCGAGGTGCCTCACCTGTGCTTCCAAACACTGCCGGTACGTCAACCGTTCCCGCGCGCGAGGATGCATTACTTTAGCGGTGAGCCTCCGCTCATATGCCTTGAGGAAGATCTCAAAACCTTCGTGGGTAAGCCTTATTCCGTTCCGGGGCTTGCGGAAATGTGCGGAACGGAGCTCCCCACGGTTGATCAATCCGAGCACGAGAAAATCCACGACCACCGGCCGCCATTCCTCCATGAGATCGGAGGCCAAAGCCGGATGCCCATGTTTCACCTCGTGGTAAAAGCCCAAATAGGGATCCAGGCCCACCATTGTGGTGAGCGCATAGAATTCATTGTGCAGGAGCGTATAACCCAGGCTCAGAAGGGCGTTTACTGGATCGGTAGGTGGGCGATGTGCTCGCCGCCGAAAACCGAGATCGCGCGCCAACGACATCCTAAATGCCCTGAAATGGATTGCTCCTGCAGTGCCCTCATATCCTCTGAGCTTCGCGAGGTCTCCGGCCTCGCCGGCCTTACGGGCGAGACGCTGCAATTCCCCCACCGCCGTGCCCAATTCCCGGCACTTCCGCTGACGCTTCCAAAGGGCAATCATGTTCCGCAATTTCCCCACAACGAACCGCCTGGCCAGGTCCAGGCGCCTTTCCGGCTCCTGATAGGCGGCATATTGCTGCTGGCGCAAACGGGCGTCCTTGGCCCAAGGTGGTTGTATCTTTCCCCGAAAGGTTCCTCGGCTTGAGAGGAGCGCCACGTCCACCCCCTTCTCCAACAACGACACCAAGGCCGGGGTGGTGAGGTGGACGTTGCCTAAAAGCACGACCCGCTCCACATGCACCAAAGGCACATCTCTCAAGATCTTGCCGTCCTTACGTACAAGGAGGCGCTCGCCCTTTTTCGCCACGAGTGCACCTTGCTCAACCACGTACAACGTCGCCATCGTTACTCCCCTCGAATTCCTCAGCGGAAAAGACCAGTTCCCGAACGCGGCCAACAGGGGTCTCCGTCGACTCCACGGCTTCCTCTTTTTCGGGGAAATGGGACATCCATGTCCCCGTTTCCTCATCGAACACAAGGGTACCGCCCAGGAATTCCAATCCCTCTTCCACGTGCGCGAATCGTGTTTTAGAGGAATTCACCCGGAGCTTGAGGCGCCTCAGTATCTTTAGGGCGATCGCGAAGTGCTCCTTGGCCTCCCGCTGTGTATGGGCGAGCAGGAGGACATCATCGGCAAATCTGACGATCTGAATAGCCTTGCGGCGGCACGACTTGTCGAATTGGTCCAGGTAGACATTGGCAAGCAGAGGGGATAGGGGGCTTCCTTGGACCAGGCCCTCAACGGGGACGGTTTGGAAGGGGCTCTTGCGGCGCGAGGAGTAGATCGCGGTGGGAGAGAGCCAAGCCTCCAGTATCCGTCTCAAAGCTTTATCCCGGATTTTTGCGGCCACCGCTTTTCGCAAACGGTTCAGATCGATGCTCTCGAAACACCGCTCGATGTCAAAATGCACCGTCCAGGTGAGACCTCGATTCACCAACATGGCCACGTAATCCATGGCCATCTCCCGGGATCTCCCGGGACGGAAACCGAAGCTTGTAGGCTCGAACTCTGCTTCGAATACAGGTTCTATTACATTGAGCACCGCGCGTTGGGCTACACGATCCCTTACGGCCAAGATCCCTATGGGGCGGTAGCTGCCGTCCGTTTTCTTTAACGTGGTGATCTTGATCGGCAGAGGTTTGTACTGTCCCTTCGCCAGCTCGCGTTGAAGGACGCGCAACTCGCGAAAGAGATAGCGCTGAAATTGCGTAAGGGTGATTCCGTCGGCTCCGGAGGTTTCGGTACCCCGGGTGCGCACCTGATACCAAGCTTCCGTGAGGTTCTCATCCGAATAGACCGAACGGTACAACCCGCGGTTTTTGCGCATCATATCACCTCCTACACTTTCCGGTTTCGAATTCCCAACGCCCAACACCGCCTACCGACCGTGTTGAAACACAATCATTTCGCTTACTGAGGGGGGTATCGGGTTTCAAACCCGGGAGGTAGAGTCCGGATCTGTGAGGCCGAATGGCCGCGGGGAGATTGCAACGCGTTCGGTGCCGAGGGGTGGTCACGGTGTGCTCGGCGGGGATGAAGCTGGACTGCGACGGGGTTTCTGCCCCACGGACGGATAGCGTGAGGGTTGCACGGGGGTGGGATTGGATTTCCGGGGGATCAGGGGTATAAATGGGGGTGACCCGGGTTAGGAGGCGCAGCCGGCGTGCAAAACGAGCTTTGAAGGTGGCATGGCATGGGAACTTCCCGGCCCGGCAGTCGGAAAGGCCGTTAATCCTCATCGGGGATTGAAACATGCTATGTCCGTCTCCAAAGTTCCAGTAATATTTCAGTCGGAAAGGCCGTTAATCCTTATCGGGGATTGACGTTGGAGGTTTTTTTCTGAACCCATCACCCGTCACGCGTCACGGCTCCCCAGTGGACGCACCATCCCCATTCCCATGGTGGTCTTCCTGCCGACCCCCGCGTAAAAGGCAAACTGGGCCAGGGTATAGAGGGCGTGACGCAATGAGACCCGGGCTTCGGGGTCGATCAGGAACCAACACTCCCCCACAAAACCCACCTGCCGGAAGCCCCCGAAATCGAGGAGTTTCGTCTTCAGATCGAACCTGGCCACGGTGACCTGCCGGTCGAAATCGGCCCAGTTGATCCACAGCTGCATGGGAGCGAACGCGTTCCATTTGTTGGCCAGCGATTGGAACACCAGCCTAGGCCAGGGCAACGGCATGTTCAACCTCGTATTGACCATCCGAAACGCGGTGGGAGTCACGAAACAAAGCCCGATCGTGTCCTCTTTGCGTTTTCTGGCCCAAATAAGCCCGTTGTTATACAGTTCCGTATACGAACTCCGAGCGGCCCAGGGATGGTTATCCCAAAGGGTTTCGGTGACTTCCAGTTCAGTTCCTTCAACTCTTAGCGCTCCGAGATCGCCGGCCTTGAGGGAAACCAGGACTTCAGAAAGCTCCTCCTCCAAAGACGTGATCCTTATCCAGTGTGTACCTTCACCGCTGCAAAGGTCTTGAGGCGATGCAGCCAAAATCGAGGAGACCGTAAAAGCCTTCTCCTTCGCCTCGTGTAGCCGAGCGCTCAAGGAGGGATCGATTCTCTCTATTTGTTCCAAGAACCAACCGTGAACACCTTTCCCGGGAAACTGCCAAAGATCGAGCTTTCGGGGAGCCTTAAAGAACGAAACCAGACTGACGATCATCTCGACACGAGCTCAAGCCACCCCCATGGGTGCACTCGAAGGTCTAAATCCCCCCGAACTTTAGAGCCGGGAACGTAAAGGATTTGGACGTCGGCTAATCTCCAAACTCTGCTGGGGTCTTCGTTATCGCGCTCCCAACCGGTTAAGGCCTCTAGCTCGCCGATGAACCGCTTATAGGGAGGGTGTCCAGTGGCCACCGCATGGGCGGGAAGATTATCGCCCCCTTTGAAACTCACGATGATCCCGTCCCCATCGGCGCGCCACTTCGCACCAGCTGAAGTGATGCCTCGGTTCTGGGAGAATTTCTTTAATGTCCCCTCCAGGAGTCGGACCCGCCCCCAACCGTAAGCCCTTTCCCCACCCAACTGGATTTTCTCCAGTGCTTTCCTCCAATCGCCCAGCTCCTCCGGGGATGAGCCTTCCCGCACCCAAAGGTCCCCGATCAAATGGACCGGGAGCCCTTCGTCACGGGTGTAGGGGGAAATAAACTCGACTTCGTGCAGAGATCCTTCCTCCGCGGCCGCTCGGTGGTAATCCAATGCCGTGCTCACATAGCTCCCGATGAAAAGATATTCGAAGTCCTCACGCTCCCAGGGGAAACAGGGCCTCTCCCCGTCCAGTGATGGCCACAGATAACCGAAGCGGAAATATTCCTGTACGAGCTTGCCGATGCGCTTGTAGTCGCTGCGGCAAGGGGGTCCAGGGCGACTATCCCGGTCGCGGGTGAGGCGGGCGGTGAGGGCCGCCCAAAGGAGTTTCCCTGGCACATAAGGCCTGGTCTGCATTAGGTTGCCCACCTTGCGGTATCCCACATGGAGGGGGCTCAGCAGCCGGAAACAGATCATGTAATGGACCCAACTCATCCTGTCCTAACCCCCAGCCCTTTCGGATTCCCCGGTGGTAACTTTTTTAGCTGCCTTGGCCCCGAAACGAGTGTAGATCAGCGTTTTCTCGTAGAGGTCGCGAATAAGGAGGAGGGTATCAAGCCCGCCGGGGCTGTTTCTCTCATCCAGAACATTTTTGCTGTAGGTTTCGAGTGCTCGCTGGGCGTCGGTATTCTCGTGAAGGCTCTGCACCTCCGTGTTGTCCTTAAAACCGGGCAATTCCTTCAGGGCATTGAAGAGTTCACCCCGAACCACAGGAGCAACTTTCTCCTCATCGCTTGTCCGAGAGAACAGGAAGAGCAACATGGCATAGACGCCTTGCTCTTGGAGCACCCCCAAGGTCTTCGTGGCCAGGCGTTCCAGCGTTTCGATAGGGCTTCTCACCTCAGGAATGCCTTCTCGGGCGCGGCGAACCATCTCTTGTGCCCGCTCCGCGGCCAGCTTGTCAAGGTTCAGCGTGCTCATTGCGCCACCTCCGCGATCTTACGCAAGCGGCCGAAGCCCCGCGTCCCCATCCCACCGATGCCTAAATCCTGAGCCCATGCAAGGCCTGCGCTCACAATCCCAACGGGTGTTTGCTCGACGCCTTGCATAGCCTTTGTATCCCAGCGCCACTTCTCCTGACCGTTTTCTTCAGTTTTCTCTTCGCGAACCCAGCTTTGAGCTTTTCCGATGGCCTCTTCCCACTTCGCAGTGTCTTCCTCCCTTTCGCTCCAAAGGCGCCATCTCTTTAAGAGCTCCTTCTTCGCCTCATCATCGGTCCCCTGAAGGCATCCCTTCCATCGTTCTAGGGCTCCCTTATTGGGAAACTCCCCGCGATGGTCATCCACAATGACATCCAGCCATAGGAACGTGGCCCGGGGGATGGCCTCGTAGGTGAAAAGGGCCCCTTCTTCGGCCGCACCCCTCTCGGGGTCGATGCTGACCGAAGTGCGTACTTCTAGGTTGGAGTTCACCACTTGGGTGAAGAGCTTGTCGGAGATCAGGACAATACGGTCGCGTACCTGCTGCGGGATCCCCGCTGGGAAGTTGAGCTCGGAGACGTTGAGAGTTCCATCTTTTTCCACCATGAGCCAGCCCAAGTTGAGATGACCTTCCCGTGTGAGATTTTCAGGCCATCGGGCCTTCCCCTCATCGCGAAGCGACTGCCCCTCAATCCCGAAGTTTTCAAGGATTGAGAGGCTCGTCACCCAGACCGGCCCGACCATGGAATAGACGGGGAAGAGGAGGATCCTCGCGTCGGTGATGGTGACCACCCCCGAGTGGGCCTGGGCCGTGTCCTCTCCCCGGACGTATCCGAAGGTGTAGCAGATGGGGCATGTAGGGCGGCCACAATGGCCCTCTCGTCCCTCGCGGGGCTGGCCCAGCCCGGCACATCGCGGTTTGCCATAGCGATAGGCTGCATAGGAGCGAATCGCCCCGTGCAGCGCGGTCCCTGGGATCTTGGGGAGGTTCGTCCCCGGCTCCCGGACGATGCTCAAATCGACCCGGCCAAGCCGCATCCCGCCTGTCCCCACGTGGACGGGATCAACCGTCATCACCACATACCGATGGTTCTCATAGCTCATATCCTCTCGACCTCCCGCACAGGTTCTCTTTCCCTTCCTCCCTTAAGAATCTCCCCATAGAGCTCGACGGCGTCGGCCAGCCAGCCGCGGGCGGCATAATCCGCCCACCGCTCCAGCCACTCGCTCTTCTTCAGGCCATCCGCCTCCCAGGGAAGCCTCCCACGGCGATTTTCGGGAACAGCATCCTCACGGGAACCCTCATGCCACTCGGCCTCAGCTAGGAGATCCCGGCAGAACCGCCGGAAGGCCTCGTCGTAGGAGGAGGGATAGCCCCACGCCTCCCCTTTCGCCTCGATCATCTCACGGAGGATGTGGATCTGATTCCGATGGAGGTGGGTTTCCAACGTCTGCCATATGTATTCGATCATTTCCAACTCATCGAGGAGGTAGGGGCGATGTCTGAGCTTCGGAGAGCGGCGTTGACCCCGCTCATCGTAGGCGATCTCGAACCGGCGGGCGTTGGTGTCGAGCCAGATCCAGTCAAGGGTGGCCGGAGCGAAGAAAACCACGTCATCGGGGGCGAGATCCTCCACATGGACGAGCCAATGCTCTTCACGTGTCCAAGGATTTTGAGCTTTAAAGGCGCGCTTGCGCCCTGCAGGCTTTACGCTTTGTTTTTTCAGGAACACGTAAGGATACCAGACGTCGCGAGTTTGTCCGTCGCCCATGAGAAGAGGCACATACCAAGTGAGCCGACGGTCGCCCCTCTCTAGCAAAACCTCGATCCACTCCCGGAAGTGATCCTCACCGTCGCCTTGGAAGCGTTCCGGCAGCGGGTCTCCATTCTCCACGGAGCGACGGGCGGCACAGAGAACGGACCAGTCCCCTGGGGGGAAGCCCTGTTGGAGCAGGCGCTGACCGGCGTCCAGGATGGCCCGGAGGGGCGTGCGCCGGTGAGCGAACACAACCCCCAAATGCAGGGGCAGGCGGTTGCGCACCTTGCCCATCTCCCGCTCGTATTTAGCTTTGACCTCCTTCACGATCTCGATGGCATATTCGGCAGGGACCAAGGCCATGAACGTCCGGGGCTCGACCAGGATGGGGATGGTAGGGATATATTCGCTGTTTGCGAGCGTTTTCACGTCACTTACGACGAATTCCCCGATGTACTTGTTCTGGGCTCCATAACCAAGGGGCTGCTCCACGCGGACCGTGGTGCTACTAGAGAGAGCCTCCTTAACAGGGCAGCCCAGCTGACGCTCGGATTCCAAATAATCTAAGTTGTCGCAGGTGATGAAGTGCTTGCCGTTCCATACGACGCTCAACTTAACCTGTCTTTTGAGCACGAGCTCGTAAACGTGAAATCTTACCAGGCGGCCTTTCGCTCCGCCCTGCAGCGAACCATGGATCTCGAGCCGGGGGCCGGCCTGCTTGAGGACGCTCCCCACGAGAGATCTCTTCAGTTCGGATATATACTTCTCACGCTCCTCTTCATTCCCCTCATCAACCTTGATGGGGACAGGGGCTACCTCCTGCCAGAACCCCCGGATGGTGGACCAAATCCGGTGAAGCCGCACAAAAGAGGGGATCTTTTGAGGGACATACTTCGGAGGCACGGGGGAAGCGGGATCGGTAACCCTCAGGGTGCGGACCAGCGTCCCATTGAGCCAATGGTCCAGATCGAAGCACCCCACGATCAATGCCACTCGAGCGTTGCTGTCGGCCACTTCATTGATCCAGATGGTTGTCTCAAGGCTATCGAGCCAATCCTTCACTCGTCGGTCACGACGTTTGTCACAGATTCTACAGATCCGCCTTTCGTGAAGCCTCTGGTTCAAAGTATGCGGAATTACTCTCAAATACGTCTTCCCATTTTCACTCACATAGCGAACAATGTAGACTTCATCGCCGTCCGTGATCCACCATTCATTCTCTTTCTCTTTCTTGACTTCAGCGCTCCCTGAAAGTTGAAATCCCTGGTCTTGGAATACCCTTTTCAGGCTTTCTGAAAGGGCGGGGTTCTCCAATTCTCCTACGAATTCCGGCCCAATATGGAAGAAGAATCGTTGAGGGCGCAACCCGCAGACGGTGCAAACCTCGGCCCCTGATCCCGAAACGTTCCATTCCTCAGCGAGCACATCAGGATCCGGTTGGTGAACCACCAACTCCAGGTGCTTGGCCACCGGGGGATATTCATCGTTAAAGATGAGGATCCCTTTTTCTTGCTTATCTTTCCACTGAGGATCCTGTCCCCACCACGGCTCCTCGTCCAGCTTAAGTTGGGGGACGATCTCGCCGACAAGGGCGTCAAGAACCTTCCCTTTAATGAGCTGTTCAAGCGTCTTGCCGTTCGAGTCCGTAAGCTTCAAGAGATCCATACAGTGCCCCTTTTCGCATCCCGGGACCACGAAGACGCTCCCATTCTCGTCGCGGTAGACCTCAGTGCCGAGGGGATACTCTTCCTCGAGGAGCCTTTTTACCCTGTCCAAGGCGTCTTCGAGGGCCTTCTTCCTCCCCAGGAGGTCGGGGATGCGGTGGGCCTCGCTCAGGAACCCCAGCCCGTCGAAGCGGACGGAGAGGAGCCGCCAACGTAGTTCGTTGGGGTCCGGCGTGTACCCCAACAGAGCTCCGGCAAGAGCGGCCTTATAGAGGGCGGCGACGATGAGGGACCAATCCCAGAGAGTAATCTCGTTTTCGGGACGGCGGGTCTCACCAAGGGCCTGCGCTAACAACCCTTGCGCTTGCCTGAGGAAATCTGAACGAGTGGCCTTTTTTTGAGCATATTCATCCAGTTTTTTGTAAATCGCTACGAGTTCCGGAGCTCCTCGGGAAAGTTCTGGAAGCGAAACAGGATCTGCCTCGTAGCCAAAGGGTGAACTGGGCCTCGTCGCGGAGGCAGGCTGCTGCCCCGAATAATCGGTTTCCTCTTTCTCAATGTGTGAAGCATGATGACAGCGAAGCAGAGCCTTTTGTAAGTACTTTTGAAATGAGTTTCCCCAAAACTTCACCAGCCTCTCTAGTTCTACTCCTTCATCGTCGTCTTCTAGGGCTCCTAGAAGCTTAACGGTACCGAAGCTCAGCGTGTATAAATTGTAGGTATCTTGCTGATTTTGTCTGTTCCTTCTTTTCCGTGCTGGAGGGCCATCGCTAGCAAATGTCCTTACATGCTCCTCAGTGGATTTGTGCAGGTCATGCAACAAAGCCGCTGCCTCGGCCAGTAAAAGCTCTATGTCATGCTCCTTTAACCTCTTAAGATCGCCCATTTAACTCACCCATCCTGCCAAATCTTCTCCCACTCTTCCCACAGATCCTCCTCCGGTTGGACCTCGGCTCCTTCTTCTTTCCTCCAATGGACTTTTGCCCGGCCGAAGCCGCTGCTTGTTTTGGCCCCGAACCCGTACACCGTAAACATCGCCTTCAGGCCCTGGGTTACTGCCCGGAAGTCAGCTCGCATGTCGTCCTCGGAAACGTCGCCCAGGGGGACATAGAGCAGCGTGAAGTTCCCCTTTGTGCCAACGGGGACACACTCAAAGTAGATAGGCTGCTTCCCGGCCCCCGTCTCTCGAGAATGTGGGTTGATGACCTCCAAACCGATCCGGTCGAAGTAGGTGGGATAGAAGTGAAGCCAACCTCGATGGCGGGGTAGGCTGGGTTCAGCTTCCATTCCGAAAAATTTCTTAACCTTTTCACGATAGAGGTTAGCGGCCTTCTCACCCCCGAGTTTGTCCAGATACCTCGCCAAGCCCTTCAGAGTACCGGGTTCTTCCCCCTTCTCATCGCCGAAGAGCAGGGTCATACGGAAGCGGCGCTCGGCGAACTCCTCGATACGAGCAGCTTTCTCATCATTCGAAAGACCTTTCCACCACCATTTGAGTTCCTGAACCATCGCCGCCCGAAGAGCCCCCTTCCACTGGCTGGGGGCGATATAGGGCACCTGGAAGACCCACTCCTTCCTCACGGGGTTGTCCAAGATGTAGAATTCACGGTCGTCCTTGCTAATGCAAGGCTTTTGTAGGACGAAAGTAAAGCCAAGTGCCCAAGCTCCCGTAGGGAAGACGGAAAGATCTGGAGTTGATGGAGCTGCCGTGGGCAAGGAGACCGTTGGCCCGAGAACAGCTTGCATCCATCGTAGTTGATCGGAGAGAAATCCTTGGAAGGGACCTTCGGCTTTACGGGGGTCTATTTGCTTGTTGGAGGCAAAAGCATGATACCAATACAACAAGCCACTGGGCTCGTTGTATTGCAGTGCGCCTGTGCGCGCATAATCCTTAGCGGCGACGCTGCGCTCCTTCCCCTTCGCATCGAGAAAAGAGATCTCTTCATCAATTGCAGCGAGTTGAGCGAGTAGTTGATAGCGAGCTATAGGGTCTTGGATCTGTTTTAACTTTTGGGAGGGAGGGCTGTGCGTGCGACCGACGAAATAATCGATAATACTTTTCTTATCTTCCATGCGATGTAGATCGAATTCAGTCCAGAATTCCCGTCTCATGAGCCTCCCTCCCCACGGTTGCCGAGCAATCGACGAAGAAAATCCTCGGCATTCTCATCTATCCGCCGTCGAAACCAGCAAATTTCCTCCGGGCTTAAACCGATCTTTGTCCATAACTGGCCGCTTGTCGGAGTGTGCCAATCCCCTTCTTGCTGGATCCCTAGCCAACTGCACAGGTGGTTAACCACTGCGACCCTCTTTTCCTCCGGAAGCGAATCCGGCAGCCAGCCCCAAATTCGAAGTTCCCATTTCCCCTCGCTGATAGAGTACGCGTGGGAAACATGGATTAAGGATTTCCTACCTTGTTCCCCCATCAAGCGATGCCGTTCGTCACGAGAAAACACAGAGTGCTCGTTTTGTTTGCTCTCTCTTATGAGCCGCCGCAGGTGGTACCGCACGATAGGGGCAAGGGGGAGGACCCCAGCCGGTGGGCGCGTGGTCTTTAGATACCAACTCAGTTCTCTCTCTGGGGAAACCTTGTAGGCCTGATCTTTGATCCAACCTTTGGGATCGGATAGGGAAAAGCGGGCTTTAGAGAAGAAAAAATTTTCCAGACTTGGCCAGTTGCGCAGCTTTTCCCTCTCTTTCCGGGTGTAACCCCTCCAATCGATGCGTTCCTGTAGACGGCGTATCCCTTCGATAGCCGTTTGAAGGTTTAGCTCCCGGGGATGCCCTTGCTCATCCTTCAATTCAACTTCGACAACCCCATAACCTTGCTGAGTCTTTGGGCCCAACCCTCCCCAGTTTGCGATGAAGCCAAGGATCAAATGCAGTATGTGGATGAGCTGCTCAGGGTGCCAGTTCTGCGGCCAGCGCAGTAACGTCAGGGAAGCACCTATCTCCCCTAAGAACCCCCGCCCCAGAAACCAGCCACGATGCTTAGGATGAGAGCCTACCTTTACATCTAAACGCGCATCGATCTCTGGATTGACCCACGCTTTCCACTCAAGCTGAAACTTCCACTCAACAAGTTGAAACGCCCTCTTCAAGCCCGTGGTCCCGAACACAACACAACCATCGCACAATCTCCCGCTACTATCCGGGCAGCTGTGCTCACTGGGATCACAGGCTGTTCCCCCCAGCCCCCGCACGATGGCCTCATACCACCAACGCAGGCTGCCGATGATCCCGGTTTCGTGAATACGGTCCATCGTGCGGGCCACACCGCCGGTCCAAAGGGGGGTCAACGTTCTGATCTTCACTTCCAGGACACTCCCCACCGATCCCACTCCCCTTCACTTGCCTGTCGGTACCGCTACAAAACCCCTGATTTAAGCGACCCATCCGGTGATCCGACCTGACCTCTATGTAAGCCACTGGCGTTCAAATATACCTTGGCGAGTTGGGGAAGGTCAAATCCAAGGGCTGAGCTTGTGACGTGAAATGAGACACCCCCTGCAGCCAACTTGCTACAGGGGGTGATCGAAATGAAACTAACAAACTTCAAAACCCTGATGAAGTTTACCCGGTTCCTGTTCGACCGCCAAGAGTGGGCCAAGAAAGCGGCCCTGATCATCTGGGGGATCATGCGGGCCCGCTCACCACGGCCCACCGAGATCGCCCGCGCCCTCCCAAAGGGCTTCTTCGCCAACCACAAGATGATCTACCGGTTCCTGGCCCGCGTTCCCCTCAAAGAACCCCTCAAAAGAACCCCTCATGCGGCTGTTCCGGGAGGATGCCCCCTTCGTCCTCGCCGATCCCACCGAGATCCCAAGGCCCCAAGCCAAAAGGACTCCCTATGTGGGGGTACTCAAGGACGGGAAGACCAGGGGCTTTCAGCTCCTCGTCCTTTCCGTGCCCTACCGGGGAAGGGCCGTCCCCTTCCACTTTCTCTCTTTCTCTTCCCGGACCATCGCCGAAGGGGAAAGCTCCCGGAACCTGGAGCACCTCAAGGCGTTCCTCGAAGTGAAGGAGCTTTTGGGCAGAAGGCCCCTGGTCCTGGACCGGGAGTTCAGCTACGCCTGGCTGTTGCGGCAACTCAAGGAGGCGGGGATCGACTTCGTGGTGCGGCTCAATGTAGGGCTCCATCCCCGTTTTACCCGAAGGGATGGAAAAGAAGTGACATTATCCCTCGCTCCTGGAAAGCAAGCTTTTTCATGGGGCCTCCTTTACAAGGGGGAGGTGGAGGTGAACGTGGGCGGGGTATGGGAAAAGGGGATGCCCGAGCCGTTGTGGGTCATCACCAGTTTGGACCCTGAAAAGGCCCTGTCCATCTACCGGCAGAGGATGAAGATCGAGGAGAGCTTTCGGGACCTCAAGGGTCTTTTGGGCCTTGAGCGGCTGATGAACAAGGCGCGGGAGTACATGGAAGGGGTGGTGGCGTTGGTATTGATGGCGTATGTCATAGCTTTGCTCCTTGGGGAGGAGGTGCGGGACAGGGTGTTTGGGAGCTCAAAGAGGCGGTGCCTTTATTCTGGACTCTTCGTGCTGTTGAACCTCAAGGTGAAGCTGAGTCGGGAAGAGGTCCGAGAAATCCTGGCCCGGGTCCTCTCCTCCTTCCAAAGCCTAATCCCTCCCCCTGTCTCAACTCATGTCTAAAGCTCAGCAAGGGGTGATAAAAAGCGCCGCGCACCTTCCAGCCCGGCTCGTTCGGAGGGCGTTTGCCGGGAAACAAATACGCCACCGAATGAGGGACCGAGCCTTCCGGTGCACGGCACCCAACCATTATACCCGGCCAAAATGAGCCAGCAAGACCGAAGGGATTCAACTTTCCGCGAGAACCTCAGCGATGGCTGAACCCACATCATCGGAATATAGGTCCAGAAACACCCCGAAGGCCGTACGATCGTAATAGAGCGACCACCAGGCTTCCGCGGCGAAATCCCCGTCCTTATCCATGTAAAAAACGGGCGAGAGCCACAGCGTTCTCATTGGCGCGGTTTACGATCTGTAACCGCTTTTCCTCGGCGATTAGATCCCAGGGTTCGCCGGTGTAGAAGGAGTGAAAAAGGAGACCTTCCCGGAACTTATATTAATCAGGTTCGGACGTTTCGGATGTACCGCATACAGGGCTTTTTCCTTTTGGGAGAGGCTATATCCTACGAAGGATAAGTGCTCCCGTATCCGTTCCAGCACCTGTTCCACAGGATCCGTGCCCATCGGCACCTCCTCGTTAGACCCGCAGGGCTTTTGGGCCCTGAACGGCATCGACGACTTTCGCACCGGCTCAATAGCCTAATGCCCCGATGAGGATTAACGGCCTTTCGCACTCAAAAGCACTATGCAAAGCTTCATCGTATGTTCGTAAAGTTTCAATCCCCGATGAGGATTAACGGCCTTTCGCACTGCCGGCTCATAAAAACCCCTTCCATTGTACACCTCTGAGTTCAATTTGCATAGCACACCTCTCATCACAGCTGGGTCGGTGCCCATCACGAGGGGCGAGACGGGGAAACTTAATACCGATGAGGTGCAACTCGTTCGAACCCGCTCGATGCGGCAAAAGTCCGGAATGATTTGGGGATATCCTTCGAGCGCGATCCTCCGCCCACATCCCCTCCGTTTGCCCGTTGCGGGTAACCGCGAATTTTGTGATCACAACACAACAAATAGATGGGCAACAGCGGAACTTGCGATGCAGACGGAATGAACTCACCGAAAATTTAAGAAACCCGTTTCCATTCTTTGTTTTTGCCGTGACTTGACTTAAGGGATCTTTCGGTGTATATTTTGGCTGGCTGTAAAGCCGGGAAACAAATACGCCATAGAAGTCGAAACCCCCAAGAAGGGAGCCGCGAAGAACCTGAGTACAACTCGCACCCGCCCGGATAGCGCGACCGGCGGAAATGGACTTCCCCCGGCACGCCTTGGTGGGTCTGTGACACGTGCATAGTGCTGACGTGCCCCCCGAGGGGGGGCGGGGTTTCCAACCCCATTGGGTGATAACCCCAGGTCACCGCCTGGGAGAAAAGGAGGTGAAACGTATGCGTAGGGGCAACGTCACCTGGAACGGGCGGGGCAGGGACCTGCGGCGCCTGGAGGTCTTCCACCACTGCTCCATCTTCCCCGTGCCCATGAAGTTCATCGCCTGGGATAACCAGGGCCGCGGCTGGGCCATATACGCCTGCCCCGCGTGCAAGTGGCGGGCCGGCTTCGCCCGGGAGCGGGGCCGGGTGGTCCTCAAGTTCGGTACCTGAAGGAGGTGATCTAACGTGCGTAGCGTCACCGTGCTCCTGGTGGACCGCTCCGGGTCCATGAAGGAGGAGATCATGGGCCTGGACGGGAGGAAGGCCCCCAAGATAGAGGTGGTGAAGGAGGCGCTGCGGATCCTGATAGCGTACAAGGTCCGCTTCTTCCCCCACGACCTGGTCGGGGCCATCGCCTTCGGGAACCATGCCGAGGTCCTCTTCG
Source organism: Acetothermia bacterium UBA3571 (assembly GCA_002375995.1). Taxonomy (GTDB): domain Bacteria; phylum Bipolaricaulota; class Bipolaricaulia; order Bipolaricaulales; family Bipolaricaulaceae; genus UBA3571. The sequence continues at coordinate 47,470 of DFNI01000037.1, read as the reverse complement.
AGCCCACCTTCCCCGCGGATCCGCAGATCTGGAGGAGGTTGGATGAGGGACTCAAGGTGGATCGGGACCGCACCAACATGACCGAGGCGCTCTCCAAGGCCGTGGAGATGCTCAAGGGCAGGTACAGGCAGTGCCGCAAGGACATCGTGCTCCTCTCGGACGGCTGTGCCAATGAGGGGGACCCCGAGCTCCTGATCCCCATAGCCATGTTCGCCGCCACCGAGAGGATAACCATCCACACCGTGGGGTTCGGGGGCGGGCTCACCGAGTTCGACGAGAACCTCCTGCGGCGCCTCGCCGAGCTGACCCGTGGGGGCAAGTACCAGCGCTGCCGGAACCTGGCGGGGCTGGTCTGGGCCTTGAGGAACATCTAGAAAGCTAGAAAGGAGGTGAGAAGAATGCGGACCCTGTACATCCGGCCGATGACCAGGCGGGAGGTCCGGGAGGCCCTGCGCCGGGGGTGGTGCCGCTGCTGCGCCACCCATCACGGGCAGAACCCGCCCATAATACGCTTCGACGAGAACCCCGCCGCCATGCACTCCCTGATACAGCGCGGCTGGTGCGTCTGCGAGCGCTGCTACAGGCGCTACCTGCGCAATGGCAATACCCGCATCGTGCTGGTCGAATCGGCGCAGCAGGCTGCCGGTCAGGGCCTAGGGCGAAGGGGGAGGCGGTGGCCCCTCCCACCGTCTCCCCCCGAAAGGAGGTGATCGATGTGCGTATCAACTGGCGTAAGATCATAACCATCATCATCCTGATCCTCCAGCTGATCGCCGCCCTGATCCCCACCCTGGCCCGCGAGGCCAGGTTCCCCACCTCCTTCACCGCCCAGGAGATAGGGCAGTGGCTCGTGCAGATCTACGAGTACTGGAAGGGGGTCTTCCACGGGATCGTGGAGACCGTGGTGAGGGAGAGCTCTCCCTAGGGAAAACCCCGGGGCCGAAAGCCCCGGGGTTATTTTTTGTCCCTATTCCAAAATGCGGAGGGTGTCGTCGCGCTCGCGCCACTCGAACCGCACCACCCCCTCCAATACGATTTCCTCGGCGAAGAGGCGCTTGAGCCGCAATACGCCGTTCTCGTACCGGAATTCCACCACTTCTTCCGCTAACGTCTCATCCCCCCGCTTCACCACGATGGCACACATCTTTGCCCCCTTTCATCCCCGCGCACGCCCCCAAACAGGCTTCCACCTCTGTACGAGTCCCATCACGCGTACATGGGTTCCCGGAGCTTCAAGGCGTGGCGCTTGCGGTCGATGTGCTCGATCATCAAGTGCGCGGCCTTGATGGGATCGGATTCGAACGCGAATTTTCCTCCCACGAGTTCCTCGATTTCCTCGGTGAGGAATTTGGTGAGCCGCTCCGAAGCCGTCACGGGGAACGGCTGCCCCAACACGGTGAAAACTCCCGACGCCACGAAGTAGAACCCGATGGCCACCGCCTTCTCCGACATCCACTCCGGCGCCGCTCCCGCCACGGGGATGTCGGAGATGTCGTCCCCAAGCCCCCCCTCGTGGACCATGTTGGTGAGGGCGATGAGGATCCGGGAGTTGTCCACACAGGCCCCCAGGTGCAGCACCGGCGGAATCCCCACGGCCTCGCAGATCTCCTGGAGGCCCCTCCCCGCCAGCTCGAACGCCACTTCCGGCCGCAGGAGGCCCGCCTTGGCGTCGGCGATGGCAGAGCACCCGGTGGTCACCACCAGCACATCGTGCTTGATGAGTTCCTTCGCCATCTCCACGTGGGCCCAGTCATGGGTGATCTTGGGGTTGTTGCAGCCCACGATCCCCGCCACGCCCCGGAGCCTCCCGTCGATGATGGCGTCGTTGAGGGGCCTATAGGTGGCCCGGTACCTGCCGCCGAGGAAGTAGAACACCGATTCGGCGGTGAACCCGGCGATGAGGTCCATCTGTTCGTCGGGGACCAGGGCCTTGCCGTTGCGGCGGGGAAAGTTCTCGATCCCCTTCCGCACGATCTCCCTGGCTACTTCCAGCGCCCTCTCCTCGGAGAACTCCACGTGCTCGGCCCCGGGGATCACCGCCTTGGGGGAGGTGGTGATGAGCCGCGTATGGAAGTGCTTCGCGAGGTCCGAGAGGGCCGGCATGATGCACTGCACGTCCACCACCATGGCGTCCACCACCCCGGTCATCACCGCGAGCTCCTGTTGGAGGAAGTTGCCCGCCACCGGGATCCCGTGGCGCATGAGGATCTCATTGGCGGTGCAGCAGATCCCGGCGATGTTGATCCCCTTCGCCCCCACCTCCTCCGCCAGACGCCGGAGCTCCGGATCCTGAGCCGCCAGCACGATCATCTCCGAGAGGGTGGGTTCGTGGCCGTGGACCACGATGTTCACCGCCTCGGGATCCAGCACCCCCAGGTTCACCTTGGCCCGCAACGGCGAGGGGGTCCCGAAGAGGACGTCCTGGAGCTCGGTGGCGATCATGGAGCCACCCCAGCCATCGGCCAGGGCGCACCGCAGCCCCTGCATGATGATGTTCTTGTAGTCGGTGTCGACGCCCATGTGGGTGCGGTGCATGATCTCCACGATCTCCCGGTCGATCCCCCGGGGCATGATCCCCAGCCGCCGCCAGCGCTCCACCCGGGGCTCCGGGGCCCTGTAGGGGAAGACCAATTCCCCTTCCTGCTTCCCAAACTCCGCCAGGGCCGCCTCCGCCACCTCCCGGGCCAGCTCCCGGTCGTCCTTCCCGTCGGCGTCGATCCCCAGGGAATAGGCCACTTGCCGCAGCTTCACCGGGTCCTTCACCTCGTAGTCCCCGTCCCGGCTCGCGGAGAGGAGGGTGTGGGCCACGTCCCGGCCGTGGTCGGAGTGGGCGGCGGCCCCCGCGGCGATCATCCGCGCCAGGTTCCGGGCGGCGATGGTGTCCACGCTGGCCCCGCAGACCCCGCTGGGAGCCTTTCCCTCTATGATCCGGCACGGCCCCATAACGCAGATCCGACAACACAACCCCGTGGCCCCGAAGCGGCATTGGGGGGATTGCGCATCATAACGGTCCCACGCCGTCTGCAGGCCCCGCTCCTCCGCCACCTCCAACATCTTCCGCGCCGCCCTGTCGATGCTTCGCTCCATCACTCACCTCCCTTGGACCGCTTCAGGGCCCAGACCTTGAGGAAATCGTCCGAGTAGATCTCCTTGTTCAGGATGATCTCCGCCGCGGCCACCGCCGCTAAAAGCTCCTTGTCCATCACGTTGCAGATGGCCGCGTCCAGCCCCGCCGCCATGGCCATCACCAGGAAGGTCCGGGTGAGCAGGCTCCGTTCCTTGGTTTTGGAGCAGATGTTGGAGAGCCCCACCGAGATGTGGGGCGGGGGGTCGGAAAGCAACGTATACTCCCGGATCGCCTCCAGCACCTTCACCGCCTGGTCCTGCATAAACCGGATCGGCATTAGAATGGGGTCCAGGAAGATCTTCTCCGGCGGGATCCCGGCGTCGACGCAGGCAGCGAAGATCTTGGCCCCGTTCTCCACCCGCCGCTCCACGTCCTGGGGGCTTCCCCGCTGGTCCATGGCCACCCCGATGATCCCCGCGTCGTATTTGGCCGCCAAAGGGACGATGGACTCGAGCTTCTCCTCGTCGGCGGTGGTGGAGTTGACCAGGGCCGCCCTCCCATCCAGGGCCGCAAGCCCCGCCTCCAGGACCTCGGGGCGGTTGCTGTCAACGCAAATGGGGGTAGGGACCGCATCTTGCACTACCTTTACTAGCCACTCCATGTCCGCGGGATCCTTGGAGGCGGCGCCGATGTTCACGTCCAGGTAATCGGCCCCCGCGGCCGCCTGTTTCCTGGCCCATTCCTGGATGGGCCCGGGGTCGTGCTCCCGGATGGCCCGGGCGATGTCCTTGAACCCCGCGTTTATCCGCTCGCCGATGAGGATCATCCCTGCCTCCCCAAAATTTTTTCGATGAAGGCCTTGGTGGCCCGCACCGCCTCAGGATGGCGCATCACCAGGATGTCCGCCCCCGCCATGAGGTATACGTAAGCAGTGGTGGCCTCCCACAGGGGGCCCCGGAGCCGCTCGTCCCCCCACTCCGGCTGTTCCTCCCTGGGGGCCCGGGCTTCCTTGACCCCCCAGACCTCCTTCCCAATATCGCACAGTATCGGCATGGCCATGAGCTTGTCCCCGCCGAGCCCCGCTAGGCGCGTCCGCTCCATGATGGAGTAGACGTACTCGATCCCATAGCCTAACGCGCCGGTGGAGGGGTAGATCACCAACTTCTCCAACGGGAACCCCGCGTCCATGGCTAGGATGTTCACTTGCTTGGCGATGTTTATGTCCACCGGGGATTCGGCGATCAGCTTGTGCCCGTAGGCGGTGGCCACCGCCACCAAGGTCTTATAGTTGTCCTGGGTGATGGTGCCGAGGAGGCAGTTCTCGCCCTTTACCGCCTCGGCCACCAGGGGGAAGACCTCGTTGTCCTTCTCGGGGTTCCCGCAGCCCCAGATGATCAGGGGCACCCCCACTGTCTCCAACACCCGTTTCACCGCCTGGACCGCATCCTCCGGGGATTTGTCGGCCCCGTTGGGGTCACAGCCCACAAGCCTCAAGCAGATGAGGTCCGCCCCGTACTCCACGCACTTCACGGCCCACGCCCCGGGATCCCCCATCACCTCGGAGAAGGGTTCCCGTACCACATCGGGCCAATCCTCGCCGGGAACGTCCCAGACCTCCATGGCCACCACGGGGGGATGGGGGATCTCACCCTCGAAGGTGTGGAAGGGGAGGGCGGTCTCCCCGCCCACGGTGACCACCTTGGCCCGGGTGCCCCCATCCTCGGGGGTGGCCCCGATGGTCACGGTGTAAATGGCTTGGGGAAAACTCTCCTTCACGTCCGGGACCTCAACGCCCATCGTTCCTCCTTTCCTGAAAAAGCTGGGCCAACATCTCCGCCACCGCCCGCCGCGCCGGCGCGCTCGAAGGTAGCCCGGAAAGCGGCTGTCCCTCCCGGGACAGCTCCTCCACCCCGGGGTCATAGGGGATCTCCCCGAGAAGGGGAAGCCCGGTCTCCTCCATCATCCCCCGGATCTCCGGGGAAAGTCCGCCCGTGACCCGGTTGAGGACGAGATATTTTTTCCCCACCCTGAGCTTCAGCTCCGCGGCGATCCCCGCGATGCGCCTGGCCGAACGCAGGGAGACCGGGGTCGGCTCCGCCACCACCAACAGCACGTCCACGTCCTGAGTGGTGCGGCGGGAGAGGTGCTCCATCCCCGCCTCGTTGTCCAAGACCACGTACCGGTAATTTCCTTTCAGGGTCTGGATCACCCGCCGCAGCACGTGGTTCACCATACAGTAGCACTTGGGCCCCTCCCCATGGCCCATGACGAGGAGGTCTACCCCCTCGTCCTCCACCAGGCACTCGTGCAGCCCCAGCTCCAAGATCTGGTCCTTGGGCACGCCCGGGGGAAGATCCGCGATCCGCTCCAGAACCTCGTCCCGGAGTTGACCTATGGTCCGTTCCACCTCCATCCCCAGGGCCTCGCCCAGATTACAGTTGGGATCGGCATCCACCGCCAGGACCGTGCCGTGTCGGCGGAGCTCCTCCACCAAAAGCGCCGCCAGGGTGGTCTTCCCGGTGCCGCCTTTGCCCGCCACCGCGATGGTGAACGGCCTCATACCGGCTCCCCCAATCTCAGCGTCTTGACCACCGTGGGGAAACGGGAAAGATCGGTGTGGGGCAGGAACTTGGCCGCCATGAACTCCTCGTAGTAGTAAGGGCAATTGATGAGGTCGTAGTAGGTAACTCGCCGCGCCAGGCGCTCGGCCTCCGCGAACGCGTCCTTAGAAAGAAGACACAGCTTGGCCCCCGCCAGCGATGTGTTCCCCACAAACGTGATCTCCGCTCCCGGGAGGTCGGGGACAAGCCCCAGGGCCACCGCGTTCTCGGGGTCAATGTGGCTCCCGAAGGCCCCCGCGATGTAGATCTGCTTTATCCGTTCGGGTTCGAGGCCCATTTCCCTGAGGAGGATGGATACAGCGGCGTAGATGGCGGCCTTGGCCCGGAGGACGTTCTCGATGTCCCGCTGGGTGACCACCACTTCCCGGGCCCCCTCGCCTTCCGGCACCAACCGGAAGGCGAGCTCCCCGTGCCACTCCACCACCCCGGGCCGGTCCGGGTCCAGGCGCCCCGAGCGATCGATGTACCCAGCCCGGAAGAGCCCTGCCACCGTGTCGATGATGCCCGAGCCGCAAAGCCCTCGGGGAGGTTCATCCCCCACGGTCCAATACCGCACCCCACCGGAGGCGAACTCCACCCGGTGGATCGCCCCCCGGGCAGCCCGCATCCCGCAGGTCACCCCGGCTCCCTCGAAGGCCGGCCCTGCCGAGGCCGAGGCGGCTACCATCCAATCGCCGTCCCCCAGGACCACCTCGCCGTTGGTGCCGATGTCGATGAACAGGAAAGGCTCCGTGGCCCGGAAAAGCCCGGTGGCCAGAAGCCCCGCGGTCACATCGCCCCCCACCCAGCCGCCGATCCCGGGGACCACGTAGAGGAGACCCCGGGGGTTGATACGGATCCCCACCTCCGCCGCCCGCACCGGGGGCGGGGCCAGGGCCGCGGCCACGTAGGGGCTCTTCCTCAATGTCCCTGGGGGAAGCCCCAACAGGAAGTGGGTCATGGCGGTGTTCCCGGCACACATCACTGCCAGCACATCCTGGAGCTTCACCTCCGCCTGCTCGATGAGGAGGGCGATAAGACCATTTATGTCCTCGACGACGGCTCCCTGTAGCTTCTCGAGGCCCTCTCGCTCGGCGGCGATGATCCTCCGGGTCACTTCCTCCCCGAAGGCCCTCTGGGAGTTGTATCTGGCCTCAGCGCCCAGGGTCTTACCGGTGCGGAGGTCCATGAGGTGGGTCACCACGGTGGAGGTCCCCACGTCCACCGCCACCCCGTAGGCCTCCCGCGCCCGGTCACCGGGCTCGGCCTGGAGGAGCTCCACCGTGCCGCCCCGCTGGGCCAGGGTCACCGTCACCCGCCAGCCCGCCCCCCGCAGAAGCGGGGGGAGTCCCCGCAGGACCTTGAGGCCCGCCTGGAGGATAGGGGCCTCGGCCCTCCGGCGCACCTCCCGGAAGAGGCGCTCTTGATCCCCGGTGTTGTCCTCCAGGGTGGGAGGTGGGAGTTCCAGATAAAGCTTTCGCACCAGGGGTTCTCGGGCGAAGGTATCGCGGGCCTCGGCCTCTGGGGCCAGGAACCCCCGGGCGTCCCGGTCCACCGCCGCGGCCGCCCCCTCCCGGGACTCGGGGGGAACCTCCACCTCCACATCACTCAGCACCCGGGCTTGACAAGCGAGGACGTAGCCCTTCTTGATCTCCTCCCGGGAAAGGTGCAGGGTGGGAGCGGCCTCCACCTTCCCCCCGCGCACGATCACCCGACACCGGCCGCAGATGCCCTCGCCGCCACAGATGCTGACGAGGGGAATGCCCGCGGCTTGGGCGGCGGAAAGCAACGTCTCTCCCCGTTCCACCTCGACGGCCTTCCCGTCGGGGCGGAAGGTGACCCGCACCAGGTTCGTGCCCGTCAGTTCGGGTTCCATTCGTTCTTGAGGAAGCTGGGGATCCCGGCCGCGTCCTCCGGCCCCACGATCACCTCCCAGCCGGTCTCCTCCTGGATCTCCATCTTGAGTACCGCCACGAGCCCGGGGATGATCACCTTCTTGTGGCGCACCCGCTCCATGACTCCGTATTCCTTCAGGGTCTTTATGATCTTCTCGGCGGTGAGCCGGTCGTCGGCGTAGGCGTTGAGCACCCCGAGCCCCTCGGTGTCCACCACCGCGATGTACGCCGGGACCTTGCTCCGCTCCACCTCCCCCTCCACGGTGAAGTAGGTAAGGGCGAAGTTGGTGGTGACCAACACCGGCGCGTTCTCATCCGGCTCCCCGACCTCGTAGAGCTTGGCCTCGATGGCCAGCGGCACCTGCGGGTCGGTGTAGATGTTCTGGCGCACGGTGAGCAACGCCAGGGCCACCTCAGGCCCCACCGGGGGCAGGACCACCACCGAGGCGTACTTGCAGATGTAGGCGGTGGCCTGGGCGGCGACCTCGAAGGGATCGTCCCCCTCTACCATGGCCAGGGTGGGGTAGCCCACCGGGCGGAAGGTCTTTTTCAGCGCCAGGCGCCGGAGCCGCACGAGCTCCGCGTGGGTCCCCGCGAGACTTTCGGCGGCCGGATGGAGGATCAGGTCCTCCACACCCAGCTCCTTGAGCTTGGGGGTGAGCTGGGCGAGCTCCTCCGCGTCCTTTCCCCGCACCCCCAGGGGGCAGGAATGCTCTTTTGCCAGCGCGGCCATGGCCTCGAGGTTGCCCGCGGTGGCCGGATAGAGGAGGGGACGGGAGTCTCCGCAGGTCTCCAGGGCCTTTCCCATGGTATCGGGATCCTCGCAGATGAGCACGAGGGGAAGGTCGGTGTTCTCACGGGCGATCCCTACAGCGGCGGGGAAGTCGCCCCCGCGGTGCTCCACCGCGATGAGGTTCACCCCGATCTCCTGCCCGATGCGCACGAACCTAAGCCCTGAAGCTTCCTTCACTTTAGCGGCCAGCTCCTCCGCGGGGAGGTCGTCGCCGAACCGCACCGCCACGGCACACGGCCGGTGGAACTTCTCCTCATGGCGGAAAAGCACCGTCTCCCCGCCCACCGTCCACGCGCGGTCCCCCGTACCGATGGTCACGGTACGCATAGGCGGGGCCTGGGCCTCCCCCAGGGCCGCCTTGGCCTCCTCGGAGACATGGGGGCACTTGTCCAGGGCCACCTTCTTGGCCGCCACCTGCATGGCGAAGGCCATACAGGTGGAGAAGCCGCAGTCCCCGCAGTTGGTGCGGGGAAGGAGCTTGTAGATCTCTATCCCCGTCAACTTCTTCGCCATATTTCCCTCCTCAACCCGTCACGCCTCACCCGTAACGCGTCACCTATATGATCGGCTCCATCTCCAGGACCGGGTGCTTTACCCGTTCAAGGTGCTCCAGGAGCTTGTCGATCTCCACCGCGTCGTCCTCGGTGGCGATCTTTTCGATGAGATCCGGGACACCCACCTCCTCCAGGCGCTTCTCAAGGCGGGGGCGGATCTCCTCCAACAGCTCCTTGGGCATCCACACCACCCGCTTTATCCCGCCCTCGGCGGAGATGAACTTGGCGCTGGTGATGTAGAGCTTCCCGATCCCCAGGAACCCGGGAGTCTGAACCCCGCCGCCGATCTGTCCGGCCATGGTAGAGAACGGCATTCCGATGGGGGTATCGCCCAAGTACTCGCGGTTTACGATCATGACGCCGTTGGTCTCCGGCAGCACCGCCACGATGCACTCGAAGCACCCGCAGGAGGTCTGGGGATCCTGCATAATGGAGTACATGCTCACCCGCTCCAGGTTCCCGTTGGAGGCCCGCTTCACGTACTCGTTCACCCCCCGCCACTGCCCCAGCACCGGGTCGATGGTCTCCCCCTTCTTGATGGGCTGGTTGGGCCCGTGGGGGTCCATCTCGTGGGAGGCGGCGCAGTCGAGCCAGGTATAGGCGCCACAGAGCCCCAACCGCTCCGGGGTGACTACACATACGTGGTTGGGGGCGTAGGACTGGCAAAGGACACAGGAATAGAAGGTGTCCACGTCCTCGTCCTGGAGCCCCGCGATCCGCTCGTCCCGTTTCCGGTAGATCTCCCGGGCTTCCTCCATAGGTTCCTTGATCTTCTCGGGGTCGGTGATGATGGTCACCTGGACCTTGTCCACGATCCCGGAGAAGTCCTCTTTGAACTTGTGGACCAGGATCTCGCCGTAGTGTTTGAGCCGAAAGCCCTTCTTGAACGCGTCCTTGGAGATGCGGATCCAGGTGGTGGTGCGCTGGCCCATGTGGAACACCCCGTTGGCCCAGGAGGCGTACTCGTGGATCCTCCGCTCCAACACTGGCTCGAAGTCCTCCTTGAACCGGCGGCCCGCCACCTCCACGATTACCCCTAACGGCAGCGCCCCGCCCTCTTCCACCTGATCGATATCGGGGCCGATGAGGACGATCCGGCCGTCCTCCACCTCGGACATGTCCCGGCCGCGGAGGAGCTCGAAGGAATCGGTGTATTTTCCGCCGAACTGGACGTGCATCTGCTCCTTTCGGACCCTTTCCCCCTCGAAGCCGGCGCCGTAGGGGACAGGGATGGGGATCTCGGAGACCTTGATTTTCAAGCCCCGGACCTCGATGGCCTTGGAGACGAGCTTGTCGTGGGGGACTCCCGAGACCACGTGTTCGTAGGTGCAGATCCCCCGGGGGAGGATCTGGGGGATGGGGACGTCGGCGATCACCGGGAACCCGAAGTTTATGGCCCCGGCGGCGGTGGCGTACTTCTCGTCGGTGAGGAGCTGGCCGTCATGTTCCTCGGGGCCATAATCGGCCCCCAAAGCGAGCACGAAGGCGTGGACCCGCTCCTTGTTGTAGAGGAGGATTTTGCGGGCGGCCTCGAGATCTCCCGGCTTTATCCCCCCGAAGGTCATGGCGGCCCGGGCCGCGAAGTTGAGGGCATGTACCGCGGCGGAGGTGTCCTTTCCGTAGGGGACGAGGAAGGTATCCCAGGACATCTCGATCCCCGCCTCCGCCAACTGCTCCGCCATGGAAATCCCCTTGGTGTTCGAGGCCATGAAGACGAGGATGTTCCTCTCCTGCAGTGCCCGCGCGAGCTCCACCGCCTCCTCCACCGAGGGCATGGCCCCCACACACGCCGCGAAGCCCGGCATCCGCCCGTCCACGAGCTTGATCCCCTGGAGCCTTAAGGTGGAGTCATCGGTGAAGCCGAGCCAGATCCCCTCGGGCTCCCATCCCCGCAGGTACTTCAGGGCCTCGATGATCTCCTCGGCGATCAGGGTGGCGATCCCCGCGTCCAGGGCCGGCCCCAGGTAGGGGAGCCAGAGGCGATCTTCGGGGACGGGGGGAAGGAGGGACTTGGCTACTCCCAGGGCCTTCTCGGCGTCGGCAAGCGTTTTCACCTCGATCCCGGTGAGGGCGAGGATCAGGGGAAGGTAGTAGGCGGTATTGGGGAACTCCACCTTCTTCTGGGGGCCGTAGGCCTCGATGGCCTCCTTGAGCTCCTTTTCGGCGCGCTCCACGTACGAGTGGGCTCCGCGGATTGCCGCCCGGGCGATGATCCTGGACATCTCCCCCTCCTCTCTTGGAGTTGGCGCTCCGAAAGATGTTAGGGATCGAAAAGGGCTTTGGCAAATCTAACAAGGATCAAAGAGGGCCATCAAGCTGGGTCCCTGATGCGGGGCACGGAATTGACGTGGGCAGAGTAATCGGCCAGTGCAGTGAGCCGGGATATGTAACAATTGGAAGGGCGGTGGAGGCCGCGGCGGCGGGGCTTGTGGCCCTACTTGTTTGCGAGTTCGCCCGGGAGAGCCACTTCCGGGAGGACTTCCCCGTGCCCTCACCCCATTTCCGACTCTCCCAGCGGGCCCGAATCGAGGGAAGCAAACTCCTCCTCTTCTGCGGCGGTTTCCGTCGAGAAATATCCCTGGACCTTCCTCCTCGGCAGAAGGCCTCCTAAGCCCGGTGCGGGAACCTCCAGGTTGTCGCCGCTTACCCACTGCTTTCGAACCCAGGGTTCAGCTTCCCTCTACAGCGACCACCGCCTCGTGGGATACGGTCTTTCCTCCTACTTCCGCGCTAACCGTGAAAGGATAAATTCCGGGGGGAAGGGCGCTGGTTTCGATCGTGATCCAGAAGTGTGCGGGCACGCCTTCCATAGGTTCTACCTTTGCCGCCGCTTCCTCCGGGAGCCCGGTGACCCGGAGCCTTAGGTCCTTCACATCTCTAGACAGAGCCGCCAACAACGTGACGTCGTTTCCTGGCTTAATAGCCAGGTAGTCGAACCAAAGGAACAAATGCAGAGGCGGTTCGAAAACGGTGCGCGATTCAGGAGAACCTAAGGTCGCAAAGGAAGCCGGAAGGATCCCTTTTCGTCGCGCATCGGCCGCGTTGGCTCGAGCGGCGATTTCCGGGCCACGGGTAGGGGCGAGTCCCGCCGATTCCGGGGTATTCTGCAAAATCACGCGGGCTAAAGTGGACAGGGCGCGCCACTGGGCCTTGAGGGCACGTTTTATGTAGTTGGCCCGAGTATCCCGGTTTTGAGTCGATACGGCCCGTTGAGCTTGGACCTCAGCCTTTTCCAGCTCCGCCCATGCCTGGGAAAGGGTCGTAGCGGGCACACCTTTCAGCTGCGCATATTTGAAAAAAGAAAAAACCGCCGCCGTGCCTTTCCCCAAAACTATGCTGGTGTAAGTTTTCTTCAACCTATCCACTTGGTACCTATCGAAATTCGCTGCCTTTTGCTCGTTCGCCAGCGCATTGATTTGTTTATTAGCCACGGTGTTACCATAGGAACCGGAGTATGGACCTCCGTCGTCTTCGGGTTTCGCCAAAAGCTTCTCGAACCATTTGGTGACCGTCTCATAAAGCTCTTTAAGGAGTTTTTGGCCATCGACCTGCTTAGCTTGGGGGACCTCGCATTCTTCCCTGTCTTCCTCTTCGGTGATGGTCAAGTGGACCCGCAAGATGGCGCCGCTATCTTTGTCGAATAACGTTTTCATCTGTACGGTCTTGGGGGTGGTTTCGAAATATTCGGGCCAGATGCTTTCGCCGTCCTCGTCCTCGCTGGGATCTATTACCACCGTACCATATCCGTAATCGTCGTGGCCGTTCAATATCGGCAGCATGGCAGAGCCCATTAATCCGGTCGCCAGGTGGCTTGCTCCTACTGTGGGGTTGAGGAGGTACCATAACGCCGCGGCTCTCGCCCCGGCGAAGAGCATCGATTTGACGATCTCTCCCCCGCCGTTGTCTAGTTCGATAACCGTATAGGTCAGGAACAAGGCCCTCGGGGGGCTGCATTCGTAACCCACGACTTTCTTCAGCCCCAGATGCCAAATCCCCCCTGTTTCCTCCAAATCCAGGGTTTCCGATTTGCTCACCTCAACGAGCCCCAAGCCCGCAACCGTTATGTGGATAAACAGTTCCGATTTTCCGTTCGCACCATCGTCTGGGACATCAGTAAAGACCACCTGATCTACGAAAATGGTGTGTTTCAGTGGAGGGTTGCTGGGGGCATCCCAATCCGAATAGGCGCTCATCGAGGAAAACCCTCCCAGGAAAACCATTAGCACAACGAGTCCCGGCTTTCTCCCGCAACGCATTGAACGCACCTCCCCTGTGGTGAAAGTTCTAGTGCCGAAGGACACTCATCCCAAATATCACCCCCACAAACTTCTGTGGCAGAAGGGGAAAGCACGAAACCCTAAGATGCTTAACCCTCCACTTTTCCCACTATACACGCGTGCCCAAGCGAAAACAATGAAGACGCTACAGAGAAGCTAGCGTATCTCTTGGCGGGAGAGGGAGACTTCCAGTTGGGTGAGGATCTCTTCCACTTGGGGCAGCGAGACTTCAGGTAACCTCCCGGTCCAGGCCGCCCGACGGATCTCCTGAGAGAAAGGAAAGGTAGCGATGAGGGGAAGGTCATTCGGGAGGGAGGAACGGATAAAATCTTCGTCCAGTTTGCCCTCCAGCTTGTTCCCCACCGCGTACACCCGCGTGAGGCCGATCTCCCGCGCGAGCGCCTGGATCCGCGCCGCCGTCTCCAAGGTCCGCACATCGGGCTCCACCACCACCAGGAGCGCGTCCACCCCCTGGGCGGTGGCCCGGCCCAGGTGCTCCACCCCCGCCTCCAAATCCACGATCACCGTTTCTCCCGGTCTGAGGACGAGATGCCGCAACAACGCCCGGAGGAAGGAGTTCGCAGGACAAGCACACCCGCTCCCCCCACCCCGGATCCCCCCCAGAACCAGGATCCGAATACCCCCATGTTCCACCGCGAAGCGGTCCGGGATGTCGTCCACCGTGGGGTTGAGTTTGATCAAACCTTCCTTCCCCGCCCGCTGGTAGATCAAGTCCTCTTCCTCCGCCAGGGGGCGGATGGGGGCGGTATAGCCCAAGGTAGGGGCCAGGGTGGGGTTGGGATCGGCGTCCACAGCCAGGACCCGGTAGCCCCGGGCCGCGGCGGTCCGGGCCAGGAGCGCCGCCAGGGTGGTCTTCCCCACCCCTCCCTTCCCGGCGATGGCCACCTTCAGTCCCCGGCGAGGGCGATCAGCTTCCGGCAAAGGAGCCTCCCCAAGATGGCCAACCCCTCGGTAGGAAGGTATCTACCCGAGTTGGCGTCGAAGAGGACCGAAGCCTTCGGGGGAAACTCCTCATCCCCTTCCCACCATACCACCGCCACCGGGATCAAGGGCAACGGGCGGAACTCGTAACCCAGGTCCCCCAGGGGTATCGGCCTTCCCCCGGCCCGTTCCGCAGCCCGTCGGAAACCGTCGGAGTCCAGGCGCCGGACGAGCTCGTCCCCGGTGTAGCCCTGGAAGGCGCGGAAATAGAAGGTCCCGTGAGGAAGCTCTCGGAACCCAATCCAGCGCCCCGAAGGGGGAGCGCCGTCGGCGTTGCGGAGGTAATCGAGGAGCATCGCCTCCTCTTCCTCGTGGGCCGGGTTCCCGTCGGGCCGGCGGAACGTGAGTCCATCGGGTTCCAAAGTGTAAACGGCCCCTAGGAACACAAGCTCGAGTCTCCCCCCCACCACGCGGCCGCCGCTTCGGCGGGCCAACTCCTCCACGGGGACCCCCCGCAGCTCCGCCCGGGCTTCCTCGATCTTGGGCTCAAGCGAGCGCCTCCATTCTTCCATAGGACCTCAGCACTTTATAATGCCCCGAAGCATCTTCAGCAAACGAAAGGGGTGGTCATGGCGGCCAAGATCATCTCGGGACGGGACCTTTCGGCGCAAGTGGTGGAGGAGTTACGGGAACGGGTGGCGCGGCTCAAGGAAAAGGGGATCACCCCGGGGCTAGCTATGGTCCGGGTGGGGGATGATCCCGCCTCCATCTCCTACATGAAGCAAAAGAGCAAGACCGCCGCGGCGGTGGGGGTTTACTCGGAAACCATCGTCTTCCCCGAGGACACCCCCGAAGAGACGTTGCTCGCGAAGATAGAGGAGCTTAATCGTGATCCCAAGTTTCACGGGATCCTGGTGCAGCTTCCCCTCCCCAAACATATCGACGAGCGCAAAGTGATCGAGGCCATCGATCCCATGAAGGATGCGGATTGTTTCCATCCGGTAAACGTGGGGAAGCTCCTCATCGGGGAGCCGTACCTCCTGCCCTGTACCCCCCACGGGGTATGGCAGATGCTCCTCCGATCGGGCTATTCCCCCGAGGGGAAGCACGTAGTGATCTGCGGCCGCAGCAACATCAATGGAAAGCCCCTCTTCGCCATCCTGATCCAGAAGAAGGCCGGGGCCAACGCCACCGTGACCGTGTGTCACTCCCGCACTCCAGATCTAGCGCGGTTCACCCGGCAGGCCGATATCCTGGTGGTGGCCATCGGACGGCCCAGGGTCATCACCGCGGACATGGTGCGGGAAGGGGCAGTGGTGATTGACGTGGGCGTGAACCGCGTCCCCGATCCCACGAAGAAGTCGGGCTTCCGGCTGGTGGGCGACACCGACTTCGAGGCGCTTTCCGAGAAGGTGGAGGCGATAACCCCGGTGCCCGGGGGCGTGGGACCGATGACGGTGGCAATGCTCATGTGGAACACCGTGACCGCAGCGGAGTTCCAGGCCGGGTTAGCATAAAATTGCTGTAACTTACGTGGCCAAAGGGGGCGGAAATGCGGAAGCTCGTGGCCTTCGGGGTGGCACTGTCGCTTGTGGGCCTTGTATGGGCGTTTCCGGTCACGGTGGCGGACGACCGGGGGATGGAGATAACCATCGCCCAGCGTCCAGAGAGGATCGTCGTCCTCCTTCCCCTCTACGCTGAAATCCTGATGGATCTCGGAGCTGAAGGGATGATCGTGGGTTTGGCTGACTCCCCGGATAACCCGCCGGAGCTTTCCGGCCTCCCTTCGGTCGGCCCCTCCTTCTCGCCCTCGCTGGAGGCCATCGTCGCCCTGGAGCCAGACCTCGTCCTGGGGGCTTGGGGAGATATTAGGGACAAATTGGAAGAGCTGGGAATAACCGTGCTCACCGTGGGTGGCCCCGGGGGCTACATCCGCGGCATCGTGGATATCTTCGATGCCATCCGGACAGTGGGGGTCGCAGCGGGGCTAGGAGAGCGTGCGGCGGCCCTGACGGGCACCATCGCTGAGGAAATCGTCCGGATAGAAGCCCGGGTATTAGGCCTTCCCAAGCTCAGGGTCGCCTTCATTTACATGTCCGCCCCCGACACCGCTCCCTGGGCCGCGGGCCGGGATACCCCGGAAAACGAGCTCATCCTCAGGGCCGGTGGGGAGAACGCGTTCGCGGACCTCGTTGGCTTCCCCCAGGCGAGCCTGGAGGAACTCGTCACGCGCGACCCCGAAGTGATCCTCACCGATCCCTCCCAGGTAGGAAACATCCTCGAAAGCAGGCTCCTCCAAGGTATAAGCGCTGTCCGCGATGGAAGGGTCTACGGCATCAAGGCTTCCGCCGCGATCTCCACCCGGGTGGCGGAGGTTCTCCAGAAGCTGGCGGAACTCTTGCACCCCGAGGCCTTCCGGGAGGGGGGCGGGGAATAGCCCGTGTCCCTCAAGGTCTTCCTTGTCCTCGTCCTGGTCTCGGTGGGAAGCATCTTCGGGGCGATCCTTCTGGGGCCAGCGGAGATCGGCCCCAGGGACCTTTTCCGCGCCCTTTTTCACCCCGACGAAGTGTCCCGCGCCCAGCGGCTGATCCTCTGGGAGATGCGATTGCCCCGGGCCGCCCTCGCGTTCGCCGTGGGGGCGGCCCTTTCCCTCTCTGGAGGGGTGATGCAGGGGATCTTCCATAACCCCCTGGCGTCCCCCTATGTCCTCGGGGTGGCCGGGGGGGCCGCGGCCGGCGCGGCGGCGGTGATCGCATCGGGGATCGGGGAGACGATCCCCGTTCCTTTGGGGGCATTCCTGGGGGCTTTGGGAGCGGTGGCCATGGTCTATCAGCTGGGAAAAAGGGGGCGCGCGGGGATGTCCCTGATCCTCGCCGGTGTTGCGGTGGGGTCGCTCCTTTCCGCGGTGACGAGCTTCATCCTGTTCGTTTCCGCGGGGGACAGGCGCCTCGCGGAGATCATCTTCTGGACCATGGGAAGCTTCGTGAGGGCCAACTGGTCCCGGGTATGGCTTTTGGGGGCCGCGGTGGGGCCCAGCCTTGTGCTCCTTTGGGGGTTGGGGCGCCGCATAAACGCCCTCGCGCTGGGGGATGAAGGAGCACGATATCTGGGAGTGGATCCCGTGCGGTTGCGTCGCCTCCTTTTGGGCGTCACCACCCTCCTTACCGGGGCCTCGGTCTCGGTGTCCGGGACGGTGGGGTTCGTGGGGCTCGTGGCCCCACACCTAGTGCGCCTCCTCCTGGGGCCTGATCACCGGGGGCTTCTGCCGGCCGCAGCCCTCTGCGGGGGGATCCTGCTTGTTTGGGCCGATGCCCTGGCACGCACGGTCCTGGCCCCGGCGGAGCTCCCGGTGGGGGTGATCACCGCGTTTATCGGGGTGCCCTTCTTCCTCTGGCTCCTTTGGCGGAGGTCGGGATGAGGATCCTCCTGGAGCGGGTCACCGCGGGCTACGGGGATCGGGTGGCGCTGAGGGAGGTGGAACTCGAGGTAAGAGAAGGGGAACTCCTTTCCGTGGTGGGCCCCAACGGGGCGGGGAAGACCACCCTTTTGCGGGTAATCGCCGGAATCCTGCGTCCTCAGCGGGGCAAGGTCTACGTGGACGGGCGCCCCGCATCCCGCCTTTCTCCCCGGGAGATCTCCAAGCGGATCGGGGCGGTAGCCCAGGATCCGGGGACGAACTTCGACTTCACCGTGGAGGAACTGGTGGAGCTCGGGCGCCTCCCTTACCTGAGCTTTCCCGACCGCCTGGGGCCAAGGGATCGGGAGGCGGTGGAGCGGGCCCTGAGACTCGTGGGGCTCTCAACGCTCAGGAAAAGACGCCTCTCGACCCTCTCCGGCGGCGAACGCAGAAAGGCTTTCATCGCTGCGGCCCTGGCCCGGGAACCGGAGGTGTTGCTCCTCGACGAGCCCACCGCTCACCTCGATATCAAGGCCCAGGTCGAGCTGATCCAACTTTTCCGGGATTGGGCCGGAGAGGGGATCACGGTGATCGCCACTGCCCACGACCTCAACCTCGCCGCCACTTTCCCGCGTGTCCTCCTCCTCGCGAAAGGGGAGCTCCTCGCCGATGGGAATCCCCAGGCGGTGTTTACCCCGGAAAACGTCCGCCTTGCCTTCGACGTGGAGGCGGATATAGGGATCGACACCCGAACCGGGGAGGTGACCATCCGTTATCTCCTGCCCGGCAATGGGTACCAGCGGGGGCGTGACGGCGGAATGGATGGGGACCTTCGGCATGCTCTGGGCGAAAAGCCGGATATATTTGGAGCGGAGAGATGATCGGAACGTGGATCAACATGGGCACAGTGCTCGCGGGGGGAACCGTGGGCCTTTTGGTAGGAGAACGGCTTCCGGAAAGGGTGCGCAAAGCGGCCACCGGGGGGGTGGGGCTCGTCACCCTGGTCCTGGGGTTCCGAATGGCCTTGGAGTCCGAGGAGGTGCTCTCGCTTCTTCTCGCGGTGATCCTCGGGGGAATCGTGGGCTCGTGGCTCCGGCTGGAGGAGCGTCTGGAGCGGGGGAGCAAGCGGGTGGAGCGGTGGTTCCGGGGATACCCGCTGGCCGAGGGGTTCCTAACCGCGAGCCTCCTTTTCTGTGTCGGCCCCATGACCCTGCTTGGGGCCCTGCGGGACGGGATGTTCGGTGACTGGTCGGTCCTGGGGGCCAAGGCCATCCTCGACGGCATTTCCTCCGTGGCTTTGACGGCGGCGTTGGGGCCGGGGGTGCTCCTTTCCCTGGGAGTCCTTTTGGTGTATCAGGGAGGGATCACCCTGGTGGGAAGGCTTTTGGTCACCAACGTGGGGGCCCTTTCCCCTACTGCGCCGGAGATGCTCGCCTTCTCTGCCGCGGGAGGGGCGGTGATTATTGCGCTGGGGTTTGAGATTTTGGGGTGGAAAAGGGTCTCGGCGGTGGAGCTTCTCCCTGCCTTGGCACTGGCGCCCCTTTTCAGCTGGCTCTTGGGCCTCCTCAACATCTGAGGGGGATGCGCGCCAGGGCCCTTCACACGGAGAGAAAGCTCCTCCTCAAGCTTTGGCCCCTGATCACGGTCCAGCTCCTCACCGGGGCCGGCTTTGCCCTCTCCCTTCCTTTTCTCTCCCTCTACCTCTACCAGGACCGTGGCGTCCCCATGGGGCTTGTGGGGACGATCATGTTGGGCTCGGCGGCGGTGAGCGCGGTGGCCCGGGTGGCGGGTGGGGAGCTCTCGGACCGGCTGGGGAGACGCCCGGTTCTCCTGGGAGCCCTCACTTTACGGGTGCTTTTGTTCCTCGGACTTTCTGCAGCCGTGCATTTCGATCTTTGGGTGATTTTCATCGCCTTTTTATATCTTGGGGTCCGGTTTTCCGGTGCTTTCGCGATGCCGGCGGCCACAGCCATGGTGGCGGATCTCTCCACGGAAGAAGAGCGGATGAGGGCCTATGGGATCCTGCGTGTGGGGGCCAACGTGGGGTGGGCCTTGGGCCCTTCGGTGGGCGGGTTCCTCAAGACCTTCCTGCCATACCAGGCCCTGTTCCTTTTGACCGCAACCGTATCGGCGCTGTGTCTAAGTGTGGCCCTTTTGTTCTTGCGCGAATCCCTGGGGAGAAAGCGCGCCGAACGTACGGGGTTTGCTGAAGTGTTCGCCTCGTTGCGGGATCCTGGGTTCCGGAGGTTTATCGGGCTTTCGCTCCTCGTCCTTTTGGTGATGGGGCAGCTCGTCTCCACCCTCTCGGTGTTCGTCGTCGACCGGTTGGGTCTCTCCACAGCCCACTTCGGGGGGATGTTGACGCTGAACGGGCTTTTGGTGGTAGCACTGCAGTATCCCCTTGCCCGGGCCCTGGAGCACCGATCCCGTCGGCGGGTTCTGGCTTTGGGGGCGTTCCTTTACGGGGCTGGCTACCTTTCCATGGGTTGGTTACACACCTTCGCGGCCCTTCTGGGAGCAGTGGGCGTTGCCACGCTGGGGGAAATAGTGTTCATGCCCGCGGCCTTGGCGGTGGTGGCGCATCTTGCCTCCCCGGCGGAGCGCGGCCGCTACATGGGCCTTTGGGGGTTGGCAGAGTCCTTCGGCTGGTCGGCCGGCCCTCTCATCGGAGGGGTGCTTTTGGACCTCTTCCCCCATGATCCCCGGCCCCTGTGGGGAATCATCGCCTCCATGTCCTTCGCGGCCTGCGTGGGTTTCCTGCGGAGCGGATCAGGGAAGGAGGGAGCGCCCCAGCTCCCTTCCTGAAGCGGTGATGCGCAGACACCCCGGTTGGATTGCCTCCGGGACTTCTCCCTGGGGGACGGAGAGGACCAGCTTTTCCGGCGTGGCCCGAGATACCCTTCCCAAGCCCACGAACTTCCCCCCGCGGAAGCAGCCGATGAGCCTATCGTCCAGATAGGTCTTCGGGATCAGATAAAGCTCCTCTAGACCCCAAAACGCCTTCACCGCGCCGGCGGAAAGCGGCCGGCCGTCCACCACCGCGATGGCCTCGTTCCCTACCCGTCGGGCGTAGAGCACCTCACAACCCAACATCTTGGAGAAGGTGTTGGGATCCACAGGCTCCCCTAACCCGAGCAGCGTCCCCCGCCACCTTATCGCCTCCCAGGGGACCTCTACCTCCCGGCAGCGGGCGAACTCGGCACGGAAGTTGGCCTCTCGAGCGTTGATCCGCTCCTCCCGGGTCTTTTGGCGCACCCCCGAAACCCGCACACAAACCGTTTCGGCTTCGCAGGAGAGCCGCAAAAGCTCAAGCTCCATGCCTTTGGGGAGGAGGACCACTAAATCCGGATCCAGTGCTTCGATAAGGGCGAGCTTATAAGAGCGGCCGGCGTTCCCGGCAATGTAGCCGTCGGTATCCACCACCAGGGGGCGTCTGGCGCGCCGGGCCATGCGCAGGGCCCCGCACAGGGCGAGGACCAGGTGGCCCCGGGGAGTGGTATCGCCCACGAAGTAGCCGTCCCGCATCCCCCCATCGTAGGTGCCCAGGGTGATGGCGGTGGGGGAGCCGATGGTGGATTGCCCCAGATCAGCGTCCACCACTTCCCCCCCCAGCAGACGGTGCAAGGCCCGGGCCAAGGTGGTCTTGCCCGCGTCCACTCCGCCGATGAGGACCACACACCCGTCCGGGGGAACACGTTCGGCAACAAAAGCCGCCACTTCCTCCGCGGTCCCCTGGCGATCAATCCTCATGGCCCTGGGAGGAAAAGCCCCTTCCGCCCCGGGGGAGGTGAGGCGTGCGGCGGGATGGGTGGGCACACAATGCCGGGGCGGAAGGGGGAGCACCTAAATTATAGCCACCGACCCCGCGGCCCTTCAATTCAGATCCCCTCCCGGAGCGCCTCCATCACCCCGCGGGACTTCTCCGCCCCCTCCGGGGAAAAAAGCTCCAGCACCCAAAGATCAGCCCCCTTAAGGAGCAAAAGCACTTCCTCCACCGGGATGACCCCCTCCCCCAACGGGAGGTGATCGTCGTGCTCGCCCCGGTTGTCGCTCACGTGGACCACCGCAATCCTAGGGGAGCACTTCTCGATGAGGTCCAGCGTTTCCCCTCCATGGGCGGTCCATGCGTGGCCGAGGTCTAGGGTCCCCGGGAGGTCGAGTTCCGCAAGCCAGCGCAGGTATTCGTTCAGGTCCCAAAGACAGAGGAACCTCTCCTTAGGATCGTTTTCCAGGCACAGGGCGATGCCCAGGTCCTCGGCCCGGCGGCGGAGCCGGCGCAGGGCCTCCTTGGCCTCCTCCACGGGGGGTTCCCCGGGGGCGCCGGTGGAGCGGTATCCCAGGTGCACCGTCACGTAACGCGCCCCGAGCCGAGCGGCCAGGGCCAAGGTGCGGGAAAGCTCCCCTTCGGCGAACGTCCGCGCCCCGGGGTTACGGGAAAGGAGGTTCACGTCCCCGGTGGGCGCATGGAGGGAGAGCGTCAACCCTTCGGCCTCCTCCCGCACCGCCCGCATCAAGCTGGGGGACCACGCCCGGGGATGCCATGGGGGCTCACACAGGATTTCAACCCCCTGAAATCCTTTCTCCTTGGCGAACCGCACCGTGGCCAGGGGCGACTCGAGGTGCAACGCAAGCGAGGAAAAAGAAAGCCTCACCATTTATCCCTCCTCCGGCCCGATTATATGTTAAGGATCCTTTCTCCCCGAACCCGGAAGGGGGACTATGCGGAACGCTTGCGCAAAATCATCACCAAGCCAAAGAGGGAGGCGCTCAGGAGCACGATGGTGGGCCCTGAAGGGGTGTCCAAGTAAAAGGAGATGATGAGCCCCCCGACCACTTCGGCGACCCCGATCAGCGCGGAAAAGAGAAGGAGGTGGTGGAAGTTCCGCACGACCTGATATGCGGTGGCAGCGGGAATCACGAGGAGCGCGGCCACAAGCACCGCGCCCACCACCCGGAGGGAGAGCACCACCGTGAGGGCCACCAAAGAAAGGAGCACGCCTTGTAATACTCCCACCGGGAGCCCAGACACCTCCGCCATCCCGGGATCGAAGGTCACGAAGAGGAATTCCTTGTAAAGCACCGTCATCGCGGTGAACACGAGCCCCGCCAGGACAAAGCTCGTGAAGAGGTCGCGAGAGCTCACCGCGAGGATGTTCCCGAAGAGGTACCCGAAGAGATCTGCCCGGTAGCCCGGGATGAAGCTCAAGAGGAATATCCCCAGGGCCATGGAAGCGGCGAAAAGTATCCCCACCGCCACCTCCTCCTTGATGGCGGCCCGCCGGGAGGTGTAGGCGATCCCCCAGGCGACGACAAGGGGGAAGGCCAACGCCCCCCAAAGAGGGTCGATCCCCAAAAGCAGCGCGATGGCCACTCCGCCGAAGGCGGCGTGGGCGATCCCCGCCCCGATGAAGGAAAAGCCCCGCAGCACCACATAGACCCCGATGGCGCCGGCGGTGGCCCCGATCAGGGCCCCGGCGATGAGGGCACGCTGCATGAACACGTAACCCAGGAGGCTCACGTCCCTTCCTTGCGGAAATCGGCGTGGGGCCGGACCACCATGTGGGGGATGCGCCCGTGGTGGAAGAAGAGGGCGGCGCAGCCGTACATCTCCGCCAGGGCCTCGCTGGTCACCACCTCCTCGGGGCGGCCGTGGACCACGAGCCGGCGGTTGATGCAAGCCACTTTGTCCACGTAGCGCGAGACCACCCCCACATCGTGGGTCACCATGAGGACGGTGACCCCGGTCTCCTGGATCTTGCGCAGGAGTTCATAGAAGCTCTCGCTGGCCGCGGGGTCCACCCCGGTGGTGGGCTCATCGAGCAGCAAAAGCTTGGGCTTCGCCGCCAACGCCCGGGCCACGAAAGCCCGCTGCCTCTGGCCCCCGGAGAGCTCCCCGATGAGCTTTCCCGCGAGATCTCGAATGCCCACGAGCTCCAGGGCCTCGAGGGCGGCACGGCGATCTTCACCCCGGGGACGCCGTCCCAAGCCCAATGTTCCATAGCGGCCCATGAGGACCACGTCAAAAACCCGCAAGGGAAACCGGAGATCGACTTCCTCCACCTGGGGGACATATCCTATGCGGGCCCGGTCCCGGCCGAGATCCCGGGGAGGCCGCCCGAAGACCCGCACCTCTCCACGCTGGGGCACGACGAGCCCGAGGATCACTTTGAGGAGCGTGGTCTTCCCCGCCCCGTTGGGCCCCACCACACTCACAAACTCTCCTTCCCCCACTCGCATGGTGATGGCCTCGAGGACGGTATGACCCCCGAGTTCCACCCAAACGTCTTCCAGCTCCACCACCGGTCTCATCGCAGAACCTTTTCCATCTGCTCCAGGTTATAGCGCATGAGGGAGAGGTAATCCTCCCGCCCGGAGACACCGCCCAAGGGGTCGAGGGTGACCAAGGCGGCACCGGTCTCGGCGGCGATGAGCTCGGCTACGCTCGGGGGATGCTGTACCTCCACGAAGATCGCCCGTATCCCTCGCTCCCTGATGAGGGATGTTATCCGGGCCACCTCCCGGGCCGAAGGCTCCCGACCAGGTTGGGGCACGATCACCGCCAGCTGCTTCAGGCCGTAGCGGCGGGCGAAGTACGCCCACGCCCCGTGCAGGGCCACGAACTCCCTGTGTGTCCAGGAACTTATCTTTTCCCTTATCTCCTCGTGGAGGGCCAGGATCCGGGAGATATAGCGGGCGGCGTTGATCTCATAAGTAAGCCTTCCCGCGGGGTCAGCCCGGATCAGGGCATCCCGGATCGCCGCCACTTGAAGCACCGCGTTGAGGGGATCGAGCCAAACATGGGGATCGCCATCGATGGCCTCGATCCCGGTGGAGGTCACCACCACTTCGAGGTCCGGATTTCCGGCAGCGGAGGCCACGTCCTCCAACCACCACTCGAGCCCCAATCCCACCACGATAAGGAGCCTGGCCTGGGCCAGGAACCTCATCTGGGCGGGTCGGATCTCGTAGGTATGGGGATCGGCGCCCGGGGGAACGAGCAATTCCACCTCCACCCTATCCCCTCCCACTTCTCGCACGAAGTCCAGAAGCGGGGGGATGCTGACCGCCACCTTGAGTTCAGCCCCCGCCGCCGCGAGGCCTGTCACCAAAAGGAGCAAAGCTATCAAAGTGCGCATCGGGATCACCGCCATTTATGAAGTTGCATCTCATTTTTACACCCGGCCGTGCTCCGGGGCAACCCTGAGGAAGCTCCCGCAAGCGGAGCACCAGTGGGTCCGGGAAATAGGGGTCTCCCGCCAGATCATCCAGGATCTCACCCCAGAAAGCTTCACGGTCGGAGCCAGAGTAATACTCCCGCAGGGCTTGGCAGGCCTCGGTGACCCTCCCCGCGTGGAGGAGGGGGAGGATTGCCAAGAGGGCGGAACATTTCTCCGTTCCGTCCCATTCCCCCAGCTCCCCGGGACCGTGTTCCCGGGCGATCTCGCGTCCCTGGGCGATGGCCTGCTCGAAGTAACCGGGGAATAGGTATCCCGCGGGGACGTACCCCTCTCCAGGCTCGTACCGGAAGATCGCGGGGGACACGGGGGAGGTGGCATATGGACAGAAGAGGTAAACAAAGGTGTCGTCACAGGTGAGATATTCGAAGACGCCGTCGCCGTCCAGGTCCTGAAAGTCCCCGCCGCAGTTGGAGGGCGCCCCCGCCGGGATCACCCGCGGCACCGGCCCGAGGTCCACCACCCGGGCTTGGATACAGCAGTGGGCTCCGCCCCAATAGGAGAAAACGACGAGGTCTGGGTTCCCCTCGCCGGTAATATCGCGCCCGCTCAAGGGATCGATCCGCACCCACGCGTCCTCGAAGCGAAGGAGCTCCTCCCCTCCACGCCCCACCGCTACGTATTGGAGCTGTAACCCATCGCGCTCCACCTCTCCCCATTCCACCTCGTACGGCCCGATCTTCAACCCCGCCGCCAAGGATAGGACACCGAAGGAAATCGTCGCCACCACGATCCATCCGCGCATGGATGTAGCGTATCGCCCTACAACGCGCGCCC
Organism: Acetothermia bacterium UBA3571; assembly: GCA_002375995.1. Taxonomy (GTDB): domain Bacteria; phylum Bipolaricaulota; class Bipolaricaulia; order Bipolaricaulales; family Bipolaricaulaceae; genus UBA3571. The sequence continues at coordinate 21,933 of DFNI01000037.1, read as the reverse complement.
AAGGAAATGGCGCACCTGCGTCGGGGGAGTTCGGTCAGAATTCGATACCCCGAGCAAAGAGGACGTAAACGGCCAACAAATACCCCCCCAGGATCCCCCACGCTTCATAACCCAAGCCCAAGAAGCGCCGGTGGGAGCGGCGCTGGATTCCGAAGGCCGCCACCGCCATGAGCACGATGCTCAGCGCCGCCACCGCCACCTGGCTGAGGGATCCCGCGGGAAGGAGGGCGCCTCGATAGGCTAGATCCGCGAACGGGATGGTAAAGACGTTGAACATGTTGGACCCAAAGAGGTTTCCCACAAGAAGGTCGAAGGAACGTATCCGGAGCGCCCCGATGCAGGACATGAGCTCGGGCAGGGAGGTGCTGGCGGCGATGAAGATGGCGCCCATGAAGGTCCCGGTGAGGCGGGTTGCTTGAGAGATCTCCTTCCCGGTGCGGGCGAGGTACATCCCCGCCACCACCACCACCGTCCCCGCCAGGGCGAACTTAAGAAGCGGTCTCACTGCTTCCCCGGGGTGCTTTTCCGCCCGCTCCGTCCCTTCTTGGGGCCGGTAAAGGGCCCAGACGCTCAAAGGGTAAAAGAGGAGGATGATCCAACTTACCGGCCCCATTCCCAAAAACTCGCGGCCGCTGGCGAAGCTAATCCCCACAATACCCAAGGAAGAGAGCACGATGGCCGCGGCGGCGTAAAGGAGCTGATCCCCTCCCACGTGGGAAAGAAGCGGAGGTAAATCGCGCTGGCGGAGGATCCAGAAGGAAATGGCCTCCATTACGGCGATGAGGGCCATGTTGAAGAGGTTACTGCCGAAGATGTTTCCCAATGCGATCTCTGGGGCTGAGATGGCTCCCGCGGTCACGGTGGTGGCGAGCTCCGGGAGAGAAGTTACGGTGGCTAAAAGGAGCATCCCGATCCAGGCCCGCTCTATCCCTGTGGCCTCGCCGATCTCGTCCCCATATTGGGCGAGCTTATACCCGGCGATGATCACCGCCAGGGCCGAAAGGCCGAATATCCCCCACTGAACGAGCACTCCCTCCCTCCTTGGAAAAAATGAGGTGCTCCCTGTGTGAATTCGCTCAAGTTTAACCGCAAACCCCCGCGCCGATAAATTCGCCACCCCTACCAATGTGACGTTACGGCTCCGCGGACATTCCCCGTTTGCGGCCCTGGCTTGGCAGAGGCAACGGGGATAGGATGGGTTCGTGCTCCGAGTGGATGTGGCTGTGGTGGGAGGAGGACCTGCGGGCTCCATCGTGGCCCGGGAGGCGGCGCGGGGTGGCCTCAAAGTGGTTCTCCTCGAGCGCGCGCCGAACGCTCCGCTTCGCTGCGCCGGCGTCATTTCCCTTAGGGCGCGGGAAGAGCTGGGGATCCCGGAAGAATTGGTGCTGCAGCGGCTGGTGGGGGTAGTGGTACACGGACCGCAAGGGACACGTGCCGTCCTCACCGCTGATTCGCCCAAGGCGCTTGTCCTCGACCGGGTGGGGTTGGACAGGTACCTGCGGAACGAGGCCCGGGAAGCAGGGGCTGCGGTCTGGGAAGGGATCTCGGCCGATGGCTGGGATCACTCTCTCCTGATCACCTCCAGGGAGAAGCTCGCACCAGAGTTCTTGGTGGGGGCAGATGGAGCGCTGAGCGGGGTTGCCCGCTGGGCTGGCCTAGCTCCCCCGGGAGAGCTCCTCGTTGGATATCAAGCGGAAGTCGAGGCCGAGCCCCGGTATCCGGGACACGCGGAGATCTTCTTGGACCCCGCCATCGCCCCGGGTTTCTTCGCCTGGGCCGTCCCGACGGGGGAGCTCCTGCGGGTAGGGGTGGTGACACATCGCGGAGGAAAGGGTTACGAGCACCTTAAGTCACTGCTCTTGCGAGAATTCCCCGAGTCCCGAGTCGTCCGCATCTCCGGGGGCTTGATCCCCCTGGGCCCACCACCCAGCACCGCGACGGAAAGGGTGTTCCTGGTGGGGGACGCAGCGGCCCAGACGAAGCCCTTGACGGGGGGAGGGCTCTATTACGGCGGCCTTGCGGCCAAGCTCCTGGGGAGGTTGCTATCCGAGGGGAGGCAGGCGGAATATGAGAGGGCGTGGAGGGGAGAGCTCGGAAGAGAGATAGAATTCGCCCTCCGGGCACGCCGGGCTTATCTGGACCTTTCCCCTGCAGAGCTCGACTATTTGGTCTCCCTCCTTCGCGTCCCGGAGCTGGGGAAGTTCTTGCTTACCCGCGGGGATATGGACCGTCCCTCGCGGATCCTGGTGGAACTGCGGCGGGCACCGCATCTTTGGCCTTTAGGGCTTAGGGCCCTCAAGACCCTGGGTGGGTTTTCCCGCTTCGCCCAGTTCCTTCAGTGAAGAAGGTAGCCCATCGCCCAACGACCCGGATAGCATGTGGCGCATCGCCTGACTGTGGGACGGGGCCTCCAGCTGAAGGTCCCCCCAATACCCCCGAGGAACTGGAGGAAAAGGGAAAGGAGATAAGTATCGTGCCCGTAGCTCTACGCGAGCGAATCGAGATTTGAGGGCAGTGTAACTGGTTCTGTGTCACGGGTTGTGGCGGGGTGGCCTGGAGGGGAAGGGAGATACCCCGTTGTTGAAAAGGGACGAACTGGAGGCGTTTCTGCGGGAGACCCCGAGAGAAGTGGTGGCCGAGGAACTCCAGGCCCTTCCCTTCCTGGAATGGGAAGCGTTCATTCGGGAAAACGGGGGACGCAAGAACGGCACCTACCCCCGGAAACTGGACACACCTTTCGACCAGGTAAGCTCCGCGTCCCCGCGATCGGTAAAGCCACTTCAAGCCCTTCCTCTTCGCCCCCTACGCCAGAAGGACCGTGGACCTCGCCGACCTGCTACTGGTCCTTTATGCCGTGGGAGTAGCCACCGAGGTCCACGGGACGCTCCACCTTTAGCTGGACGAATCGGATCCTCAGATCGCGGCGGCCATCCGGGCCGGGGTGGCGGAGGCCTTGATGGATATCGGGGAAGGGGGCCGGTGGAGATCGAGGAACATCCCCTGTATGGGGTGGAGGTGAGGTTCATCGATTCCTTCGCCCCCGCCATCATGGGGTACGTGGTGACCTTCATCTGCTCCCTTTTGACCCTGCTTTCGGTGGTGCGGGAGAAGGTGGGCGGCACCTTCGAGCGGCTATGGGTCTCGCCCCTCAGGCGGGAGGAGTTTATTTTGGGGTACGTGATCGCCTTTGGCATGGTGGCTCTAGTGCAATCGGGGCCGATCCTGGGACTTGGAAAGCTGGTCTTCGATATCGTTATTAACGGCTCGGTCTTCTGGGCGCTGGTCTGCATCATCCTCTTTGCGGTGGGCAACGTTGGACTAGACACCCTCCTTTCGGCCCTTGCCCAAACGGAATCCCAGGCTATCCTGCTTTTCCCGCTTGTGGTATTGCCTTCCGTGCTTCTCTCAGGAATGATGTGGCCCTTGCAGGCGATACCCCGGGTTCTCAGGCCCCTCTCTTACCTGGTCCCCCTCACCTACGGCAACAAACTCTTGCGGGCGGTAATGGTGAAAGGGGTGGCCCCGTGGCAGGAGCCGGTGGGACTGGCCAGGGTGCTTGGGTTTCTCACCGTGACCTTGGCGGGCCTCACCCTGCGGGCAAGCGCGCGGGAATAGGCGCAGACTCGCGGATCCTCGCTTCGGAGGAAGTCAGGCGGAGAAGATTCCCTGATTCGTGTCGATTTGTCCCGTCCCGGGAACCCTGCCACACTGGGCCCCGTGGGAGGGGTCCAGGAGATGGGGTGGAGAAAGAGGGTTTTGATCATTGGGCTTTCGGTTTCGTTCGTCTCCGCTGCCGCGGGGTTACCCCGGGCCGATATCGCCCGGGAGCTCCGCGCCAAGGTGGCCGAGTTCCTTTCCCTGTGTCTCATCGCCGAGCGGGCCGGGCTCGATCCCGCGGAGATCGAGCGCATAGCCGCCCCGGTGGTGTCCCCGGGGAAGAAGCCGGCCGAGGAGATGCTCCGGCTGATCGGGGAAGCCGAGGCGGCGCTACGGGCGGCCTCCCCGCGCCTAGAGGGCTTCATCGGCGAGCTGGAGGAGCTCGCCCGCCGCGTCCCCATCGTCCTCTTCCCTCAGTGCCACATTGACCTTGTGTGGCAGTGGGACTGGGAGGAGACGGTGGAGATCTCTCGGGATACCTTCCGCGCCCAGCTCGAGCTCTCCCGGAGCGTCCCCGACTACGTTTATTGTCAGGACCAGGCTGCCCTCTACGCTGCGGTGGAGCTGGCCGATCCCGCCCTCTTCCGGGAGATCCAAAAGGCTGTTCGGGGGGGCCGGTGGCGGATCGTCGGGGGAAACTGGGCGGAGATCGTGATGGAGGAGGTGACCGGGGAATCGGTGATCCGGAATTTTTTCTATGGGAAGCGCTATTTCCTGGAGAAGTTCGGGGTCGATGTGGAAGTAGCCTGGCAGATGGAGGGCACGGGCCTCTTCCCCTCCCTCCCCCAGATCCTGCGGGACTTCGGGTTTCAGGGGGCGGTCTTCGGGCGGGAGCGGCCCTGGACCGATATCTGGCGGCCGATCTCCCGCTGGAGGGGAAGCGACGGGACCGAGATCCCCCTCGTCCTCCTCTACCACTACGGCCTCCCGCCGGACTCCCTGGAGCGGAGAGCCCTCGAGGCCATTGCCACGGGCTGGCCCGAGACGCCGCCCGCACTGGCGTTCGCCTTCGGCGGCGGGGACCACGGCGGCGGCCCGAACCGCACGCTCCTTGCACGCACGCGGGCCGCGATCCGAGACGCGGGCCTCGAAGCGCGCTTGGGGGACCCCGCGGCGTTCTTCTCCGGGCTGGACGCGGCGGAGCTCCCCGTGGTGGAGGGGGTCCTCAAGATGGGAGGGGTCGGGGTGGCGACCCAGCCCCGCCTGAAGCGCCTCATCCGGGAGTGCGAGCACCTGCTTTTGGCGCTGGAATCGCTGCGGGCCGTCCTGACGATTTCGCAAGTGGATCCCGATGCCGCCCGCGCTGTGGACGATCTCGAGCGCATGTGGAAAGAACTCCTCGAATGTGAGTTCCACGATTCCCTGTGGGGCTCCACCAGCTACGCCCCCTCCCGGGAGGTCCGCGGCCGGCTGGAGGACCTCCGGGACGAGATCCGGACGCGGATCGTGGAGGCGTTGGGGAGGCTCGCCTCGGGGATCGAGACCACGGGCGAGGGCATCCCCGTGGTGGTGTTCAATCCCCTACCCACCACGAGATCGGGCGTCGTGACGCTGCCGCAGGTTCCGCCGGACCTGCTGCAAGGGCCGCTTGTGGCGGTGGACGCCGCGGGGAACGCGGCGCCGGTCGCCCGTACGGGGGAGGGGCTTTCGTTCGTGGCCCGAGACGTCCCGCCGACCGGTTATATGGTCTACCGGCTGGTGCGGGACAGGGCGTCGGGCGGGGCGCGGGCCGAGGCATCCGGCGGGATGATCCGCCTCGAGGGCTCGGCCATCTCCGCGGAGGTGGACGTCCGCACGGGGAAGCTCCTCTCCGTCGCCATCCGGGATGGACCGACGTTCCGGTTTCCCGGCGGGGGCCTCCGGCTCGAGATCTGGCGGGACATGGGGAGCGCGTGGGGGCCAAACCTCGCCGAGCGCCTGTGGACGGAAGGCGATGCCCGTGCCCGCCCCGAGGTCCGCATCGTCGCCCGCGGCCCCGCGGTGGCGGCGGTGGCCGTCAGGTTCCCCCTCCCCGGAGGCGGCTGGGTCGAGCGGGAGATCCGGGTGTGGGATGGCCTTCCCTGGGTGGAATGCATCGTCCGGGGCGAATGGACCCTCCCCCGGGCACAGCTCCTCGCCGTCACCGACACCAGCGACACCTCCCTCCGTCCCTACACCGAGGTCCCCTTCGGCGCCGTAGACTGGGAGGCGGAATGGGAACGGCGGCTCGAGGGGTCCGGTGTGGTGGAGCGCCTGGAGGCGGTGCGGCGGCTCTCCGGGGCTGCGGCCGAGGAGCTGGGCTACCAGGTACCCCAACTCCGCTGGGCCGATATCTGCGATGGGGAGCGGGGCCTCGCGGTGTTGAACCGGGGCCTCTTCGGAGTGCGGCTCAGGCCGGGTTCCATTGTCCTTCCCATCCTGCGGTCGCCCCCGTTCGTGGAGCAGGGCGAGTGGGTGATCCACCGCCAACCCGAGGATGTCCCGGTGTTCAGCGGCTTCGGGCCCTTCGAGGCCGCGTTCGCCCTTCTTCCCCATTGGGGCGACTGGCGCATAGGTGAGGTACCGGCGGCGGGACTTGCGTTCAATCTTCCGCTCCTCGTGGCAACGACCGAACCGCATCCCGGAAAACTCCTGCCCCAGGGCTTGTTCCTCTCCCTCGGGGGACCTGTGCTCTTCTCCTGCCTCAAGCCGGCGGCAGACGGCTCAGGTGACCTCGTCCTCAGGCTCTACGAACCGTTTGGGGAAGGAGCGCGGGCTACCATCGAGTTCTCAGCCCCCGTGGCCGTCGGGGAGGCAGACATGATGGAGCGCTCGCTCCAGACGCTCGCCCGGGCCTCGGGCACGGTGGAGGTGGACCTCGACCCGTTCGAGATCACAACCCTCAGGATCCGCCCCGAGTGGTAGCGGTGACAAGGGCCCCGCGGATGATACCGATTTGCCCATGACGAAGTGTTGCCACTAGGATGTAACCGTCCAAATGGCAGAGTTGAAACCGATCCGTATCCATCCTCATGCGCGGGAGAGGATGGAAGAGCGCGGGGCGAATGAGGAAGAGGTCGTTGAGAGCCTGGGGGAGGGTGATCGAATGCAGATCACATACGATCCTAAATACAACGTCGCCTACATCCGTCTGCGGGAGAAAACAGGCGAAGTGGAGACGATCCGTGTGAGCGACGAGATCCTCATCGATATCTCTCCCGATGGGAAAGTGTATGGAATCGAACTTTTGAACGCCAACGAGCTTCTCCGTCTGGAGGTAAACGGAACACTGAAGCTCACCAACGAAGCTACTGGTGAGAGCATCGAAGTTCCCCTCGCTTCCTTCAAAGGATGACCCCTATAAACCCTCCCGATATCTCCCCAAGCTCCTATGGACCATGAAATCCTGCGGGAACCATCCCTGATGTACAGGGGCATTGTCCCTGTTTACCCCGAGACACCACCGGCATTTATCCGATCAGAATCTGTAGCGTTGGGCTTCATCCCTGAAATGCACGGAGTTTATCCTCAAGTGTTCGACCTACATCCTCATCCGCGGGATTGAACTACGCCTTCGGAGGGCCAGAGCAGTTGCGGTGTCTACGATCACGGGCCGCATCGAGAGCAAATACACAAACCGAGTTTTATGGCACATTGCCACATTTGCCCATGACGATGTGTTGCCACTAGGATGTAACAGCTTGATGTCAAAGGAACGGAAGGCGGTCCTCATAGCGACCCTTGGGACCGAGCCCCAGGTCCTCACCCTTTGTCTCCAGGAGCTCCTCGCTTGGGGCGAGCGGATCGTGGAGGCTGTGGGGGTCCATTCACGGGGAAAGGATCCCGCAATCGAGGCTGCCGTGGAGCGTCTGCGCCGGGAGTGGCATTCCCTTCCCTTCGGCGAAGAGGTGGAGCTCAGACTAGCAGAGGTGCCCGTGGCCGACTTCGACTCCGAGCGGTCCCTCATGCTCCTCTATCGGTGCCTCAAGGACATCGTCTCCGCATATCGCTCGCGGGGGCATCGGGTGCACCTTAACCTCTCCGGGGGGCGGAAGCCCATGGGGATCTGTGCGTTACTCGTAGCGCAGCTCCTCTTTAGCCCGGAGGACCGGCTTTGGTATCTGATCTCGTCCCCGGAGCTCGTAGAGAGCCGGGCGCTCACGGCGGAGCGACGCGAGTACAGGCTGGTCGAGATCCCGGTTCCCTTATGGACCGAGGCCGAGGTCTTCCTCGATGTGCTCTCGCGGTACGACGACCCCTGGGCGGCGGTGGAGCTCCAGCGGCGCATGAAGCATCGGGAGGAAGTGGAGCGGTGGCGCCATTTCCTTGCCCATGTACTGACCCCGGCCGAGAGGGCGGTGGTGGAGGAGCTAGTATTGCGGGGCGGCACCAACAAGGAGATCGCCCGCCGCCTGCGGAAGAGCCCCCGCACCGTGGAGCACCAGCTGGAATCGGCCTTCCGGAAGCTGCGGGAGTTTCTGGACTGGCCCCAAGACCTCGCCGTGAACCGGACCACGCTGGCCTTGCTCCTCGCCCCGTTCATTAGGGAATCCTCCCTAAAAGAGATGGGTGAGGCCACCGATGCCCGCAAGGGCCTTTTTCGGTAGGCGAAAGGGAGGAGGTGAAGATGTGAGACCGGAAGTCTACAGCGTAGCTTTGGCGGGCCTCCTGCATGACGTAGGGAAATTGGGGAGGTTAGCTGGGGAATCGGCCCCGGGCCCATACGCCCACGCTGAGATCGGCCAGAGGTTTGTCGATGGCCATGTGCCCGACCAATGGCGCCACATGTTGGCCCCGGTGGGATGGCATCACGGGGAGCGGGAGGAGGGCAAGCTGGTTCGTCCGGTGGAGGAACTCGAGCTTCCCGTCAAGATCGTGGCCCTGGCCGACCGGCTCTCCTCTGGCGAACGCGAGCGCCGCCAGGAAGACACCCCTCAGGCCAAGCGACTCCTCTCCGTGTTCGGCCGGGTGTGGATCCCCGAGGATCCGGATAAGGACACCGGGGACCGACCCTGGATAACGAAGTCCTATTTTCCGCCGGCGAAGTTGGAGCTGCGCCCGGAGGCCATCCTCCCCGTGAGCTCCCCAGAATCGGACCCAGCTCCCCGGTTGGGTGCGTTATGGGATGGGCTGAAGCGGGATGCGGCGGTCCTGCAGGGGACCTACGGGGCCGACGACGCCGATCTCGGGGCTTACCTGGAATCGATGTTTCATCTCCTGCGGGACTACACCTGGTGTGTTCCCTCGGCCTATGTGAAATCCGAGCCGGATGTATCCCTATTCGCTCACCTCCACACCACCGCGGCCTTAGCCGCCTGCTTGGCCTATTCCGTTTACGTCGCGGGAACCCTGAAAGAAGAAGACATCGGTGAACTGCTCGGAAGAATAAAGGGTGAGGTCTGGCCCGATACCCCCGCGGTCGCTTGGCTCCTGGGGGGAGATATCTCCGGGATCCAGGATTTCATCTACTCGCTCCACAACCCGGAGGGCGCGGCGGCATCCCTCCGGGCCCGCAGCTTCTACATCCAGCTCCTCACCGAGGTCGTCGCCCGCTGGATCCTGCGGGAGCTCGGGCTCCCCATCACCAACGCCCTCCACATCGGCGGCGGGGGATTCACCCTCCTCGTCCCGCCCCTGGGGGAGGAAAAGCTCGCCGAATTTCGTCGCACGATAAATACGGTGCTATTCAAGACCCACGGGATCGATCTCTACCTGGGCCTCGCCCATGTGGAGCTCGTCCCCCGCGATTTCCTGATCCCGAAGGAGGGAACGCCCACGCTCGCGGCGAAGCGGGAGGAGCTGGGACGCAGGCTCGAGGTGGCCAAGGCACGGAGATTCGCGGAGCTCGGTGCGGAAGAAATGGCGGAGCTCTTCCACCCCCGGGGGTTCGGGGGCGAGGCCGCTGAGGGTGCTGCGCAGTTCCTGACCTGCCAGGTTTGCGGTGAAGAAGTCACAAAAGGAGAGGCAAAGGAAATAGAGGGGGTGCGGTTTTGTCCGGGTTGCATAGCTTTTAGGGAACTGGGACGTGAGCTCCGCGGCGCCGGATATCTCTTCCTCGGTGAGACCCGCTCCCCCTCGGAGTCCAGGGGTTCTATGTCAACCTATGTCGATGTCCTCGCGACGTTCGGCTACGAGATCGCGCTCTTCTCGGACCCCGGGGCGCTGAAAGGGCTCCCGCCGGAGCGCCCGGCGGTGCTTTATGTCCTCAAGGACGATCCCGACCTCCCCACGTATGCCGGCCCCGAACTCGCGGTGGGCCGGAAATTCCTGGTGAACCTTGTCCCCACCGATGAGAAAGGCGAGATAAAACACTTCGGGATCCTGGCGCAGGAGTCCAATGGGGCCCCGTACTTAGGGGTACTGCGGATGGACATGGACGACCTGGGCCGGATCTTCTCCCGGGGATTGGGGAACTTCGCCTCTTTCTCCCGGACCTCGACCTTGAGCTTCCTCATATCGCTCTTCTTCGAGGGCTGGATGGAACGCATCGCCGCGGAAGCCGGGGGATCGCGCATTTACACCGTCTATTCCGGGGGCGATGATCTCTTCTTCGTGGGCTCCTGGGACGCGATCGTGGCGCTCGCCCGTAGGATCCGCCATCGCCTCCGTGAATTCACAGGCAGGGATGAGCTCGGGATCTCCGGGGGGATCATGCTGGTACACGAGAAGTACCCCCTCTATGTGGCCGCGAAGGAGACCGAGGGCGAGGAGAGAAAGGCCAAGGACATCCGGCGCCGGAACGGGAGGGGGAAGGACGCCATCTCCTTTTTGGGGATCGCGCTCCCTTGGGAGGAGTTCGGCTTCGATGGTGCTAAGGGGACGGCCTCAGGCTGGGCCGCGGTGCTCACGGGGGCTGTGGAGGCGGGTCTCATCCCGCGGGCCGTCCTGGAGCGGCTCCAGGGCTTCTACCTGCATTACAAAGTGGGCCGGGAAAACAGGGGGGATATCGGCCCATGGGTCTGGCATGCAGCCTATTGGCTTTCCCGCATGCGTGAGCGGGTAAGGGATGATAAGGCAAAGGCGCTTCTGGGAGAGTTGTTGGGGGAGCTTTCTGCCAAAGGCTTCGCCCGGAACATCTCCCGGCTGGCTGTGGCGGCCCGTTGGGCCGAACTATCAACGAGGAAAGGAGGTTGAAAGTGCCACAAGCCATTGGGAAAGCGGTGTCCGAAGGGGAACTGCGGCGGATCATCTGCGAGCCTCTGGCAGGAGATCTGTTAGTGAAAGTGGCCAATGAGATCGGCGATCAGCTCTCCAAAACCCTTAAGGCGTCGCAGATCAGGGCCATATTCGACGAAGCGCAGCGTATCGGGGCCTTATTCCGGATCGGCAAGTTCGAGGAAGCCGTACGCCGTGCCTACTTGTTGGACCCGAAGATCGCCTACCGGGCGAAACGGGTAACGGAGCGGGACAAAAAAGCCGGTGGGGCTGCGGAGCTGATCGCTGAGGTATTGGTGAAGGCCCTCCGCATAGTGCTCGAGAAGAAGGACGACCGCGACGAAGTACGCGCCCGGTACCTGCGGTTTTTGGAGTTCTTCGAGGCGATCGTTGCTTATCACAAGGCCCACGGGGGCAAGGACTGAGGGGGTGATCCGAATGCAGGGGAGCAGGTTTTGGGTGGAAGCCCGGGTTTTCATCGGATTCGAAATACATGCCCTCACGGGGCTCCACATCGGGGGCACGGGAGGGGGGATCCAGATCGGAGGCATCGACAAGGAGATCATCCGCGACCCCCTCACCCAAAGGCCTTATATCCCCGGTTCCTCCCTCAAGGGGAAGATCCGCTGCCTCCTCGAAAAGCATTACCAGCTCCCCATCAACCGCCCCATAGGGAAAACGATGATCCACAGCTGTAAGGATCCCGATAGTTACCGGGACTGCCCTGTGTGTCAGGTCTTTGGGGTTCCCGCGGAGGAGAAGTTCGGTACCCAAACGAGGCTTTTGGTGAGGGACGTACTTTTAGCCGAGGAAAGTTCAAAGCTCCTCGAGGGGCTACCCCTGGAGCGGTCATATGCCGAGACGAAGACAGAGGTCTCTATCGACCGCATCACTTCAGCTGCCAACCCGCGGACCATCGAGCGCGTGCCGGCCGGGGCGGTTTTCGGCCCGGGGGAGATGATCTACACCGTGTTCAACTCCGACGACGGCGTTGCCGAGCCCGCAAAGGACGTCGAGCGCCTGTACGTCGTTTTCGAGGGGATGCAGCTCCTGGAACACGACTATCTCGGCGGGCTGGGTTCCCGGGGCTCGGGGAAGGTGGAGTTCCGGAAGATCTCCATCGCCCTTCGCAAGCGCACCGATTACTTCGAGAGGGAAACTCCTCTGGGGACCTTCGAGACCCTGGACGATCTCATGGCCAAAAAGGGGGAGATCCTCGGGAAGGTCAAAGCCGAGCTCAACCTCTGAGGGTTGATCCGACATGCGCGTGACGATCTATAAGCTGCGGTTCCCCCACGGGGTGCATGTGGGGACCTATGGGATCGGAACCGAGGGGGTGCGGGTGACCGTCCCTTCGGATACGCTCTTTTCCGCCCTGTTCTCGGCTTGGATAGCTCTGGGGAACAATCCCGACCTCTGGATCTCCCAATTCCCCCGCACCGCAGGGAACGACCACGCCCCTGCCGATCCCCCCTTCCTCCTCACCTCCGCCTTCCCTTACAAGGGCGACGTCCTCCTCTTCCCCAAACCCCTCGACCCGAATTACGCCCAAGGAATCCCCGAAAAAGCGAGGAAGAAGTGGAAAAAGCTCCAGTTCATCTCGGAAATAGCCCTGCTGAAGTTGGCGAAAGGGAAGTCCATCGGCGAGCTCATCGAGGAAGGAAATTTCCGGCAGAACGGACAGGTCCTCGTCTACGGGGATGAAATACCGGAAGGAGCCGTGATCTGGAATGAGCACGCGATCCCGCGGGTGACGTTGGACCGGGTTTCGTCCGCGTCGAACCTCTTCCACGTGGGCCGAGTGGACTTCGCGGGGGACGCGGGACTCTGGTTCGGGGTGATCTGGCGCGATCCGGAACGCCCGTGTGGCGATGTTGTTTTTAAAGAAGCTTTCGAGCTCGCGCTGAACGCCCTCGCCCATTCCGGGCTCGGCGGCGACCGTTCCGTGGGCTACGGGGTGTTCGAGCCCGAGCTCATGGATGAGCTCAAGTGGCCGGCCCCGGCGGCGGACCGCTCGGCGGTGCTCCTTTCGCGTTACAACCCGCGGCCTGATGAGCTCCCCAACGTGCTCCGAAACTCTCCCGGGTACCGGCTAGAAGAGGTCCGGGGTTGGACCTCCTCCCCCCACGGCCAGTACCGTCGCCGATCCATCGTGATGCTGAAAGAGGGGTCGGTGATCCGGGCGCAAGGGGGAATCATGGGGCATGTGGTGGACGTGGGTCCGCTGCATGCCGAAAGCGGGGAGCCTCTTTTACCCCATCCCGTCTGGCGATACGGCCTCGCGGCCCTGTGGCCCCTGGGAGGTGGGGGATGATGGCGCGCATAGAGCTTACGGTAAAGGTTTTGACCCCTTTGCACATCGGGACGGGAACGGCCCTTACGGAGGGGTTCGACTACGTCTGCCATAATGGGAAAACATACCGGCTCGACCTCGACGCCCTGGCTGAGGAGCTCTACACCCGTGACCCTGAGTTCACCGAGATGCTTCTCCGCACACCCCCGGGGCAGCTGTTGAAGCCGGAGGACCTGCGGCCCGATGCCCCTTACATCCGCTATGTGCTCCCCGGGGTACCAGGCGGCCAACAGTTCCGCGAGGCGATCAAGGACCCCCGCGACCGCCCCTACATCCCCGGCTCGAGCCTCAAGGGGGCGTTGCGGACGATCATCGCCTGGCATGCTTGGAAGGAGCTCAGGCTTTCGCTCACGCACATCGGGCTCGGCGAGAAGGAGAAGAGAGCCACCGAGGACCTCGAAGCCGAGATTTTCGGGAGGGATCCGAAAAAGGGGAGACACAGCCCCCACCACGACCTCTTGCGGGCCCTGAAGGTGAGTGACTCTACCTCCGCCGATACCTCCGATCTCGGGCTCTACAACGTCCAGGTGTGGACCAAACGGGGAGGGGGAGCGCCCATCGCGGTTGAGGCGATAAGGCCCGGGACGGAGTTCCGTTTCTCCGTCGGGATAGACGATGCCCTCTTCTCCACATGGGCGGCCCGGGCCGAGGGGTTCCCCCTCAAACGTGGGGAATGGCTGCGGGACCTCCCCCGCCTGGCCCGGGAGAGGGCCAGGGAAAGGGCTGAGAGGGAACGGGATTGGTGGGGTGGGATAAGCGGGGAAATGGTCGGATTTTTCGGGGACGTGTTGGGTGCCCTGGAGAAGACGAAGAAGGGCTTTGCGGTCCAGATCGGATTCGGTACCGGTTGGGAGGGGATGACCATCGGGGCCCCCCTCAAAACCGATCCCCTGTGGCCGGATATATATCGCCGCTATGGGCTGGGGAGGGCCCCGGGTTCCAGGGGCCGCACCCCACCGGACGAGTTCCCCGCTTCCCGCCGGGTGGTGGTGGGTAAAGACGGGAAACCCCGCCTTCCCCTGGGCTGGATATGGGTCAAATGGGAGGTAATCAGATGAGGATCCTCGCGCTTACCGTTGGAGGTTCGCCCAAACCCGTGATCCGCTCCATAAAGGAACAGTCCCCGGACAAAGTGGTTTTCTTCGTTACCGTCGAGCCCAGAGGCGGGAGCAAAAAGTTCGTGGTGGAGAACACCGAAGAAGGGGAAAGCATCGTCGGAGCCACAAAGCTCACACGGGATCGCTACGAACTTGTAGAAATCCTGTCCCCGGATAGCCTCGCGGACACATTTCAGGCCATTTACTCGAAGCTCAAAGCCATAAGCTCGGAACATCCTGGAGCGGAAAAGATCGCGGATTACACCGGGGGAACTAAGACCATGTCCGTCTCACTGGCCCTGGCGGCGCTACGGTTGGGATGGACCCTTTCGCTCGTCACCGGGATGCGGGCCGACACGGAGAAGGTTTTGGACGGGACCGAGCTCGTGGAACGCCTGAGCTTGGGGGATTTGAAGTTCGAGGATGTCTTGGAGGAAGCTGGTTACTTGTTCGATCTCCGCAACTACGAGGGCGCTGATGAAGCCCTCTCTTGGTTCTCCCGGGAATTCCCTCTTTCCGCGGGGATCCAAAAGAGGTTGAACCTGGCCATCACGTTGGTGAGGGGGTTTGCTGCTTGGGACAGATTCGAACATGAAAAGGCACTCGCTTTGCTACGCCCATGCGCGAGGTTTTGTGTGGATAACGTTCGCTTCCTTTGGGAAATCGTCGAAGGGAAATCCTCCGGATATGCGAAGGTTTGGGACCTGATCCGCAACGCCGAAAGGAGGGCGGAGCGGGGCCAGTACGACGACGGGGTGATGAGGCTTTATCGGGCCGTGGAGCTTCTGGCCCAATATCGGTTGAAGGAACGATATGGCCTCGATACGGGCGATCTGGATCCGCAAAAAATCCCGGAGCCCCTTCGAAAAGAACTCCTGGCACGGGCGGTGGGGAAGAGGGTAACTGCGGGGCTTGTGGACTCGTTCAGGATCCTCAGCGCTTTAGGAGACCCCCTCGGGGAACTTTACTCTCAAGGGTGGGAGGAAAAACTTAAGGATGTTCAAGGAAGACGTAACCAATCCGTCCTCGCCCATGGGCTCGAGCCTATAGGGAAGGAAGAGTGGGATAGATGCCATTCCATTGTATCAGCATTTGTCAAAGAGGCCCTTGATCGCTTGGGAAAAAGGATCCCCGCCCCCCAGTTCCCAAAGTGGGAAAAGGTTTTCCCCAGCGCCCTATGAGGGAGACTGGGCCGTATGCGGTGGTGATGGAGTTCCACCTCGCGGGATCCCGGGTCCTGGGGCCCCTCACCCCTGAGGGCTTGCACGGGGCTTTCCTGGGATTGCTCTCCCAGGGCGATCGCGCCCTGGGGAGGCTCTTCCACATGCCCCGTCTGGGACAGCGCCCCTTCACCCTCCACCCCCTGGGAAACCCCCGCACCACCGGAAGGGTCCGCCTGCGCGTCGCCGTCATGATCCCGGAGATCTTCGCCCGCTTCTGGAGCCGCTGGGAGAGGCGGGGCGGCATCCCCTTGAAGCTCGGGAAATCCCTCCTCGAACCGGTCTCCCTCTCCCTCGATGGTCCCTGGTGCGGGAGCTGCTCTTGGGAAGATTTATTAACCACCGAACCCCGCAAGGAAGTCGAGCTCGCCTTCGCCACCCCCACCGCCTTCAGGGCCGGAGACCTTGACCTCCCCCTCCCCGTCCCCCGGCTCGTGTTCGGCGGCCTCCTCCGCAAATGGGACGCCTTCTCCCCTCATCCTCTGGGGATCACCCGCGAGGAACTCGAGCGCAAGGTGGCCCTGGCCGATGCCCGGATACACACCCGGGCCTTCTACGACGGCCGTTCCCACATCGTGGGGTTCGTTGGGCGCGCGCGGTTCCGGGTGTTGCGGGGTGCGTCCACCGAGCTTTTACGGGCGGTTAATACCTTAGCCCAGTTCTCTTTCTACGCCGGGGTGGGCCGAAAGACCACCCACGGCATGGGTCTTGTGAGGGTGATGGAAACATGCGGGAGCTTATCCCCATAAGCCTTGTTTCGGAGTACGTCTTCTGTGCCCGCTCGGCCTGGCTCGCTTATGTGGCCGGAGTCTTCGAACCGAACGAGTTCACCGTGGAAGGCGAGATCCTCCATCGTCGGGTACATTCCAAAGGTTCCGGCAAACGCACTGGTAAACGCCAGTGGAGAAAGGTCCCCGTTTACTCGCGGCGCTTGGGGGTCGTGGGTTACGCGGACCTGGTGGAGGAGATCGAGGGCCAATTTTTCCCGGTGGAGTACAAACGCGGGAAAGCCCGTCTCCGCTTAAGCGACCAAGTACAGCTTTGTCTTCAAGGGATGTGTCTTGAAGAGATGCTCCACTGCCCCATCGAAACCGGTTATATCTACTACGCCTCATCACGTCGCCGCTTGGAAGTAGACCTCACTGGCCCCCTTCGGCGCTTGACCCGCAAGGCAATCCATGAGGTCCGAGAACTCGTGCAGCAAGACAAGCCGCCCCCTGCCATCCTCTCTCCCAAATGCCGAGGCTGTGCCCAGCGGTCGGCATGTATGCCGGACATGCCCAATGTGGAGAGGTTCAGCTGGGAGGAGTGGTTGGCATGAGCACCCTTTACGTGATGGAAAACGGGGCCACAGTGCGCAAGGACGGCGAACAGCTCCGTATCGACCTTCCGAGGGACAAAACCCTCCTCAAAATGCCGCTGGAGAAACTCGAACAAATCGTGATCATCGGCAACGTAACCGTTACCGCCCAAGCCATGAAAGCCCTCTTACAGCGCGGGATTTCCCTGGTTTACATCACTTCGCAGGGGCGCCTCTTGGGGAAGCTTCAGCCGTTCGAGAACAAAAACATTCCCTTACGCTGGCGTCAATTCGAGGCCGCCTCGTCGCCGGAGGTGCGCCTGGCCATCTCCAAGTCCATTGTGAAGGGTAAGCTCCTCAACCAGCGGGCCCTGCTACAGAGGGCCAAGCGCGAAGGGGTATGGGGGCTTGCAGGGGCCATACAGCAACTGGGGATCTTGGCCAAAAAGGTCGATTCCGTCACCGATATGAACGCACTCCGCGGCCTAGAAGGTGCCGGAGCAGCGGAGTATTTCCGCCAATGGCCCAAGCTAATCCGCCAGATAGGGTTTCGTTTCCCCGGCCGGGTACGGAGGCCACCGACCGATCCCGTCAACTCCATGCTCTCCTTCGGTTACATGCTTCTCATGAACGAGGTGTTCTCCGCCTGCCATATCGTGGGCTTTGACCCCTACCTCGGCTTCTTCCACATGGACAAATACGGCCGTCCCGCCCTGGCCCTTGATCTGATGGAGGAGTTCCGTCCTGTGCTTGTGGATTCCCTTGTTCTTTCGCTCATAAACAAGCGGGTCATCGATCCGGAGGACTTTGTCACGGAGATAGGCGGGGCTACACGGATGAGACCCCATGCCCTGAGGAAATTCCTGGCCGCATGGGAAAACAAACGTCGCAGCATAGTGAAGCATCACCTCTTCGACCAACAAGCGCCCTATTGGAGGGTAATCGAGCTTCAGGCAAGGGTTTTGGCCCGGGTTATCCTGGGTGAGTTGGATGAATACATTCCGTTCCTTGTGCGATGAGTGAATTGCACATAGTAGTGGCATACGACATCCCCGACGACCGCCGCCGTCTGCGGGTGGCGAAGGTGCTTCTTGGATATGGGGAGCGGGTGCAATATTCTGTGTTCGAGTGCCGAATAAGCAAGGTCCAATACTTGCGCCTTAAAGAGCGACTCGATGAACTCATCGACCCTGCGGAAGACAGGGTCAGCTTCTATTTGCTATGTGAAGCGTGTAGAAAAAAGGTGGAACGGATCGGGAGCACTGAGCTCTTGCCGGAGGACGCGATCTTCGTCGGCTGGGACGAGGGTGATCTTTGACAGGTTTATAGCCTCCCTTTCGGGGAGGGAGCGGCCGCGGATCGCGGTTGTGGTCAAGGCCCTGGCGATCCGCGGAATCCGGTATGGGTCGTGCAAAGGCCGGTATTTCACCCGGTTGAGGGGAACGATAAAAGCGGCGAAAATGGGGGGCGCGGTGGGGAAGCGCGGAAACCCGGGCAACGACGTAGAAACGAACAGCGATTCCGCAACCGGAGCAGAAACTCCACCAAAACCCTGAAAGGGATTGAAACAACACTTTTTTTACCTCCTTCCCGGGCTTCTAACCCGGGCAGAAACTCCACCAAAACCCTGAAAGGGATTGAAACCCTCCTTCCCGGGCTTCTAACCCGGGGCCGGGTTTCCCGGGCAGAAACTCCACCAAAACCC
>DFNI01000037.1:2990-3145 GCA_002375995.1 Acetothermia bacterium UBA3571 | reverse complement strand
ACCCTGAAAGGGATTGAAACCGGCGCACTCCTCCCGGCCCGTCATGAAGACGGGCCGGAAGCAGAAACTCCACCAAAACCCTGAAAGGGATTGAAACCCTTCCCACTTGTCAAAGACCGCAAGCGTAGTATATAGCAGAAACTCCACCAAAACCC
>DFNI01000037.1:0-2653 GCA_002375995.1 Acetothermia bacterium UBA3571 | reverse complement strand
ACCCTGAAAGGGATTGAAACGCACAACTGCACGCCTTTGTGCGGGCCATTCGGGCCAAACGCAGAAACTCCACCAAAACCCTGAAAGGGATTGAAACCTCCTCGGGCCATCCTGGCCACACAAACACGCCGAGGGCAGAAACTCCACCAAAACCCTGAAAGGGATTGAAACCGCCTGGAGGGCCTCGGCGACCTCCTCCCGCCCCACCAGCAGAAACTCCACCAAAACCCTGAAAGGGATTGAAACCCCACCTTAACCCTCGCCCACCGTCCAACCCTCTCGGGTTGCAGAAACTCCACCAAAACCCTGAAAGGGATTGAAACGAGAAAATGAAAGATACAAACGGCCCCGGATCAATCCGGCAGAAACTCCACCAAAACCCTGAAAGGGATTGAAACCGGTTTATAAGACCGGCGCAGTAACCACACCACGCACCGGCAGAAACTCCACCAAAACCCTGAAAGGGATTGAAACGGATCAATCCGGGGCCGTGACCTTGTCCGTGAGCTTCTTGCAGAAACTCCACCAAAACCCTGAAAGGGATTGAAACTAATAAGGATTTTCATTTTACCTCCACCTCTTCTTCCCAGCAGAAACTCCACCAAAACCCTGAAAGGGATTGAAACCAGAACCCATACTCGCCGCCATCCCAGCAATACCGGCCGCAGAAACTCCACCAAAACCCTGAAAGGGATTGAAACCCGAATGCGATATAGAGGGAAGCCCATTTCCATGCGGCGCAGAAACTCCACCAAAACCCTGAAAGGGATTGAAACTGGTGGGGATTCATCATGATAGCATTGGGGGCAATTTGCAGAAACTCCACCAAAACCCTGAAAGGGATTGAAACCAGGCGTGGGAAGTTTTCGCCGGTTTCGATGTTGTGATGCAGAAACTCCACCAAAACCCTGAAAGGGATTGAAACGCTATTCCCCACTTATAACACCCCAAAAGCCACGTTGAGGCAGAAACTCCACCAAAACCCTGAAAGGGATTGAAACTTCCTACGGAGGGACGGGGATTGACGCCCCTTCCCCCCGCAGAAACTCCACCAAAACCCTGAAAGGGATTGAAACGCGAGGGGAAGGGGAAAGGGGACCCCCTTCCCACTTGTCGCAGAAACTCCACCAAAACCCTGAAAGGGATTGAAACACGGCGCAGTAAGCTCGCCCTCACCGCGGCCAGCTTTTGCAGAAACTCCACCAAAACCCTGAAAGGGATTGAAACGTAGCTTCCGCTGCACCTCTTCCCAAATGGCCTCCTTAAGCCGCGCAGAAACTCCACCAAAACCCTGAAAGGGATTGAAACCACGAGCTTCCCATCGGAGAGCTCAACCCGCGCTCCCTTGCAGAAACTCCACCAAAACCCTGAAAGGGATTGAAACATGGTCTCTTCCCAGTCGTCGTGAAGGACTGGGAAGATCCCAGCAGAAACTCCACCAAAACCCTGAAAGGGATTGAAACACAGCTTCCCGAATGGCCCGAGCAACGGCATGCCTTTGCTGGCAGAAACTCCACCAAAACCCTGAAAGGGATTGAAACACTTCTTCCTCCTTTCTTTACCTATCGGATTCGCACCAAGCAGAAACTCCACCAAAACCCTGAAAGGGATTGAAACGTGGCTGCAGTGAGCCACAGGGCTGCCCGCAACTCCTCCGCAGAAACTCCACCAAAACCCTGAAAGGGATTGAAACCTCGATGATAGCTCTATCGGCAACCAAAAATCGGTCGCGCAGAAACTCCACCAAAACCCTGAAAGGGATTGAAACTAGACTGGAACTTCTCCAAACCCAGCTACTTTTGCGATTGCAGAAACTCCACCAAAACCCTGAAAGGGATTGAAACTGAGCAATGCGGTTGAAGAGTTGGCAGCATATCTCGCAGAAACTCCACCAAAACCCTGAAAGGGATTGAAACGCCACCTGGGGAAGGAATTATCTTCCCCAGGTGGTAGGTGCAGAAACTCCACCAAAACCCTGAAAGGGATTGAAACAACTGTGCCATTGTTCACCTCCCCTACCTTGCGGGCGGCGGCAGAAACTCCACCAAAACCCTGAAAGGGATTGAAACCAGAAACAAGGTCCACAGCTTTCGAAGATCTTTTATTCTTGCAGAAACTCCACCAAAACCCTGAAAGGGATTGAAACTCTACCACCTCTGCAGGAGCCATGCCAACGGCGTATGCAGAAACTCCACCAAAACCCTGAAAGGGATTGAAACAGCGCCACGAGGCCGCCGAAACCCGTAGGCACGCAAAAACGCAGAAACTCCACCAAAACCCTGAAAGGGATTGAAACCAACTTTCATCGTTCTCCCCCTTTCCCCCTCTCCCGCGCAGAAACTCCACCAAAACCCTGAAAGGGATTGAAACGTGTGGTAGACCCGATGAACGCGATGCCGGGCAGGATAGGCAGAAACTCCACCAAAACCCTGAAAGGGATTGAAACGAGGTCTGGGCTCAGGTAGCCCAGATACCGGAGCACGCAGAAACTCCACCAAAACCCTGAAAGGGATTGAAACGAGTGCAGCCGAGACCCCGCTCATCTCCGACCTGAGTAGCAGAAACTCCACCAAAACCCTGAAAGGGATTGAAACGAGCAAAAGACGTCACACCACACTCTTAGCTTGGTCATTGCAGAAACTCCACCAAAACC
>DFNI01000020.1 GCA_002375995.1 Acetothermia bacterium UBA3571 | reverse complement strand
CCTTCACCTCCTCCAGTGCCCGGTTCCGGATCACCACCGGCTCACACCACGAGGTGGCGATGTCCACCACGTTCAGGGTGTGTAGGTATTCCCCTTCGGTGCTTGTGCCACAATGGGCTACGAGATCGAGCTCCACATACCCGGGCCTCACCCCGGCTTCCCATCCCACCCTCACCGGGACCTTCCCCTTAAGCTGCCTGGCCGACCGGGGAGCTGGACCCTTGCGTCCCCGCTCAGGCCTCACCGTCCTCAGGATCCGGTCCATGGTGGCTGGGCTCATCCGCAGAAGTAGCCCCTTCACCCCCGGCCTCAACTTGCACCAGGGCCGCCCGCACCTCGTTGGTGTAGGTCCGGGGGCGTCCCCGGCGGCCTTTGCCCGTGCTCCTGCGGGAGAGGGCCCGGATGAGGGATTTGCGGTGGTAGCCGGTGAGGTGCTTCAGTTCGTCCAGGATCCTCCCCTTCTCCTTGCGGGAGGCGCGCTTGTACCTCGGCCGCCACGCCCGGATCAACTCCGCGATGCTCTCTCGTGTCACCTCGTGCCTCCTGAGAGTAACCGCATTATGAGGTACCTTCCCTCCCTTCGGTAACATTTCCAACGAGGCACTTCGGGATGTTGACGCCTCACGGTTCCCGCGGTAAAATAACTTTTGCGAATGTTATTCGCAAATTTTACAACTCGCCCGGAGTGCTGCCCCGAACCAGGCATCGTTTCCCGGTTGGGAAAAGCTGCTCTGCCGCAAGGCAAAGTCCCCGGTCTTTCCTCAGTGGTCATCTGTTCTTTCTCTCCCCTCTTTGCGTGGGTTCGCGGGCGATATCCAGAAGGAGGTGGTGATGGGGGGAACGCCGTGTACCTGAAGAAACACATGTGCCTTTTAAAGGAGGTGGAAATGAGGCTTCGTAGGTTTGCAATGTTGGTCGTTTTGGTGCTTATGCTTCCGTTAACGGGGTTCGCCGCTTCTCGGCCCACGGTGACCATCCTCGCCTTCGCCCAAGGATTCGCATGGCCAGAGCTGTTCGGCTCCACCGGACTTGAGCGGACCGAGAAGTTGGCGGAGTTGGAGGACCGCTTGGGCGTTAACATCGAGATAGTATGGGGTGACGAGTCCACGGTACGGATGAAAGCTCTTACTGATCTCATCGCCCATACCGGCCGATATGACATCCTCATGGTAGGCAGTGACGGCGGCGTACAGCTATACGGCTGGGGAGGTTATCTGGAACCCCTCGACTATTACCTTGAGAACTACCCCATGGAGTGGTTCGATCCGAAGGAAGTTTTCCCCAAATTCCTGGACGCCAACAGGATGCCGCCCGGAGGTCCCCTCTATGCGTTGCCCTATTATTCTTTCGGCGCCGGGATGATCTACCGGGCCGATATCTTCGAGCGCTATGGGCTGACGCCGCCGGACACCGTGGACGAGCTGTTCACGGTCCTCCAGAAGTTGAAGGAAGGCCTGGAAAAGGATGGCCTGGACATGTATCCCATCACCATGCGGGCCGCCCCCGGCGAGGAACCCAGTCTCGATCTTCTGGGCTTCGTTTATGCCTACGCGGGTTACCCCGCCATATTCGAGGGGGGTGCGGTCACCATCGAGGAGATCAAGAAGACCAAGGCCAAGCCGATCCTTAATTCCGAAGACTTCAAGAAGGGGTTCACCGCATATGTAGAAATCCTGCGTGAATACGGCCCGCCGGGAGCATCGAACCATACTTGGGTGGATATGATGAACCTCTACGCGGCCGGGAAAGCCGTTATATTGATGCCGTCGGCGATCAACGGGTACGCTGCCATCACTATAACCGAGGATCCCGCGGTCAAGAAGTACAGCCGGTTTGCGCTGGCTCCCAAGGGTCCTTCCGGTAAAAGGATCCAAAGTTTCTGGACCTTCTCTCTGGGTATCAACGCCGACTCCAAACACAAGCTGGCGGCTTGGAAGGTGCTCAGCTACCTGTGTGGTCGCGAGGCCATCCAGGCGTTCGCGGAACGGACCGGTTGGCCCAACGTCCCCATGCGCTCGGTGCTGTACAGCCAGAATCTAATAGATAGGTATGGGCTCGAGCAAATCGAGCTCAACGAGGAATCCATCGATATCGCCGAGCCCTATTACTTCCCATATATCCCAGAACTCCCCGATTTCATGGACAAGATCGGCACAGCCTGCTCGCGGGCGGTGGCCGGGGAGGATATCGACAAGGTATTGGACGAGTTGCAGCTCTGGGCCTTGGATCGGATGTTCAAAGCGGGTTATTACCGCTAGAAGAAAGGGGCGTGCCCGGACCAGGGCACGCCCCTTTCTTCCCCCCTCATCCCGATCATGAGAAAGACAAGCCTTTGGGAGAAAGACAAATATCGCTTCTTGATTCCCACGGTATTGGTCTGTGCCCTTTTGGTGAGCTTTCCCTTCGTTTACATGCTTTACACCAGTACCCAGTACTGGATCGCGCTTCGGCCCGAGAGGAGCTTCGCCGGCCTGGGAAATTACCGATCCGTGCTCCTGTCCACGGAGTTTCGGCAGTCGTTGCTCACCACCGTGATATTCGTGATTTCCAGCGTGGCGGGGTCCATTGTGCTCGGTTTCGCGCTAGCCCTGGTCTTGAACGAGAAATTCCGGGGGAGGAATGTGATACGCGCCCTGCTCACCATCCCGGCCATTATTCCTCCGGCAGCCGCGGGCTTTACCTGGAAGTTCCTGCTGAACAGAGACGTGGGCCTCATCGGAGGTTTTTTTCTTCCTCTTCTGGGAGTGAAGCGCGCCCTCTTGGGAGATCCCGGGTGGGCCCTTTTTTCCGTGATACTAGCCGATGTGTGGTGTCAAACCCCGCTTATGTTCCTCATCCTTTTGGCGGGCTTGCAGGCGATTCCTATGGAGCTCTTCGACGCAGCTCGGATAGACGGCGCCGGCTTCGGGCAGGTGCTGGTTAGGATAATAATCCCGTTGCTTAAGCGTGTCTTAGGGTTGGCTGTTATTATACGGTTCATTTTTGCCTTTACCACTTTCGATGTGATATTCACCATGACCGGCGGGGGGCCTGGTATCGCCACACAGACCTTGCCTCTTTTAGGATGGAAAACAGGATTTTTGTATTACGATCTGGGGCAAGCTGCCGCCCTGGCAGTAGTCATGCTCCTGATCACGGTGTTCTTCAGCTCCACCTTGGTGAGGATGGTGAAGCTATGAAACTGGAAGGCCGCTGGAAGCTGTTCGGGATCGTGTTTTTGGTCATATATTTGCTATTTTCTCTGGTTCCCATCGCTTGGGTTGTCATCTCTTCATTTAAAACTCACTATCAGACTCTGATCATGCCCCCGAAGTTGTTCTTCAAGCCCACCGTTACGGCCTACAAGAACGTCTTCCTTGGGGGAATGGGCAAGGTCTTCTTAAACAGCACGAAAGTGGCGGTGATCGACATCTTTGCCGCTATGGTTTTCGGCATACCAGCAGCGTACAGTTTGGCACGGTTTAAATCGGGGGTGACAGAAAATATCGGCTTTTGGCTGCTTTCGCTCAGGATGGCCCCGGCCTTTGGCGTGGTTATCCCCGTTTATATTTTGATGAGACGTTTCCATCTGCTGGACACAACGGTGGCCGTCAATGCCGCGCACCTTTTGATCAACATCCCCTTCGCCGTCTGGCTTCTCAAAAGCTACATCGAAGAAATCCCTGTGGAAATCGAGGAATCGGCGTTGGTGGATGGCGCCACTCGCTTCCAGACCCTGGTTCACATCATCCTCCCTGTGAGCATGCCCATGGTGGTTACGGTGGCGATACTGATCTTCATCTTCTCCTGGAACGAGTTGTTCTTCGCCTTCGTCCTCACATCCAGCGAGGGGATGACCGTACCCGTGTTGGTGGCATCTCTTGCGGGCTCCATGACCTTTAACTGGCCGCTTTTGTGCGCCATCTCCGTTTGCTCGATGGTCCCGGCGTTCGTGTTCGCGTTCGTGGTGCAACGCCACATCGTCCGGGGGCTGACGTTGGGAGCCATCCGCTAAGGGAGGCGAAGAAGATGAGGTTGACGAAAGAAATCTACCTGGTGGGCAGCGGCGAGTTCGGTTTGAGTCATGATTTCGACTGCAACATATACGTGATCGACGCTGGGGATGGTCTGATCATGGTAGATTCCGGTGCAGGATTGGGAGTGGAAGAGGTAATGGACAATTTGTCCCGCGATGGGCTGAACAAGTCCGTCCGCTGGCTGCTCCTGACTCACGCCCATGCCGATCACGCGGGGGGAGCCCACGCTTTCCGTCAGCGGTTTCGATGCACCGTGGTTGCTGGCGCACCCGAGGCCGGGGTAATAGAGAGAGGGGAGGAAAAGGAGCTAGGGCTCGATGTCGCCAAACGCAGTGGTTTCTACTCTCCCGACTACGTGTTCAATCCTTGCAAGGTGGATCTTCCCGTGAACCATGGTAATCTCCTGCGACTCGGGAACGTTTCCGTGAAGGTCTTGAACGTGCGGGGACACAGTCCTGGTTCGATGTGCTATTTCTGTGAGATCGCGGGAAAAAAGGTCCTTTTCACCGGGGATGTGGTTTTCGCGAAAGGGGTAATAGGCCTTCTGAACTATGAGGGATCCAGCCTCGGCGAATACCGCCGCTGTTTGCCCCTTTTGAGGGGGTTAGGGGTGGAGACGCTGTTGCCCGGCCATGGGATCTTCGTGCTGCGGGGAGGACAGCGTCATATAGATCTGGCGTGTTCCCGGCTGAAGCGGTTGCAAATACCACCGAATTTCATTTAAAGGAGGTAGAGATGAAAGTTTTCGAACCCATCACCATCGGGCCCCTCACCTTGAAAAACCGTCTGGCACTGGCCCCCATGGATACCGAACTTAGCGGGCTGCACGGAGAAGTCACCCGCGCGATGATGGATTATTACGCGGCTAGAGCCGGCGGGGGGGTGGGATTGATCCTCATAGAGTTCACCGCCGTGGATGAGGCCCAACGGCTCACGTCGCCTTCCATCTATTCGGACCGCTTCATCGCGGGATGGTCCACCTTAGTAGATTTGGTCCACGCCCACGGAGCCGGAGTTATCCTACAGATCGCACATCACGGGGGGCGTGCCGTAAAGCGCATTACGGGACGCCTCCCAGTAGCCCCCTCTGCCATTTCATCACCGATATATCCCGAGACGCCCAAAGAGTTATCCCGGGAAGAGATCGATGAGCTGATCGTTAAATTCGTGCGCGCCGCTGAGCGCGCCAAGGCCGCGGGCTTCGACGGCGTGGAGATCCATGCGGGACATGGTTACTTGATCGGCGAATTCGTTTCTCCTTACACAAACAAAAGAACCGATGAGTTCGGGGGTAGCTTCGAGAACAGGATGAGGTTCCCGGTGGAAATCCTAAAGGGGATACGTGCCTCTTTGGGACGGGATTTTGTGGTGGGCTTCAAGTTCAGCGCCTACGAAGCGGTGGAAAGGGGAATAGATCTCGAGCTAGCCGTCGAAATCGCCCGATATATGGAAGACCAGGGGGTGGACTACCTGCATGTCTCCGTCCTAAGCTTCCCGCTTCCGGAACTCCGCTATCCTTCGGTACCGCCGATTTATACTCCCGCGCCGCCCCTCGTGGAATTGGCAGCGGAGATCAAAAGACACGTTCACGTCCCCGTAATGACCGTGGGCGGATTTGGCGAGCTCGAAGAGGCGGAACGCGTTTTAGCGGAAGGGTCTGCGGATATCGTGGCATTGGGGCGTGCGCTTATCGCCGATCCTAACCTGCCGCGGAAATGGCGCCATCAGGAACTGCCACGGCCTTGCATCCGGTGCAACCGATGCCACATCAGGATAATGGAACAGAAACCCATAAGATGCGCTGTTAACCCAGAAGTCGGCAGGGAAAGCGAATCTCAGCCCCGAGCGCGTTCACCGAAACGGATTGCGGTAATCGGGGCGGGCCCGGCCGGAATAACCGCAGCCCTGGTCGCTTCCCGACGGGGATATGAAGTTCACCTGTTTGAGCAGCAACACCGTATCGGCGGGAAAGTAATCGCCGGCAGCCGTCCCTCTTTCAAGCGACCGCTCCAACGGCTGCTGGAGTTTTGGGAACGGGAAATCGCCGCGAGCGAGGTTTTCCTCCATCTGGGGTTCACGGCCACACCTGAGTCGGTAGCCTCCTTGAAACCCGACCTAGTGATCCTCGCCACCGGCGGGCGACCCCGGTCCCTGCCCTTCCCCGTCAATTTGGAGGCCATCCAGGCCTTCCAGCAACCGGATTTGGTGGGGGATAGGGTTCTGGTGATTGGTGCCGGCATGGTGGGCTGTGAGCTCGCGTTATACCTAAAACGGCTGGGCAAGGAAGTCTTCTTGGTGGATAAGCTCCCCGAGGATAGGCTCATGATCGATGAACACTTCTTCAATCGGTATATTCTTTTGGAGGAAATCAAACGTGAAGGAGTCGTCCTCCATGCTGGGGTGAAAGTCGAACTCGATGGCCGAAAGGCACTGATTGACGGGGCAACCGTAGAGGTGGATTCCGTGATCAACGCCACAGGGTTCGTGCCGGATCCGGACTTGCTCCGCCGTTATCGCGAAGTGTTCGGCCCGGAGAGGACCATCGCGGTGGGAGACCTCAAGAGGCCCGGGAACATTTACACCGCGGTGCAGGAGGCCTACCTTTTGGCCTCAATTATCTGAGGGGAAGAATGGGAGCCAGTGTCGTTGTGATCACAGGTGCTGGCCGGGGCATTGGGCGTGCGCTGGCATTGTATTTTGCCGAACATGGGTGGGTCGTGATCATCATCGAAGTAAACGCGGAGGTCGCCCGGGAAACGGAAGCCTTGATCCGGCGACACAGTCCCTCCTCCATCGCGTATGTAGCCGACATCAGGGACGAGGAGCGGATAATGGCGGTATTAGAGGAGGTACACACACGGCATGGCCACATAGATGCTCTGATCAACAACGCTGGCATCACCGACCGTGAGCATCGTCAGATCTTGGAGCTGCCTTCCGAAATGTGGCGGGAAATCATCTCCGTCAACTTGACGGGCACGTTTCTCGTGTTGAAAAGCTGTGCCCGGTTGATGGTGTCCCAGGGGGCAGGGAATATCGTCAACGTGACCTCCCTCCTCGCCCAACGTGGCCAAGCCCGCGCTGGGGATGCCCCATATGGGGTGTCGAAAGCGGGGGTCGAGGCGCTTACTGAGTATGCCGCCGTGGAGCTGAAGCCCTTTGGGATAAACGTGAACGCTGTGTATCCGGGTGTCATGGTGGATACAGGATTCTTCGATCATTTGCCGCCACAGGAGAGGGCCAAATTGGCAAGACCCACGATCTTAAACGAACTCGTCTACCTTCTCGCCAACCTGGCCCCCGGTGAGCTAACGGGCGTCTCCATTTGCGCGTTGAAATGGAGGGAAAATCCGGAGCTCCTGGCCCTGGCCGAGAGGTACCTGAAATGAGCCCAGGGAGGGAGGGTGAATTCATGCGGGTGAGGGTGCAATTTTTCGCGACGCTTCGGGATAGGGCGGGGGCATCGGAGATAGAGCTTTGCCTTCCCGATGCCGCTACCGTCCGGGACGCGCTGGCACAGCTCGTAGCCCAACGGCCGGGCTTGGCGCCCGAGGTCTCCGCGGACGGGCTATCCGACTCAGTGAACGTGTTCCTCAACGGGAAGAACGTCATGGCCCTGGATGGACTCTCTACGCTCCTCAAGGACGGTGATGTTATCAACCTTTTCCCCCCTCTGGGGGGAGGATAAGCCTTGGCGACACGCCGAAGGCGTGGTAGAATTTTTACATATGTCGGTCCCAAAATTCGATACTCCGGCGGGGGGATATTCGGCCTCTCGGGTTTTAAAGAAGGGACTTGAACTGCTTGAGCTTATCGCTAAATCCCGAGAAGGCCTCAACATAACCCAACTTGAAAAGGCCACGTCCATGCATCGAAGCACTATCTATCGCTACCTGAACGCTTTCGCTGCTTATGGGTATCTGGAACGCTTCCAAGGCGGCCGTTATCGATTGGGCCCGAAGATATTGGAGTTGGCCTCGCTGATATTGGATCGCCTCGATATCCGCGACGTAGCCAGACCCCTTCTAATCGAGCTTTCCGAGAAAACCGATGCCACCGTGCACCTCTGTCGACTGGATGGGGCCGAAGTCGTTTATCTCGACAAAATCGAGACTTCCAGGTCTCTTCCCCTTTATTCCCGGATCGGGGCCCGGGCCCCCGCTTACTGCACGGGTGTGGGCAAGGCCATCCTCGCTTTCCTCCCTCCGGAACGCCTCCAGCGAGTGCTTGAGCGCATCCGCTTCCGTAGGTTTACCCCTAATACCATTACCAATCGCGACGATCTCCTGGCCGAATTGGAGGCCACCCGCAAGCGGGGTTACGCCCTGGATCGGGGAGAACACGAAGAAGGGATTTACTGCGTGGCGGCCCCCATCTTCAATATGTACGGAGAGCCCATCGCCTCCATAAGCGTCACGGATTTGGCCCGTAAGATCCGCAAACGCGAACAATGGTACGCCAACCTGGTATTGAAGACAGCGGAAACCATTTCCCGCTCATTGGGAAAGGAGTATGCCCGTGGCCGATGAACACCTGGTGGAAATGCGGGGGATTTGCAAGCGCTTCGGGGGGATTCAGGCCCTTCTCGACGTGGACTTCTGGCTCGATCCTGGCGAGATCGTGGGGTTGGTGGGGGACAATGGCGCGGGTAAATCCACGCTCATTAAGATCCTCTCGGGGGTTTACCTTCCGGACAAGGGCGAGATTTACTTCCAGGGGCGCCGGGTACACTTCGAGAGCCCCCACGATGCTAAGGCCCTTGGCATAGAAACCGTTCATCAAGACCGTGGATTGGTGGGGAACTTCGACGTCCCCAGCAACATCTTCCTCGGCCGGGAGATCACCCGGTTCGGCCTCCTGCGCCTGAAGGCCATGGAACGGGAGGCCCGTGCGGCCTTGCAGCGCTTGGGGATGGAGATAGCCGCCTTGCGGGCACCCGTGATGAACCTCTCGGGAGGCCAGCAGCAGGCGGTGGCCGTAGGCCGGGCTATCTCCACCCAACCGAAGGTGGTGATCATGGACGAGCCCACCGCCGCCCTGGCGGTCAAAGAGGTCCACAAGGTCCTGGAGTTAATGCGACGTCTGAAGGACGAGGGAGTGGCGGTGGTATTCATCAGCCACGTGTTGCAGGAGGTGCTCGCAGTTACCGACCGAATCGTGGTCCTCCGCAAGGGGATCAAGGTGGGGGATCTCCCCACCTCCGAGGCGGACATAGATCTCATTGTAAAGCTCATGGTGGGCACGGGGGAGGTGAACCATGGAGGATAAGGGGCTCGGATGGCTGGCCCCGGATGAGATCGAGCCTTTCCTTTTGGGACTGGGGCTGATGGGCACCGGCGGCGGTGGAGCGTTGGCCTTCGGCCGGGAGATCATGCGGAACGACCTTGCCCAAGGACGCCGGTATCACGTGGTCTCCCCGGAGGAGGTTCCGGACGATGCCCTGGTGGTGAGTGGGGGCATCATGGGCTCGGTGAAAGCCCTGGAGCGCTTCTCTATCCCCGAGATCGTGGCCCGCTGGGAGAAACGGTTCGAACCTCTTTTGGCCCTGCGGACCATGGAGGAGACCCTGGGCCGGAAGGTGGACTTCCTGGTGCCCTTCGAGCTGGGCGGCCTCAACACCCCCGTCATCCTCTCCCTGGGGGCCCGGGCGGGCATCCCGGTAGTGGACGGGGACGGGCTGGGGCGGGCAGCTCCCGAGACCCAGATGACCAGCTTCGCCGGCCACGGGGTGTCCATCGTGCCCATGCCCCTGGTGGACGCGGAGGGAAACCTCATCGTAGTTAAGGAAGCCGCTACGCCTTTCTTCCCCGACGAGGTGGGCAGGTTCGTGGTCACCCGGGCCGGGGGCATGGGGGCCAACTCCCACTACCCCATGGACGGCCGGACCTTCCGCGGCGCGGTGGTGCCCGGGACCATCAGCCTGGCCCTCGAGTTGGGGAAGAAAGTGGTGGCCCTGGACGGCGGGCAAGCCGTGGCGGAGGCTGTGGCCCGCGAATTGGGGGGAAGGACGGCGTTCCACGGGACGGTGCGAGAACTCCAGGAAAAGGAGGCCCTGGGGTTCTTCGTTCAGACGGCTCTCATAGAGGGGGAGGACGACTTCCGCGGCTCGGAGCTGGAGATCACCATCAAGAACGAATACATGATGGCCGTCCGGGATGGGGAGGTGGGGTGTATCTTCCCAGACCTCATTGTGGTGGTGGGGGAGGACGGTGGCCCGGTGATGAGCGTGGACCTCAGGCCCGGCCTGCGGGTATGGGTGGTGGTCGCCCCGTGCGCTCCCCGGCTGCGTGAGGCGGCGTTGTCCCCCGTGGGCAGGGAAGCCTTGGGCCCCGCCAGGTTCGGGCATCCCGAGCTGGAGTACCGACCGGTGGAGGAGCTCAGCCGCGCCTGGGGGCTGGAATGGTAAGGCGGCTGCGGTTCGTGGGCATCTCGTCCAGTCCCCGTCGTGAGGCCAACACCCACTTGTTGGTAGAGGAAGCGCTACGCGCCGCCGAGCGTTTCGCTAACAAGGTAGGCCTGAGCGCGGAAGTGGAGCTAGTTTCCTTGGGTGGTAAGCGCATCCTGCCCTGTATCAACTGTGATCAGTGCATAAAGCAAAGGTCTTATTGCGTGCTCAAGGACGACTGGCTGGAGCTCGCCCGTCCCCTTTTCGATCCGGTGCCCAACGGCGTCGTATTCGGCTCACCGGTGTATTTCTTCCACCAGAACTCACTGGGCCGCGCCTACATGGAGCGGTTCACCTCGCTGCTCAAACGCCTGTGGGATCCCGGGTTTCCCCACGATCCCCCGGATTGGTCCGCCACCGCCGCGGGAGCGCTGGCAGTGGGGTACGACCGTCATGGCGGGGTGGAGATGACGTTGGATTCGATACTGCATTGGTTCTTGGTGTTGGGATTCGTGACGGTGGGGGGATTTTACATCGGCGGGGCGGCCTGGACCCACATGGATCCGAGCCTGGACGCGGTGCGCAAGGACAAGGTAGGCCTCGCCGCCGCTCGCCTGGTGGGACGGAGGGTGGCCAAGACTGCCGCCCTCCTCGCCGCGGGGAGGGAGTCCCTGCGGCCCGTCGCCGAGGCGGATACCTCCTGGCTGAGCGAGGCCGCGGATCTATTGGAAGGGGGGTGATAACGGTACCGAACGTGATTTGAGAGAATCCTGGTCTTCATAGATTTCCGAAAGGAGGGGTTCATGCGCATGAGATGGATGGCGGTGTTTGTGGCGGCGGTGGCCTTGGCCGCGGGCGCTTTGGCCGACGAGCCGTTTAAGATTGGGATCAATAACTTCGGACAGGCGAACTTCTTCGCCCGCATCGGCCGACAGGTGATGATCAACGTGGTGGAAGCCTTGGGCGGAGTTCCCGTGTCCACGGTGACCGCCAACGTTCCCGACCGCATCGCGGCCATCGAGAGCTTCATCTCCATGGGAGTGGACGCCATCATCATCCAAGAAGGAGATATCAAGATGGCCGCGCCGGCCCTGGAAGAGGCCAAGCGCCGGGGGATCATCATCGCCTCCATGGACGCGGGCACCGCTCCCTTCGTGGACGTGGTGGTGGAGTCTAACAACTGGGTCATGGGTGCCATGGCCGCCTGCGAATTAGTAAACCGCTTGCAAGGCAAGGCGAAGATCGTGCTGATATGGAACCCCCTGGGGCAGATGATCCGCATGCGCGCCGGGGAGCTGAAGCTCGTGCTCACGGAATATCCCGATTCCGAGGTGGTGGCGGAGTTCGTCTACGCCTGGCCCGATTTCTTCCCCGACATAAAGGCGAAGATGGAGTCCGTGCTCACTGCTCACCCCGAGCCTGGTTCCATCAACGCCGTGTTCGCCACCTTCGACGGGGCCGGTGTTGCGGCGGCAGCGGCCATTCGGGAAGCCGGAAGACAAAATGAATTTATCATCGTGGGAATCGACGGCGATCCCATGGCTTACGAGGAGATGGCCAAGCCCGACAGTCCCTTCGTGGCCACGGTGGCCCAGCAGCCTTGGTTGATGGCAGAGACCGTGGTGAAGATGGTGTTCGCCCTCCTGCGGGGAGAAGAGCTGCCGCGGCGGCACGTCTACATCCCCGCCAAGCTCGTCATCAAGGAAGCCCTGCCGCCGGAGAGCGAGTGGCCCTATCCCGAGCGCTATGCCGATTACGGCACGGACACCGGGCCCGAGATTCCCTGGGATAAGCTCGGGGGCTGAGGCCCAGACGAGGCGGGGAGGGGGCCCGTATGGCCCCCTCCCCTTTCCGGGAGGAACCACGTCCATATGAACCGTGATCTCTGGAAGCACTTCATTCGGCGCTACGGTACGGTCATCGGTGGGGTGTTGATCTTCATCGGCTTCGCCGTCACCACTCCTTATTTCTTCACGTTCCACAACTTCCTCCTCATCCTCAAACAGATGAGCCTCCTCACCATCGTGTCACTGGGGTTCACCTTCGTCATGGCTGCCGGCGGATTCGACATGTCCATCGGCTTCGCCATGGGGCTGGCAAACGTCTTCTTGGCCAGCGTACTGAACGCCACCGGGAGCCTGGCCCTGGCCGTCCTCACCGCGCTGGGGACGGGGCTCGTAGTGGGGGCCTTGAACGGCTTGCTGGTGGCCTTCCTCAGGCTCCCGGATTTCATCGCCACTTTCGCCGTGGGCTCCGTGACTTACGGGGCCAAAATGCTTTACAGCGGCGGGTATCCGGTGTTTTTGGTCTCCCCGCCCCGTTCGTTCTTCACCATCGGGCAGGGTACGGTGGGACCGGTCCCAGTGCCCGTCTTCATAATGCTGGGGATCTTGATCGTCTCGCTGGTTGTACTCAATCGGACGAAGTTGGGACGTCATATCTACGCTATCGGCGGAAACCCCATGGCCGCCCTCTACGCGGGGATCAATGTGCGTCGTAAGCGCTTCTACACCTTTCTCATCTCAGGGCTCTCGGTGGGGATCACGGCCATCGTGCTCACTTCCCGGCTGGGATCGGGCCAACCGGAGGCAGGGGAAAACTTCCTTTTGGATGTGATATCGGTCTGTTTCTTGAGCACCACCATGTTCGGAGAAGGGGAGCCCACCGGGGCCGGCGCCTTCGTGGGTGCGTTCATTATTACCATGCTCAACAACGGCCTCACCATGCTGAACGTGCCGTATCACGTCCAGTACATCACGAAGGGGATGGTGGTGATCTTCGCGGTGATGCTTTCGGTGCTCCTGGGCCAGAAGGTGCGCATCAAGTTCTTGTGAGGTGGGTGATGCCGGGACGGCTGCTGGTGGAAGAGGAAAGGTGCACGGGGTGCACAAGCTGCGTGCTCGCGTGCTCTTTCGCCAAGGAGGGTTTCTTCTCGTTCTCCCGAAGCCGCATCAGGATATTGCGGGATCAGGAGTTCGCGGACTTCCGTCCCCGGGTGTGCGTCCAGTGTGCCGAGGCTCACTGTATCTCGGCCTGCCCAGTGGGGGCGCTCTCCCGGGATGGTGCCACGGGAGCGATCGTTTTGGACGAGCGCGCGTGTATCGGGTGTCGCAAGTGTGTGGAAGCGTGTCCGTACGGGGGGGTGGCCTTCGATGAGGAGCGGGAAAAACCCCTCATCTGCGACCTCTGTGGGGGTGAACCCGCATGTGTGGAAGTCTGTCGTTTCCCCGAGGCGATCCGCTACCAGGAGGTGGGAGGATGACCAGTTATCCGGGCCGTTGGCTGGTGGTGGATCTATCCCGGGGGTCATGGGAGTGGATCACTGTACCCCGAGAAGAAATAGCTCTGTTTTTGGGCGGCAGGGGTCTCGGTGCCCTGGAGCTTTGGCGCCGGGTGCCGAAGGGGGCCGATCCGTTCGGTGACGAGAACGTCCTCATCTTCGCTCCCGGAACCCTCACCGGCACCGACGCCCCCTGTTCCGGGCGTACCACAGTATTGGCCAAGGGCCCTGCCACCGGTTACTACCTCAAGGTGAGCGTGGGGGGGCATTTGGGGATCTCCCTCAAGTTGGCGGGTGTCGATGGGTTGGTGTTTCTGGGGCGGGCCCCGAGGCCCCAGTACCTCTTCCTGGCCCCGGGAGTGGCCCGGTTGGAGGACGCCGGAGATCTCTGGGGGCGCACCGTCAGGGAATGCACCCGAGTCCTAAAGGACCGCCACGGCGCCGAGGCGGAGGTGGCCTGTATCGGCCCGGCCGGTGAAAAGCTCGTGAGGTTCGCCTCCATCATGACCAGCGTCTATAACGCCGCCGCCCGGGGAGGGATAGGGGCGGTGATGGGGGCCAAGAACCTCAAGGCAGTGGTGGTGGATCCCAGGGGCGGAAGGTTAGGTGTGGCCGATCCTCCGACGTTCAGGAAGCTAGTGAGGAAGGCCCGCGAGGCTCTCTACAACGACTCGTTGGCCTACGACCTCCACCGGTTCGGCACCGCCCGGGACGTGGACCTCCTCAACGAACTCAAGCTGCTTCCGGCTTACAACTTCCAGCGGAGCCATTTGCCCGGGGAGATGAGGGAACTCTCCGGCCGCTCCTGGCCTGAGCTGGGCTACCTCAAGCGGATCGTGGGGTGCGGGGGGTGTATCTACTGTTGCCACCGGTTCACCCGGGTGGACGAAGGACCCTATGCGGGAGTGTACTCGGGAGGTCCGGAATACGAGACGGTGGCGGCGCTGGGAAGCGGTTGTGGTGTCACAGAAATAGAACCCGTTTTAGCCGCCAACGAACTCTGCAACGACCTGGGCCTCGATACCATCTCCACCGGAATCGTGATCCAGTGGGCCATGGAGTGTTATCAGCGGGGGCTCCTGTCCCGGGAAGACTGCGATGGATTGGAGCTCGCCTTCGGAAACGGGGACGCAGTGGTGGAGCTCGTGCGCAAGATAGGGCACCGGGAGGGGATCGGCGACCTCCTGGCCGAGGGGATCGCCCGGGCTGCCGAAAAGGTGGGGAGAGGCTCGGAGAGATGGGCCATGCAGGTCCGTGGCCTGGAACACAGCGGCGTGGAGACGCGAGGAGCATATTCCTACGCGCTCGCGTTCGCCGTCAACCCCCGGGGACCGGATCATCTCCACACCGAGTGCCTGGCGGAGTTCGGGGGCACCAAGGAGGCGGTGGAAGTGGTGGAGAAGATCACCGGGGACCGCCGTTACGCTGTGCCCGACACGGTGGAGAAGAGGGCGGAGATCGTACGGTGGCACGAGGACATCTACGCGGTCTCCGATGCCTTAGGGCTATGCGCCTTCTCCACCACCGCGGCCTACGGGATAGACGAGGAGCTGGCGGCGGGCCTGTTCCGCGCCGCCACCGGCATCACCATGGGGCCCGAGGAGATCATGCGGGCCGGCCGCCGCATCGTTACCCTGGAGCGATGCTTCAACCTCAGGGAAGGCCTCGATCCGCGGGAGGAGGACCGCCTCCCCTGGAGGATCATGCACGAAAGGCAAAACGACCTCCTCTCTTCCGACCCCGTCATCACCCCCGAGAAGCTGCGCACCATGCTCCGGGAGTATTACCGCCTGCACGGCTGGGACGAACGAAGCGGCGTCCCTCTGCCGGAGACCCTGGACATGTTGGGCCTCTCCTTCGTCAAGGAGGAACTGCCGTGAAGGCCCGATGGCTCATAACCAACGGCGTATACGTGATTACCGCCAACTGGAACGGGCGCCTGAACGGCATGGCGGCCGCTTGGGTCACTCGTATATCCGCCGAACCGGTGTTGGTGGCCGTGGCCATCTGGCACGAGAACCTCACGTACCGGTACGTCCACGGGAGCGGGGCGTTCGCGGTGAACATCCTGGGAGAAGGACAGCAGGAGTTGGCCCGGTGGTTCGGCCGCCGCTCGGGACGCCAGGTGGACAAGTTTTCCCGGGTGGAGTACAGGTTGGGCCCCACCGGTTCCCCCATACTGAGGGAGGCCCTAGCCTACCTGGATTGCAGGGTGGTCTTCGAAAAGGCCTTCGGAGACCACACCCTGTTCGTGGGGGAAGTGGTGGAGGAGGGGATCCAGGGGAAGGGAACCCCTTTGGTTTACCGCCACGAGGATTACTTCTCCCCGGAGGAAGGAAGGGTATGAAGCGGCTGAAGCTGATGATCCCCGGGCCGATCGAGGTGGCCCCCGAGGTGTTGGAACCCATGAGCGCACCCTTGGAGGCCCATTACGGGGCGGAATGGACGTCCTTTTACCGGCGGGTGATCGAGGGCCTCCGCGGGGTGTTCAAGACCCGCGGGAAGGTCTTTCTGCTGGTGGGAAGCGGGAGCGCCGGGCTCGATGCGGCCATATGCAGCACCGTGGGCGACGGGGGGCGGATTCTTGTGCTGCAGAACGGTTTCTTCGGCGAGCGGATCGCCGAGATCGCCCGCTCTTATACCCCCCATGTGGAGGTCCTCCGCTTCCCCTGGGGGGAGGCAGTTTGCCCCGAGAAGGTGGATGAAGCCCTGCGGCGTGGTCCCGCCGATGTAGTGGCGGTGGTCCACTGCGAGACCTCCACGGGGGTGCTGAACCCGGTGGAGGAGCTGGGCTGGGTGTGCTCCCGCCACGGGGCTCTGTTGGTGGTGGACGCCATCTCCACGCTGGGGATCGAGCCCCTGGAGATGGATCGCTGGGGAATCGGCGTATGTGTGGCCGCATCCCAGAAGGGCCTGGAAGCCCCGCCTGGCCTGGCCCCGGTGGCGGTGGGCCAGGAAGCGTGGGAGTTCATCTCCCGGCGGAGGTCCCCCGGTTGGTATCTCAACCTGAAGGTATGGCATCGGTACGAGGAACGCTGGGGCGATTGGCACCCCCATCCCGTGACCCACGCCGTCAACAACGTCAAGGCCCTGTGGAGGGGATTGGAGAGGATTACCGCGGAGGGCCTGGAGCCACGGTTTCGGCGGCACCGTGAGGTGACCCAGCACTTGCGCCAGGGCCTCGGGGAATTGGGGTTGCGGCCGGTGATCCCGGAGGAGATTGCCTCCCACGGGGTGACGGCGGTGGAGGTGCCCGGCGGGCAGGTGGACCGCCTCCTGCGGATCCTCCGCGAGGAGCACGGTTATCTCCTGGCGGGGAGCCTGGGGGAGTGGCGGGGGCGGGTGTTCCGCGTGGGGCACATGGGGCCGAACGCCGCCTTTTCCGTGGTGGACGCGCTCCTTGCAGCCATAAGGCGGGCCCTCGGCGAGCTGGAGTCTTGAACGGGGGCCATCGGGCTCCACGTCCGGGGATCGCCGCGCGGACACGCATTATCTGTGCTGCCCCGAAGGTGTTCTTTCCGTGAAGGTGGCGAAAATCCTTTATGCTCCGCAATGGCCACGTTATAATCCCCGCCGAATGGAGGATGGCCTTGAAGCCGGAAATAAAGAGAGTCCTCGTCTGCAGTGCCTGGCCCTACGGCTCAGGGGTGCCACATCTGGGTAACCTTATCGGGTGTCTCCTCTCCGGTGACGTGTTCACCCGGTTTTATCGGGCCCTGGGGTACGAAACCCTGCACGTTTCAGGTACCGACGCCCACGGTACCCGGATCGAATATGAGGCCCACAAACGCGGCGTCTCCCCCAAGGAGCTTGTGAAAGAGGTGCACCAAAAGATCGTCGAGATCTTGAAGGGATTTGAAATCACTATCGACAACTACACCATCACCGAATCCCCGGTCCACTACGAGTTCGTCACCGAGATCTATAAGCAGATGGAACGAAACGGTTACATCTTCTCCCGCGAAGAGGAGCGGGCTTACTGCAACGGGTGCCACCGTTTCCTGGCGGACCGGTTCATCGTGGGGACCTGTCCCTATTGCGGTTATCCCAACGCCTTGGGGAACCAATGCGAGGCTTGCGGCAGGCTCCTGGAGCCGGAACAACTCATTGAGCCCCGGTGTGCGTTCTGCGGTTCCACTGACATCGTGCGGAAAAAGACCCGGCACTGGTACCTGGATCTGGAAAAGCTTGCCCCCAAGCTCTTGGAATACGTGAGGAGCCGAGATTTCCGGGGGAACGTAAAGCTTTTCACCGAGCGGATGATCGAGGCAGGGCTCAAGCCCCGGGCCGTGACCCGGGACATCTCTTGGGGGATCCCTGCCCCCTTTGCCGGGGCCGAGGGGAAGGTGATCTACGTGTGGGCCGAGGCCGCTTTGGGCTATGTCTCCGCCACCATCGAATACTTCCGCAACCGGGGAGAGGAGGAGCGCTGGCGGGACTTTTGGTTCGGGGATGAGG
The DNA here is from genome assembly GCA_002375995.1 of Acetothermia bacterium UBA3571. Classification (GTDB taxonomy): domain Bacteria; phylum Bipolaricaulota; class Bipolaricaulia; order Bipolaricaulales; family Bipolaricaulaceae; genus UBA3571. The sequence goes on along the minus strand of DFNI01000020.1, from coordinate 45,514 downwards.
TGTGGCAAGTCTACACCCAAGCCAAAGATAACATTCCCTTCCACACCCTCTTCTTCCCCGCCCAGCTCATCGCCTCGGGCCAAGGCTACCACCTCCCCGATCAGATCGCGGCCACGGAGTATCTGAATTGGATCGGAGGCGAGGCCTTCTCCAAGAGCCGCCGGGTGGGGATCTACGCCGACGAGGCCCTGGAGCTCCTTCCTCCGGTTTACTGGCGGTTTTACCTCCTTTACCACCGGCCGGAAACCGCTGATGTGAACTTTTCCTGGGAGGACTTCGACCGCACCATAAACGCTGTGTTCGTGAACAACATCGCCAACTTCGTCCACCGGGTCCTTTCTTTCGTGTGGTCGCGGTTCGGGGGCCAGGTCCCGGAGGTGCCCACCGAAGGCACCGTCCGGGATGAGATCCAACGGGTCTACGACCGAACGGTGGAATGGGTAGAGGGAGGATCTCTGGCGGCGGCCCTCAAGGAGATCGCGGGGCTTTCCGTCTTCGGCAACGAGTACTTCCAGCATAAGGCCCCTTGGGAGACGGGGGACGAGGAAGCGGTGGCATCGGCGGCACACCTGGCGAAGGCGATCGCCATCATGCTAGAGCCGTTCGTCCCCTCTTTTTCCGCGAAGGTACTGGAAGTGTTGGGCATCGGGGCCCACGACCTCGCCGACGCCCTTCGGGGGGCGGAGGGGCTTGAGCTTGCTAAAAAGCCCGTCCCGCCCCTGGAGCATGTGGACGTGGAGGACCTCAAGAGGCGCTATCGGGAGCTGAAGGAGGAAGGGTTGATAAGCATCGAGGAATTTCAAAAGCTTGAGCTCGTGGTGGGGCGCATCGTATCCGTGGAAGAGATCCCCGGGGCGGATAAACTTTACAAGCTCGTCCTGGACCTAGGCGACCGCAAGGCCCAGGCCGTGGCCGGGATAAAGAAGCACTACACCCCCGAGGAATTGAGGGGGAAGCTCGTGGCGGTGGTGGCCAACCTGAGGCCGGCCACCATCCGCGGGGTCAAATCCGAATGTATGATCCTGGCGGCCACGGATGGGACCCTGGCGGTACTCACGCCCGATCGCGAAGTACAGCCGGGGACGAAGATCCGCTGAATGGAACGTTGTCCCCGGTTTTCGGGGAAGATAGAATGCTGAGGAGGTCGCCCATGTACGCCATCGTGGAGATACAGGGACATCAATACGTGGTAGAGGAAGGCACGGTCGTGGAACACGAACTGATCCGGGGAGCCCATCCCGGGGAAAGGGTGGTGTTCGACCGTGTCCTCATGCTCCGGAACGGGGAAGGGATCCAGATAGGGCGGCCCTATCTGGACGGGGTGAGGGTAGTGGGAGAGGTGGAAGCGGTGGGCAAGAGGCCCAAGGTCCTCATCCAGCGCTTCCGCCCCAAGAAGGGCTATCGGCGCCTGAGGGGCCACAGGCAGCCCTTCATGCGCACGCGCATCGTCACGATCGAGAGGGCGTGATCATGGTGGAAGTGCGCATCGAGCGGGACGAGGAGGGGAGGATCCGCGCCGTTTCCTTGAAAGGGAACGGGGGCGCGGAGGGTCTGGCAGCCATGGCGTTGGTGGAGGCACCGCTTCTGGGAATGCGGTATTACCTTCACCTCTCCCCCGAGGCCAGCCGCGCCGATGACGGGCTTTCCTACACCGTTGATCGATCCGATCCCTTCTTGGACCGGGAACTCGACGCCATCCTGGAAACGATGCTTCTGGGTTTGCGGGCCCTGGAGCGGGATCGCCCCGGGAGCATCGTGGTCCGGGAGGTCGGCCTCGACGTCAAAGTCTAAAGGCAAGGAGGTGATCTTATGGCCCACAAATCGAGCCAGGGTTCCACGCAGAACACCCGGGATTCCCCGGGGAAGCGCCTGGGGATCAAGCGCTTCGGCGGCGAGCTCGTCTGGCCCGGTTGCATCATCGTGCGCCAGCGGGGTACCCGGTTCTGGCCGGGAAAGAACGTCGGCATGGGCCGCGATTTCACCCTGTACGCCAAGGTGAAGGGATACGTGGAGTTCGCCGGCCGCAAGCGCCGCTACGTGAACGTCATCCCCGTGGAGGAGGGCCAGAAAGCCTAGTGTGTGGATAGACGAAGCCAGGATCCACGTCGCCGGGGGGCGGGGAGGCGACGGGTTAATAAGTTTCCACCGTACCAAGTACAATCCCTTGGGCACGCCCGACGGTGGGCACGGCGGCGACGGTGGGGACGTGATCCTCGAGGCCACCCGGTCCATGAACACCCTCCTCCATTTTTCCCACCAGGTCCATTTCCGGGCTGAGGACGGGGGGCCGGGGGGGCCCAATAAGCGCCAGGGGAAGCGGGGCAAAGACCTGATCATCCACGTCCCGGTGGGGACGGTGGTGCGTGATCTCCACACCGGGGAGGTCATCGCGGACCTCTCCGCCGAAGGGATGCGGGTCGTGGTGGCCCGCGGGGGAAAGGGGGGACGGGGGAACAGCGCCTTCGTTTCCAACCGCTGGAAAGGGCCCAAGATCCGCGAGCTGGGGGAGCCGGGGGAAGAGCGTTGGCTCAAGCTCGAGCTCCGGCTCTTGGCCGATGTGGGGATCGTGGGATTCCCAAACGTGGGAAAATCCTCTTTCCTTTCGCGGGTGTCCCGGAAAAAGGTGAAAGTGGCCCCCTACCCCTTCACGACCCTCGAGCCTCACCTGGGGGTGGTGGAGGTGGACGGGAAAAGCTTTGTACTCGCCGACCTCCCCGGCCTAGTGGAGGGGGCCCACGAGGGAAAGGGACTTGGGGACAGGTTCTTGCGCCACGCTACCCGGGCCCGGGTTCTTTTGCACATGGTGGATCTCGCCGGGGTGGAGGGCAGAGATCCCCTGGACGACTACTTCGCTATCCGTCGGGAGCTCGAGGCGTGGGAGGAACTCAGGGAAAAGCCGGAGGTGGTGGCGGGAAACAAGATCGACCTCCTGCAGCCGGAAGAGATCGCCCGAAGGATGTCCCGGTTCCGTGAGGCAGGGGTGGAGCTCCACCCTATTTCCGTAGTCACCGGCGAGGGGATCGGGGAACTGTTGCGGACCCTTTCGCGGAAGCTAGATGAGGCACCGAGAGAAGCCCCCTCCGTACCCGTGCAGAGGACCTGGAAGCTCGTTCCCCGGAAGGGGTTCCGGATAGCGCGGGAGGACGGGGTTTGGGTGGTGGAGGGGAGGGAGATCGAGCGGCTGGGCCGGCTCGACCTGTCCACCGAGGACGCGAGGGTCTATCTCGAGGAGGAGCTCGAACGCAAGGGTGTATTCCGGGCACTGCGGCGGGCTGGCTGGAGTGGAGAGCCGATCCGCATAGGCGGCATCGAGGTGGAGTTTGAGTTTGAGGGGTAAGGTCGGGCTCTTCGGGGGCGCGTTCAATCCCATCCACGTGGGACACCTGAGGGTGGCGGAGGAGGCCTTGAGGCAGTTCGGGCTCGACCGGGTGATCTTTATCCCCACTGCCCGCCCCCCCCACAAGGAGGTGGACGTCCCCGCGGAGCTCCGCTTCCGCATGGTGGAGCTCGCCATCGCCGGCCATCCGGGGTTCGAGGTCTCCCGCGCGGAGATGGACACCGACGGGCCGGCCTATACCGTGGACACGGTGCGCAAGATGCTCAAGCTGTATCCCCAAGGGGTGGCCTATATCATCGGGGCGGACGCCTTCTTGGGGCTCTCCAGCTGGAAGGACTCGGACGAGCTCATCCAGCTTTGTCCCTTTATAATTGCGCCCCGGCGCGGAATAGATCCCGAGGAGCTGCGGCGGCCACCCCTGGACCGGGCGGAGATCCACCTTATCCCCATGGAGCCGGTGGAGATATCCTCCTCGGAGATCCGGCGCCGGTACCGGGAGGGGTTGCCGGTGGAGGGATTGGTCCCGGAAGCGGTGGACCGGTTTATCCGCGCCCACGGGATCTACCGCTAGCGTGGCCGAAAGCCGCGTCCGCGGCTAAAATTCCAAAGGAAAGGGGGTTGGTGGTATTAAGAAGAGGTTTCGCGTAAACGAAGAGATAAGGGCCCGGGAGGTACTCCTCATCGACGAAAACGGGCGTAATCTGGGGGTTGTGCCCATCCAGCGGGCGCTGGACTTGGCCCAAGAACGGGGGCTGGACCTCGTGGAGGTGGCCCCGGAGCACAATCCCGTGGTCTGTAAGATCGTTGACTACGGGAAGTACCTCTACCAGCTGGAGAAGCGAGAGAAGAAACAAAAGAAGCCGGCGAAGCTGAAAGAGGTGAAGTTCACGATACAAACCGGTGAACACGACTTCCAAACGAAGCTCGAGCGGATCCGGGAGTTCCTGGAAGAGGGGAGCAAGGTGAGGGTGACGGTCTTCTTTAAGGGCCGTCAGATAATCCACCTGGACAAGGGACGGGAGCTACTTTCCCGGGTGGCCCAGGAGCTCCGAGATATCGCCAAGGTAGACCAGGATCCCCTCTCCAAGGGGCGGACCCTGCAGATGCTCCTGAGCCCACTGCGCACCAAAGGAGGAGGCGGATGAAGCGCAAGAAGAAGACCCACAAGGCAGCGGCCAAACGCCTGAAGGTGAACGCCGCGGGCAAGATCTTCCGCATGCGGGCCCGCTACCAGCACAAGCGCACCAAAAAACGGCCGCAGTACAAGCGGCAGGCCCGCCGAAAGGTGGAGGTTACGGGGGCCGAGCGGAAACGGCTCATCAAGGTCCTCAATGTACCGTAACGCACGCGGCACGATCAAAAGGAGGTAGAGCATGCGCGTCAAAGGGGGTACGGTCCATACCCGACGCCGTCGTAAGATCCTGAAGCAGGCAAAGGGATTCCAGGGCAAGCGCAAGAACTGCTGGCGGATCGCCAAGCAGTCTGTGATCAAAGCCCGGCTCCACATGTATGTCTCCCGAAAGCTTAGAAAACGCAATATGCGTCGCCTCTGGCAGATCCGCATCGGGGCCGCGGCCCGCCAACACGGCCTCTCTTACTCCAAGTTCATGGGGGGGCTCCGGAAGGCCGGGGTAGCGATAAACCGAAAGATGCTCGCGGATCTGGCGATCCGCGACCCCGAGGCCTTCGCCGAGCTATGCGAAATGGCAAGAGACGCGTAGCGACCTTCCAGGACCTGGTCCTGGCGTTGCACGAATACTGGCGGGACCAGGGCTGTGTGATCTTCGAGCCGTATGACGTGGAGAAGGGCGCGGGGACCTTCAACCCCGCCACCTTCTTCGGGTGCTTGGGGCCGGATCCCTGGCGGGTGGCGTACATCGAGCCCTCCCGCCGCCCCACCGACGGCCGCTACGGGGAAAACCCCATTCGGCTCCGGCTCCACCACCAGTACCAGGTGATCCTGAAGCCCCCGCCCCCGGACATCCAGGACCTTTACCTGGGATCGCTCGAATACGTGGGGATCGAACTGCGGGACCACGACGTGAAGTTCTCCGAGGACGACTGGGAATCCCCGACCCTCGGGGCCTGGGGGGTGGGCTGGCAGGTGTGGCTCGACGAGATGGAGATCACCCAGTTCACCTACTTCCAACAGATGGGGGGGATGGACCTGGATCCGGTCTCGGTGGAGCTCACCTATGGGCTCGAGCGGATCGCGATCTTCCTGCAAGGGGTGGAGTCGGCCTTCGAGCTCAACTGGAGTGCGGACGTCAAATACGGGGAGATCTGGCACGAGAAGGAGCGCCAGTTCTCGATCTACAACTTCGAGCGGGCGGATGTGGAGCGGATCCGGAAGATGTTCGAGCTGGCGGAGGCCGAGGCCAAGGCGTGCCTCGAAGCGGGGTTGGTCTTTCCCGCCTACGACCACACCCTCCACTGCTCGCATCTCTTCAACGTCCTCGATGCCCGAGGGGCGATCTCGGTGGCCGAAAGGGAGAGCTACATCGCCCGCATCCGGGAGTTGGCCCGGGGTTGCGCCAAAGGCTATCTGAAGCTTTTGGAGGAGCGCCGTGCCCGAGTTCTTGCTTGAGGTAGGAACGGAAGAGCTTCCCGCGCTGGACGCCCCGGTCCTTGCCCGGGCGTTGGGGGACAAATTGGCCCAGGTCCTGAAAGAGGAGCGCCTAGGGTTTTCTGGGATGGAGATCCACTGGACCCCCAGGCGGCTGGCCGTCCTCGTCCGAGGCCTGGCCGAACGTCAGGCCGATCTGGTGGAGGAGGTACGGGGCCCAGCGGTGGCGGTGGGGCTTGACCCCCAGGGGAACCCTACTCAGGCGGCATTGGGGTTCCTGCGGAAGTACGGCGCCTCGCCCCAGGATCTGAAGCGCAAGGTCGTGGGAGAAAAGGAGTATCTCTTCCTCGAGGTCCGCACCCCGGGGAAGCCCGCCCGGGAGGTTTTGGTGGGGATAATCCCCGATCTCCTCCGTTCCCTTCCCTGTCGGAAGACGATGCGGTGGGACTCATCGGGGGTGGCGTTCCTCCGCCCCATCCGGTGGCTCGTGTGTCTTTTGGACGGCGAGGTCCTGTCCGTCCGATACGGGAACCTCACGGCCGATCGCGTCACCCGGGGACATCGGTTCTTCGGCCCGCGGGAGCTCGTCCTCAACTCCCCCGCGGAGTACGTGGAAAAGCTCCGGGAGGCTCGGGTCATCGCCGATCCCGGGGAACGCGAGCGCATGATCCAGGACGCGGCGAAAGGGGTGGAAGGGGAACACGGCGTTAGGGCCCTATGGACCGAAGAACTGTTGGGAATCCTGGTGGGATCCCTTGAGTGGCCTTCTCCGGTATTGGGGAAATTCCCCTCAGAATTTCTGGACCTCCCCGCCCCGGTTATCGCGGCTGTGCTCCATGAAGAGGGCAAATTCGTCCCCTTCGCGCGGAACGGAGAGCCTGCCCCGGTATTCTTGGGCTTCCGCGATGGAAAGGAAGACGAGAAGGGATACGTCCGTAAGGGATACGAGCGGGTGGTGAAGGCCCGCCTCCGGGACGCCCGGTTCTTCTTCGAGAACGACTTGAAGCGCCCTCTCGCCGAGCGCGTTCTGGACCTAAGAGAAATCGTATACGAGGCGCGTTTGGGGTCCGTTTGGGACAAGGTCCAGCGGATCCGGGAGATATGCAAGCACCTCGTTGATTCCCTGGGGTTAGATGGGGAGCAAGGGACGCTATTGGATCGGGCGGCGTTCCTCTGCAAGGCCGACCTCACCACGGAGATGGTGCGGGAGTTCCCGGAGCTCCAGGGGGTGATGGGAGGTATCTATGCTCGGCATTTCGGAGAGCCGGAGGAAGTGGCGGTGGCCATCGAGGAGCACCTCCTCCCCCGGACCCGGGCGGACGAGCTGCCGGAGAGCACCTTGGGCACTGTCCTGAGCCTCGCCGACAAGTTGGACACGGTGATGGGGGCGATCCTCATCGGTGAAGTGCCCACGGGATCCCGGGATCCGTACGGGATCCGCCGTGCTGCCAACGCCCTGATCTCCTTGATCCTGCGGAAAGGCCTCGTGGTGGACCTCTTCTCCACCATTGACGCGGCGCTTGAGCTTTATCCCCAAATTCCAGAGGGGAGGGACGCGGGGGCGGTCAAAGGGTTCTTGGTGGAGCGGTTGCGCCACATAATCCGCGACGACTTTGGGATCCCCCATGACATCGCGGAAGCGGTTTTGGCGGTACCACGGGGGGATTTCCTGGGAGCGCTGGAGCGGGCCCGGGCGTTGGCGTCCCTGGGGAGGGACGCGGCGTTGGCCGAGTTGGCCCAGATCTTCGAGCGGCTGCGAAATATCACCAAGGGCCACGAGCTCACTTCCTTCGATCCTGAGCTCTTCCAGCAAGAGGAAGAGCGGGAGCTCTGGCGGGAATACCTGAAGGCCGAGGGGCGGGTAAGACAAGCCCTTGCTAACCGAGATTTCGCGGGAGCCTTGGAGGCACTGCTTCCTCTAGGGGGGCCGTTGCACCGGTACTTCGAGAAGGTCTTCGTGATGGTGGAGGACGAAAGGATAAGGGAAAATCGCCTTTCGTTCCTCAGAGCGTTGCTTTCGCTTTTCCTGGAGATCGGGGATTTGAGCGTACTTTCGGTTTGAGGTTTCGCCCTTGTGGGGCGTAAGGCAGGGGGCGCAGGAGGGGATGGTGAAAATGGTTCGCGGTTTTCCGGTTCCACGTAAGGGTGGTTCGTCCGAGGCACAAGTGATTCCTGACTGAGCCTGATCCCCTCCCCGTCCCCGGGAATGGGGGGCGCATGGCACGGGTTTTCCTGGGGTTACAGGCAGAGGTCCCGCCGCAACGGGAGAGGATCGTTGCGGCCATGGAGAGGTTGCGATCTTGTGGGGTCAAGATAATCCGCGCTTCACCCTGGTTCCGAAGTGCCCCTGCGGAAAACTCTTACGGGGCCATCGGCCTCGCGGTGGAAGCTGACACGACTCTTGAGCCGCGCCAGCTGCGCTCCATATGCCAAGGGATCGAGCGGATCCTGGGACGGGAGCCTGGAGACAACTTGGGACCGATGCCCATCGAGATCGAGATCCTCTTTTACAACGAAAAGATCATAAACGATGGGGATTTGCACATACCCTATCCGCATCTTTTACGCCGCGGGGTGATCTTGGCCTCGCTGGCGGAGCTCGTTCCGGAGATGGTCCATCCCGTGTTGGGACGCACCATTGGGGAACTACTTTCCGAACTGCCCCCAGAAAGGAGGCCGAGACGCTCAGGGGAAACCACATCCTCGTAAACGTACAACGCGCGCCCACCGGCGTCCGCAAGCGCGTGGCCATCGTGGAGGAGGGGCGCCTGGTGGAGATCTACTTCGAGTGCCCCGAGCGGCCGCGCCTGGTGGGGAACATCTACAAGGGCAAGGTGGAGACGGTCCTGGCAGGCCTCGGCGCCGCCTTCGTAAACGTGGGGGAGAAGCAGTCCCTTTTCCTCTCCCAGCACGAGATAAACGATGCGATCCTGATCTCTAAAGGGTTCGAACCCTGGAAGGGGCCACCCCCGATCCAAAAGGTCTTGCGGCCGGGCCAGTCCCTCATCATCCAGGTGCGTCGGGAAGGCGTGGGCACCAAGAACCCCCAGGGGACCACCAAGATAAGCCTCCCCGGCCGCTACTGGGTTTTCCTCCCCAAGGAGGATCGCGTGGCCATCTCCCGCCGGATCTCTGATCAGAACGAGGCCAAACGCCTGCGGCAGATCGCTTACGAGCTCAAGGCCCCCGGCGAGGGCCTGATCGCCCGCACCGCCGCCGCCGGGGTTCCGCGGGAAGATTTGGAGCGAGACTTCAAGTTCCTCTTGGGTACTTGGAAAGGGATCGAGGAACAGGCGGCCAAGGTCTCCGCCCCGGCGCTGCTTTACCGGAACCCCGATTTGGTGAAAACCATCGTGCGGGACCGCTTCACCGAGGATGTGGACTCCTTGATCGTGGACGACGAAGCCGAACACAAGGAGATTCTCCACTACCTCCACTACCTCCACCTAGACAGGCTACGGGGACGGGTGAAGCTATATCGAGGCACCATGCCCCTCTTCGTGCGCTACGATATCGAACGACAGCTCCGGGAGGCCCTCCAGCGCCGGGTCCCCCTCAAGGGCGGAGGCTTCATCACCATCGATGAGACCGAGGCCCTCACCGCCATCGATGTCAACACCGGAAAAGACATCCGCCACAAGAACCAGGAAGCGGCGATCCTAAACACCAACCTGGAGGCGGCGGTGGAGATCCCGAGACAACTCCGCCTGCGGAAGCTCTCGGGGATCATCATCGTGGACTTCGTGGACATGGCCTCCAAGGCCGACGAAAGAAAGGTCATCGAGCGGCTCAAGGAGGAACTCCGCAAGGACCGGGTGCCTGCTGACTTCATCGACGTCACCAAACTCGGGTTGGTGGAGATCACCCGCAAGAAGGAAGGGGAGTCCCTCTCGGCGATGTTGGAATCGCTGGAAGAGGGCTTCTGAATTACCAGGAAAGTTTAGCAATAAGGTCAGTATATAGCCGGAAATACTCCGCGGGGTCGGTGTTCCGAGATGCCTGGAGCTTCAGGAAGCGCCTGTAGGTTTCGGTGTCCCGCTTGCCCATCATCCCGAGCCAGCGGAGGAGGCTTGTCTTCCGGGAGGAAAGAGCTTCCGCGAGCTCCGGAGTGGGGACAACCTCGGACGGAGAAAGGAAATCCTCGAGCCGCTCTAGATCCTGACCAGAACCTTCCCCCATCTCAATACTTCCGTAAAGGGCTTGGATCTCATCCCGGGATGCCTGGGAGAAGACGGGGTAAAGGAAGACAAACCGCAACCAAAGGGCCCGGCGACGGGCTTCATAAAGCACCTGGGCCGAGGGGAGTACCTCCAGCTCAGAAAGCCACGATTTCCAAGCGCCCAGCGCCTCTCTCCACGAGGCTTCGTAGCTTCTGCACGCAACAGATCCTGTGAGGCAGCGGAAGAACCCCCGTGCTCCCTCCACCCCCGTAAGGTGAGGGTCCCTTTGTATTTAAAACGAGGAAAAGCCAGGCGATGGTCTCCGCGAGCCTCAGCTCGGCAAGCCGTCGGTGGGGGGGGAGCTTGTTACCACCGCTCCCAAGGGAGATTCCACCTTCAAGCTCCCCAGCGCCTCCTCGAAGGAGGGGATCTTGGGTGTGCCGACGTCGCCGCCTCCCATGTGGCTCCCCACGCCGAAAAGGCAAGGGGCAAGCTCACCGCCGGAAGGAGCCCTTTCATCCCTTCTTTTTCTTGCGGAAGCTGAGCTCCTCACCGCGGAGGAGCCGTCCGATATTGGCCCTATGAGTGAAAAAGACGAAGAGGGAAAGTGCCACCGAAAGCCAAAGGAGCGGCGGGGCGTAGTCCAAGCCGGTGAACCGGTCCAGGAGGTAAACGCTTATAGGAAGCGCCGCCGCCGCCGAGAGAGACCCCACCGAGACCGTCCAGGTGGAGAGAAAAGTCGCGGCGAAAACCCCCGCACATATCCCCACCGGGACGGGCATCAACCCCAGAAGCACTCCGGCCCCGGCGGCGACACCCTTTCCCCCGCGGAACCCAAGCCACGGGGTGAACACATGCCCCAGGATGGCCGCGGCCCCGGTGATGATGGCGGCGTAGGTGGGGTCCAGTCCTCCTGCGGCGCCGAGGCGCGCCACCCACGCCGCAGCAATATACCCCTTCAGGATATCCACCAACCCCACCGCCACCCCGGCTTTCCACCCCAGCACCCGCCACGCGTTGGTCATCCCCACGTTCCCCGAACCGTGCTTCCTTATGTCCACCCCGTGGGCCTTTCCCACGAGGTAGGCGGTGGGGATAGAGCCAAGCAGGAACCCCAGGGCCACTCCCACGATCACCTGCCACATGCTGTCCCTATCTTAAAATCGTGCCCTCACTCCCACAAACCTTTGACGAAGAGGGCATTGGTTTCTATCCTCGCATTAAATGAACACGAAACTTCCTTCGATCCGCGTGGCTCCAGGGGAGATGCCCCTATACCTCCTTCTCCCCGGGGACCCCGCCCGGGCGGCTCGGATCGCCGAGTACCTGGACGGAGCGGAGGTCCTGGCGCGGAACCGCGAGTTCCATTCCTACCGGGGGAGTTACCGGGGGATCCCGGTGGGGGTGCTCTCCACCGGGGTGGGGGCCCCGGGCGCCGCCGTAGCCTGTGAGGAGGCGATTCGGGCCGGGGCGAGGGTGCTCATCCGGGTGGGGACGGCCGGCTCCCTCACCGAAAGGATCCGCGACGGCGACCTAGTGATCGCCCTGGGGGCAGCCCGCTGCGAGGGCACCACCCCCCGGCTCGTGCCGGCGGAACTCCCCGCCCTGGCTCACCCCCGGGTGGTCCGGGCGCTGGAGGACGCCGCCGCGGAGGTCGGGGAAAAGGTCCATACGGGAGTGGTGGTGACCATGGACCCCTTCTACCGGGGGGTGTTAGACCTGGGTCTGGAGACCTTCGCCGCGGCCGGGGCGGTGGCGGTGGAGATGGAATGTGCCGCCCTCTTCGTCGTGGCGAGCCTCCGGGGGGCCAGGGCCGGGGCGATCCTCGCCATCGACGGAAACGCCCTGCGGGCGAGCGCTGGGGAGTACGACCCCCACCGGGAGGTGGTGCGGCAGGCGGTGGAACGGGAGATACGGATCGCCCTGGAGGCCGTGTACAGGTTGGCTAGGGAGAAAGGAGCGCGAGATGCCGCTTGAGCTGGAGAGACTTCCGCGGGGATACCCGCGTAAGTTCGTGGCCGAGGATTTCCGGCTTAACGGGTGGAGCGACCTCGAACCCTACTTTGGGGACCTCATGGCGCGCCACCTCGGGGCGGTGGAGGAAGCCGAAAGGTGGCTAGCGGACCTCTCGGAGCTCCTTTCGGTGATCTTCGAGGAGCGGAGCGTCCGCTACATCCGCATGACCTGTGACACCGCCAACGGGGAATACGAGCGGGCGTACCTCCGGTTCGTGGAAGAGATCGAGCCCAAGCTGAAGCCCGCGATACAGAGGCTCATGGAGAAGTTCGTCCAATCCTCCGCCGCCGGTAAGCTCCCCGAAGACCGCTATTTCGTGCTCCTCCGCTCCTTCCGGAACCAAGTGGAACTGTTCCGGGAGGAGAACGTTCCCCTAGAAGTGGAAGAACAAAAACTCACCCAGCGGTACCAAAAGATCACCGGCGCGATGACGGTGACGATAAAGGGTCGGGAACTCACCTTGCAGCAGGCGGCGAGGTACCTGGAGGACCCCGATCGGGGTGTGCGCCGGGAGGCATGGGAGAAGACCGCCGAACGCAGGCTCCGGGACCGGGACGAGCTTAACAGGCTCTTCGACGAGCTCCTTTCCCTGAGACAAAGGATCGCGGCCAACGCCGGGTTCGATGACTATCGCGCCTATGCCTTCAAAAAGAGGGAACGCTTCGACTACACCCCGGGGGACTGCGAGGCCTTCCACGCCGCGGTGGAACGGTACGTAGTCCCAGTGCTCGTCTCGTTACAGGAGAAGAGGAAGGCCGAGCTCGGAGTAAAAAGGCTTCGACCCTGGGACTTGGAGGTCGACCCGAGCGGGAAGCCCCCGCTTCGTCCCTTCGAGGATACGAAGGAGCTCGTGGAGGGGGTCTCCGAGATATTCGAGGGGCTCGATCGAGAGCTCGGTGAACTTTTCTCGATCCTTCCCCGTTATAGGCTCTTGGACCTCGAGTCGCGGAAAGGGAAGGCCCCGGGAGGGTACCAGGCTACGTTGGCCGAGCGCCGGTTGCCGTTCATCTTCATGAACGCCGCCGGTCGCCACCGGGACCTCAGGACCCTGCTGCACGAGGCGGGACATTCCTTCCACACCCTCCTTTCCCGGGAGGAACCCTGATCTTCCTGCGGCGGCCGCCCCTGGAGTTCGCCGAGGTGGCATCTATGTCCATGGAGCTTCTGACCCACCCCCACTGGGACGTGTTCTACTCCCGGGAGGATTTGGAGCGGGCGCGGCGCCAGCATCTCGAGGGGATCGTGACGCTCCTTACATGGATCGCCACCGTGGACGCATTCCAACACTGGATCTACACCCACCCCGGACACACCTCCGAGGAGCGGGCGAAGGTATGGGCCGAGTTGCGGCGGCGCTTCGGGGGAATCGTGGACTGGGAGGGTTACGAGGAGGTCCTGGGGTGGGAGTGGCATCGCCAGCTCCACATCTTCCTTTACCCCTTCTACTACATCGAGTACGGGATCGCCCAGCTCGGGGCCCTGGGGATCTGGGAGAAGGCACAACGGGACCGAGCTGGGGCCTTGGAGGCGTACAAGCGGGCCCTCTCCCTCGGGGGCTCGAGGCCGCTTCCGGAGCTCTTCCGCGCCGCGGGGATCGAGTTCGACCTCGGGGAAAGGAGCGTCTCCCGGGCGGGGGCGCTGTTGCGGGATGTTCTCCTATGAAATACATGCGCAAAGGGAATGAAGAAAGGAGGCATCGGATGCGTGGGGTTATAGTGGGGCTCATCTGTGTCCTAGCTGGGGCCACAGCCCTCGGGAACCTGGATTATTTCAACTTAGCCTTGCACTGGGCGCCGATCATCTACCACGGCGCCGCGGGCGACCAGGACTACCTCACCCGGGTGGATTTCGACGGCGACTGGGTTGGGAACAACAATTGGGAGAACCACCCCACGGGGGACCTCTCGGCCCACGTCTACTACTCCGTTATCGAGTCCGAAACCCACTACTTCATCTTCTACAGCCTCTTCCATCCCAGGGATTACGAGCCCTGGTGTTTCCCCTCGCTTTGCCATGAGAACGACATGGAATCCATACAGCTCGTGGTGCGGAAGGATGGGAGCGAGTGGGGGACGCTAGAGGCCATGGAGACCCTGGCCCACAACCGGATTTATCTTTATGTGGCGGACTATTCCGTGAAACCTGGATATCTCAGGGTGAGAGGGAAGATCATGCTGGAGGATGGGCGGCCGGTGGTTTACGTGGAAACCTACGGCCACGGGATCTATGGCCACAGGATAAAGCTCAAAAAGGGAACGATCATTTACCGCCCCGGCGAGGGAGCCCAGGTTCCCGAAGGAATCGACGACGAGGTCACATATGCCTTGATCCCCGTCTACGAAACCCTTTGGCAACACCGGGGCGAGCTCGGGCCGGGAAAGCTTTTCGATCAACCGTTCGAGTACCGGGGGATCATCCTTCCCGCGGCCTTCGATGGGGACGATTGGGGCGAGGACAAAGCCAACACCCCCTGGGGCTACCCCCAGGCGCTGGGGGCGGAGCTTTCCCGGGGCGACTGGTTCCTGGACCCCGCCAAAGCCCTTGCCTATCACGCGACTTTCCCGGAACCCTTCAGCAGGTCCTATCTGTACAACCCCTACCTAGAGGACTTGGGATTGCTGGGTGGAACCCCGTGACGGCGGGGGACCCTGCCCCCATACAGCCGAGAAGCGGGCTCCACGCGAGGAGGGGCTCGAATCGAGATTCTTTCACGGCGAAGACCTTGTCGCCCCTGTTTCCCGGGCTTTACGGCCCTTTCCCTACCTTGTGAGGGTAACAGCCGAGGACGCGAAGGAACTCAGTCCGCTTCCGTAGCTCTTCCAAGGCCTCGCGGACGGGCTTTTCCTGAAGATTGCCCACAAAGTCCAGGTAAAAGATATACTCCCACCGGCGTCCCCGCAGGGGGCGGGACTCGATGTTCGCGAGATCAATCCCCCGGGTGGCGAACGGTTCAAGACACCGGTATAAGGCCCCGGGTACGTTCTCCACGGCGAAGACCACGGACGTCTTCGCCGCCCCTTCTGGACACGCCGGTTTTGGGGAAAGGATTAGGAAACGGGTGTAGTTTTCGGCGGAATCCTCGATCCCCTCCTTCACCACCACCAATCCGTAGATCTCCGCCGCCCGCCTGCCAGCGACGGCCGCCGCGTCTTTTAAGCCCTTTTCCTTGAGTACCTTCGCGCTGCCGGCGGTGTCGTACATGGGCACGAGCTCCGCCCAAGGCAAAAGCGCCCGGAGCGAGCGTTCGCACTGGGACAGAGCTTGGGGATGGGAGAGCACGCGTCGGACCTTCTCGAGCCCCACACCGGGAAGACACAAAAGGCAATGGCGAATCCGTACCTCCGTCTCTCCCACGATGTGAAGCGCGTGCTCCATGAGGAGGTCGTAATTACTGTAGACGCTTCCCGTTAGGGAATTCTCTATGGGAACTACGCCGAAATCGGCCCCTCCTGTGCTGACCGCTGTGAAGACCTCGGAAAAGGAGCGACAGGGAATGGGGGAGACATCGGCCCCGAAATGGACGATGGCCGCCTCCTCCGAAAAGGCACCGCGTTCGCCTTGAAACGCCACCCTGACCACGGGCCCTCCTTAAAACAACGACATTCTAACCTGGATCTACCCCGCCTCCCGGATCCAGCGCCGCTATCCCCACCACGGAGGAGGTAGGGACGGGCGACTTGCGGGCGGGGGAACGCGGCGACCGTAGATAAGGTTATCCCACCACACGAGGAGCCTGCGGGCGAAGGGGGATCGGGCCATTGCCCAACGCAAGAGGCGGTATAGCCCCACCAGGGGACGGCTCAAAGGACAAACCCTCATGCACAGGCCACAGTCGGTGCCGAAGCTCTTCCACTGGGCGAAACACCTTTCGGGGGAGAAGTCCCACCGCTCCACCCCTCGGATGACCGTCTTTTCCCCGGCGGAGATCGCCTGAACGGGACAGTTCTCGGCGCACTTGAGGCAGACGCGACACAGATCTTGTACGCCGAAGGCCACGGGCTCATCCGGGGTCAGGGGGGCATCGGTGGTGACCGCGCTCCACCGAACCCGGGGGCCGAGCTGCGGGGTTATCAAATAATTGAAGCGCCCCAGCTCCCCGAGACCGGCCTTCCAGGCAAGCGGGACCACCATAACCCGGTAATTGGCGTCTATATGGGCTTGGGCAGAAAACCCCAGGAGGCGCAGGTATCGGGCCAGGATCAACGCCACCTTGGCGGCCTCCACGTATTCCCGCGCGCTCTCCATAAGGGTGGGCGCGGCGGGCGCCCGGTTCACCATGCGCGAATCCATCTCCACCCCGATAACGATGGCGTAGCGGTGAGGAAGCTGCACCGGCTCGCCGTAGTGTTCCGGTCTTCTGCCGCGGTGGGAGTAAACGAAGACAAGATCCAATTCGGCTATCCCCACGAGCTTCGCCCCCAAGTAACGGGCCATCCCCTTGACCAAATGGGCAAGATCGGGGGTCTCTTGCTTCGGGCCCAGGGAGGAGATCTCTTCGGTGAGCTTCCCCGCTTCCCGGAGGACGTCGAAGCAGGCGGTGGCCAAGGGGGTGGCCAGAGGATCGAAGAAACGGCCGCCGGGCGTCCCGAGCTCCGGCATGGAGCGCAGCCGCGCGTCCACCTCCTCTAGTTCGGGCCGGCGGGAATAGTATTCGGCGTATTGCGGGGTGCCCGGTTGTAGCCCCATGCGGGAGAATATCACGTCCCGCTCATCCACCCTCTCCCCCTCCCCCACGATCCTGATCCCCTGGGGATCGCGCCAGGGAAAAAAGAGGGCGAGGCAGAAGGCGAAAAGGGCGACCGCCATCCCCCCCGAAAGCCAGGGCAAAAGATGTGGAAGCGACACCAACGCAAGGGGCCACCCCAGAAGAAACGGCAGGCTGACCAAGGCCACCCTTAAAGCGGCCTTCCACTGCCGCTCATAAACCGGGGTCCACTCCGCGAGGACGAAAAACAAAAGGAAAAGGCCGACCTCCGTCCATCCGAAGACATTTGCCCAACCCATGGCTTAATTTTGCCTAAAAGGCCCGAAAAGAGAAACGCAATCTTCCCAAATCACGGAACGAAGGGGCGTTTGCCGGTTGGTAACAGGCCTTACTCCCTCGAGGCCCAATCGCACAGGTCCCGCAATGGGCATTCCGGGCACCGGGGATTACGGGGACGACAAAGCTCGCGGCCCAAACGGATAAGGTGCAGGTGCAGCTCATACTCCTTTCCTCGAGGAACAAGAGGCGCTAATGCATCGTGGGGGTCCCCCCTCCCGTTCCAGAGGCCAAGCCTCCTCGTGACCCTCTTTATGTGGGTATCCACGGGGAAGTAAGGTGCCCCGAGGCCGAAGAGCATCACGATGGCGGCGGTCTTCTTCCCCACCCCGGGAAGCGAGAGGAGCCACCGGTACGCCTCCTCCGGCTTAAGCTCCCGGAGGCAATCCAAAGAAACCTTCCCGCACTTGTCCTTGACCTTTCGCAGGACCTCCTGGATCCTCTGTGCCCGCTGGCGGTAGAGCCCCGCCCCTTTAATCGCCCGCTCTACCTCGTGTTGGGGGGCGGCGAGGACCGCGTCCCATGTGGAGAATCTCCGCATCAGGGCCTCAAAGGCACGGTCCCGGTTGAGATCGGTGGTGTTCTGGGAAAGAATGGTGCCTACGAGCAACGCGAGGAGATCCTCGCGGGGTCGCCACCTAATTGGACCGAAATGGCGGCGGAGTCGGGCCGCCACTTCCTCCATCTTCGTGTGAAGGTCCACGTGGGGAGCTTAGAGGAGGTCAGCGAGATGGGCAAGGATCCGAGGGAGGCTGCCCGGGAGATCATCGATGCGGCCATCGACGCGGTGCGTCCGGAGGAGTGCATCCGGCGCGTCTTCCGGCTCGAGGGAGAGGTCCTCTGCGTAGGGGATGCCCGGTTCGACCTCCGGGGGGTAAAGCGGATATATGTGGTCGGCTTCGGCAAAGCCTCGGCGGGCATGGCCCGCGCCGTCGAGGAGATCTTGGGGGCCAGGGTTGCAAAGGGCGTCGTCATAACCGCCGAGGGATACCGGATTCCCACCGAAAGGATCCGGGTCCACGAGGCCGGCCACCCCCTCCCCGACCGGCGGGGCCTCGCCGCTTCGTGCGAACTCCTTTCCCTGGTGGCCGAGGCGGAAAGGGAAGACCTCGTGATCGTGCTGATCTCCGGCGGTGGGTCGGCGCTCCTCCCCGCCCCGGCGGAGGGGATCACACTGGAAGACCTCGTGGTGACCAATGAGCTTCTTTTGCGTTCGGGGGCGGTGATCCAGGAGATAAACGCGGTGAGAAAGCATCTCTCCCGGGCCAAGGGAGGGCAGCTGGCCCGCTTGGCCCAGCCGGCGCGGGTGGTGGCCCTCATCCTCTCGGACGTGGTGGGCGATCCCCTGGATTCCATCGCCTCGGGCCCCACTGTCCCCGATCCCACCACCTTCGCCGACGCGGTGGAGGTGCTGCGCCGCTACGGGATCTGGGGTCAGGTACCCCCAAGCGTCCGCCGGCACCTGGAACGCGGTGCCGCGGGGGAGATCCCGGAGACCCCGAAACCGGGCGACCCCTGTTTCGCGCGAGTCCTGAACCTCATCGTGGGTTCGGGACGCCACGCCGCCGAGGCCGCGCTGAAAAAGGGGGAGGAGCTGGGCTTCCGGGGCTTTATCCTCACCACCACCCTGGAAGGGGAAGCCCGGGAAGTGGGGAGGGTGGTCGCAGCTGTGGCCCGGGAGCTCCGCCGCTGCGAAAGGCCCATATCCCCCCCTGCTCTTCTCGTCCTGGCGGGAGAAACCACGGTCACCGTAAAGGGCAGGGGAAAAGGGGGGCGGAACCAGGAGCTTGCGCTCTCCGCGGCGTTGGGGATCGAGGGTCTGCGGGATGTGGTGGTCGCCTCGGTGGGCACCGACGGCCGCGATGGTCCCACCGATGCCGCGGGGGGGATTGTGGACGGGGGCACGACGGGGCGGATCCGCGCCGCGGGCCACGATCCGAGGGCATCGCTTTCCGATAACGACTCCTACCGTGCCCTTGCTGCCGCGGGCGACCTACTTGTTACCGGCCCCACCGGCACAAACGTGGCCGACCTCGTCCTCGTCCTGGCCGCGTGAGCTCAATTGCCCCGGGCGAACAACTCAGCTGGCCACCGCGGCGAAGGCCTCGTCCAGTATCTCCAGGGCCTCTTGGACCTCTTCTTCCCCCACCACAAGCGGGACCAGCACCCGGATCACGTTCCCGTAAATCCCAGCGGTGGGGAAGATGAGGCCGCGCTTAATGGCTTCTTGGGCCACCTTCTTCGTCTCCTCGGTGGCCGGCTCCTTCGTCCTTCGATCCTTAACAAGCTCCATCCCCACCATGGCCCCGAGGCCCCGTACATCCCCGATGAGCTCATACTTTTCCTGGAGCCTGAGGAAGCCTTCTTTGAGGAGGGCCCCGATGTGTTCGGCCCGCTCCATGAGCCCTTCCTCCTCGATCGCGTCCAAGACCGCCAGGGCCGCGGCGCAGGCTACGGGGTTCCCCACGTAGGTCCCCCCGATGGAGCCGGGGATGGGCTTGTCCATCACCTCCGCCTTCCCCACCACCCCGGAAAGGGGCATGCCCCCGGCGATGGATTTGGCGAAGGTGATGAGGTCGGGCTCCACTCCGAAGTGCTCCGAGGCAAAGAACTTCCCCGTACGTCCCACCCCAGTCTGGACCTCGTCGCACACCAAGAGGAACCCGTGTTTGTCCGCGAGCTCCCGGAGGAAGGGTAGAAAATCCGGCGGGGGAACGATGAACCCCCCTTCCCCAATCACTGGTTCCACCACCACGCAAGCGACCTCGCGGGGATCCACCAACGCGAGCATCCGGCGCTCGATCTCCTCCAGGGGGACCGGGTTGCGGTAGGGATACGGGTAAGGCAGGCGAAACACATCCGGGGCATAGGGGCCAAAGCCGGCTTTGTAGGGGATGGCTTTGTGGGTCATGGTCATAGTGAGGAGTGTCCTTCCGTGGAAGGCGTTCTCGAACACTAATACCGCCTTGCGCCCTGTGGCGGCCCGGGAGATCTTCACTGCATTCTCCACCGCCTCCGCCCCGGAGTTGAAGAAAGCACACTTCTTGGGAGAAGGTCCGGGGGCGAGCCTCGCGATCCGCTCCGCAAGCTCCACGAAAACCCCGTAGGGAACCGCGGAAAAATCGGTGTGGAGGAACCGATCGGCTTGGCGCTTCACCGCCTCCACCACCTTTGGGTGCCCGTGGCCCACGTTGAGCACCCCCCAGCCGCCGGAGAAGTCGAGGAAGCGGTTTCCGTCCAGGTCCTCAATTACCACGCCCTCGGCCCTGGCCACCACGGCAGGGACCAGCGGGGAGATCGCCGCAGAGACATAGGTCCGCATCTTCTCCAGCACTTCCCGGGATTTAGGGCCGGGAAGCTCCGTAACGATACGTACGAAACGTTTGGCGTACATCTCCCTCCTTTCCGGCTCAACCCCAGGTGAAGAGCTCGCCCGGGGGAATAAAGGTGACCTTGAAGGGAAGCTCCATGGCCTCGATCTCCTCTCTGATCCTGGGGAGATCGCGGCGGTAACGGCTGGAAAGGTGGAAGAGGATGAGCTCCTTCTTCACCCCGGCTTCCTTCGCTACCTCGATGGCCTCCCAAACGGTGGAGTGCTTGTACTCCTTGCGGTCGGAATCGTCCAAAAAGGTGGCCTCGTGGCACAACACTTCAGTGTTGCGGATAAACACAGGCTTCAAGGGGACCGAGTCCCCCCCGTAGGTAAAGATCCTCTGGTCGTATTCTTCGGTGATCTCCTCCTTTTTGCCCGCGCGCACGAGCTCGGCGATTTCCCGTTGGGAAAGCCCGCGGTACTCGGGCTTCAAGCGCCGCCTCCTTTCCACGATGTTGTAGCCCAGGGAGATCTCGTTGGGAGAATGGACGGTGGCGAAGGCCTCGAGGTACCTCCCGTGGCGCTTGGCCTCATGGAGCGGGATCCGGTCGCCCGGCTGTATTGGTACCCATTCGAGATTGTAACGGAGTTTTCTGTTGGTACGCGAAAAATAGACGATGAGTTCTGAGATGAAGTGATTACCCGCGGGGAAGTAGATGGTGAGGTCCTTCTCACGATCACCCATGGCGTTGTTGCGGATGTTTATGAGTCCCATGAGGCCCGAGATATGATCCGCGTGGCCGTGGGAGAGGAAGACCCGCTGGATAGCATAGACCTTGTTTTCGAGAAACGAGCTCATCCCCTCTCCGCAATCGAAGAGGATCCTATCGGGGGCATAATAGAACCAGGTGGAGTAGAGAGCCTTGGAATATGCGATAAGCTTCATCCATCGCCTCCGTTTTGATTTAAGAGGGGTTTTTGCGATTCAAACGAGAACCCACACCGATTATAACCTGGGCATCACAACGCTTCTAAAGCTAAAATAGCGCGTCATGTTGGATATCCAGAAGATCCGTGAGGACCCGGCGGGGGTGGCGGCGCGGCTGCGCCGCCGCGACCCAACTATTTCCCTGGACCGAGTGTTGGAGCTGGATTCCCAACGTCGTGAGCTCATCCGCGCAGTGGAGTCGCGGCGCCACGAGCTCAACCGGGGCTCGGAAGAGGTGGCGAAGCTCCAGCGGGAGGGGAAAAAAGAGGAAGCCCAGGGACTCATCGCCCGGCTGAGGGAGCTATCGGGAGAGATAAAGGCCCTAGAACGGGAGCTTAGCGAGGTAGAAGATAGGCTTCGCCACGAGCTCCTCTCCCTCCCAAACATCCCCCACGACTCCGTGCCCGAGGCGGAGGAGAAGATCGTCCTGCGGGAGTGGGGGACGAAGCCAGAGTTCGATTTCCAACCCAAAAACCACGTCGAGCTCGGCAAAACCCTTGGGATACTGGATTTCGAGCGGGCGGCGGTGATTACGGGGGCGAGGTTCCCCCTCTATGTGGGCCAAGGGGCACGGCTGGAGTTCGCGCTGCTCCTTTGGATGTTCGAGTTTCACGTGCACGAACACGGCTACATTCCGGTGCTCCCGCCGATCCTCGCCAATCGGAAATCCTTCGAGGTGTCGGGGCAACTGCCCAAGTTCGCCGAAGAGCTTTACCACTGTCCCGCCGACGACCTCTTCCTCAATCCCACTGCGGAGTCGCTCTTGGCGAACTTGCATCGGGACGAGATCCTGGCGGAAGAGGACCTCCCCCTGCGGTACGTGGCATACACGCCCTGTTTCCGGAGAGAGGCGGGGACCTGGGGCGAGGCGCAACGGGGCCTCATCCGCATGCACCAGTTCAACAAGGTGGAGCTCTTCCACTACACCACCCCGGAACGTTCCTATGAAGACCTGGAAGAGTTAGTACGCCACGCCGAGGCGATCCTCCAGCGGCTGGGGCTCCACTACCGGGTGACCCTCCTCCCCGCCGACGATCTCGCCCACCAGTCCGCCAAGACCATCGACCTCGAGGTGTGGCTCCCAGCGCAAGGCAGGTACTACGAGGTCTCCTCATGCTCCAACTGCGAGGATTTCCAAGCCCGGCGGGGCAACATCCGTTTCCGTCCAGCTGAAGGGGGGAAACCCCGGTTCGTCCATACCTTGAACGGCTCCGGCCTCGCCACCTCCAGGCTTTTCGCGGCGATCCTGGAGCAAAACCAACGCCCCGATGGCACGGTAGTTCTACCGGAGGTGTTGGCCGAGCGGTTGGGGATCCAGGTCCTCCGTTGAACCCCCGTGGGGGAGCTCAGAGAGAGCAACCGGTAACAGCGGTCACGGAACGTTGTCCTGCGGTTCCGGCCTTTCGCCACTGTAGAATGCCTCGTTGGAGAACGCCTGGAAAAGGAGGGGATGTGATGAGGAGGGTTTTAGCGCTGTTTTTGGGCGTGGCGCTCTGTGGAGCCCTCGCTCTTGCCCAATGGGTCCCCCACGATCCCATCTATATCTACGGAGACGAAGACTTCACGTGGGAGAACGGGGTCGTCGGCGGATCCGGAACACCCGATGATCCTTACATCATCGAGGGTTGGGTCATCGATACCCTGGGATACGATTATGGGATTTACATCAACAACACCACCTCCCACTTCGTGATCCGCAACTGTCTCATCCGCTATCCACAGGAGAAAGCGGGGATCTTCCTCTCGGCAGTGAAGAACGGGGTGATCGAGGACTGCGCCATCTGGGGCGGTCGGGTGGGGATTCAACTTCTGGCCGCAAGCAAGGTCATCATCCATCGGAACGCGGTGGGCTATTGTGACTACGGGATCCTCATTTCTACGGGCTCGAACGACAATGTCGTATATGAAAACTCCATCATCGCTTGTGGCCTTCCCGCCCGAGACGAAGGGCTGAACAACCGCTGGTACCACGAGGGCAAGGGGAATTATTGGTCCGACTACCGCGGGATGGACCGGGACGGGGACGGGATCGGGGACTCCTCATATGAAGTGGTCCCGGACCGCTATCCGTTGATGGAACCGGTGGCGGAACTTCCGCCCGAAGCCCGGCCCATGCGCACCCTGGACCTAACCGCCGTGGAGGAGCGGGGGATCGTGGCCCTGGCGCCCGGGAGCCTGGTGCGGCTTACCGCGGTGGACGTGGGCGTGGGCGTGGACAAGATCTTCTACCGACTCGCCGGCCAGGATTGGCAGGTCTACTCCGAGCCATTCCCGTTGGAAGGGGCCGCGGTGATCCGGATGGAGTACTACGCCGTGGACAAGCTCGGTAACCGGGAGCCCACCAAAACCCTTACCATCTACCTGGATGCGGCGCCGCCGGTGACCCGGATCGTCCCCGGCGACCCCCACTATTACGCTCCCGACGGGAAGCTCTGGGCTACGTCCCACACCCCGTTCGAGCTCATCGCGGAGGATGACTCCGGGGTGGCTCATATCTTCTTCCGCATCGATCAGGGCAAGTGGCAGGCCTACGAGGACAAGTTTTACATCCCAGGGCCCGAGGGGCCACACAAGGTGGAGTATTACGCCATCGATCTCTATGGGAACCGCGAGGCTGTCCAGTCCGTGGTGATCTGGAAGGACGACACCGCGCCCGAGACCACCAGCGCCCTGGAGGCAAAGGAGGAAGAGAGCCCTTTTGAGGAAAAGCCGGCCCCCGAGGAGGCTCGAGCAGCACAGCCCCCTCCTGGGAGGCCGGCCCCCACTGGGGGAACCCAGGAGGAAACGGCCCGCTACAAGGTGAGCTTGGTCCAGGCAGAACTTGTGGAGAACACGGGCGTGGGGAGTGACTGGTCCTTCGCGGTGAGCCTCGACGGGACCACGGTGGAGTTCACTCCGAGTTCGCTCCCCCTCCTCCTCTATCAGGGGGAGGCCCGGGAGCTCTGGTTCGAGTTCACCGCCACGGAATCCGACGAGGGAACCCCGGATGTGGGATCGGCGGGCTTTGCCCTCACGCCTCCGTGGAGCCTCGGCTCCTACACCGTTGACCTCGTCGTATACGAAGACAACGTCCAGACCGCCGCCGAAAAGGCGCTTTGGCGCCTCAAGCTTTTGGTGGAGAAGTAAACAGAAAAACCGGGAGAAAGATGGGGGCGGAATTGCCGCCCCCATCTTTTTTCTTTTTTGGCGATTCCATGTTTCCCTGCGGTCCTTTCCAAGCATTTAGGCATAAAAGCAATTATCTGATATCACTCCTCGGGTCCCTTTTGAGCTGGACGCTGCTTTGGGAAAGTGTCCCATAAAGGGACGTTATGAAAGCGCGCTCCTGGCGGAGGTTACCCTGTCGTAAACCAACACAAAAGGAGGGGCGCGCCATGGAATATATCGCGTTGGGCTGTCACAAGCGGCACCCCTATGCGGCGGTGGAGGATGAGCAAGGCCACCATTCTGTGGGAGGGGAAACTTCCGACCGACCACACGTGGTTTCTTGTGCGTTGGACTCCGAAATCTCCGGTGACGGTGAAGCTTTGGGAGACCTTGCCCGGGTTGAGCCGGCGCGCTTTCAGAAACATTCCCGTAATACCTAGGTCCTTGTGAGGGGTCTCGGATTCTGATATCACCAGGGTGTGAGCGGGAAACGTGGGGTAAAGATCGTTGTCCTTTGCGGCGGGGACTCGCCAGAGCGTGAGGTCTCCCTGCGCTCGGGAAAGGGGGTATACAACGCGCTCCTTAAGCGGGGCTGGGACGTGGAGCTCCTGGAGATCGAAAATTACGACGGACTTCCCCAGAGGCTTGCTTCATACCACGTGGTGTTCAACATCATCCACGGGGGGGCAGGGGAGGACGGAACGGTTCAACTCCTTTTGGACCTTTTAGGGAAGCCCTACGTGGGGTCAGGTCCCATGGCTTCGGGTCTGGCCATGGACAAATACGAAGCCAAACGGGCCTTCACAGCTAAAGGCATTCCTACCCCGCGGTGTGTGCTTCTGGAGGCCGCAAAGATCTCCGAGGCCCTGGAGCGGGCCCTGGCGGAGCTGGAGCCCCCGTTCGTGGTGAAGCCTCGGGCTCAAGGTTCCAGCGTAGCCCTCCATTTCGCCAAGGACCGGGATGAGCTTGCGGAGGCGGCGGGAGAAGTGGCGGCGGAGTACGGGGACGTATTGGTGGAGGAGTTCGTCCCCGGCCGCGAGCTCACCGCCGGGATCTTGGAAGAGGAAAGCGGACTGATGGTCCTTCCCGTACTCGAACTCCGCCCCAAAGGGGAAGAGAGGCTTTTCGATTGGGTCGCCAAATACACCCCGGGGGAGTGCGAGTTCATCTGTCCGGCCGAGCTTTCCCCCGCGGAGAGGGAGGCGGTAGAAGGGGTAGTCCGCAAGGCCTTCGCCGCCCTGGGGTGCCGGGATCTCGCCCGGGTGGACATCCGCCTTTCTCCAGAAGGGGTTCCTTATGTGCTTGAAGTGAACACGCTTCCCGGCATGACGGAGATGTCGACCCTTCCCCGAATGGCCGCTGCTGCCGGGATTCCATACGAGGAGCTGGTGGAACGGCTCGTCCACCGGGCGCTGTCCCGCTTGCCGAATTCCCACCGTTTGGGTTAAAAAATCCTGGAGGTGATCTTCATGAAGCTCCAGTGGCTTGGACACGCTTGCTTCCGCATCGAAGCGAGCGATGGAACGGTGATAATTATTGACCCGTATGACGAATCGGTGCCTTACAAGGCCCCGGAGGGCCCGGCCGACCTCGTCCTCTCCACCCACGACCACTTCGACCACAACGCTGTACATCGGGTCAAAGGGAACCCCAAGGTCATCCGAGGAGTGGGCGAGTGGGAGGAAAAAGGCGTGAAGATTCGCGGGATCCCCGCTTACCACGATGAGAAGGGGGGCAAGGACCGGGGAAGGATCACCATCTACCGGTTGAACGTGGACGGGATAACCCTCGCCCACTTCGGTGATCTCGGCCACGTGATTTCCGCCGAACAACAACGTCCCCTGGAGGATGTGGAAGTGGCGCTGATCCCCGTGGGAGGTTATTACACCATTGGACCGAAAGAAGCTTTGGAAACGATAAAGCTCCTTCCCAATCTGAAGCTCATCGTCCCCATGCACTTCAAGACCGAGTTGGTCAAGGACTGGCCCATCGAGCCTGTGGATGAGTTCCTCTCCCTCGTGGAGCTCCCGGTAAAGCGCCTCGACACCTCGGAAGTGGAGATCGTGAAGGGGAAACTTCCCGAGGCGAAGGAGGTGTGGGTACTCAAATATGCCTAAGATATCCGCACGTGCAGCCCAAGCCCCCGCCTCGCCCATTCGTCGCCTCGTTCCCCTGGCGGATGAGGCGAAGCGCCGGGGGAAGAAGGTCTACCATTTGAATATCGGCCAGCCGGACATTCCCACCCCCGAACCGTTTATGCAGGGGATCCGCAAGGCGCCGGTGGAAGTGATTGCTTACTCCCCTTTCCAAGGCCTGAGGGAAGCCCGGGAGGCGATGCAGAGCTACTACGCCGACTGGGGTTTGGAACTGGAGATCGACGATATCATAATCACCCAAGGGGGATCGGAAGCGGTCCTGTTCGCTCTGAACGTGGTGTGTGACCCGGGAGACCAGATTCTGGTTCCCGAGCCTTTCTACCCCAACTACAACGGTTTCTCGCGGCTGGCGGAGGTGGAGATCGTCCCCATCACCACATACAGGGAGGAGGGCTTCCACCTTCCCCCGAAAAGGGAGATCCAGCGCCTGATTACCCCCCGTACCCGAGCGATTCTCTTTTCCAATCCCGGGAATCCCACCGGAACCGTTTACACCGAAGCTGAGATGGAGATGTTGATGGAGTTGGCCCTGGAGCACGATCTTTTCCTGATCGCCGACGAGGTCTATCGGGAGTTCGTTTACGAGGGCAGATACATCCCGGTCCTTTCCTTCCCCGAGGTCCACGACCGGGCCATTATGGTGGATTCCATTTCCAAACGGCTTTCCGCCTGTGGCGCGCGGATCGGGGCCCTCGTTTCCAAGAGTCCCGAGATCATGAACGGGGTGCAACGCTGCGCCATGGCGCGCCTTTCCCCGCCCACCATGGAACAGTATGGGCTCATAGCGTTCATGTCCCACCCGCGCCGCCGTGAGATCATCCAGGGGATGGTGGACGAGTACCGGCGTCGCCGGGCCGTCTTGTGCGCTGAACTCAGGAAAATCCCCGGGGTGGTGTTCCGGGAGCCCGAGGGGGCCTTCTACGTGATCCTCGGCCTTCCTGTGGATGACGCCGAGGACTTCGTGAAGTTCATGCTCACCGACTTCCCGGGGAACGAAACGGTGATGCTCGCCCCCGGAGAGGGGTTCTACAAGACCCCCGGCTTGGGACACGATGAGGCCCGGATCGCCTATGTCCTGAACTGTCAGGACCTGGTGCGGGCATGTGAGCTCTTAAAAGAAGGGTTAGAGGTTTACCAGGAGGTGCAAGAGAAGGTCCGCAGTTGAAACGGGGAAGGAAGCGGCTGGATCAACTCCTGGTGGAACGGGGGCTAGTGGAGTCCCGTTGCAAGGCCCAAGCGTTGATTCGGGCTGGCCGCGTTTACGTGGAGAGGAAAAGAGAGGACAAACCCGGTGCCTTAGTCTCAGAAGATGCCCTAATAGAAATCGAAAAAGGGCCCAGGTACGTCTCCCGGGGCGGGGAGAAGCTGGAAGCGGCCCTGCAGGCTTTCGCAGTCAACCCTGCAGGAAAGGTTTGCCTTGACATCGGTGCGTCCACCGGGGGGTTCACCGATTGTCTCCTCCAACACGGCGCCGCCAAAGTCTACGCCGTGGATGTGGGGAAGGGCCTCCTCCACTGGAAGCTCAGGAACCACCCCCGAGTGGTGGTAAAGGAAGGGATAAATGCCCGATACCTTCGGCCCGAGGATATCGGCGAGCCCGTGGATTTGGCCACAGTGGATGTCGCCTTCATCTCCCTGAAGCTCGTCCTCCCTCCCCTGGTGGGGATAGTGCGGCCGGAAGGGGACGTGATCGCTCTCGTCAAACCCCAGTTCGAGGCCGGAAAGGAGAAGGTAGGAAGAGGCGGGGTGGTACGGGATCCCCTCGTGCACCGCGAGGTCATCCAGGGCATCGTCCAATTCGTCGAAGATGAACTTCGCTGGTCGGCGGTGGGGGCGATCCGCTCGCCCCTTTTGGGGCCGGCGGGAAACGTGGAGTTCTTCCTCCATCTCCTCCCTCGGCCCGGCCACTCCCGGGCACTGGATTGGTCCAAGCTGGGCCTTCCGGGATAGAAACCCGGGGAAGCCGGGAAATTCCGAAAGTAACTTCAAAAAATAAAAAAATCTTGGCTCCCGGGGGAGGACTCGAACCTCCAACCCGCCGGTTAACAGCCGGCTGCTCTGCCTGTTGAGCTACCCGGGAACCCAAATTTATCTTATCGGGCCGCAAAACCCCGGTCAAGTCAGACGGAGCTACAAGCCCTCGCTTCAACTGGAAAGAGTCCGGTGGCGGGCTGCTGCGATCTCCTCCGCCACAGCGTACGGCACCGCCTCGTAATGCTCGAAGTGCATGGTGAACTCGCCTCGGCCGCTGGTGATGTTGCGGAGCTCTGAAGAGTAACCGAACATTTCCGCAAGTGGCACCAGCGCGCGCACAGTGGCCCGCTTCCCCTTTACCTCCATGCCCAGGATCTTTCCCCGCTTTGCCGCCAAGCTCCCCGAGACCTGTCCCACGTGCTCCTCCGGCACGGAAACCTCCACCGACATCACCGGCTCGAGGAGCTCGATCCCGGCCTTCTTAGCGGCTTCCCGCAGGGCCTGGCGCGCACAGGTACGGAAGGCCTGTTCTGAGGAATCCACTTCGTGGAAGGACCCGTCTAAGAGGGTGACTTTAAGATCCACCATGGGGTAGCCCGCCAGGGGGCCCTCCGCCATGGCCTCCACGAACCCCTTCTTCACCGCGGGGATGTAATCCCGGGGGATCCGGCCTCCGGTCACCTGGTTCTCGAACTGGAACCCCTCCCCCGGCCCCGCCGGCTCCAAGCGGAACACGACGTGGGCGTATTGGCCCCTACCGCCGGTCTGCTTCACCAACTTGTGCTCATGTTCCACCGCCCCGAGGACCGTCTCCCGATAGGCCACCTGTGGTACCCCGGTGATCACCTCCACGCCGAACTCCCGCCGTATCCGGTCCACGATGATCTCGAGATGCAGCTCCCCCATCCCGGAGATGACCACCTCTCCCGTCTCGCCATCGGCCCGCACTGTGAAGGTGGGGTCCTCGGCGGCGAGGTAGCTCAGGGCCCGGGAGAGCTTGTCCAGGTCCTCCCTCCGCACGGGGGCCACAGCGAGGTCGATCACGGGGGAGGGAAACTCGATGGGCTCCAGCACCACCGGATGGCGCTCATCGCAGAGGGTGTCGCCGGTGTAGGTGTCGGAAAGCCCCACCACCGCTCCCACATCCCCGGCACGGAGCTCCTCTACGATGTGACGTTTGTCGGCGTGCACTTCGAAGAGTCGCCCCACCCGCTGCTTCACCCCTCGGGTGGCGTTGAGGACCACCGCGCCCGTGCGCAGCACCCCGGAATAGATCCGTACGTAGGTGAACTTGCCCATGTGGCGATCAGCTTGGACCTTAAAGGCCAAAGCGCTCAGGGGTTCGTCGTCGCTTCGGGTGCGGATAACTTCCGCCCCCTTGTTCTCTCCGACCACGGGTGGGAGATCCGCGGGTGAGGGGAGGAAGTCCACGATGGCGTCGAGGAGCCTCCTCACGCCCTTGTTCCTGAAGGCGGCGCCGCAGAGGACGGGAACCAGTGTCCCTTCGATGGTCCCCCGGCGCAGGGCCGCCACGAGCTCATCCCGGGAGGGCTCGATTCCCTCCAGGAACTTCTCCAGGAGGCCATCGTCCAGTTCCGCAGCCCGCTCCAGCAACTCCTCCCGGGCCCTTTCCGCCGAGGGGCGCATCTCCGCAGGGATCTCGCCTCGACGTAGCTCCACCCCGCCGGGACCTTCCGCGAAGAAGATGGCCTCCATGTCCAAGAGGTCCACCAGGCCGCGGAAGCCTTCTTCGGCCCCGATGGGGACAACCACTGGCACAGGGTTTGCCCCGAGCTCCTCTTTGATCTGGGCTACCACGCCCCAGAAGTCGGCCCCGATGCGGTCCATCTTGTTCACGAACGCTATCCGCGGGACCCGGTACTTCTCGGCCTGATGCCAGACCGTCTCGGATTGTGCCTGGACCCCGTCCACGGCACAGAACAGAGCCACGGAACCATCCAC
Organism: Acetothermia bacterium UBA3571; assembly: GCA_002375995.1. Classification (GTDB taxonomy): domain Bacteria; phylum Bipolaricaulota; class Bipolaricaulia; order Bipolaricaulales; family Bipolaricaulaceae; genus UBA3571. The sequence goes on along the minus strand of DFNI01000020.1, from coordinate 14,854 downwards.
CACCCGTAGGCTCCGCTCCACCTCGGCGGTGAAGTCCACGTGGCCGGGGGTATCGATGATGTTGATGCGGTGGCCGCGCCAGTAGACCGAAGTGACCGCGGAGGTAATGGTGATGCCCCGCTCTTTCTCCTGGGGCATCCAGTCCATGGTGGCCTCCCCCTCGTGGACTTCGCCGATCTTGTGTTTTTTCCCGGTGAAGTAGAGGATGCGTTCGGTGACCGTGGTCTTTCCCGCGTCGATGTGGGCCATGATCCCAATGTTGCGCACCCTGTGGGTACCAATTTCCCTGTGCATTTTCCCTCCTTGGGACAAAAGAAAAAGCCCTGGCCTCGGGGCCAAGGCTTTTGGGCCTTCGCACCACCTAAACGGCTCAAGATCCTACACCATCTCGACGAAAAGGCAAGCTTACTTCCGTCCTACCCCATTTGTCGGAATGTACCAGCTCGCATAAAGTGGGCTGGTTTTGGCGCTACGAGATTCTCGGCCGTGGGAGAGGTGGCCCTGGCAGCGGTGATTTGGGCCACCTCGTTTGTGCGATAAAGTACAGGTTGCGGGCCATGCGCCCCTGTCTCTGGCGGGAGCCCACTTCTTTTTAGCCTTCCTTTTGCTCTGGCCTTTCGTAGTGAGAAAGAGAGGGTTCTGTCTGTCTCCGCACTGGAGGTACTTGGCCCTGATGGGATTCATTCAGTACACCGTGGGGGCACGGGGTACTTTTCACGGCACTTAAATATCTCTCTTCCACCGCGAGACAGCTTGACCCTCACCGCACTTCCCTGGGTTTCGGCGGCGCCGGGTTGGTGGCGCTGGGATTCCTGTGGGAAGGGGTGCCAGGAGCCGATCCCGCCGCTTGGGGAGTGGTCTTGGGGATGGGCGTGATAAATACGGTTTTTGGCGTTCCTTCTGTATACCCATGCATTGCGGCGCCTGAAGGCCACCGAGGCCAGCGTGTTCCTCAATCTGAGCCCGATGCTCACTGCACTCCTGGCGTGGGGAACGCTGGGAGAGGCCCTTACCCCCTCGCGCCCCTCGGCCTTGGCGACGGCGACCCTCGGTGCCAGCTTGGCCTAATGGCGAAGGGGAACTTTCCGCACTTCTTCCAGTAGCCTATAGGAAAACCATGCCGTTGCGTTATTATTAAAGGCTGCAGCTTCTGTTCCGAATCGAAAAGGAGACCGTGGTGAGATATGACGTTGCCATTGTGGGTGCGGGACCGGCGGGGCTCTTTGCCGCGTTGGAGCTCGTGGAGGCGGGTTTCAAGGTCATCGTGGTGGACAAGGGCCTTGACCCCCAAAGGCGCAAGAGCATCACCTGTGGGGTGGGCGGTGCCGGGACCTTCTCCGACGGGAAGCTGAACCTCACCCCCCGCATCGGGGGCGACCCCGCGGCCATAGGCTGTAGCCCCGGAGAGCTTGAAGCGCTGATAAAGGAAGTGGACGAGGCCTTCACCCGTTATGGGGCCCCGGAGCGTTATTCTGGGGAAAGGGATGAGGACCTCGCTGCTCTCAAGAAGAAGGCCGCCGAGGCGGGAATCGAGTTCATCGCCGGCCGCCAGCGCCACATCGGTACCTCCCGCATCCGCGAAGTGATCGACAATTTCTACCATGACCTCCTCGCCCGGGGGGTAGAATTTCGCCTCGGGACCAAGGTGGAGGCCATCGAGCACCTCCCAAACGGTTTCCTCCTCAAGGGGAACGGCCTCGAAGTGGAAGCGCACCGGGTGATCGCCGCGCCCGGAAGGGTAGGGGCGTACTGGCTGCGAGAGGTGGCCCGGCGGCTCGGGGTGGGGCCGGAGTTTGGGCCCTTGGATGTGGGGGTGCGGGTGGAGTTCCCCGCCGAGCTCTACGAGCCTATTGAGCGGGTCATGTATGATGCCAAGTTCCGCGTGCGCACCTCCACCTACGACGACATGGTCCGCACTTTCTGTACCAACCCCCGGGGGTTTGTGGTCAAGGAGGACTATGAGGAGTTCGTCCTCGTGAACGGCCACGCCGAGAACGACAAAAAAACCGAGAACACCAACTTCGCGCTACTGGTGCACATCGAGCTTACGGACCCGGTGGAGGATACCACCGAGTACGGGCGGGCCATCGCCAAGCTCGCCACCACCATCGGCGGGGGACGGCCGATCCTGCAGCGGCTAAAGGACCTGAAGAAGGGACGCCGCTCCACCCCCGAGAGGCTGCGGCGGGCGCCTATTCAACCCACCTTAGAGGAGTACACCCCGGGGGATATCTCCATGGCCCTCCCCCATCGCGTGGTGATGGATATCGTGGAGGCACTGGAGCGGCTGGACCGGATCATCCCGGGACTTGCGGCCGATGGCACCTTGATTTACGCCCCGGAGATCAAGTTCTACGACACCCGCTATCGGGTGAACAAGGGCATGGAGACCGAACTTCCGGGCTTCTATGTGGCGGGAGACGCCTCGGGCCATTCCCGGGGGATCGTGTTCGCCGCCGTCACGGGGATCCTCGCGGCCCGCCACATAAAGGCCGTAACGGGTAACGCGTAGCGCGTGACGGGGGCAGGGAAGTTTTCCCTGGGGGGACACCGGCGTGATATATGGGGAGAGGGTTAGGTTGCGGGCGATCGAACGGGAGGATGTTCCCCGGTTCGTGCGTTGGTTCAACGATCCCGAGGTGAGGCAATTCCTCACCATGTACCGCCCCCTTTCCCGGGCGGAGGAGGAACGGTGGGTGGAGTCCCTCGCCTCCCGCCGCGAGGACATCGTCCTCGCCATCGAGGTGCGAGCAGGGGATCAGTGGGTTCACATCGGAAACGTGGGGCTACACCGAATCGACTGGAAGAACCGTACGGCCACCCTGGGGATCGTTATCGGTGAACGTGAATATTGGGGGAAGGGCTACGGGACCGAAGCGGTAAGGACGATGCTCCGCTACGCCTTCGAGGAGCTCGGGCTCAACCGAGTGGAGCTCGAGACCTACTCGTTCAACCCCCGGGCCATCCGCTGTTACGAGAAGGCCGGGTTCAAGCGCGAGGGGGTACGGCGCCAAGCGTTGTACCGAAACGGGAAGTTTCATGATGTCATCCTCATGGGGATCCTGCGGGATGAGTTCGAGGAGATGAATGATGGGAGATAAACGGGCACGGACGGTGGAGGTGACGGTGGTGAGCCAGCAGGGCACATGCGCTGCGGGACATACGGTGGGCGAAACCTTCGTGATCCCCGGTGACACCGAACGCTTTCAGACGCCGGGGATCTGTATCCATGCCCTAATCACCATGCTCCCCAAGGTATTAGCGCTGCGTTACGGGGCTGGGTTTCCGTGGGCCAAGGAGGGGGCGGTGACCCATGCCTGTCCCGATGCCCAGAACCCCTGTGTCTTTCGGCTCCGGGCCCTGGATTGACGGCCAGTGCTGAGCTACGCTCCCACATATTGGCAGCAACCCTTGACAGTCGGGCCATGGTGTCATAAATATAAGTTGCGCCGCGCGGGAAGCGTGGCGTTTTTTCTTTTCCCGCGAGGGCTCCTTTATAATTCCCCCGGAGGCGGAGATGCTGCGAGGAGGTTATCTTTGGCTTGACTGAGGGCCGCGTGCCTTTCCATCGAAAGCCTCAACTTAGCCCCCTACAGGAGGTGATCCATGCGCATCTTTTCCGGGATACAGCCCACCGGGGTACTTCATTTGGGTAACTACTTCGGGGCGATAAAGCAATGGGTGGAGCTCCAGGAAGGTAACGATTGCATCTACTGCATCGTGGACTACCACGCCCTCACCAACGAGGAGATGGTCCCCGCGGAGATGCGCCGGGCGAAGGAGTCCCTGGCCATGGACCTCCTCGCCTGCGGGATCGATCCCGAGAAATCCATCTTGTTCGTGCAGTCTGACGTCCCCGAACACACCGAGCTCTGCTGGATCCTGGGGTGTGTCACCTCCTACGGGGACCTCACCCGGATGACCCAATTCAAGCAGAAGGCGAAGGAGCAGGAGTTTGTGAACGCCGGGCTCTTTTACTATCCCGTGCTCCAGGCTGCTGACATACTCTTGTATCTAGCCGACCATGTTCCCGTGGGGGAGGACCAGCTCCAGCACCTGGAGCTTTCCCGCCGCATCGCCCGCCGCTTCAATTATCGCTTCGGGGAGCTCTTCCCCGAACCCCAGCCCATCCTCTCCAAGGGTGCTCGCATCATGTCCCTGGCCGACCCTTCCCGAAAGATGAGCAAGTCCTACGGCCCGGAGCACTACATCGGCCTTATGGAAGAGGAGGAGTCCATCTACCGCAAGATCCGCTCCGCGGTCACCGATGTGGGGCTCAAGCCGGGACAAGAGATGTCCCCCGGAGTGGCCAACCTCTTTCTGCTCCTGGAGCTCGTGGCCCCGGCCGAAGTGGTGGAGGACTTCCGGACGAAGCACAAAGCGGGGAAGCTCCTCTACAAGGACCTGAAGGAGACGCTCCACCAGTACCTTATGGAGTTCCTTGCTCCCATCCGCGAGCGGCGGCGGGAGCTCGAGGCCCGGGGAGAAATCCGGGAGATCCTGGCCGCGGGGGCGGAGCGTGCCCGCAAGATCGCCCGGGAGGTGATCCGCGAGGTCCGGGAGCGGGTGGGGCTTGCCTGAGCCATGGAGAAACCCCTCGCGGGAGTCAAGGTCCTGGACCTTTCCCGTATCCTGGCTGGTCCCCTCGCTACTATGTGGATGGCCGATTTGGGGGCCGAGGTTATCAAGGTGGAGCGGCCAGGGGTTGGAGACGAGACTCGCCGCTGGGGGCCCCCGTTCGTGGGGGGCGAGTCCGCCTACTTCCTCGCGGTGAACCGCGGCAAATACGGGATCACTCTGGATCTGGCGGACGAAGAAGGGAAGAAAGCTCTGCGCGAGCTCATAAAGGTCTCGGACGTGCTCGTCCACAACTTCCTTCCTCGTACGGCACGGAAACTCGGTATTACCTACCCCGAGGTGAGCTCCATAAATCCGGGGATCATCTACGTCGCGATCACTGGCTTCCCCCCTGGCCCATATCATGGGGAGCCGGGGTTCGATGCCTTGATCCAAGCCATGGGGGGACTCATGGCCATCACGGGGGAAGGGGATCGCCCGGCCAAGGTAGGGGTGGCCATTGTGGACGTGCTCTGCGCTTGGGCTGCTCTCTCCGCTACCCTGGCGGCGCTTCTTTCGCGGGAGCGCACCGGGAAGGGCGGCGTGGTCCCCCTTTCGCTTTGTGCTTGTTCCGTGGCCGCCCTGACAAACGTGGGTCAGGCCTTCCTTTTGACCGGCGAAGAGCCGGAACGGCTGGGCACGGGCCATCCTCACATCGTCCCTTACCAGGCCTTCCCCGCCGCCGACGGGCTGTTCATGGTAGCGGTGGGGACCGATGCCCAGTTCCGGGCACTGTGTGAGGCCGTCGGGAGGCCGGAGCTCGTCCTGGACCCCAGGTTCGCCACCAACCCCGCCCGGGTGGAGAACCGGGAAATACTGGTGTCCCTCCTTGAGGGGATCTTCCGGAAAAGGCCACGTGAGCACTGGATCGAGGTATTGAAAGAGCGGGGAGTTCCGGCCGGGCCGGTTAACTCGCTGGCCGAGGTTTTTGGGGACGAGGGGATCGTGGACGGGTTGCTTACCGAGGTGGAACATCCCACGGTGGGGCGCTACAAGACGGTGGTCTGTCCCTTGCCCCAGGCCCAGCCTCCCTCACCCCTTCCCCCGCCTCGCCTGGGGGAGCATACCGAGATGGTCCTCAACCGGTTCCGCTGAAGAACCCCTTCGCCACGGACCGGATCGAGTGACGCCCCGCGAAGGGGAGATAAACGATGATCCCCAGGACAACCCCCACGGCTACTCGACCGAACTCCCCCAAATGCACGCCTCCGTAGCGATCGACCCCGTAAACGGCCCCCGCCATAACTGCGACCCCGAAAAGGCGGAGGAAAAGCTCTTTCCCCGGGAGCCATCCAGGTATGCGGCGCCACAAAAGGACTCCAGCGAGGATCCCCCCCACACAACCAGAGATCCCCGTGGCAAGGGAAAGGCCGAATACCCCCCAGATCCCGACCAGGGTCAAATCTAAGGCCACATTAACGCCCACAGAGATCCCCAGGATCAGCGGGGGAAGCCCCAATAAGCCCAGAGCGTGGAACGCCCGGGTGAAAATGTGGAGGAGGGCGTAACCCCACAGACCCACGAGGTACCCTGCTAGAGCTCGGTACGTACCTTCCACCGCCGCGGCACCGAAAGCTCCGTGGCCGAAGAGGAAGCCGATGATGGGGCGCCCCAAAAGGAGGAGCCCGGCCGTGGCGGGAAGGACCCACGTGAGCACTAATTCCATCCCCTCACGAAGCCCCCGCCGCAGGGCTTCCGGATCCGCCCCCATGGCGTCCCGGGAGAGCCGGGGGAGTATCGCCATTCCCACCGAGGCAACGATGATCCCCATGGGCAAGTAAAAGAGTCGCATACCGTACTGCAGGACGGAAACGGAGCCAGCGGGTAGGCCCGAGGCGAGGCGGTTGTCCACAAGAGCGTTGAGTTCAGAAAGAAGAAGTCCCGCTAGGGCCGGGATCAATCGCTTCCCCACCTCCACGAGCCCGGGGTGCCATGGAAGTCCCAACCGAAGTTCCCTTCGCAGGGGAAACGAAAGGAGGATCACTTGCAGCAGTGCTCCCCCTAAAATTCCCCCCGCCAAGGCGTAGGCCGATCCCGCGACATACGGGGAGAGCAGCGCGCCAATGATCGCTCCCAGGCTGAAGAAGACCGGGGAAACGGCGGGCAAGAAGAAGTACCCCCGGATATTCAGCAGCCCTGCGAACATGGCCCCAAGCCCAACGAGTCCCAAAAATGGGAAAAGCACCCGCGAAAGCCCCGCCGCCAACGAGAGCCTGGGTGGGGGGAAGCCCGCTGCGAGGAGGGGCACGTATTTGGGGGCTAGGTACGCCCCCACCGCACAAATCAGGGGGAAAAGGATGAGCGCGAAACTCAAGGCTGCCCGCAGGAACTCAGCTCCCTTCCCCTCCCGTTCCTGGCGGAGATAGGTGGGAACGAAAGCGATGGCAATCCCCCCTTCCCCCAAGAGGCGTCGCAGGATGTTGGGAATGAGGAAGGCAATCCAAAAAGCATCGAGGGCGCCTGTGGCCCCGAAGAAGTGGGCCAAAGTGACCTCCCGGGCCAGCCCGAGCACCCGGGAAGCCGCGGTGCCCATGGCGGCCCGGAAGGCATCTCCCCGTAAGGACATTCAGTCGATGGGCTCTACCTTCACCTTCAGGGTGGCGGCGATGTCCTCGTAGAGCTTCACCTGCACCTCATACTCGCCCAAAAGCTCGATGGGCTCCATTACCACCTTTGCCGGCTCGATCTCAACCCCGAATTTCTCCTGGATCGCCTTGGCCACATCGTGGGGACGGACCGCGGCGTAAAGCTTGTCCACGTCGTGGACCTTGCGCCCGAAGACGAGCTCCGCCCCCTGGAGCTTCTCCGCCAGGGCCTGGGCCCGGGTGCGGCGATCCGCGAGCTCCAGCTCGTACTGTTCTCGGAGCTTGCGAAAGCGCTCCACGTTGTGGGGCGTGGGGAGGACGGCAAGCTTTTTGGGGAGGAGGTAGTTGCGGGCGTAGCCGTCCTTTACTTCCACCACATCTCCGGGAACGCCCAGGTTGGGCACTTCTTTTATGAGCAGTACCTTCACGTTCACATCACCCCTTTTTCGCGCTCTATAGCCCGCACTTATTAGCGGAAAATTTTCCGCGCCACAACCCCGGTCCTTGGAAACGCCGGAGAGACCATTGTATGGGAGTTTCGGCGAAAAACGATGTGAAAAGCGAACACCCTTCGACTAGAATTCGAATTTGGAAGCTATGCTCGAGCTTTTCAGGAAGAAGCGGGCCCTCGCCGTGTACCTCATTTTGGCCAACTTCGCCATGTACTTTGGCTTCCGGGTCTGGCAAGCCCTGTTCAACAACTTCGCCGTGGAAACCATCGGGGTGGGGCCCGCGGAGATCGGGGGAATCCAGGCGATCCGCGAGATCCCGGGACTTTTGGGATTCGTTGTGGGGTTCTTGGTTTTGGCGCTGACCGAGACCAGGCTCATGGCCCTGAGCATCTCCATTTTGGGCGCGGGAATTGCCCTCACGGGATGGGCTTCGTCCGTATCCACCCTCCTTTTGGGGACTTTGATCATGAGCGTGGGGTTTCACTTCTTCAACCCGGCGAACAACGCGGTGCTGCTCATGGCGGTGGAGAAACGGGCTGCCCCTCGAGTATTGGGGCAACTCCAATCCCTCGGAGCGGTGGCGGCCCTGATCGCTACCGGGGTGGTGTACCTTCTCGCCAGCAGGGTGGGCTATCGGCCGCTCTTCTGGGGGGTGGGGGCCGTGGCGGCGCTGGTGGGGGTGGTCCTTCTTCCCTTCCGCTTCGGTGAGGAGGGACTTCCCCCGGGACGGCGGGTTCGCTTCCGGCGCCGCTACTGGCTCTACTACACCCTCGCTTTCCTCTTGGGAAGCCGGCGCCACATCTTCACCACCTTCGCCATCTTTCTCTTAGTGAAGAAGTTCGGGATACCGGTTCAGACCACTGCCCTCCTCTACCTCGCCAACAGCCTCGTCAACACCTACGCCTATCAGTGGATCGGTAAGACGGTGGCCCGACTGGGTGAACGCCTTGTGCTTTCCGTGGGATTCGCGTTGTTGATCGTGGTGTTCCTCGGATACGCGTATGTCCCCTACCTTCCCTTGCTTTACGCTCTGTTCATCCTGGACAACATCATCTTCGGCACAAGCCTTGCCAACTCCACCTACCTCCAGAAGATCGCCCTCTCCGAGGAGGAGCTCACCAGCAACCTTTCCCTCCAGCAGACGTTGAACCATATATCGGCGGTGGTAATCCCGGTGATCGGGGGAACCATTTGGACCTTGTTTGGGTCTCAGGCCCCCTTCCTCATGGGGGTGGGGATTGCCGTCCTTTCCTTGATCCTCGTCCAGTTCATGCGGGTCCCTGTCGAGAGGACCGCTTCTGCCCACTGTGCTGGCTCTTGAAGTCTCCGCATTTCCCGCGTAATTGAAAACCGTAACGAAAGGTTGGGGGTCGATTCGCTGTGATCTTGAGAGGCAAAGGGGGTGATACGGGATGCGGATACCGCGCTTTCTTTTCCGGGTCAAGAACCGCGAGATCGAGCTCGAGGCCAAGGACCTGGTGGAAGCCCTGGGAATAGACGATATCGAGATACGGAGGGACGACACCATCGCGGAGGCATGGCTTGAGGACTACGAGGCCGGGAGGACCATCTACGGCTTCGAAGAGATCAAGGAATACCTGGAAAACCTCGTGCGGGGCAAAGAGGGCTAACCGCCGGCGATAAGGGTTGCGAGCTTGTAAAGCCCGAAAGCGAATAACCCCGCACTGGTGGGAGTGGCCACCCAACCCACCACGATCTCCAGTACCCTCCGCCGGCTGACGGCGCGGATCCCTTTAACGATCCCCACCCCAACCACGGCCCCTACCACTGCTTGGGAGGTGGAGACGGGGATTCCCAGGATGGAGAAGAGGTGCACCCCCATGGCGGCCGCCACCTGGGCCGAGAAGGCACTCAGGGGGTCGAGGATGGTAATGGAACTACTTAGAGTTTCCGTCACTCCCCGGCTGTAGGTGAGGACCCCAGTGGCGATGGCGATCCCCCCCAGCGCGATCAACCATTTTCCACTGTAGCCCAAGTTAACCAACGGCCCGATGGTGGTGCCCACGTGATTGGCCCCCAACGAGAAGGCCATATACGCCACCGAGGCGAAGACCATTATGCCCATCAAGCGATCCCACAACCCCACGTACCTTACCCGCCACATAACCAGGGTCACCAGCCGATAGATCACGTAGGACAAAAGCGCCATGAGGAAAGGGTTCAGGACCCAGATCTGCCCAATTTCGAGGAGCTTCTTCCCGTTCACCGGGGAACCGGTGGCCAGGCCGATACCCGCCACCGCGCCCACGATGGCCTGAGTGGTGGAGACCGGGAGCTTAAGGGCGGTGGCCAGCGTGACGAAGGCCCCGGCTGAGATCAGGCCGATCAATACGGCCAGCTGTGGCAGCTCGGTTTCCACGACCCCTTTCCCCACAGTGGTGGCCACTTCGCTTCCCTGAAGCAGGCCCCCGATGATCACGAAGAGGGAGACCAACAGGATCGCGCCGCGGTAAGAGAGGAGGCCAGAGCCCACGGAGGTCCCCACACAGTTGGCGGTGTCATTGGCCCCGATGTTCCATCCCACGTAAAAGCCGCTTAAGAAAAGGAAAGGAGTCATGGCGCCCCTTTCTATCAAGTCTCTATAGTAAACGGAACTATATAGAGATCTTTTGAGAAATCAAGGGCGGGCCCGACGGTGGGTTACGATCGGGGAAACTTGTCCCCGGCTACCCCTTGTCAACGGCGCATGCGGTGTTTTATATTTGTTTGATCGTCGAAACGAAAGGAGGTGAGGCGATGCGGAAGGTCTGGACGGTGGCACTCATGGCCCTCCTCCTTGTTCCCCAATCCACGTGGAAGACCACCTCCACTTGGAAGCAGGAGGACACGGTAGCCCTGAGCTCGGTGGTGGCGTTTATGGAAACGCTGGCGTCGGCTGAGGGGGCGAGCGAGGAGGCCGTATCTGCGGCCCTCTCATCCTTTGTGGGAGAGCTCGCTTCGTTCCTGGGCGCCCAAGGGGTTCCCCAGGAAGCCCTGGCATCCATCTTGGAGGCCTTTGAGGAACTAGAGGCTAAACTCCGGGGAGACAAGATCGATCTCGCTGAGTTCGGAAAACAGGTGGCCTCGCTGGCCCGGAAGCTGGAGGAGGAAGCGATGAAACGGGATGTCCAGCGGGTGCCGGAAGAACTTCTGGAGACGATCGGGCTCGAAGACGAGGAGATCCAAGCCCTCCGAAAAGAAGAGGAACTGCCCCCCGAGGAAGTGGCCGCTTTGGTGGAGCGCATCGCCGAGGAGAACCCCGATCAGGACGAGGCCCCACCCCCTGATGAAACCGAGCCGCCAGAAGAAGGGGCTCCGCCCGATGAAGGTCCCCCACCGGAGGACGAAGGACCGCCTCCCGATGAGGGCCCTCCGCCCGACGAAGGATCCCCGCCCGATGACATGGAACCGCCTCCTGAAGAACCGCCGCCCGATGAAGGTCCCCCGCCCGACGATATTGAACCCCCTCCCGATGAGCCCCCGCCCGATGACATCGGACCTCCGCCCGATGAACCGCCTCCCGATGAAGGTCCCCCACCGGACGATCCCGGCCCATAAGGGGGCGGTGTTCAGCGAGCGCCGTGGAGGGGGGAGAGCTTTGGGATGAGGACTCCGCACGAGTCAGGGCTCATCCAGAAGCTCCTTGGCCACCTGCTTTGGATCCATCCCGCTCCCCCTCTTCAGGGCGCGTTCCAGTTCTTCCGGGGAGAGCGAGGTCCGCAGCCGCGAGAGAACGTCCTCCGCATCCTCTTTGCCGTCGATATCCAACGCGGGGTGGCCAAGCACCAGTCCCAAGAGTTCTCCCGCACGCAGTTTTTCCCCCTGGTGCAGTAAGTATCCGGCCATCTTGGCCAAGCACCCCACCACCAACCGCAGGGCATCGATTTCCAAAGCCTTGGCCAAGGCCTCCCGTAGGTAACGGGCCCCCTCTTCGTCCTCCCCTACGGCAAAACAGACCTCGCATAGATTCATCAGCGAGATGATCTCTCCTATGGAATCGCCGATTGCTTGGCGCTCCATCAGGCTTCTCAAGTATAAGCCCTTAGCTTCCCCGTAATTACCCATCTGGAACGCGAGGTTCCCGAGGTTGCTGAGGGAACCCGCGGCGCCGCCCCGATTGCCGGTTTCCCGCTCGATCTCGAGGCCCCGTTCGTGGAATTCCCGTGCTTTTTCCAGCTCTCCCAGTTTCGTCGCCACCACTCCCAGGTTGTTCAGGCACCGGGCCATACTGGGAAGGTCACCGAGCTTTTCACTGATGGCGAGGCTTTCGGTGAAAAGGGCTCGGGCCTCCTCAAGTTCACCAAGGATCCCATGGATGATGCCCAGGTTGTTCAAAGTGATTGCCATACCCCGCTCATCGCCGAGCTCCCTTTCGATCGAGAGGCTCTCCTGATACAGCCTTTTGGCCTCGTGGAACTCGCCCATGTTCCACGCCACCGTGCCCAAGGTGTTCAATGCCCGGGCGGAGTCGGGACGGTCACCGATCCCTCGGCTCAGGTCCAAAGATTCCCGGACGAGCTCCACGGCGGTCCGGTAATCACCCAGAAAGGCCTTGACCTCGCCCAGGAGCCTCGAGATCAAGGCCGTTTCCCGAGCATCTCCCGTTTCCCGGGCCAAGGCTAAAGCCTCTTCCAACAACTTCTCCGCCTCCTTGGAGCTTCCCAGGGCGTGGCGAAATCGGCCTTGTCTGGCCAAGGCCTTCGCCAGAAGCAACCCCCTCTTTCCCCGTTTCTTGAGGAGGGCGACGGCATCCGCGAAGGCTTGCGCCCCTTCTTGGAACCTGCCCTGGATTTCATAAAAACGGTAGAGGCCCTCCATTAAGTCACCGATTGCTTCTTCTTGAAGCGTCTTGAGGGCGTTTTCCCACGCCAGCTTGAGGTTTTGGAACTCCCCTCGTAACTCCCGCAGCGCGATTTCCTGTTCGTTTCCTTCGAGCCTTTCGGCCTGGCGACGCGCAAATGAGGCGAAGAAATCGCAGTGCCTTTTTAGGACTTCTGTTTCTTCGTCCGGATCCTCGCGGAGGCGCTCACGCCCGTATCCGCGCAGGAGCTCGTGGAGGTCGTACCTGCCCCCTTCCCCGCGGAAAAGGAGGGACTTATCCACCAGGGCGGAGAGGACGGGGAGAGAGACCCCGGCCACCTCGGCAGCGGCCTTCCGGGTGAAGCCTCCCCGGAACACGGAGAGCCGACGAAATGCCCTTCTTTCCTCTTCAGACAAGAGTTCCCAGGAATGATCGAATACGGCGCGGAGGCTCCGGTGGCGTCCGGGGACGTCTCGGAAGGAGGTGGAGAGAAAATCGATGCTGTTTTGGATCTCTTCGGCGATTTCCGCTAACGTGAGGACCCTAAGCCAAGAGGCCGCGAGCTCGATGGCCAGCGGCATCCACTCCACGAGGGCACAGATATGTTCAATCTCCTCGGCCTCATCCTCGGCAGGGACGAAATCCGGACAGACCCGCCGAGCGCTTTGGAGGAAGAGCGTTCGGGCGCTGTCCTCGGAAAGTCCACCTACCTCCACCAACCACTCGCCTTGGAGGTTCAACCTCTCCCGCGAGGTGACGATTAGCTTCACCGTGGGGGCCGTGTGGAGTATTTCGGCCACGAGATCGGCTCCTTCCATAAGATGTTCGAAGTTATCCAGAACAAGGAGCATCTCCTTTTCCCGCAAATAGTCCAAGAGTTGGCCCTTGGGATCCCCCCCTTGGTAGAAGGAAAAACCAATGGATTCGGCGACCACAGGTACGATATCTTCAGTGGAACGCAGGGGCTCTAAAGCCACGAAGAAGGTCCCGTGGGCGAAGTCCCCCATTTTTCGGGACGCAGCCTCCACGGCGAGCCGGGTCTTGCCCATGCCGCCTGGGCCCACTAGTGTGACGAGCCGGCACGATGGGTTGGAAAGGAGCTCCTCGATCTCCGCAAGCTCCCTTTCCCTGCCCACGAAGGGGGTAGCGGATACCGGGAGGTTGGAAAGGGGTTTTCGGGGCTTCGCGGGAGGGGCCCTTTCCACTGGAGCCTGAATCGCTGTATCTGGCTCGATCCCCAAGGCGGAGATATCCAGTTGTGTCACCTCGTAGACGGGGCTGAAGATCTGCTTTGTGGGCATGGGCTTGTAGCGGTCGAGACGCACCAACGTTCCCGAGATGAGGCGTTCTCCCTTCTCGGGGAACCTGAGCTGTGTCCCCCACCCCGGCTTGCCCTCGAACAAAGGGGCCAGTTGCATTCCGGCCGCGGGGCGGACCCCCGGATGGGGGCGGACGGGGAAGATGATGGCTGTGTGGCCCAACTCCGCCGTGTTCAAAAGCACAGTGAAGGTGGCACTGCTTTTTTCTTGCAGGTAATAGAAGGCCCGGGCGGCGTGCACGAAGGCCTCGGGTTCGGGGTTCATGGCTGAAACGAAGATGTAATGTAATCCACCTTCGGTAAGGGTTTTGAGGAAATCGAACATGGGTATCTGTCGCGCCCCCCTTATCTCGCCCACGTAGTCTTTGCAGATAAGAAACAAGAAGTTTCCCCAGTTGGTGATGAATTTGTGGAGCACGCGGCCGCAGAAGAGGGTCTCCCGGGCCGAGAGGGAGAACTCGCCCGAGAACGGGGTGAGCTTGAGTTGGGTAAAGATGTGTAGATTGCGGGCCGTTTTTATCAAGATCCGGCAAAAATTGGCCATCCGGGGATCGTCCTCCCCTTCCGCCAGCCCTTGTTCTTTCCGTTCTCGCGGGGAAAGAAGAGGGACGAGCTCCTTTAGGGGAACATGTTCATAGCAGAAGTTAATCACCAGTTCCTTTTCCAACCCCCTCACCGTGTCCTCCAAGAGGGGGAGGTAGCTGAAGGGAACAGAGAGTTCCGGGAAGACAACCAAATTTATATTGTTTTGGACAGCATATGTGATGATCTTGAGGATTTTCTGGAATTGTTTCTCGGGGCTTCGGCATCGGATCAAGCTTTCGTTGCGGAGGATTTCGGGGTCGAAGGCAGGGCTGATCTGGGCGAGGAGGATCTCCAAGGTTTCCCGGGGATCTTGGAACTCGATCCGGTGCTCGCTTACCTGTAATCCAACGGCACTATCGCTGGATCCAATGCCCTCCACCTTGCTCACATCCCCGTCTTCGTTTCGGTCAAAAAGGGATTGTACGCCAACGGGGTTTTTTGTGAAGGCTCCTTGGGTGCAATTCGGCCTCGGCCCCGTGATGCCTCAAAAACCTAT
>DFNI01000009.1:94228-141499 GCA_002375995.1 Acetothermia bacterium UBA3571 | reverse complement strand
TCACGCCGGCCACCGGGGAGCAGAACGACGACGCCGTGTGCAACGTGTGTGACCCCGACTCCGACGGGGATGGCCTCACCGACGGCGAGGAGGTGGGGCTCGGCACCGATCCCGCGGACTGGGACACCGACGACGACGGCCGGAACGATTGGCATGAGGTAACCGGCGGGGGCCCCATCCCCACCGATCCCTTCGACCCCGACACCGACGACGACGGCCTCCTGGACTCCGCCGAGGTGTTTGGGTCCAACCCCACCAACCCGGTGGTCGCCGACACCGACGGCGACGGCCTGTGCGACGGCGGCGCCGGGACCCCCTACATGGTGAGCGGCCACCCCACGGTGACGGTGAACCCCATCTGTAAATCCTGCGATACCCCCGGCAACGCCCCATGCGCGATCATGGCCAGGCCCGGGAGCCCGGATGGGATCGGCGATCACCCCAATCCCATGGGCCTGGGGGAGGACGAAAACGGGAACGGCGCGTGGGACGCCGGGGAGACGGACCCCAACCAGTACGACACCGACGGCGACGCCCTGGCCGACGGGATCGAGAAGCTGGGCTTCTCCTCCTCCCGACAGGACTGGATCCCCACCGAGGACCTCTTCGGCCGGCCCATAACCGTTACCTACCCCGAGTGCGGCTGTCTCGATCCGTTGAACCCGGACACCGACGGGGACGGCCTCTCCGACGGCTACGAGGACCGAAACCACGACGGGAACTTCGACTTCCTCCCCAGCGAGTTCGACCACGCCGATCCCCTGCCCGGGCCGCCCATCCCCTACCCCACCGAGACCAACCCCTGCGATCCCGACACCGACCACGATGGGCTCACCGACTACGAGGAGCGGTACCAGCCGAACCCCGCGGCGGCCTACCCGTTCAACCCCACCAACCCCCTGGACCACGATACCGACAACGACTGGCTGTTCGACGGCGAGGAAGTGGATTACGTGTGTACTGAGCTCGTCTTCGAAAATCTCGACGACGATGGCGACGGGCTGATCGACGAGGATCCCGACGACGGGATCGACAACGACGGCGATGGCTACGTGGACGAGGACGGCCCCAACTACGAGGTGATCCACGTCCCGGTTTTGGACCCCACCAACCGGGACTCCGACTCGGATGGGTTCATCGACGGCCTCGATCCCGATCCCTGCAACTCGCCCCTCATCCCTATCGTGGCCCCGCCGGGGAGCCTCCCCACGGATACCGATGGCGATGGCTTCGCCGATGAAGACGAAGAGATCGCCGGGACGGATCCCCTGGACCCCGAGAGCTATCCCTGCGCCTTCACAGCCGATCTCGACCTGGACGGGGTGGAGGACGACCGGCTCTGGCTCGTCACCGCCGATATGGAATGCAGCGCCGAGGTGGTGGTCGTCGATATCGACTCCGACGTCCTCGTGGACGCGCGGATCCAGGTGGTGAAGGCCCGGGACTTCGCCCGGGGCGATTTCGACGGGGATGGCGCCGAGGACGACGCCCGGTACGTGGTGAGCTTCGCCCTGGCCGGCCGGCGGGTCCTCCACCCGCGGGTCGTGGTCACCGTCTACGACTACGGGTGCGATCTCTCAGTGGATAGGGTCGAAGTGAAACGCGATTGACACGACGGTCCCAAGGAGGTTCAGCTTGGGCGCTGCGTGGGTGGATCTCGTCGCGACTTATCTCCCCGACGTCCCACCCTCGCCGCTGCGCTCCGACCCAGATAGTTTCTCATAAAGCCGAAGATACTCTCGTGCGGAAGCGGCCCAGGAGTGATCCTCCCGCATCCCCCGGACCATTATGCGCACCCAGGCTTCGGGGTCGCGGCGATACAGGCCCACCGCGCGCTTGAGCGCCGCGAGCATCGCCTCGGCCCTGTACTCCTCGAATACGAAGCCGTTTCCAGTATCCGAGCGGGGATCGTACTCCCGGACCGTGTCCCTGAGCCCGCCGGTGGCCCTGACCACCGGCACCGCGCCGTACCTCAGGGAGTACATCTGGTTGAGGCCGCAGGGCTCGAACTTGGAGGGCATGAGAAAGATATCACAGGCGGCCTCGATCCGGTGGGCCCATTCCTCGGAGAAGGTGATCAGCGCCGCCGCCCGGCCGGGGTACCTCCGTGTAGCCCGCGCGAAGAACTCCTCGTACTCGGGATCCCCAGTCCCGAGGAGCACGAACTGGATCCCCAAGGACATCATGCGCTCGAAGGCCTCCATCACCAAGTCGAATCCCTTTTGGTCCACCAACCGCGAGATCATTCCTACCAAGGGCACTTTGGGCTCCGGGGAGAGGCCGAGGGCCTTTTGTAGCTCGGCCTTGTTGGCGGCTTTTCCCGAGGGATCGTCGGCGGAGTAATTGGCCCAGATGAGGGGATCGGTCTTTGGGTCCCAGACGTCGTAGTCGATCCCGTTGAGGATCCCCACAAGCTCCCCCTTCGCAGCGCGTTCCCGCAGGATCTCCTCCAACCCCTCTCCGTTCTCTTGGATTTCCCGGGCGTAGCTGGGAGATACGGTGGTCACGAGGTCCGCGAACTTGATCCCCCCATAAAGCAGATTGAGTTTGCCCCGGTAGGTGATGGCCGAGATCCCCTCGTCGGGCAATCCCAGGGCAACTGCCCTCTCCAGGGGATAAATTCCCTGGTGGGCGAGGTTATGGATGGTGAGGAGGATCTTCGCGCTCCGGGGAAAACCCCTGAAGCGGAGGTATGCAGGGACAAGGGAAGTGTGCCAATCGTGGATGTGGAAGATATCGGGCGCGAATCCCACCGCGCCCGGAAGCTCCAACGCGGCCCGGGAAAGGAGGGCAAACCGCTCCAGGGAGTCAGGGTACGCCTCTCCCCGCTCACCGTATATCCCGGCACGGTCGAAGTAGGGGGGATAATCGAGAAAGTAGATAGGGCCCCCTTTGGGGCGTGTGCCCTTGAGGATCCGGCAGTGGCACGGGCCCCCGCCCATGGCGATGGAAAGTTCTCCGGCTTCCGCGAGCTCGATATTGTCCTCTACCCCACGGTATTTAGGGATGAAAATCGCTGTTTCCACGCTCAATTCCCTCAGGGCCTTGGACAAGGCCCACACCACATCCGCAAGCCCTCCCACCTTGGCGTAGGGAGCACACTCCGCTGCCACAAACAAAACTTTCATCGTGTGTTCACCTCGTCCGCACTATACCAGGAAAGGGGTCAGTTTGCCCCACGGAAGGGCGCGGGGCTAGTGAGAGCCGCTTCCCGAATCAAAGCCTCGAGCCGATCCACGAAGTCCTCCACTGCTTCCTTCGGCCCCACCCCAGGGCCGAGCCATCGGCGCAGCTGGTGGAGGTGCTCCGAGACCCAGAGGTAGAGGTCGGCCTCGGTACGTCCGGGGAAGAAGTCCAGGATCCGCGTTTTGCGGAAGGCCTCCACCAAAGGCTTGTAGACGTTGTCGTACCAGGAAACCACCGCCTCCTGGAAGGGAATCTCCCTCCCCTCTTCCTTCGCCCGGAAGTAACGGTGGACCTCGATGTGCTCCAACAGTACCCGGTATTTGCCGAGCTCCGAGAACTCTATCCGCGCTTCCGGGCGGAGCTCCTGTAGGTTCGTCTGCCGCAGGAACTCCGAATACTCGGCCTTGATGAGGAGCTCCCGGTCGGTGATCCCGGCCTCCAGGGGGACGTTGGGGATGAACTCGGTGACTTCGGCGTCGATGAACTTGGCGCCGCGTTCTCGGGCGGCGGCCACCCGGTGGTGGCCGTCCTCCACGAAGTAGATCTCCCCCACCTTGTAGAGCCGCACCGGGGGGAGGATCTCCCCTTTCTCCATGGCGCGGCCGATCCGCCGGAGCCTGTCTTTATCGGCTTTGAGGGGGAGGAAAGCCCGGGAGAAGTCCTGGTAGCGGCCCACGCTCCCCACGATCTTCTCGATCTCCACCTCCCGGAACCCTAGATACCTCCAGCCGCGGATGTGGATCTTCTCTTTGACGAGGTCGAAGGGGAGGAGGGTGTCAGACTCCCGGGGCGGAGACGGACTGGAGCCCCTCGCCCTCCCCGGGGCGGCCAACCTCGATATCCAGGACCTTATAGCCGTGAACATGGATCACCTCCGTCTCCCGATACCTCACCGGGGCGGTGTCCGCGGTGGCGGGGTGGGTGTGGCCGTGGATCAGGTAACGCGGCCGGTACCGCTCCATGAACCGCAGAAACCCCTTGAACCCCCGATGGGGGAGGTCCCCGGCGTCGTGGATCCCCCACGGGGGCGCATGAGCCAGAAGGATATCGAGGTAGCGGCCCCTGGTCAAGCGGTTGAGGAGGAGCTTGGGCTCCATCCGGGCTATCTGCCAACGCATCTCCCGCTCGGTGTACTGACGGGGCGCGTGGGGGCGGTAACGGAAACTTCCCTCCAGCCCACCGATGAGGAGCCCCTTTACCTCCACCACCCGGCCCCCGGCGTTGATGCAGCCCCGGGGGGCCCGGATCTCCTGGCCCCACTCGGTGAGGAGGACGTGATCGTGGTTTCCGAACACATACACCAGGGGCACGTTCAACACCGAGACGATGTACTCGAGGTAGTAAAAGGGGAGATCCCCACAGGAGAGCACGAGCTCCACATCGGGCAGGCGTTCCGCCAACCCCTCGTGGTAGATCTCCGGGCGGACCTCGTCGCTCACCACCAACACCTTCATGGTCGCTCCCGGCATTTTGCACTTCACAATGCCGGTGTCAATGTTTATAATGTGGAGTCGAGGGATCCCCCTCGAAAAGGCAAACCCGTCGCGAGGCGGGGGCGCAAAGCCGACGGACCTCTCCGAGGTGGCCGGGCTGCCGAAAGGGGTGATGGAGTTGTTGAGGGGGCCCCGGTGGGGCCTTGTTGTTTTGGGTTTGTGCCTCCTCGCCTTCTTGGGGTGGGGAAACGGTGTTGGTGTGCAGATCACGAGTCGGGTCAAGGCTGTCACCGTTTTGGAATACGAGGGTCGTCTGTATAAGGATGGATTCCTTGTCCCCGTGCGGTTGACCGTGTCCCCCGAGGGCACTTACTTCGTGGGCAAGATCGTGCTCGAAGTCTTAAGCAACACTCCCTGGGAACTCCGGATTTACCCCGTGGAATTCCATGTGGGGGACCGTGTTGTGCGGCCGGAGAGGATCCTCCTCTTTTGGGGGGAGAGGAGGTTTTCCCTGGGGGTGAGCTCCCATGTTTCCATCACGGAGGAGCGGGGGGGGTGGCCCTTGGAACTTGAGATCCGGGTGATCGTCCCGCCCGAGGTCGATGGCTCCGAAGGGGGGAAGGCGGAGCTCACCCTCAGCCTCTCCGTGTCCGGGGCTCGCCCTTGAGGCCGGAACCGGTGAGGACGAGAACCACTGTTTCCGAGGGGGCAAACAACCCTTGCTTTAACAGTTTGCGCAGGCCGGGAAGCACTACCGCCGAAGTGGGCTCCACGTAGACCCCTTCTTCTGCGGCGAGTTCCCGTTGGGCTCCCAGGATCTCCTCTTCCGCTACGGCTGCGGCCCCTCCACCGCATTCCCGCAGCGCGGCCAGGATCTCCCGACCCCGAGCGGGCGCGGCGATGGACACCCCTTCCGCCACCGTGGGAACGGGCTCGATGGGAACGGGGACTTCCTCCCCTAACTCCCACGCCCGGACGATGGGGGCGCAGGCCTCGGCTTGGATCGCGGAGATCCGGGGCATACGCTCGATCCAACCGAGCTCCACAAGTTCCCGGAACCCCAGGTAAAGGCCGAGGTAGAGGCCGCCGCCCCCCAGGGGCACCACCACGTGATCCGGGGCTTCGTACCCCATACCCTCGTAAAGCTCGTAGGCCAGAGTCTTCAGGCCCTGGACGAAATACGGGGATTCGTTGTGGGAAGCGTACACGTGTTCCCCCTTCCCCGTGGCCTCCACTACCGCCGCCTCGGCTGCGCTACGGGGGCCGGGCACCCGCACGAGGGCCGCCCCGTAGGTTTCGATCTGCGCCAATTTCTTCGGGGAGGCGTATGTCGGGACATACAGGGTGGCCACGAGTCCCGCCCGGGCCGCGTAGGCCGCCAAGGCCGCCGCCGCGTTGCCGGAGGAGTCGTCGGCCACCTTCTCGACGCCGAAACCGCGCAACACCGAGACCAGCACCGAGGCTCCCCGGTCCTTGAAGGAGCCGGTAGGGTTGGCCCCCTCGAGCTTCAAGAGGAGATCGATCTCGAGTTCCGGACCTATGCGGACCGAGGGAACCAAAGGAGTATCCCCCTCCCCCAGCGAGACGGGCTCCGCCGGGGGGAGGAAGGGGGAATAGCGCCAAACCCCCTGCCCCCTCAGATCCTCCGGTGCCACCGGAGGGAGGCCCTTACGGTACTCCAGTGGCACCCCACACCGCGGACACCTGAGGGGCTCGGGGACGGGGATGGCCGTGTAGAAGCAAATGGGACAGTAGAGTTCTCCGTTCACCTTCCCTCCCAGATTTCGAGGAATCGTTGGGCATCTCGATACATGGTGTCGTTGTTGAAGAGGAGGTAAACCTCCTCCACGTCGAGCTTCCCCAGCTCCTCCGCGAGCCAACGGAGGTCCGCGTCGGTGTAGGTGTAGCGGTACATCCGCTGGCCGGGAGGCGAGCCATGGAGGCGGAGGTAGGTGAGGTCCCGGGTGAGGACGGGGAGGGATTTAAAGGGGTCGGTGCAGTGGACGAGGTCATATTCCCGGCAGATGCGTTCCACCAGCTCCCGCTCCTCCTCCCACTTCCCCCGGGGCTCCCACACGAGGAGGAAATCCCCGGCATCGAGTTCGCCGAAGAACTCCGCCAACGCGGAGACGTTTCCTTCCGTGGGGCCGAAGGAAGCGGGGGTCTGGATGAGCACAATACGGGACCGCAGCGCCGCGGCGATCTCCAGGGTACCCGCGAAGCTCTCCCGCGCCAGCTCCCCCCGGAACCTGGCCTCGTGGGTCAGCCCTTGATAGGCCTTCACGGTGAAGGAAAACCCGGGGTTGACGGAGTCGGCGATCTCCCGCCACCTCCGGGCGGTGGAGGGCTTGGGGAGCTTGTAGAAGGTGGAGTTCACCTCGACGAGCTCGAAGTGGGCGGCGTATAGGGCGAGCTTGTGGGGGTATTTCGCGCGCCAATCCGGCTCCCCCACGTCATCCCCTCGCAGGTAGTTCCAGCCACAACATCCAACGTGTAACCGCATCCTCCCCCATTTTACGGTCGGACCTCCTTGGGACGAGGCGCGGATGTCCCCTCGGCCTAGCTCCGTCTCAGCAGATCCTCCACCTCCGCCAAGTTAGGGAGGGAGGGTTGTGCTCCGAGCCTGGTGGTGGCCAATGCTCCCGCGGCGCAGGCGAACCTGACCGCGTCCTCCATCCCCTTCCCCCGGGCAATGGCCACGGCCAGGGCCCCGTTGAACGCGTCCCCGGCGGCGGTGGTATCCACTGGATCCACGGGGAAGGCGGGGATATGGAGTTCCCCCTCCCGGGAAACGAGGAACGCCCCCCGCTCCCCCAGGGTCACCACCACGTATTTCGGCCCCCACGCGAGAAGCTTCCGGGCGGCGGAGGGAAGGGCCTCCGGATCTCCAACATCGACGCCGGCCATGTGGGAAAGTTCCACCTCGTTTGGGGTGAGGATATCCACCTTCTCCAGGAGCTTGGGCGGAAAGCTCCGCGCAGGGGCCGGGTTGAGGATGGCCACGAGCCCGGAGTCCCTGGCCAGGGAGAGGGCCGCTTCCACCGCCTCATCGGGCACCTCTAGCTGCACGAGTAAAACCTCCGCCTCCCGGAAGGCGCGTTCTGCTTTCCTCACGTCCCCTGCCGACAGGCGCCCGTTGGCCCCGGGGACGACGATGATCCGGTTCTCGCCCCCCTCCTCCACCACGATCAGCGCCACCCCGGAAGGAGCGTCGGGGTCGATGGTTATGTGGGATGTATCGATCCCCTCGCGGCGGAAGCCCTCAAGGTTCCTCCTACCGAAATCGTCGTTTCCCAGGCGAGCTATGAACGTGACCGCTCCCCCCAGGCGGGCCGCGGCCACGGCCTGATTGGCACCCTTTCCCCCGGGGACGGTGACGAAGCCTTTGCCCACCACGGTCTCCCCCGCTCGGGGAGCCCTCTCGGCCTGGACCACCAGGTCCATGTTGGCACTTCCCACCACCACTATCTTCATCGGGGTTCCTCCGTGTCTATTCCCCTCCCACCATGAGCTTCACGGCCTCATCGATGGTCAGCTCGTCTGCAGGAAGATCTCCCACTTTCTCGCCTTTGCGCAGGATCACGATCCGATCGGCCACGGCGAATACCTCCTGTAGGGTGTGGCTTATGAACACCACCCCGATATCCCTCTCCTTCAGCTTCCGCACGAGATCCAAGACCTTTCGCGTCTCCTGGACCGCCAGGGCGGCGGTGGGCTCGTCCATGATGAGGAGCTTGGGTTCCCGGTAAAGGGCCCGGGCGATGGCCACCGTCTGGCGCTGCCCCCCGGAAAGCTCGCCGGCCAGAGCGTTCAGATCCCCAATGTTGACCTTCAGTCTCTCAAGCAGCGCCCGCGCCTCCCGGAGCATCCGTCCTTTATTTAGCAATGCCATCAAACTCTGTCCGCCCACCAACGCCGGCTCCCGCCCCAGGAAGATGTTCGCGGGCACATCCAGGTTGTCCACCAGGGCGAGCTCCTGGTAAACGGTCTCGATCCCATGTTCTTTGGCGTCTTTGGGGCTGCGGAAGCGGACCTTTCGCCCCTCGACGACGATCTCGCCCTTGTCAGGAGGAAAGACTCCCGAGAGGATCTTGATGAGGGTAGATTTGCCGGCGCCGTTGTCCCCGATCAGCCCCACAACCTCACCGCGATGGACGTGGAAATCCACTCCCTTTAGGGCATGTACGCCCCCGAACCATTTGTGGATCCCCCGCATCTCCACCCAGGGGCGTCCGCCGTTCTCCCCGCCCATCAGAAGATCACCCCCGCCTCGAGGATCACGTTGGCGTAGGGGGTGGCCTCGCCGGTGCGGATCACCGCTTTGGCCCCCCGGACAAGCTCCTTCAGGCGTTCATGGGAGACCTTCTCGATGGGCACCCCCGGGAAGGTTTCTTGCAGGAACTCCAAGTTCGCACGGTTGTGGTCCCACATTTCTTCGGCCACGAACAACCTCTGCACCTCCATCTCCCGGGCCACGGCACCCACCACGTCCCTGAAGGAAGGAATCCCGGGCACCAGCGCTAGGTCAACGCGCACCACGCCCTCGGGGATGGGGAGGCCACAGTCGGCGATCACGACCCGATCACCGTGCCCCAGCCGGGCGATGACCCAGTTCAGCCGGTCGTTCAATATCCCGCCTTTCTTCATCCCGAACCCCCTTCACTTGGCGAATTTGATCCCCCGGGAAAGGGAGATGGCGGCGACGGCGAGGATCAAGCCCTTGGCGATGTACTGGTAAAAGGCCCCAACTTTCAGGAGGTTGAGGATGTTGCCCAACACGGTCATGACCAGCGCACCGAAGAACGTCCCCACAAGGGATCCTACCCCGCCGCTCAGGCTCACCCCACCGAGCACCGCGGCGGCGATGGCGTCGAGCTCATATCCTTCCCCCGCTGTGGGGTAGGCGGCGTTGAGGCGGGCATCGAGCATCACGCCCCCGATGGCGGCGCAGAGGCCGGCCAAGATGAACACAAGGAGCTTCACCCGGCGCACGTTCACACCCACAAAGCGCGTTCCCGTCTCGTTCCCTCCCACTGCATACACGTAGCGGCCGAACCGGGTATGGGAGAGGGCCAGCTGCCAAAGCACGTACACCCCAAACGTGATCAGGAAAAGCAGGGGAAGGGGGCCCGCGTACCCCGCTATGGCCCGGAAGCTCTTGAGGAACCCCGACACGGGGCGCCCGTTGGTGAGGACCAGGGTACCGCCCCGGGCCACGGCCATCATGGCCAACGTAGCAATGAAGGAGGGGATCCGAACCCAAGCCACCATCAGTCCGTTCAGCGCTCCGGCCAGGACCCCTACCCCCAGGCCCCCCAGAACGGCCAAGGGGATCGCCACCCCCGCCCACTTCATCAGGACCGCGGTCACGGAACCGCTGATGGCCAGCACCGCTCCCACGGAGAGGTCGATCCCGCCGGTGAGGATGACACACGCCTCCCCCGCGGCCAGGATGGCGATGATGGAGACCTGGGAGAGGACGTTCTTGATGTTCATGGGCGTGAGGAAGTGGGGAGAGAGGGAAGCGGCCACGATCACCAACAACGCCAGGGCCCCCAGGGGGAACAGGACCCGGTTCCGGTTTATCCGTCGAAGCCAAATCTTAGGATCCATCGGCGCGATTCGAGGTTAAAAGCAAAGGGCCCGGCAGGCCAGGCCGCCGGGCCCAGAAGGTCCGACTTCGCCTCAATCCGTGCCCGGAAGGGCCGGCGGAGTACGGGTGATCTGCGCCACCTGGTCCACGTTTTCGGCGGTCACCACCGCCACGGGGGTGGGGATGAAGAGAGCCCCAGTGGGCGGATAGACCGGGGTTCCCGCAGGCGGACGCCAACCTTCGACGAGGTAACGGTAGGCGGCCTCCACGCCCCAGTAGCCCTGGATGTAGGGGGCTTGGGCCACGGTGCCCACCAACTCCCCGGACTTAACCGCGGCCACGGCGTCATCGATGGCGTCGAACCCCATGATGAGGATCCCGTCGGGGAACCCCACCTTCAGGCCCGCTGCCTTGATGGCCTCCAGGGCCCCCAGGGCCATCTCGTCGTTAGCGGCGATCACCGCGTCTATGTCGGTGGTGGTGGCAAGGATGTCGGCCATCACCTGGTACCCCTTGGCCCGATCGAAGTATGCGGTAAGGTCGGCCACGACCTCGATGGCGCCGCCGGCGATCAGGGGGTTGAACACGTTCTTAAACCCCTCTTCCCGCTCCACCGCGGCCGATGCCCCGGGGATCCCCTCCAGGATCACCACCCGCCAGGGGAGATCGCGCTTGGCCAGGGCCAAGTACCGGATCAAGGTCGCAGCTCCCTGCTCTGCCGCGAGGACGTTGCTTGTGCCGATGTAGCAGACGCGCTCGCCACCGAGCACATCCCGGTCCACCGAGAACACCGGGATCCCGGCCTCGTTGGCCTTCTCCACCGCGGGGATCAACGCCTCGGTGTGCACCGGGTTGATGCAGATGGCGTTCACCCCAGCAGCGATGGCGTCCTCAACCTGGGAAAGCTGTAGGGCAGCGTCGTCCTGGGCGTCGTAGATCACCACCTCTACCCCGAACTTCTCCCCCGCCGCTTTGGCGCCGTCGGCCAGGGTGACGAAGTAGGGGTTCTTAAGGGTGGAGATAAAGACGGCGATGGTGGGTTTCTCGGCCCAAACGGCCGCCGCCAAAAGGAACAACATCCCAAGAACTGCGAACAACTTCTTCATACGTCCTCACCTCCTAGGGTTGTTCCTCGACGAAAGGTTCCGCTCCTTTCACATCACCTCCTAGGGGTCGATTCCCCCAAGATGGGTTTTACTGGCAGAACCTTCCTCTCGGGGGCTTTGGCACCCTCGATGAGCAACCTCATGGCTTCCTTCCCCATCTGGTAGGCAGGTACGGCCACCGTGGTGAGGCGGGGGCGGACGAGGTCGGCGGGGAATACGTGGTCGAAGCCGGCGATGCCCAGTTTTCGGGGTACCGCTATGCCCAAATCCTCAGCAGCCCGCAGCGCTCCGATAGCCATGAGATCGTTCCCTGCTACGATGGCCTCCATCCCGGGATGCTGCGAGAGCACCTCCCGGGCAAGGGAATACCCGCTTTCGTAAGTGAAATCCCCACACCGCACCACCGTGGGGGAAAGCCCGTGTTTTTCGAGGGCCACCTGGAAGCCCTCGAGCCGATCCTCCGCGGTGCTGACCCCCTTGGGCCCGGCGAGGTAGGCGATCCGGCGGTAGCCGAGGGAGACGAGGAGCTCCGCCAAGGAGGCGCTTCCGCCCCGGTTGTCCGCTTCCACCACGGGGAACCCTGGCACCCTGCGATCGGCGATCACCATTTCGACGCCACGCCGCCGGAGCTTTTCCACTTTGGCGCCATCCGGCTCGCCCACGGGGACGAAGACCACCCCATCCACCCCTTCGGCCAGGAGGATGTCCCAGAATTGGGTTTCCTTTTCCAGGGAGTTATCGGAGTCGCAGATCAGGGTGGAGAGACCATGTTCGAAGGCCACGGAAGCGACACCGCGGGCGAGGAGTGAGAAGAAGGGGTTTGAGATGTCGGGGAGGAGGATGGCGATCACGCCGGTTTTTCTTTTGCGCAATGTCCTGGCGGCTTTGGCGGGAGTGTAATCCAGGGCTCTGATGGCGGCGAGGACCCGTTCTTTGGTTTCGGGACGCATGTGGCCGGCGTCTTTTCCGTTGAGGACGCGGGAGACGGTGCTTGGGGAAACGCCGGCCAACGCAGCCACCTCTTTAATGGTCACCCGTCGCATTTTAGGAAACCGTTTTCCGAAATCGTTACCCGATTATCGGAGATATTCCTTCTCCCGTCAACCCCCCTCGGGACTCAGCCCAGACCTTTCAGGCTTGGCTCAGTTTTGGCGGCCGCTCCAGCTCGCCCGGCCTTATCCGCCGTCGGGGACGCCGCCCGATCAGGAAGTGGCGTTCGTTCCGCAGCGGGAGGAAGTCCACCACCTCGAAGAAACACCACATAAAGGCCGCCACCTCCGCCAACCCCCACATGAAGGTCTCCGCATAGACCGGACGACTCGCCTCTTCCCACCTCATATAGGCCCGCTTGCAGGTGCCGCGATAGATGGAGTAGTCAGTGTGGAAGCTGACGCACAAGCCCTCATCTTTCCCTTCCGCCATGGCCCACTTGTAGCCCATCAAAAGGAAGATCCGGTAACGCCGATCCGATTCATCGAGCACGAAGATCCCCTTTTCCCCCAGGACCTCGCCCACCGAAGCGAAAAGCTCCACCAGTCCCCAAGGGTCGAAGTGCGGGGTGGAGAGGCCATACATCAAAACCAGGTCTTGCTTCTCGCCCAGCCTCCATACCTCGCGGGCATCGAGGACACACGTCCGCACCTCCTCACCCAGGACTTCCTTTCCCCAGCGGGCGGCCCGCTCTAGGGCCTCCTCCCGGAGGTCGGTAACGGTGAGTTCCACCTCCGTTCCTCCCTCCTTGAGCCGCTTGGCCAGGGACACCCCTCCAAACCCTGACCCGCCACATACCTCCAGGATGCGTACCCGTCCCTTCCCCTGTAGCTCCTCGATCCAGGGATGGCTTACCAGCTTCTCCATGAACCCGAGGGTAAGCTCGAAGTACTGCCGCCCCGCCTCATCCCAGGGATCGTCGTACCAAGGGAAGACGGAATAAAAACGTGCCAGTTCCTCCCAGGTGCTCCCGGTCATCCTCCCCACCTCCTTCCCGTGGCCCCCATTGTAAACCCGGCCTTCCGGGGCCGCGGGGGAATCAGGAGGCCCGATCCACCAGCAGGCCGCGGGAGTGAAGCCAGGCGGCGATCCGGTCCAGGTCCCGGAGGGACAGGGCCTCGGCCCGGACCCGGGGGTCGAGGCCGAGCTCGCGCAAAAGCCCTGCGGCCACATCGTCCCCGAACCGATCGGAAAGGACTCGCCGTAATGTCTTCCGCCGCGCCGAAAAGAGGATCCTCAAAACCTCCTCGAATGCCCCCGGCGGGGCGGAGGTCCTGGGGGAAGGCAGTCTTCTCAGCCCCACGACCCCCCCATCCACCTCCGGCGGGGGAAAGAAGCAGTTCCGAGATACCCGGAAGAGGCGCTCGAGGTCGTAGTACGCCGAGAGGAGGACCCCCAACCGGGATCGGTCCGGCCCCGGAGGGGCCACGAGCTTCTCCGCCACCTCCCACTGCACCAGGAACGCCGCCCGCCCCACCCACTCCCTCTCCCGGACGAGCTTCAGGAACACCCCGCTCGTAATCTCATAGGGGAGATTTCCCACAACCAGGAGGCCCTCGCCGAATTTTTCCAATGGCAGCTCGAGGAAATCCCCCTCCAACACCTCCACGTGGGGGAAGGGCGCGCAGTGGGCCCGAAGCAGGGGGATGAGGCGCCGGTCGAGCTCCACGGCGTAGAGCTTCCCTACCCGTGGGGCCAAGGCGCACGTCAGCGTCCCGATTCCCGCTCCCACTTCTACCGCGATCTCCTCTCCTTTTGGATCTATGGCCTTGACGATCTTTTCCAGGACGTTAGCGTCGGCGAGGAAGTGCTGCCCCAGTTCCTTCCGCAGCCGGATCCCGTGGCGCTGGAGGGCCTCGCGGATGTACGAGGGGGAGGTGAGCTTCCGGGTCATCCCCGCAGGGCGTCGGCGGTGGCCCCGAGGGCCACCCGGAGGCTCGCCAGGCCGTCCTCCAGGGTGACCCGCATCCGATGGGAAGGATCCTCTATATGACGCAAGAAATCCTCCATGAGCGCCCGGAGACACCCCGCGTACACCTCGGCCTTGGTCCCCGGGAGGGAGAACCTTCCCCGTACCAACACGTCCACCTCGTATTCCCTGCCGCCGGAGAGGACCCTCTGCCCCGGCGCCGGAGGCAACGGCCACTCGTCCCCCCAACCTTCGGGACGGGACACGTCACCCAGGGTCCCCACCGGTACTTCTTCCTCCACGTGGAAACCCGGGAGCCGCGCCCGAAGCCCCTCCAGGACCTCGGCGGTGACCAGGGCCTGGATCCTCCCCTCCATGGGGATCCACCCCGAAAGCTCCACGGTGGCCAGGTCGTAGACAAGTACCACCCGTGTTTCCTCGAAGAAACCCGGGCGGGTGAAGGCGTGGAAATGGGTGGAGATGAGCCCTCCCTCGTGGAGGACCTGGGCCGCCATGCGGTCCACTCGCTCCCCGGTCTGCCCCAGGGACCCCGAGACCTTCTTCACCCCAATCTTTCCCGAGAGGAAATGCACCAGGTCGAAGAAGTGGACCCCGTGCTCCACCAAGATCCCGCCGGATAGATCCCAATTCCAGAACCAATGTTCCGGGGGGAGGGAATCCCCCGCGGCGTAGTTCTCCACGTCCACCCGGAATAACTTCCCCAAGAGGCCTTCCCGGGTGACCTCCCTGAGGCCCGAGAGGATGGAGTTATAACGCATCATGAGGTCCACCGTGGCCCGGACCCCGGTCCGCTCCGCGGTGGCCAGGATCCGCTCCGCATCCTCCAGAGAAGTGGCCAGGGGCTTTTCGATCAGGACGTGGATCCCTCGCTCCATGGCGTAGCAGGCGATCTCCGCGTGGGTGGCGGGTGGGGTGGCCACCACAGCGATATCGAGCCTTTCCCTTCTTAGGAGCTCCCGCCAATCGCTGTAGTAGCTTACCTCTACCGGGATCCTCGGGCTTCTCCTGCGGCCGGACACCGCCACGAGCTCCAGTTGCCCGATCTCTCTCCAAGCGTGGTGGAGGAACTGACCGAAGCCCCCGTAGCCGATGATGGCAATTTTATAGGCCCCCATCGTTGAGCCATTGTAACTTGCGGGAGCTGAGGCAAGCCAAATCCGGGCACGAGGTTCGCACTTCGGGGCGACCTTTTTCCCCGCGCCCGGTGGACGTGCCCCTTATCCTTATCCACCGATGTTGAGGGAAGTCTCGCCGCTGCGGTTCCTGATTATGGTGGGGTTGCTCCTTTGGCTAGCGGATCCCGCCATCGCCCCGGTTCCCCTCCAGATCCCGGTTGATCCGCCCCCCGAGGCGCCGGGATCCACCTCCACGTCGCCCCCGGCGTCCCCGAGGTCCCCTTCGATCCACGGGAAGGTGGGGATCCACCTTTCCTTCTACGCCCTCTCGCGCCCAGGCTTCGCCGAGGAGATCGCGGGAAAACTTTCGGAGTACGGTCTCAACGCGGTGGTGATCTGTGTGAAGGACATGCACGGGACGGTGGGGTATAGCTCGCAGGTCCCCCTGGCCCGGGAGATCGGCGCCGCTTACCCCTACATAAAGCTTCCGGACCTCATCGATTTCTTCCGGTCCCGCGGCTTCTACGTCATCGCCCGCCAAGTCCTCTTCTACGATCCCATCCTCTCCAAACACCTCGGGTATCCGGACGGGAAGTGGGTCTGGCCTTCGGACGAGCGGGCGGTGAGCTACAACCTGGAGATCGCCCGGGAGCTCGAGGACTTGGGTTTCGACGAGATCCAGTTCGACTACATCCGGTTCCCCGACGACGGCGCGATCGGCGGGCAGTATCGGGAGCGGTACGAGGCGGTCAACGCCTTCCTCGCCCGGGCCCGCGAGGTCCTCTCCGTCCCCATCTCCATCGACCTCTTCGGGAGGGTTCTCTGGCCCTGGAACAAGGAGAAGAAGGACCCCATCGGGCAGTGCCTGGAGGAGATGGCCTCTTACGTGGACGTGATCTCCCCCATGGTCTACCCCTCTCACTATGTAGAGCCCGGACTCAAGGCCGACCCCTACCGCACGGTGAAGCTAGCCCTCACCCACGGAATGGCGCGAGTGGAAAAACCCTTCCGGCCGTACCTCCAGGCGTTCGACATGGACATACCTCCGGAGATGACGCTCCCCCAGTACATCCTAGCCCAGGTACAGGCCGCGGAGGAGATGGGGGCAGACGGATACCTCTTCTGGAACCCCCGTGCCGATTACTCCGCCCTCTGGGAAGCCCTAGCCCGTGAATCCCGCTGATCCCCCTTCAACGAATTAAGATTACCGGCGCGGTTTTGGTAGAATCCCCTGCGAACCTTTGGGAAAAGGTAGCCGAGCGGGGGTGTTATGGCGGACACCATCGGTCACCACTACGTAGTGGAGGCCTCGGGGTGCGACCCGGAGGTGTTGAAGGACCCCGAGCGGATCCGGGAGATATTTTTGGAGGCGGCCAAAGCTGGGGACATGGAAGTCAAGACCAGTTACTTTTTCCGTTTCACCCCTACCGGTGTGAGCGGCGTCGTTATAGTCGCCGAGAGCCATATTTCCGTTCACACATGGCCGGAGGAAAAGTATGCCGCGCTGGACGTCTACACCTGCGGCACGAAGGCAGACCCGGAGAAGGCAGTTGACTACATCCTCGAGCGCTTTAAAGCCAAATACGCTCACGTCTCCGAAGTGCGCCGGGGGATCAAAGAGGAGGAGAATACCTTCACCCATACGATCCTTACCTGGGAGGAAAGCCTCAAAATGGATGATGAACAATTACGTTGATGCCCAACGGCTTTTCCCCTAACCTAAATAAGCCGGCTCCGAGCGCTTAAGGCGGCACTAACCTAAAAAGCGGCGGCGGGCCGCGGCCTTGACGATTTCCTCCGCGATCAGGGAGCGGTTGTTCTCCCCCTCTTGGAGCAGTGCCCAGATCCGGCTCGTCCGGGCGCGGTGTTCCTCATCCGGCTCCGTGGGGAAAAGCTCCACGGCCCGCGAGAGCTCGTCCCGCACCGGCGAGGAAAGGCGTTCCAAGATGTCCGGGTTCAGATACCGCATGGCATCCTGCATGTCGCGGTCGAAGTTCACATACGCCTCCCGGAGGGCGACGAGGTCCTCCCGGGATAAGGCTCCCAGCCCCAGGACCTCCGGCGGGATCCCCAGGGAATACATGGCACAACAGAACCGGATCGCCCGGGGAAGGTGCACATCGTGGCCGTCCAGTTCCCGGGAATAGCCGAAAAGCCCGATATGGAGCTTCCTGGCACGGCGGGGAGGGACATACCGGGCGAGCTCGTTCACCACCGGCGCCAACGTCGCCACACACGCCGCGTAACGGGACGCGACTTTTTCTATAAGTTCCACGCACTTGCCCTCGTCCACCTCCAGGGCCATCCCCCTGGGGGTCGCGTTCAAGCGGGCGATGGCCTCCCGGACCTCACCCTCGGGGTAGTCGTATTTGAACGCCGACTGCACCGTATAAGTCTGAACCGATGGGTACTCACGCATGACCTCCTCGGCTTTGGTCGGGGAGAAATTGCCGCGGAACGGGGCCGAACCCACCCCGAGGATGGGGAGAATGGGGACACCCAAACGCCGCTCCAACGCCTCCAGGCGCACGAGGGCCACCTTGGCCAAAAGCACCGCGCTCGCCTGGCCGTAGTTGAGGGCGGGATCAGATCGGGCAAGGAATACCCGCTGGTAGGGCACCCCTTTATCGCGTAGGTACTCCTCCACGATCGCATCGGCCCGGAGGAGGTGATCCTTGTCCTCGATCAGGGGGATAACTTCGATGGCCTCGGGACGGAACTCCCCCACCCAATCCGCCACTGTAGTGTCGAAACACCGCTGTCTGCCTTTGCCCCCGATGAACTCCCGGTAGTAGTGGTAGACCCGGTTGAGTTCCGCGGCGCTGGTGGTCATGGGGAGGATGACCTCGAAGATGGGCGGGGGCGTGTCTTTCCCGTAGAAGAGCCGGGCGGCGTCGCAGGAGCGGGGGATGCTCTCCAGGGTCTCAAGCAAGACCTTTCCCTCCGCCCGCTCCACCCGCGGGTTTGGAACCCGGAGGGTGAGGAAGAGGTCCTCCCCCAGCCTGTGCTCGCGGAAAAAGGCCTCGTAGCGGGTGAGGAGCTTCTTCACCACGAAGGGATCCACTTCCTTCCCCTCGTAGTCCCACATCTGTTCGGTACAACCGAGGTGAGAAAAGGCATAAAAGGCTTCCTTGATCTCGTCCTCCCCCTGCAGCACGGGCTGATCGGCGAAGAAGGGCGTTTGGACGTTGTCGGGGTGTTGGGTGCTCATACATCGGGGAACCTTTTGGATATCGCGCATCCCCGCCTCCTCCGGTCAGGATCTCTCAAGGCCGCTATTCTACCCGTTGGAGCGTGGGTTTACCGAGGAGGGCCCAGACGTTGGGCCACAGGATCCCGAGGAGGATGAGGCCGGCGCCCAAGATCTGGAGCCCCACCAGGGTCTCCCCCAAAAGCCACCACCCGAAAAGGGCCGCGAACGCCGGCTCCAGGGCCAGGACCAGCGCGGCGTATCCCGTGGGCAAGTGGCGCTGCCCCCAGAGCAGTAGCCAGAAGGAAACCCCGCTGGCGAGCACCGCGGTGGAAGCGGCCGTGCGCCATACAACTCCTGTCGGGAACGAGATCTCCCCGGCCAAGGCCGCCCCCAGGGCGGAGAGCCCCCCCACCGCTACGAACTGGGGAAGGAGAAGCCTGTGCCATTTCCCCTCCCCCACCCACCTTCCCTGGAGGGCGAGGTAGAGGGCGTAGGAGATCGCGCCGAGCACGGTGAGGAAATCTCCGAAACTCGCGGGCCCAAGCGGGCCTCCTCCCCCCAGGGCAAGGATCGCCACCCCCGCCGCGGCGATCCCCATCCCGGCCCAGGTGTGCAACGGGGTCTTCTCCCCGAAGATGTGGGCGATGGGGGGGACGAGGACCACCGAGAGCCCGGTGATGAGACCGGATTTCTGGGCGGTGGTGTAGACCAGGCCCCAGGTCTGGAACGCGTACCCCGCGAAGAGGAAAGCCCCGAGGACCAGCCCCTGCCCCCAATCCCGCAGCCGGCGCGGCGCAAGGGGAAGGAAAAGGAGGCTCGCGATGGCGAAGCGCAGGGCCAGGAACCACAGGGGCGAGGTATACCCCATGGCCTCCTTCACGGGCACGAAGCTCCATCCCCAGATGGCGGTGGCCAGGATGAGGGCGAGGGTTGCCATCTTCAGGCGCAGATAAAGTGGATCACGTCCCCGTCCTGGACCTCATAGTCGTGCCCCACCCGACGCCATTTGCCCGCCTCGCGGAGGGCCTTGTCCGAGCCTGCCTCCACGAGCTCCCGCCAGGGCACCACCTCGGCGAGGACGAACCGATCGCGAAAATCGGTGTGGATCTCGGCGCCGGCATCGGGGGCCACCGTCCCCCGGGGCACGGTCCAAGCCCGCACTTCCGGTCCCTCGATGGTGTAGAAGGTCACGAGATCCAGGAGCTCATACGCCGCCCGTACCAAACGCACCAGCGCCGACTCCGAAAGCCCCCATTCGGCCAGGTACGCCCGGCGCTCCTCCTCAGTCTCGGCCGCCTCGGCGATCTCCGCCTCCAGCCTCCCCCGGATCACCACGTATCCCGCCCCGTTTTCCCGGGCGAGTTCGGCCACAGCCTGTGTGTATTCGTTTTCGCCCTCGTCGCCGGTATTCGCCACGTAGAGCACTGGCTTTGCGGTGAGGGGCTTCAGGTCCTTGAGGAGCGCAAGCTCCTCGGGCTTTAGCCCCATCCTGCGGATGGGGATCCCCTTCCCGATCCCATCGATCAGGTGCTCTATCAAGGAAAGCTCCTCCCGGGCCACCTTGTCGCCGGTTTTGGCGAGCTTCTCGATCCGAGCCTTGCGGCGCTCCAGGGTCTCGAGGTCTTTCAAGAAGAGCTCCGTCTCCACGATCTCGATGTCGCGGCGGGGATCGATATCGCCCGTGGGATGGGGAATCTCCGGGTCGGGAAAGCAGCGGACCACGTGGATGACGGCGTCCACCCCCCGGATCTCGGCGAGGAACTGGTTCCCCAGCCCTTCCCCTTGGGATGCTCCCTTCACGAGGCCGGCGATGTCCACCACCTCGATGGCGGTGGGGACCTTTTTCTTTTCGGGGAAGAGCCTGTGCAGGGCATCGAGCCTCTCGTCGGGGACTGAAGCGATCCCGCGGTGAGGCTCGATGGTACAGAAGGGATAAGCCTCCACCTTCGCCCCCGCAGCGGTCAGGGCGTTGAAGATGGTGGATTTGCCCGCGTTCGGCAACCCCACAAGCCCAAAGCTCTTCGCCACCTTATCGCCCCCTTTGGAACCGACGAGCTAAGGATAGCCGCGGACACCGCCGCCACAATAAAGTACTGTCCGCGGTCGGGATATAAACCGAAAAGAAAGCACAGGCGACCAACCCCGGATCAGCCGGAACCGAAATCAAGTTCATGTGGGCTTGAACGCCACCTTGATGCCCTCGCGGCGGCGGATCACCCCCAGGGCCTCCCGCCACGCCTCGAGCGGAAACACGTGGGTGACCACCCGCTCCATGCCCTCAGCTCGCGGGAGAAGCTCCACCGCACGACGGAAATCCTCGGCGGAATACGTGTAGCTCCCCTGAACCCGTATCCCCCGGAACCAAAGAAAAGAAAGGTCCCACCGCCCCGAGCCGGTTCCCCCGAGCAAAAGGACCTCCCCACCTTCCGCAACGAGGCTTAAGGCTTGCGCGAAGGAGGAGGGGCTTCCGGCGGCGTCGATCACGTACGGGAAACCGCCGCGCCATACCCGGGCTCCGATCACGGGCCGGTACCCCTTGGCCCCCATCGCCGCGGCGGCCTTTCCCGCTTCCCGGTGCACCTCCTCGGCCCCAAGCTCCCGGGCCAAGCGCGCCTGAATCCCGTGGCGGGCCAGCACGTGGATCGGGCCGCGGTGTCCCGAAACCCTCAGGGCCACCAGGGAAAGGAGCCCGATCGTCCCCGCCCCGATGACGAGGACCGGGGCATCGGGCTCAGGGGGAAGCGACCTTAGGCCCCGCAGCACCACCGCTAATGGCTCCGCCAACACCGCCCTCTCGTCCGGGACACCGTCCGGCACGGGATAAAGCCTTTTCGGATGCGCAACGATTTCCTCGGACCACCCCCCGGGAAGATCCCGACAATATCCCAGCATCCCCGGTGAGAACCTCCCCTCGGCCACGTTGAGGCAAAGCCCTTCCTCTCCCTCGGCACAGCGAGGGCAAGGGGAAAGCCCCCGTTCCCGGCAGGAAAGAAGAGGGTTCACCACCACCCTCCGCCCTCCCGCTTCCCCCATGACCTCGTGACCCAGGACGGCGGGAAAGGAGAAAAAGGGGGACAACCGGGGGGAGCTTTTCCCGAAAAGGAGAGCGAGATCCGAGCCACAGACCCCCGCGAGCCTCACCCGCACCCTCGCCCAACCTCCTGGGGGCTCCGGCTCGGGAACCTCCACCAGCCATAGCGGAACTAGCCACCGTGGTGTCCTCTTCCCCAAGGAGCGGGAGAGGAGGTACCGGGACACGGATGGGGTAAAAAGGAGGGCCTTCATGACATGGGGACCTGGGGCAAAACCTTTCCCTCCAGCCGCTCCAGGATGTCCTCGAGGGAGCGGCCGGTCACTGTGATCCCGTGGTTCTTGAGGCCCACCACCGCTTGGGCGGGGTCAGGCGCCTTCCGGATAAGCTCGGCCACCGCCGTGGCGAGTTCATAGGTGCCACAGGGATAATGGAACTGGGTGGCGGGGATCCCTTCCATCCACGCGTGGATATGTATAATGGCCCTGACCTCCGGGTGCTCCCGGTAGATCATCCAGTGTTCGATGGCGTCCACCGATACCCTCCGGGGCTTGATGTGGGGCGGTACCGAGAGGACGATGGCGTTATCGATGGGATCGTAATCCTTGACCATCAATATGTCTCGGCCGACCTCCCGGAGGTTTGACTTATCCACCCCCGAGGCGGACATCCAGAAGCGCTTCTCGTCCTTCCTCGCGGAGAGGTTCCCGTACGAGAGGCCCCCGATCCCATACAGGTGCCTCACATGGCGCAGATCCTCCGGGGGAAGGATCTCCTCGATGGGAAAGGGCGCTGGAAGGAGGTTCCACTCGTCCAAGACCTTTCCCGCCCGCGAGAGGGCCGCGGTCAGCTCGTCCCCGTCCCAAAGTTCCGGCTCGAGATCCGTATCGAACCTGTTCTTTATCACCAACGTGGCCGAGGCCATGGGATGGATCCGCTCGGCGATCCGCCGGTAAAATCCCTGCCCTTCCGGCTCCACATAGTGGCCGAGGTCCAACGTGAAGAAATGGGCTCCTACCCCGGGCACATAAGCCAAAAGCAAGTTGGAAAGGGTCCTGACCAGGTAGGGATACATCTCCTTGACGGGTTCCCCCGAGATCTCGGAAAGCTCAAGCAGCGAGACCACGAACGTGGCTTGGGAGCGGCGGCGGTAGGGCCTGGGGGCTTCCACGGAGGTGAAGTTGAGCACGAGCCTCGGGGCATGGGGTTGGGGCTCGAAGATGTACCCCCGTTCCTCCAGGGCCTCCTTTAACCCCTCTCCCAATCGTTTCAGGGCATCTGTAGGCTCCCCGTAGGTGGTAAAGACGAGGGATGCCTTCCGCATCGTCCCTCCTTCCCTTCTAATGTATCCTAACTGGGGCTTTTGGGGCCAAAAGGGGCGATGGAACCGCCCGATTTCGATCCCCCGCGCGTCGCTGGCCCAAAGGGAAGGTCTCGGGTTAGCGTCGGGTGATCGCCAACATACGCTCCAGGGCCTCCCGGGCCGGGGCCCGGATCTCTGGGGGTACTTCCACCACGTTCTCCGCCTTGTCCTCCAACAGCCCCTCCAGGACCGCCGCCAAATCACCGGGTCGCGTGAGGGACATGTAGCTGCAGAAGGGAGGAACCTCTGCTAGGGAGAAGATCTCTTTGTCCGGGTTTTCCTTGGCCAGGCGGGCCACCAGCCGCTCTTCGGTCCCCACGGCCCAAATCGATCCCGGAGGGGAAGAGGAAACGGTCTCGATGATATACGATGTCGAGCCCACCTCGTCCGCGAGCTCCACCACCTCCGGCCGACACTCGGGGTGGACCACCACCCTGACGCCCGGATGCTCCTCTCTTGCTCGGCGCACGTCCTCGGGGAGGAACCGCACGTGCACGTTACACGTTCCCCGCCATAGGATCAGCCGTGCCCGGGCAAATGTGTCCATTCGGTCCGGAGGGCGACGGGGATCCCAAACTGCTATCTCCTCCTCCGGGATCCCGAGCCTGCGGGCGGTGTTCCGGCCCAGATATTGGTCGGGAACGAAAAGGACTTTATACCGTTGGGAAAAGGCCCACCGCAGCACCGCCTCGGCACTAGAGGAGGTGCAACATGCCCCGCCTTTCTTCCCCACGAAGGCCTTGACGTCGGCGGTGGTGTTAACGTAGGCCACGGGAAGGACCTCCGCATCCGGGTCCATGACCTCACCCAGCCTCCGCCAGAGCTCCACAAGGGAGGGGTAATCGACGGTATGGGCCAGAAAACACCCCGCGTCCACACGGGGAATCAGGACTCGCTGGCCATCCTTGGCCAGGATCGCCGCGGTCTCGGCCATGAAGTGTACCCCGCAGAACACGATCCACCGGGCCTCCGAGGCCGCCGCTTTCCGGGATAACTCCAGGGAATCGCCCCGACAGTCCGCCGCCTCCACGATCTCGTCCCGCTGGTAATGATGGGCCAGGATCAAAAGATCACTCCCCAAAGCTTCTCTAGCTTCCGCCACCACTTCCTCGAGGGAGAGCCGCTCCATTTCGGAAATATTTTAGCCCAACCTGACACTTCCAAGCCTTGACGGAGGACCCGAAATGTCCTACATAGAGGCTAGCTCAAAGATGCGAAAGGGGGTGAGATGTATGAAGACCGTGCTGCGAGGTGATCGCGTTTGGCCTCCTTTCCCCGCGTGAAGCCCTCCGGTTAACCCTCGCGGAGCTTCCCTTCCTTGATCCTTTTGAAGCCTTCTTAAAGCTCAGGGAGCGGTTTCCTTTTTGCTTCCTGCTTGAGAGTGCCCCGGGTCCGAGCAAGCTCTCCGAATACACCTACCTCGGGTTCGCTCCCCAGAAGGTCTTCTCCCTCAAGGACGGCCGGATCCACGGTGACTCCCTCTATCCGAGTCCGGTGGACGATCCCCTGGAGTTCCTGAGGGAGAGCCTCTCCCCCTACCGGTGCCCGGAAGGGGGGAGGTTCAAGTACCTTGGAGGCCTCGTGGGGTTCATCTCTTATGAGTTCGTGGGGTATCTGGAGCGGCTTCCCGAGAAAAGGGACCCGGAGTTCCCCACCTTCCTTCTGGGGCTTTACTTGGACGGCATCGTTTTCGATCACCGCGAGGAACGGTGCTTTTACTTCTCCTTGGGGTCGGAGAGGCTGCGGGAGGTAACCCGGGCCCTGGCGGCCGAGCTCCCGCGGCCACCTGAGTTCCACATCCGGGAGCTTTGGTGCGACTGCACCAAACGGGAGTTCATGGGGGCCGTGGAGGTGGCCAAGGACTACATCCGGGCCGGGGACATTTATCAAGTGGTCCTGGCCCGACGGATCTCGGGCCGGTACCGGGGCGACCTCGCGGCCTTCTACGCCCGGCTGCGGGAGCTTAACCCTTCTCCCTACATGTACTTCCTCGACTTCGGCGACTACCAGGTGGTGGGCTCGAGCCCGGAGATGTTCCTGGCGGTGCAAGGGCGGAAGCTCCTCACCTGTCCCATCGCCGGGACCCGCCCCATAACCGGGGACTCGGAGCGGGACGAAAGGTTGCGCCGGGAACTCCTCTCCGATGAGAAGGAGCTCGCTGAGCACAACATGCTGGTGGATCTGGCCCGGAACGACATCGGCAGGGTTTCCCGTTTCGGCACGGTGAGGGTAAGCGACTACTTGGCGGTGGAGCGCTTTAGCCACGTACAGCACATCGTGTCCCGGGTGGAAGGGGAACTAGCGGCGGGCTTGGACGCCTTCGACGCCCTGGCCGCCCTGTTTCCCGCCGGCACCGTGAGCGGGGCCCCAAAGGTCCGGGCCATGGAGATCATCGCCGAATTGGAGAAAAGCCCCCGAGGACCCTATGCGGGGATTGTGGGGTACTTCTCCACCAACGGTTATATGGACTCCGCCATCACCATCCGCACCGCCTTTGCTCACAAAAAGGAGCTCCACCTCCAGGCCGGGGCCGGGATCGTGGCCGACTCGGTGCCCGAGCGGGAGTGGGAGGAAACGAGCAACAAGCTCCGGGCCCTTTTGGTCGCCATGGAGCTCGGGAGGGTCCCATGAAGGTGTTGGTGATCGACAACTACGACTCCTTCACCTACAACCTCGTCCAGTACCTGGGGGAGCTGGGGACGGATCCGGTGGTGTTTCGCAACGACCAACTCACGCTGGAACGGGTATGGGATCTGGACCCCGCGTGTATCGTGATCTCGCCGGGGCCGGGCCGGCCGGACGATCCCCACTACTTCGGGATCTGTGCCCAACTTTTGCGCCAGGTCTCGCCCGAGATCCCCACCTTGGGGGTGTGCTTGGGACACCAAGGGATCGGGGTGGTCTTCGGGGGAAAGGTGGGGCCGGCCCGGGAACTGCGCCACGGCAAGACCTCCCGGATCTTCCACGACGGAAAGGGGGTCTTCCGGGGCCTTCCCGATGGCTTCCCCGCCGCCCGCTACCACTCCCTGGTGATCGAACGGGACTCCCTCCCGGAGGTGCTCGAACTTTCAGCGGTTTCCGACGACGGGGAGGTGATGGGAGTGCGCCACAAGAGCCTCCCCATCGAGGGGGTCCAGTTCCACCCGGAATCCGTCCTCACCGCCCACGGGAAGAGGATCCTCCGGAACTTTTTGGAAGGAGCGGAGGTATGGAGGCGATTAGGGAAGCGCTGAAGCTTTTGGTGGAGGGAAGGGATCTGGGGGAGCTCGCGGGCAAAGCCATGCGGGAGATCATGGGGGGCCGTTGTACCCCGTCCCAGATCGGGGGGTTCCTGGTGGGCTTGCGGGCCAAGGGGGAGACCCCGGAGGAGA
This sequence comes from Acetothermia bacterium UBA3571, assembly GCA_002375995.1. Classification (GTDB taxonomy): domain Bacteria; phylum Bipolaricaulota; class Bipolaricaulia; order Bipolaricaulales; family Bipolaricaulaceae; genus UBA3571. The sequence continues at coordinate 115,188 of DFNI01000009.1, read as the reverse complement.
TCGCGGCCATGGCCCTGGAGATGAGGACACACGCGGTCCGAATTTCTCCCCGGGTCAAGGGCCCCCTCCTCGACCTCTGCGGCACCGGGGGCGCCCCCATCCGCACCTTCAACTTCTCCACCGTGGCCTCCTTCGTGGCTGCCGGGGCCGGGATCCCCGTAGCGAAACACGGGAATCGGTCCCACACGGGGAAGTGCGGGAGCGCCGATATCCTGGAGGCCTTGGGGGTGAATATCTCCATATCTCCCCAGCAGGTGGAGGAGGCCATCGAAACGGTGGGGATCGGTTTCTTGTTCGCTCCCACCTTCCATCCCGCCATGCGCCACGCCGCTTCCCCCAGGAAGGAGCTCGGCATAAGGACCACTTTCAACCTCCTGGGCCCCCTCACCAATCCCGCCGGGGTGAAGCATCAGCTTCTGGGGGTCGGGACCCCCGAGCTTGTGGAACTCTATCCCCGGGTCCTCGCGCTACTGGGAACGGAGCGGGCCATGGTGGTCCACGGGGTGGGGGGAGTGGACGAGGTCTCCCTCTTGGGGCCTACCTTGGTGGGGGAACTCAGGGACGGGGAGATCCGCCATTACCACATCCGTCCCGAGGCCTTGGGATTCAAGCGCGTGTCCCCGGAGGAGGTAGGGGAGCTCGCCCCAGCCGCGGCCGCGGCGGCGGCCACCGAAATCCTCCGGGGAAACGAAAAAGGCCCCCGCTATGAGATGACCCTCCTCAACGCCGCTTGTGCCATCTACGTGGCGGGAAGAGCCCAATCCCTGGAGGAAGGGCTTGAGGTCGCCGCGGAATCGGTCCGCAGTGGGGCGGCATACGAGAAGTTGGTGGCTTTGGTGAGCTTTTCGCAGCGATGCCAGACCACCTGAAGAAATTCGCGCGTGACGCGTGGCGGCGCCTGGGACAGGGGTATTACCGCTTTCCCCGCGGAAGGCTCCGGGCTACTTTGAGCCTGACCAAAGCGGTCCGAGACCACCGGGGAAAGGCGGTCATCGCCGAGGTAAAACCCCGTTCCCCCTCCCGGGGAAACCTCCTTTCGGGACGTTCCCCCGGGGAGGTGGCCCGGCTATACCAGGCCGGGGGGGCGGTGGGCATTTCGGTGCTCGCGGACCCGGACCACTTTGGGGGGTCTCTGGAGCTCCTGCGGAGGTTCGCGGGGCTTCGCCTCCCCCTCCTCGCCAAGGACTTCGTGGTGGCGGAGGAACAGCTCAAGGCCTTCCGCAACGCAGGGGCGGACTGTGTGCTCCTCATCCAGCCCCTTTTTGCGCGGGGCTACGCCTCCTGCGAGCTCCGGGAAATGATCCGGGCGGCCCACAGCTATGGCCTCGAGGTGTTGGTGGAGGTGTGGGACGCCCCTGGCCTGCGGGAAGCGTTGGAAAGCGAGGCCGACCTCATCGGGATAAACAGCCGCGATCTGACAACCCTAGAGGTCGATATCCAACGTCCCATCAGGGTCCTACGGGAAGTAGCCCCCCGGCATACCCGCCCGATCCTAGCCCTGAGTGGGATCTCCTCGTCCGCGGACATCCGAGCCCTGCGGGAGGCCGGGTTTTCCGGGTTCCTGGTGGGCACCGCCCTCCTCACAGCCGAGGATCCTCGAGCCAAACTGGAAGAGCTAATCCGAGCATGAGAGCGAAGGTGAAGATCTGCGGCATGCGGAGCCCCGATGACATATCCGCCGCGCTGGGGGCAGATGCCCTGGGGGCGGTGGTGGAGGTCCCGCGTTCTCCCCGCAACCTCGCCCTCGCCCAGGCAGCGGAGCTCTTCGCCCGGATACCAGGGGGAATCCTCAAGGTCGCCGTCACCACCGCAAAGGATCGGGGGCTCATAGGCCGGATCCTGGAGCTCGGACCCGACGTCCTGCAGCTCCACCTCGAGCTTCCCCCCAGGGGATGGGAGGAGGTGCGGGCGTGGGTGGGGAGGAAGGCGATGATCTGGGGGCTTTTGGGGATGCGGGAGGGGGAATCGGAAGGGGCCCTTCTCGAGCGGGCGCAGATGCTTCGGGGAGCCCCCTTGGATGGGGTGGTGTTGGATACAGTGGTCCGCGGAAGCGCCGGGGGCACGGGAAAGACCCACGATTGGCGCCTGAGCCGGGCGGTGAGGGAGGCCCTCTACCCCCATCCCGTTATCCTGGCGGGAGGGCTCACCCCGGAGAACGTGCGTGAGGCGATCCGCACGGTGGAACCCGATTGGGTGGACGTCTCCTCAGGGGTGGAAGAAAGGGGGAGGAAATGTCCCCGGAAGGTGCGGGCGTTCCTGGAGGCGGTGCGCGGTGCGATTGAGTGAACTTCCACGGGGAGGAAAATTCGGCCCCTTCGGGGGACGATACGTCCCGGAGATCCTGATCCCCTGCCTTGAAGAACTGGAGGAAGCCTACGAGAAATTCCGGGAAGAGGAGGGCTTCCGGGAGGAGCTCGAGGGATACCTCCGGGACTATGCCGGGAGGCCCACGCCCCTTTACTTTGCGCGGAACCTCACCCGGTATGTGGGAGGAGCGAAGATCTACCTCAAGCGGGAAGATCTCCTGCACGGGGGGGCCCACAAGATCAATAACGCCCTGGGGCAGGCTCTTTTGGCGAAACGGATGGGGAAGGGGCGTATCATCGCCGAGACCGGGGCGGGACAACACGGCACCGCTTGCGCCATCGCGGGGGCGGTACTGGGCCTCAAGGTGGAGATCTACATGGGCGCCTTGGACGCCGAAAGGCAACGGATGAACCTTTTCCGCATGCGGCTCTTGGGGGCCGAGGTACACCTCGTGGACTCGGGAAGCCGGACGTTAAAAGACGCCATCAACGAAGCCCTACGTGATTGGGCAGAGCACGTGCGCACCACCCATTACCTCATCGGCTCCGTGGTGGGCCCCCACCCCTACCCCATGATGGTGCGGGATTTCCAGTCGGTGATCGGACGGGAGATCCGGGAACAGGTGTGGGACGCCGAAGGTAAACTCCCCGATCTTCTGGTAGCCTGTGTGGGCGGGGGAAGCAACGCCATGGGGACCTTCTACCCCTTCGCCGACGATGAGAACGTTGCCCTTTTGGGGGTCGAGGCCGGTGGGGATGGGGTGCGCCATTCCGCATCCTTGGTCCGAGGGGAAGTGGGGGTGCTCCACGGGATGCGGACGTATCTCCTGCAGGACGAGTGGGGGCAGATCAGGGAAACCCACTCCATCGCCCCGGGCTTGGACTACCCGGGGGTGGGCCCGGAGCACGCCCTGTGGCGGGAGCTCGGGAGGGCGGAATACACCACGGTGACCGACGAACAAGCTCTGGAGGCCTTCGCGCTCCTCTCCCGGCTTGAGGGGATCATCCCCGCCCTGGAATCGGCCCATGCGGTCTACGCTGCCCTCGAGCGGGCCCGCGAGATGCCCCGGGAGGCGGTGGTGGTGATCACCCTTTCCGGAAGAGGGGACAAAGACCTGGATATCGTGTTGCGGGCGACGGAAGCCCGGTCCCGGGGGGCAACGGTCCCCGGAGGGGAAGATGGGCTGGACCGCCATCACTGAAGCGTTCCGCTCCCTGAAGGGCCGAGGGGAAAGGGCATTGGTGGCCTATCTCATGGGGGGGGATCCCGACCCCTCAAGGAGCTTGGAGTACCTGTGCGCCGCCGCGGAAGGGGGAGCGGATTTGCTGGAGGTGGGGATCCCCTTTTCCGACCCTGTGGCCGACGGCCCCACCATCCAGGCCGCGGGTTTGAGGGCATTGGAGTCCGGCGCCACCACGGAGACGGTGTTGGAGGTCGTGCGCGGCCTGAAGCGGGAGTACCCCGTCCCTTTGGTGCTCATGGGTTATTACAACCCGATCCTCCGGTTCGGTGAAGGGGCCTTTTGTACCGCGGCGGCGGAGTGCGGCGTTGACGGGCTGATCGTGCCAGACCTCCCTCCCGAAGAGGCGGCTCCCCTCAGGGACGCGGCGGAACGCGTGGGCCTCGGGCTCGTGTTCTTGGCCACTCCCGAGACTGTGGGGCAAAGGCTCGACCTCATCCTTCGCCACACCAGGGGCTTCCTCTACCTAGTTTCCCGGTACGGCACCACTGGGGAGCGGGAGCGGCTCTCCAGGGAGATCCCCCGCCTCGTCGGCCGGGTGAGGGAGCGCGGGGGACAGGTGCCCATTGCGGTGGGATTCGGGATATCCCGGCCGGAACATATCCGAACGGTGCTCGAGGCCGGGGCCGACGGGGCCGTGGTGGGCTCGCGCTTGGTGCGGGAGGTGGGGAAAGGGGCGCCACCCGAGGCCCTGGCCCGGCTCGTGCGCGAGCTCAAAGCCGCCACACTTCCATGAGGAACGTCTACCTCATCGGGTTCATGGGAGCAGGGAAGTCCACCGTGGGGCGGATCCTGGGGGAGGCCCTGGGGATGGAGTTCCTGGATACCGACCAGCTCGTGGTGGAACGCGCGGGCCTTCCTATCCCCGAAATCTTTTCCCGTTTCGGGGAGAAGTACTTTCGGAAACTGGAGCGAGAAGTGATCGACGAGATCGCGGGGAAGCGGGGGTTGGTGGTGGCGCTCGGGGGAGGTGCCCCGATGGACGACGAAAACTGGCGAAGGCTCCGGGGAAGCGGCGTAACCGTGTACCTGCGGGAGTCGCCCGAGGTGCTGGCGGAACGCCTGGCCGATGACGACACAAGGCCCCTCCTTGTGGGCCATTCTGGGGAAGCCCGGAAGGAGCGGATCCGCTCCCTCCTTGCTTCCCGGGAGCCCCGTTATTTGGAGGCCGACGTGGTGGTAGAATGCCGGGGTCGACGGCCGGAAGATATTGCCGCCGAGATCATAAGGAGATTGGGGGATGCGGGCCTTGGAAGTGAGGATTTCCGCTGAGACCCGGAGCTATCCGGTGTACATCGGCCGAGGGCTCCTGGGGAGTCTGGGGAAGCTCGCCTCGCGGCATGGTTTTCCCAAAAGGGTCATGGTGATCACCGATGAGCACGTGGCACCCCTTTACGGGGAGGCGACCGCGGAGGCCCTGAAGGCGGGGGGCTTCTCTCCGGAGCTCGTCTCCATTCCCCCCGGAGAGAGCTCCAAGAGCCTTGCCACAGTGAGCTCCCTCTACGACCGGCTCATCGCCCGGGGGTTCGACCGGGGATGTGGGATTTGCGCCCTGGGGGGTGGGGTGGTGGGGGATATCGCCGGGTTCGTGGCCGCCACTTACCTCCGGGGGATCCCGTGGATCCAAGTCCCCACCACTCTCTTGGCCCAGGTGGACTCCTCGGTGGGGGGAAAGACCGGGGTGAACCATCCGGCGGGGAAGAACCTGATCGGGGCCTTTTACCAACCGCGCCTTGTCCTCATCGACCCAGATCTTTTGGGGTCCTTACCCCCACGGGAGCTCCACGCCGGCCTGGCCGAGGTGGTGAAGGCGGCCCTGATCGGGGACGCGCAGCTATTCTCGCTCCTCGAGGCCCATTGGGAGGGGTTTGTCTCCGGGGATCCAGAGCTCTTGGAAGAGGCGATCCTGAGGGCCTGCAGGGTGAAGGCCGAGGTGGTCTCGCGGGACGAGCGGGAAGTGGGGCACCGGCGGATCCTGAACTTCGGCCACACCCTGGGCCATGCCCTGGAGGCGGCCACGGAATACCGCCACTTCCTCCACGGGGAGGCGGTGGCCTGGGGAATGTTGGGGGCCATCTGGCTTTCCTGGAAACGGGGGCTCCTCAACGATGGGGAGCGGGGCCGCATCGAGGCCCTCCTCTCGCGGCTCCCCAAACCCCCGATTCCCGAGATCCCCACGGAGAGGTTCCGGGAGCACCTGCGGCGCGACAAAAAGATCGTGGCGGGGACGCTCCACTACGTCTACCTTTCGCGAATCGGCGAGGCGGTGCTGGAAGAGGGGATCTCCGAGGAGGAGCTCCTTTCCGCCCTGGAACGCATCTCATCCCTGGAGGCTCCCTCATGAAGAACCCACCACCCGTCACCCGTCACGCGTCACGGATCTTGATCCTCCACGGCCCCAACCTGAACCTCCTGGGGGAGCGGGAGCCCGAGATCTACGGCAGGATGACCCTGGAGGAGGTGAACGGGAGGATCCGGGAGTTCGCTGCCGAGCGGGGGGCCGAGGTGCGGATCTTTCAATCCAACCACGAGGGGACCCTCATCGACCTCATCCACGGGCACCGCCGCTGGGCCCAAGGTATCGTGATCAACCCCGGGGCCCTGACCCACTATAGCTACGCCCTACGGGACGCCATCGCCGCCGTGGGGCTTCCCACGGTGGAGGTGCACCTCTCGGACATCCACTCCCGGGAGCCTTTCCGCCGGGTCTCGGTGATAAAGGACGTCTGCATCGCCCAGGTCTCGGGGAAGGGACTTGAGAGCTATCTCGAAGGGATAGAGATCCTCCTGGAGGTGATCGGTGCCGAGGAAGCTGGCGGCGCGGATAGGTAGGGTTTCGCCTTCCGCCACCATGGAGATACGTCGGCGGGCGGAGGAGCTCCGGCGGCAGGGGGTCGAGGTGATCGACCTTGGGCCTGGGGAGCCGGACTTCGATACCCCCGATGCGGTGAAGCGGGCAGGGATTGCGGCCATAGAAGGAGGCTTCACCAAGTACACCCAAGCCGGCGGGATCCCGGAGCTCCGGGCTGCCATCGCTGCCCGCTACCGCAGAGATCACGGAGCGCGGTATTCCCCGGAGGAGGTGATGGTGGCGGCGGGGGCCAAGCAGGCCCTGTTCTCGGTGAGTTTAGCCCTGTTTGAGGAGGGGGATGAGGTGTTGATCCCCGTCCCCTATTGGGTCACCTATCCGGAGGTGGTGAAGCTGTGCGGGGCGGAGCCCGTGTTCGTGCCCACCGATCCCGAGGATGGGTTCCACCTTCGCCCGGAGGCGGTGGCAGAGCGCTTAACGCCCCGCACCAAGGCCCTGATCGTGAACTCCCCTTGCAACCCCACGGGGGCCCTTTTGGGCCCCGAGGAGCTCTCGGCGTTAGCCTCCCTGGCAAGGGACCATGACTTCTACGTGATCTTCGACGAGGCGTATGAAGCCATCGCGTACGAGCGGGGACCCTTCTCCGCGGCGAGGCTAAAGGGTGAACACGTGATCGTGATAGGATCGCTTTCCAAGAGCCACGCCATGCCCGGGTGGCGCATCGGCTGGGTTCTCGCGTCCCGGGAGGTGATCCGGGCAGCGCTCGCGATCCAATCCCACTCCATCACCCATCCCGCCTCCATCTCCCAGCGGGCAGCCCTTGCGGCCTTGGAGGGGCCTTGGGATGGGGTTAGGGAGATGGTGGAGGAGTTCCGCCGCCGGAGGGACCTCGGGGCGGAGGGCCTGAACCGGATCCCAGGGGTGGAATGCCCCGTGCCCGAAGGGGCCTTTTACCTCTTCCCCGATGTCTCGGCGTATCTGGGGGGCGACTCCGCTGCCTTGGCGCGGCTTCTTTTGGAAGAGGCCCACGTGGCGGTGGTCCCCGGGGAGGCCTTCGGTTGGCCCGGAAGGCTCCGCATCTCCCTCACCCAACCCGCGGAAAAGCTCGAAGAAGCCATCGGGCGGATCGCCCAGGTGCTCAAGGAGCGGGGCTAGCGGGCTTCACTCCCACTCGATGGTGGCCGGGGGCTTGCTGGTTATGTCGTAGACCACCCGGCCCACCTCGGGTACCTGGCGGGTGATGCGACGGGCCACTTGATCCAGGAATTCTTGGGGGAGCCTGGCCCAATCGGCGGTCATCCCGTCGACGCTCGTCACCGCCCGCAGGGCCACCACGTAGCCGTACCGGCGCGTGTCCCCGACTACGCCCACGGTACGCAAGGGAATGAGGACACAGAACGCCTGCCACACATCCCGGTAAAGTCCGGCCTCCCGCAGGGCCTGGATGAAGATGGCGTCGGCCCGCCGCAAGACCTGGAGTCTCTCTTCGGTGATCTCCCCCAAGATCCGCACCGCTAACCCCGGCCCGGGGAAGGGGTGTCGGAGCCGGATCTCATCGGGAAGGCCCAGGACCCTTGCCACCTCCCGCACCTCGTCCTTGAATAGCTCCCGGAAGGGCTCGATCAGCTCAAACCCGAGTTCCTCGGGAAGCCCCCCCACGTTGTGGTGGGTCTTGATGGTGGCCGCCCCCGGGTTCCCCGCGGACTCGATCACATCGGGGTAGAGGGTCCCCTGGGCGAGATACGGGAAGGGCCCCTCCTCCCAGGCCACCTCTTCGAATACCCGGATGAACTCCCTCCCGATGATCTTCCGCTTCTCTTCGGGATCGGTCACCCCCCGGAGGGCAGAGAGGAATCGCTTTTGGGCCTCCACCACCCGGAGGTTCACTCCCAGGGGACGCAGGGCCTGCACCACTTCCTCCCGCTCCCCTTCCCGCAGGAGCCCGTGGTCCACGAATACCGCCAGGTGCTCCACCCCCGCTTTGGCCAGGAGAAGGGCCAAAGTGCACGAATCCACTCCGCCCGAGACCCCTAAAAGCACCCGCTCCCTCCCCACCTCCTTTTTCACCTTTTCTATGAGGGAAGAGACGATCTCCGCCGGTCTCCAATTCCGGGCGACCCCCGCGATCTCTAGAAAATTCCGCAGGATCTCCTTCCCTTTGGGGGTATGAACCACCTCGGGATGGAACTGGACCCCGAAGATCCTCCCCGTGGGGTCCGCCACGGCGGCGATGGGGCACTCCTGGGTGGCGGCGATCGCCTTCCAGCCCCGGGGAAGGGATACCACCGCATCGGAGTGGGACATCCAGACCCCAAGCTCCCCCTCCAGCCCCCGGAAGAGGGGGCCCTCGTGACGCACGAGATCGGCGCGGCCGTACTCCCGGCGGTCGGAGCGCGCCACCTCCCCGCCGAAGAGGTGAACCAAAAGCTGCATCCCGTAACAGATCCCGAGGATGGGGATCCCGGAGGAAAGGAGGCGCGGGTCCGGCCTGGGGGCGTCAGGGTCGTGCACCGAAGCCGGCCCTCCCGAGAGGACCACCGCGTGGGGCCTGTGGGCCTGGATCTCCTCCCAAGGGGTGGTCCCAGGGAGGATGATGGAGAAGGCCCCCAGCTCCCTGAGCCTCCGGGCGATAAGGAGGGTGTATTGCGAGCCGAAATCGAGGACCACAACCCCCATGGTCTCAATCCCTGAACACGATCTCCCCGGTCTCGGGATCCATGCGTTCGATGGCCACCAACGAGACCACCTGGACCCCGAAGCGCTCAAGCAGGGAGCGACCGTTTCCGAAGCACTTCTCGATGACGAAGCCAAACCCTATGAGCTCGGCGCCGCTTTCGATGACCATCTCCGCCAGCGCCACGCTGGTGAGCCCCCGATAGAGGAAGTCATCCACCACTAATACCCGCTCCCCGGGGCCCAGATAATCCCGGGAGATGGCGAGCTCGGTCTCCACCCCCTTGGTGGGGGAGGTGACAGTCCTGGTCAGGGGATTGGCCATAGTATTGGCTTTCCCTTTCTTAGCGTAAAGCGCCTTCGCTCCCAGCCTTCGGGCGACCTCGTAGGCGATCACGTTCCCCGCGGCCTCGGCGGTGAGGACCGCGGTCACCTCACGAGGAGCGAAGGCGTGGCTCAACGCCTCTCCCGCGAGCTCTACGAAGGCCGGGTCGATCCTGTGGTTGAGGAAGCTGTCCACGCGCAGGAACTCCGGCCCCACCACCACCGCTTCCCTTTGGATCCACTCTCTGACCTTATTCCCCAATGCTCACCCCCTCGGGGCATTTTAACCGGGGGTCTGTATTGGGCGGGAGCCCCGCCCTCCGCCGGAGCTTTTAAATGGACATAGCCTGGGGTGCCCGATTCGCCCCGTGACGCCCCGTTTCCCATCGCGGGCTCAGCCCGTATGGAAGTCGTCGAACCAACCTCAAGTCCCTATTTAGGGCTTCCGGGATGGGCGTTCCGTTCAGGTGGGCCCCCGAGAGGACAGGGCCCGCTTTACCTCCTCCATCGTATCCCCGCCGAATTTCTCGAGGAGCGCTTCCGCAAGTACCAACGCCACCATGGCCTCCCCCACCACCGCTGCCGCCGGCACGGCGCACACATCAGATCTCTCCCGGTGGGCGGAGGCCGGTTCCTTTGTGAGGAGGTCTACAGATCGCAGGGGTTTTCTCAAGGTGGGGATAGGCTTCATCGCCGCCCGGATTACCACCGGTTCCCCGTTGGTAATGCCCCCCTCGATCCCCCCGGCGCGGTTGGTCAGGCGGTGGAACCCCTTGCCTTCTTCCCAGAAGATCTCGTCGTGGACTTCGGAACCGTATCGTGACGCAGCCCCGAACCCCGCGCCCACCTCCACCCCCTTGACCCCGGGGATGCTTATCAGGGCCCAGGCGAGGCGGCCATCGAGCCTTCGGTCCCATTGGACATAGCTCCCCAAGCCCGGCGGCACCCCCATCGCCACCACCTCGAACACGCCCCCCACCGTGTCCCCCGCTCGCGCCGCGGCATCGATCCGGGACACCATCTCCCGCTCGGCTTCCGGGTCCAGGCATCGCACCGGGGAGCAATCCGCCCGGGCGTTTATCTCATCGGGGGAAAGGCCTAAAGAGAGGAGGTCGATCTCCGTCCGGACGGTGTGGATGGAGATCACGTGGCTCGCGATCCCCACCCCGCACTCCCGCAGGAACCTCTTGGCCACCGCGCCCAGGGCCACCCGTGCGGCCGTTTCACGGGCGCTTGAGCGCTCGATCACGTCGCGGAGATCCGTATGCCGATACTTCAGGGCACCGGGGAGGTCGGCGTGGCCGGGCCGTGGCACCGTTGGCGGCCGATAATCGGAGGGGGGCGACCCAAAGGGCTCCATGATCCCCCTCCAGTTCGCCCAGTCCTGGTTCGCGATCCGGATGGCGATGGGAGCCCCCGTGGTCTTTCCCCATCGGACTCCGGCCAGGAATTCGGCCCGATCCCGTTCGATCTCCATCCGGCCGCCACGGCCATGCCCCCGCTGGCGCCGAGAAAGCTCGCGGTCAACGTCCTCGGGAACGAGCCGAAGCCCAGCGGGAATGCCCTCCAGGATCCCCACCAAGGCCGGGCCGTGGGATTCCCCTGCGGTAAACCACCGCAGCCTACCCACGGAGCACCCCCTCCAGGTGCTTTATGGCCGAGGCGGCGTCCTCGTCTCCGAAGCGGTGGCCGGTCCAGAGCTCCAGCGCTCGGATCCCTTGATGCACCAGCATCTCCAGTCCCCCGATGGCGACGCACCCCCGCTCCCTGGCGTCCCGCAGGAGTTTCGTTTCAGGAGGGTTGTAGACGAGGTCGTAGACCACGAGCCCTTCCCGCAAGAGGTGCGCGGGAACCAGGGATTTCCCCACATGGGGGATCATCCCCACCGGCGTTGCGTTGACCAAAAGCCCCGCCTCCCGGAGGAAGGCGGCGAGGTCGTGGAGGCTGCCGTGGGTCACAGATCCCAGGGAGGAAAATCTCCGGGCAAGGGCCCGGGCCCGGGGCGGTGTTCGGTTTACCACGACGACTTCCACATCGGTGGAAAGCAGGGCGTAGACCACCGCCGCCGCCGCGCCGCCGGCTCCCACCACCACCGCCTTTTGGCCGCAAAGTCCGACTCCCCTGGAATCCAGGGCCTTTAAGAACCCTTCCCAATCGGTATTGTCCCCGCGGAGCCTCCCGTCTTCGTTGACGATCACGTTCACCGCTCCGATGGCCTCCGCTGCGGGGGAGAGCTCGTCCAGAAAGGGGATGACCGCCTCCTTATGGGGGATAGTGACGTTGAAGCCACGGATTCCCAGAGCCCGCATGCCGGAAAGGGCCTCGCCGAGCGAGCCCTCGGATACCCGGAAGGCGAGGTAACAGTAGTTCAGCCCCGCCCGGGCGATGAGGAAAGAGTGGAGGCGGGGAGAGAGGCTGTGCTCCACCGGATCGCCGAGGAGGCCGAGGAGCCGTGTTCGGCTATCGGTCATGGACGATCCCCTCCAGGACGGAAAAGAATCCCGGGAAGGAAACATCCGCCCATTCTGCGCCCTCGATCAGGCTCTCCCCCTCGGCGAACAGGGCGGCTACCGCAGAGGCCATGACGACCCGGTGGTCCATGAATCCCGAGAGCCGCGCCGCTTTGAGGCGACACGGACCGCTCACCTCCATTCCATCGGGAAACTCCCGCACCTCAGCCCCCAACCGCCGCAGGTTCTCCGCCATGGCCGAAATGCGATCCGACTCCTTCACCCGGAGCTCGCGGGCCCCCCGGACCACGGTGGTCCCGGCGGCTTGGGTGGCAAGGACAAAGACCAACGGGATCTCGTCGATCATCCGGGGCACGATCTCCCCCCCGAGTTCGATCGCCCGAAGTTCCCTCCCTCGCACCCGGACATCCGCCACCGGTTCCCCCCCGATCTCGTCCCGGCCCAGTACGGCCACGTCCGCTCCCATTTCCCGGAGGACCTCCAGGAAGCCGATGCGGGTGGGGTTCACCCCCACCCCCTGGACGAGGACCTCCGCCCCCGGACGTGGGGCGGCGGCGGCCAAAAGGAATGCGGCGGAAGAGAAGTCCCCAGGCACCCCCACGGGCCGAGCGCGCAACTCACCGGGAACCAAACGTATCCGTGCCCCGTCCTTTTCCAGCTCCGCCCCTAAAAAAAGGAGCATCCGCTCGGTATGATCGCGGGAAGGGAAGGGCTCCTCCACCACCGTTTCCCCCTCCGCCTGAAGCCCCGCCAGCAGTATGGCCGACTTCACCTGAGCGCTGGCCACGGGAAGCCGGTAATAGATGCCCCGGAGGTACCCCCCCCGTACACGCAGAGGGGGGAAATTCCCCGCCCGGGCGTGGATCTCGGCTCCCATAAGGGAAAGGGGCTCCACCACCCGCCGCATGGGCCTGCGGGAGAGGGACTCATCCCCCACGAGCACGGACTCGAACGGCCTTCCCGCGAGGACCCCTGCCAAAAGCCGCATGGTGGTACCGGAGTTGCCGCAGTCGAGGGGCCTTGTGGGCGGCGAGAGGAGCTCCGGCCCACGACCGTGGATGGAGGCTTTCTCCCCTTCCCAATAGACCTCCACCCCCAGGGAGCGGAGGCAATCCGCCGTGCTTCGGACGTCCCGAGCCGGGGATAACCCGCGGATCTCCGTCTCCCCTTTAGCCATCGCCCCCAGGATCAGGGCACGGTGGGAAATGGATTTATCCCCCGGCACGCGGGCCTTTCCCCTCACCAGCGCCGGCCCTCGGATCCGCACCTCCATCAGTCCACCACCTCGGCCTCGTAGCCAGCGGCCCGGAGGACCCGGACCGCCTCCTCCGCCTCCTGATGGCGTTCCACGTAGATCCTGAAGGTCCCTCCGATCCCCTCCCGCACCCGCATGAGTTCCAGGTCCTTGATGTTTATCCCGGCCTTCCCCAACGCCCCGGTCACCTCCGCCAACGCGCCGATCCTATCGGGAACCACCACCCTCACGCTGGGGAACTCCCCGGAGAAGCCCTTGGCCCGTTTGGGGATGGAAGCGCGGAGCGCCCGGGCCCGCACGAACTCCTCCTCCAACCCGCCCCGGAGTGTCTCCCGCAGCCGGGAAAGCTCTCGAACCATGTCCTTCAGGGCTTGTTCGATCCTCTCGGCATTTGTAGCCAGGATATCACGCCAGATCTCATATGGGGACGAAGCGATCCGGGTGAGGTCCCGAAATCCACCGGCGGCGAAGGGAAGCATCCCTTCCTTCCGTCCCACCGTGTTCACCAAAGCCACGGCGGTGAGTTGGGGAAGATGACTGACATAAGCCGCGATCTCGTCGTGACGCTCGGGGTCCATCACTACAGGTATCGCTCCCAGCGCCTCCACATACCGGGTCAGCCGTGGCAGCGCTTCTTTAGCATCGGGCAGGGGGGTCAAGATGTAAAGGGCGTTTTGGAACAGAAAAGGGTCGGCGGCGCGGAAACCTTTCCCTTCTGTGCCGGCGAGGGGATGTCCCCCAATGAAATAACAACCCCGGGGGAGGACCTCCCGGGCCAGGCGGCAGATGGCTTCCTTGGTGGAACCTACATCAGTGAGGATCGCGCCTGGAGACATGGCTACGGCTACCCGGGGGATGAGTTCGAGGATGGTCTTTATGGGGGTGGCGAGGAACACCACCGTTGCCCCCCCTACCGCTTGGGCGAGCTCAGCCGGCGGGAAGCCTTCGTCGATGGCCCCCTTTCCCTGAGCGAGGTCCAAAACTTGGGGGAAATCCACCCCCACTATGTGGATCCCGGGGGAGGCATGCTTTATCGCCAACGCCAGCGACCCCCCGATGAGCCCGAGGCCCACGATCGCGATTTTCTCAGGAAATCCCGCTTCCATCTGGCTGCCGCAAGAGGAGGTCCCTCCCCAGGGTCCGCGCGATGTTTCTGAGCTCCCGCAAGAGCTGGGCGAACTGTTGGGGGAGGAGAGCCTGGGGGCCGTCGCTCAGGGCCTCTTCAGGGCGGTGGTGGACCTCCACCATTATCCCATCGGCCCCGGCGGCCACCGCTGCCCGGGCCATGGGGATCACCATATCCCGCCGCCCCGTGGCGTGGCTGGGATCAACGATCACGGGAAGATGGGTTTCTCGCTTCAACACGGGAACTACGGCGAGATCCAAGGTAAACCGGGTGAAGTCCGAGAACGCACGGATACCTCGCTCGCACAGGATGATCTTTTCGTTTCCCTCCGAGATGATGTACTCGGCGGCCATGAGGAATTCCTCGAGAGTGGCGGCGAGGCCTCGTTTGAGGAGGACGGGTTTCTCTGCCCTCCCGACTTCCCGCAGGAGATTGAAGTTCTGCATGTTCCTGGCCCCGATCTGGATGATATCGGCGTAACGGGAGACGAGCTCCACCTGAGAAGCGTCCATGGCCTCGGTTACCACGTACATCCCCAGCTCGTCCGCCGTCTCCCGCAGGAGCTTCAAGCCTTCCTCCCCTAAGCCTTGGAAGCTATAGGGGGAGGTACGGGGTTTAAAGGCGCCGCCCCGGAGGATCCGGCACCCTTCCCGGGCCACAGCCTCGGCGATCGTTCTGATCTGTTCAGCACTTTCTACGGCACACGGGCCAGCGATGACCGCCACTTCGCTGGCTCCAATGGTGAGACCACCGAGGGTTATCCGGGTATCCAGGGGGTGGAAGGCCCGGCTCGCTAACTTGTAGGGGACGCTTACTTCCAGGACTTTATAAACCCCATCCAACACCTCCAGCTCCCGGGGATCGACGGTCCGGGTTTCGCCGATGGCTCCCAAGATGGTGTAATCCTCTCCCCGGGAGAAGTGGACCCTGAAACCGAGGGAGAGGAGTTTGTCCGTTACACGTTCAATCTCCTTTTGCGTGGCCCCGGGCTTCATCACCACAATCATCTCGCACCACCTCCTCTTCGAGCCTCCGGGTTTCGGCGATGATTCGCCGAAAGATCCGTGCTACCGCCTCCTCGTTTAAGGGACCGGGGTTTTCCCGTTTCACGCGGGCGATCACCTCCGCCTCCCGCTCCAAGGATCGCAGGGGGAGGCCCTGTTCCGCCTTGAGGCATCCGATGCGCAGGGCTACTTCCGCACGCCGGGAAAGAAGCTGCAAAAGCTCCCGGTCTATCCTGTCCAGCTCGCGCCTCAGCTCCTCGATCATTCCCGGCTCCTTTAGGCAAACAAAAAGGTCGGGGCCTTTCGGCCCCGACCGCGTGGGGTTTAGCGACCTCTTACGAGGTCGGACTAAACCCCTGTGGCAAAGTAATACCAATCCTGATATTTCCTCAGGCCACCGTTCTTCCTCCTCACAAGAAGAGTAACGTTCATCGTCGAACCATTTTTTATATACAACGGAATCAGGCGAGGAGTCAAGGCAAAAGGGAAGAACCTAGTAGAAAACGAAAAGACGTATGGAATCAAATTGCACAAAAGGTGGTGGAGATGAGCGGACTCGAACCGCCGACCTCCGCGTTGCGAACGCGGCGCTCTCCCAACTGAGCTACATCCCCACCTGAGTGGCGGTGCAGGGAGTCGAACCCTGAACCTCGCGGTTATGAGCCGCGCGCTCTAACCACTTGAGCTACACCGCCGATCTGGTTGCGGGGGCGGGATTCGAACCCGCGACCTCCGGGTTATGAGCCCGGCGAGCTTCCTGGCTGCTCCACCCCGCTTCTGCCGAGGGCGGGATTCGAACCCGCACGGGGATTACCCAGGGGATTTTAAGTCCCCCGCGTCTGCCAGTTCCGCCACCCCGGCACCTTGAGGAAGCTGGAGCGGGAAACGGGACTTGAACCCGCGACCTCCGCCTCGGCAAGGCGGCGCTCTACCACTGAGCTATTCCCGCACGCATTCATTATTATAGGGACGCCCCACACGCCCTTCAAGAGTACTCAGGGCCCTTAAAGCTCGATGATTTCCGCTTTAAGGCGCTTTAGATCCACCAAGGCACAGGTGGACTTACCCGAAAGCCACCCCCCACACTCCCCTGGGTTCACTACCAACGGCCCTCCCTCGCGGAGGTCCAGCTCGTGAGTATGCCCGTAGACGATGAGGTCGTATTTCCCAGAACTCACAAGGGCCTCCAGGGCCCGCGGCTCGTGCATGAGCACGATCCGCCGCCCCCCGAGCTCCACCTCATACGGCCCAAAGTTCAGCTCCCCCACACCCTGAAACCTCTCGCGCAGAAAGAGCTTGTCCCCATCGTTGTTGCCGAAAACACCTATCACGCGGAGCCCCGTTTCCTGGAACGGGATCACCATGAAAGGGGAAACGAAATCTCCAGCGTGGAGCACCACGTTCACCCCGGCCTCGACGAAACGTCTCAGGGCCGCCCGCAGCCTGTTCACGTGATCGTGCGTATCTGAAACGATCCCTATAAGCATGTCCCTTATTCTCCCCGTTCCCCTTCTCGCTGCAAGGCATCATTACCCCGGCGTCTGCCCCGCTTGGCGTACAGATCCTCATCCGCCGCTCGCAGGGCCTCGTCTATCTCGGTGCCCTCCGCGGGATCCCATGCCGCCACTCCGGCGGTGAAGCCCACCTTTATCTCGGGGTGACGCGGATGCGTCCAGGATGCCACTACCCTCTGCAGTCGCCCTAATACTACCTGGGCCTCCTCCACCGCCGTTTTGGGCATAAGGATTAAGAATTCATCGCCGCCCCACCGGATCACTACGTCATCGGAACGCACGTTGTCGCGCAGGAGCTCGGCCACGGCCACCAAAACCTCGTCGCCCACGGTGTGGCCGTATTGGTCGTTTACGGCCTTGAACCCGTCCATGTCCAAGATCGACAAGCTCAGGATCTGTGCTTCCGGCTTTTTTCGGTAAAGCTCGATGAAGATGTCGAAGTACCGCCGGTTATAAAGGCCCGTCAGGGGATCTCGTATTGCTTGTTCCCGGATCTCACGTTCCAAGCGGATCCGCTTCAGTCCCTCGTACATCTGCTGGGCCAGGATTTCTACGAGCTTCACGTCTTCGGCTGAGAACGCCCCTTCTTTCTTGGACACGATCTGGATGATGCCGTATTCGCCGATGGGCACGCTTATGTAGGACCTGATCTCGGGATTTACCGGCTGGGCTTCCGGGACCTCGCGCACATCGTTGCCCCAAAAAGTGCGTTGCTCCCGGTGGGTAAGCCCGGATAGCCCTTCATCGATCCTAAAGGGGCGGGGAACGACGTCGGGGAACGTGCTCGAGTAGCACACCGGCACCAAGAGATTGTCCTCTACCAAATCGATAGAGCCGTAATCGAAACCCAGTATGTTCTCCAAAAGCTCCAACGCCGCTCGGCACATCTCCTTTTCATCCGAGATTTGATGTAATTTCGTTATAGCTATGTGCAATTTTTCCAATCTATTAGCGAATTCGACAAGACGCTCGGTATGCTCCGTAACCTGGATCACGTTCGCGACCTCGACGGCGATGAGCTCCGCAAGACGTCTATGGTACTCGGTCACTTTCTCCTGGATGGCGATCACGAGATACCCCTGTCGTCTCTTGTCGAAGGTGATGGGGGTAACCAGAAGGAAGGTCTTGGGGGTTTCTCCCGCCGCTATCTCGGCCACGGAGGATATGGCTTCGGGCAGGGAAACCTCCGCTGTGGGCGCATGATAACTCGCCATCAGACGGTATCCCTTGTTCTCCGTGAAGTAGACCCCGCAAAAGGTGGGTTCGAAGATATCCTTGCAGAACGCCACCGTTTTTTTCGCGAGCTCCTCCTTTTTCCTGCTGCTCAGAAGATCCTTCGAGAGCCTCCACAGCTGGTAGATCTTTTCCTCTTGGCGTTTGCGCCACGTGATATCGCGGTTGAAGGAGAGCACCGCGCGACGCCCCTGGAAAGTGATCGGGGTGATGGCCACTTCGGTATAGACAACCGTTCCGTCCTTTCGCCTCTTCCTTTCCTCAAACACCACCCGCTCGCCCCGGTTCAATCTTTCGTTTATCGCGTCCATTGCGGGAGGATCCACCGCGAGGTCCCGGGCGATGTTCATTTTTAAGAGCTCGTCCTTCGTGTAACCTGTCTGTTCTGTAGCCGCTCTGTTGCAGTCGAGGATGTTGCTTTGGTAATCGGTTATGTAGATGGCATCGGGAGCGTTTTCAAACAGGAGCCTGAGCCGCTGTTCGCTTTCCTGAAGCTTTTCTTGGCTTAAACGAAGGGCCAGGGCGAACTCAATGGCCTTCTGGAAATCATAGATTACGCGGAGATCACGTTCGGCAAATGCGTCGCGATGCTCTCCATCTAAATTGAAATAGCCGATAACTTTACCTTCATAGCGTATAGGTACGGAAATGAAAGCCTTCGGCAAAAGATGTGGCCCTCCAAACCTTTCCAACATCTGGGGGCGGTGTTTCTCAAACAATCGCCATGGATCCCTTATGATGCACGGGTTATGGCAGTCATCCAAGAAGTTTTGGAGGAGGTCTTCCGGTTTAAACCAAACATGCTTTAGCTCATCCAGGTCCCATCCAACGCAGGCCACGTACTTAAAAACTTTCTGTTGCTCATCCCAAAGAAGGAAGGACCCAGTCTTGGCTTCCGGGAGGATACTTATCGCGTGCTGGAGGGCGAGCTCCGCGATTTGAGGCACCGTCTCCGCCTGGGCAAGTTTTTCCAAGAGCGCGAGATAGAAGCTCTCCCGTTTGTCTTCAGAGTTCGAGCCCTTAGGCTTCGCCGTCAAAAACAGGAAAAGCCCCAATCCGAGAAGGAGATCTCCGATGGAGAATGCAGTAGCAAAGGGGAGCCAGGGGGGCAAAAACAACACATCCCCCAGAAAATTCAGCCGGGTTTCGGGTCCCATGAGGATCACGTTGCCGGAAACTCGGACCTCCCGCAGGAACTGGAGCAAGTCGCCGCGTCCCGCTTGCTCTAGGGCGAAGGGTGAGACGGGCATGTAACCCCCGTTGGCCAAGATGGGGACCAGATTGAGCAGGATACCCACTCCGATAAGCGCGAGTTCCCGGAAATGCCGGTTGAGGTATACGAATATGACCAGGGGGACATAGGATATCACCTGGAGGTAATTTGTGCCCACTTTTATGATCGGGTCTTTCTCACCCAATGGAAAGATGAGCACCTGTATGAGAAGTGAGACGAGCACAAGCCACGCGCCCCGAAGCTGCAGGCGGTCCAGCCTCCAGACGCGACCGCGTCGCAAAAAACCAACAATCAATCCTGCGATGAGAAACCAAATGAGAAACATGGGTGTCCGCCCCTCACGTTTTCGAAGCGGGCGCTTCCTCTCTTTCCTCTTTTTTTTCCTCTTCCAAGATTTCAAGCAAAATATCCACCAGTTTGGGATCCAGCTCCTTGCCGCGCATCCTTTTGAGCTCATCGATAGCTTCTTCCAAGGTCATTGCCCGCCTGTAGGGCCTATCGCTGCGCAGGGCATCGTAGACATCGGCCACAGCCACAATCCTCGCTCCCAAAGGGATCTGTTCGCCCTTCAACCCTTCCGGGTAGCCGCTTCCATTCCAACGTTCGTGTTCGTATTTTACGATATCTACACAATCTTTATAAACCTCTAAGCCGCTGATAAGATCTGCTCCGATGAGTGGGTGTTGTTTTATGAGTTCCCAGTCCTGGTCACTGAGCCCTTCTTCTTTAAGAAGGACCTTATCGGGGATAGCGACCTTTCCGATATCGTGGATCCGTGCAGCTGCCTGGATACGCTCTATGGTTTCCTCGGGCAATCCCAGTTTGCGGGCGATCTTCACTGCGAGCCTAGCTACCCGTTCGGAGTGGGTGGCGGTGTATTCATCCCTGAATCTGAGGGCGGACATCAATTTTTCGAAGGCTTCCACAGCGCTTCTGCGTAGCCGCGTATATCCCCAGAGGGAGTAATGGAGCAACCCCATCGGCACCATCACCAAAGCCATATGCCAAACCGAAAAGGTGTAAACCGTGGCGGAAAGGAGCGTGAGCACCCCGAGGGAAAGCACTTGGATGGGTAAGTACTGCAAGTCGAATTTAAAGGGGTAATAGAAGTTCCGTCCCGTAGATAGGCTAATTGCTGCAGAGACAAACGCCGTATTCAATAAATTGCAACTTATAAAGGTCAATAATGCAATAAAGAAATCTTGTGCTTTACTCCACGGAGGCTGTGTCCCTCCTATAGTTTTGAAAAGCATTGCTCCGATGAAGACCACGAGGGTCAATTGCGCCACATTAAATGAGGCTCTTCGAAAAAAAGTTCCATATTCTTTTTTCCACAAAAGCCCCACATTCAGGATCGTCTCAGCTAAAACCGTAGCTGAAAATACCACAATTACAGGTTTTTGTATATCTGGAAACACAAAAATTGCCGCGACGAACAAAACAACGGCTGCCGAAACCCATCTTTGATAAGTGACCTCGATTTCAAATAATTGAAAGAAAGTTGCTGTGATAATAAAAAATAAAATCTCCGGCCATTTTACTGACCCCCATTGGACAGTAAAAAATGCCCAACTAACTACAAGCACACCTCCTAAAATAACACACAACAAAAATATCTTGAACAAAACTTTTCTCAGTGACATAGACCAAAAAGATATTACTTAATGTTGTCACGATGCACAATCACCCCCTCCACTTCTGAGCCGCGCTGCCCAGGATCACCAGAAGCCCAAGCAGCACCACGAGATATACCCCACGGCCCTTGAACGC